>NZ_CP033068.1:3084513-3701416 GCF_003668995.1 Flavobacterium sp. 140616W15
CATCTAAATTCCAAAAATACTGTTAAAAAATAAAAATAAAAAAAATAAACCTAGTTATTCTTTTAAGCACAGAACATTGATTTACACTACATTATTATTGCTTTTCTCACTAAATTTAGTGAGGAAAAATTTATTTTTGAAGCAATAAAAATTAACCTTAAAAAACTTATAAACTAAATTTTTCTAATAACAAATACCTATACAGTTCAAATAAAAAAAGCCCTTAAATACTACTATTTAAGGGCTTTAAAATTGTAAAAATAAATTCAAGAACACCCCTAAAAGTGTTCTATAATTAGTTATTAGAATCTATATCCAACTGATAAAGAGAATACACTATTTTTAATTTTAGCATTGTCACCTTCTTCATTTTTAGCAATATTAGACAAACCTAAATTATATCTAACTCCAACAGAAACATTTTCTGTAAAATCGTAACCAGCACCAAAGTTTACACCAAAATCAATTGATTTATAAAGATCTTTAATATCTTCTTCAGAAGAATCACCTCCACCAGAAACTTTACCTTTAGCACTTACAAGAAAACCAATTTGCGGTCCTGCTTCTAAACTAAATTTTTCAGCAACATAATATTTTGCCATAACTGGTACATTGATGTAAGCTAATTTATAAGTCAAATCAGCAGAAACAACCTCCATTTCATCAATATCAAATCCATTAAAATCTCGTTTAGCTCCTTGAGCAGAGTACAAAAGCTCTGGTTGAACTGAGAATTTATCAGATAATTTGATTTCAGCAAAACCACCAACTTGGAAACCAACTTTTGAAGAAGTATCTTCAATATCTCCTGTTAAAGTAGAAAGGTTGATTCCACCTTTTACTCCAAATTTAACTTCTTGTGCATTTGCAAATCCAAATGCTAAAACCGCAACAATTGATAAAGTAATTTTTTTCATTTTTTGTTTATGTTAAAATTTATGCGGCAAACGTAGATAAGTGAAATCTAAATTCCAAAAATACATGTTAAAAAAAATAAAAAACAAAAAATAAAACCTATCAAATTTGCATCTACAAAACACTGTATTACAACATATTATTACTTCTTTTCTCACTAAATTTAGTGATGCCCATTTTATTTTTTTTATATTAAAAATTAACCAAATAAAACTTATAAAACAAAAAAAAACCTTCCATAATTAATATGAAAGGTTTTTTTTAAAACTGAATGTAAACGTCTAGAAATGTAAGGCGAAGCCAATATTAAATTGAAAAGCACCTTTACCACTTCCATAATCTTCATTTAAAGTAGCATTGTAACGAATACCTGGTTCTACAGAAATATTATTTCCTACAAACCATGCATATCCACCTTGAAAACCAATATATGAAGGATTTTCCTCTGCATCTTTAATACTAGCTCCGTTGTAAGAAATCTCTAAAGGAAATTTATTTAGTAAATAATATTTTGCTCCTACTTTGTATGAGAATACACTATTTGCAAAATCTTCACCATTATCTCCATAACCTAATCCTGCTTTTACAGCTAGATTATCCATTACAAAATAACCTCCTTCCGCCCCAACATTCCAAGCAGTATCTCCATCTTCAGACGTAAGTCTAAAAGAAGTATTTCCTGTTCCTTCTCCACCAAAACCAGTGTTTGCTTCAATAAGCCATTTTCCTTTTGCGGTTTGCTCTTGCGCATTTGCAAATGTGAATCCTAAAACTGCCAACGTAGTTAAAATAATTTTTTTCATGTTTTTTATTATAAAATTAATACTACAAATATATTAAATAATTAGAAATATAATACTACTAAAAAATAAATACATGTAAATTCTGTAAAACAATAGCACCTAAATATAAACTAAACCGATGAACAGCATGTAATTTTGCTAACGAACTAAGCAATTCGCTAAAATAATTTAATACAAAAGATTAGAATCTTTCAAATTATTTAAGCAATATTTGCAATTTATAACCGTTTTCTCTAAAGAAAAATCAATCAAATCGTTAAAAAAAAACTTATGAAAAAATTAATTTTAGTAGCTGTACTGTTCGTAGCAACATCGGCAACAATGCAAGCACAATTTATAAAATTTGGAGTAAAAGCTGGGGTAAATTTTGCCAATCTAAATGGAGATGCTGGTTTTGAAGGCATTTCAGTAGACAAAGAAGGTATAACTAGTTATCATGCTGGTTTAGTAGCCGAAATTAAGTTATTAGATAAATTCTCTATCCAACCTGAACTTTTGTACTCAACACAAGGTGCAACTTATAAAACAGCCGTTGAAGATTTTAAAAATGAATTAGGTTATTTAACAATTCCAGTAATGGCAAAAATTTATTTAAATAAATCCTTTAGCCTAGAAGTTGGTCCTCAAGCATCATTTTTATTAAGTAATAAAAAAGAATTTGATGTACAAGACCCTAAAACATTTGAGTTCGGAGTAAATGCAGGTTTAGGCCTTAAGTTAACCGAAAACATTTTCATCCAAGGTCGTTATGGCTTAGGATTAACAGAAATATCAAAAGAAGCGAAAGCTAAGAACTCTGTTTTCCAACTTTCTGCTGGATTTATGTTCTAAAAAATAATATCACATACTTTTATGAAAACCGTTCTATTTATTGGGACGGTTTTTTTATTTTTACACAGTTAGTAAAATGTTTTCTTTAAGATATAAAATGAAAACAATTCCATAATACACTAAATTATTCTAAATGAAAATCATCATTATAAACGGACCAAATTTAAATCTTTTAGGAAAAAGAGAACCTGAAGTTTACGGATCTCAAACTTTTGAAGATTACTTTGTGACGTTGCAAAATTCTTTTCCAAATATTGAACTAAGTTATTACCAAAGCAATATTGAAGGAGAGCTAATAGGAAAAATACAAGAGTTTGGTTTTAATTATGATGGTATTATTTTAAATGCCGGTGCATACACTCATACATCTATTGGTATTGGAGATGCTATTAAAGCTGTTACTACTCCTGTTATAGAAGTCCATATATCTAACACTTATGCGCGCGAAAGCTTCCGTCATCAATCATATATATCAGGAAATGCTAAAGGTGTTATTCTTGGTTTTGGTTTAAAAAGTTACGAGCTTGCAATACGTTCTTTTTTATAGTCATAGTATTACAAATGTTTTAACATACTTTTAATAGGTTCATTATTAAGTTCTTCTATTTTTGAAACAAGAAATGAACCTATTTATGAAAAACTTTACGTTACTTACTTTTTTACTATTTTCTATTTCAAATTTCGCGCAGATAAAAGGTACCGTTTCGGATGAGAATGGAAATCCACTTTCTTTTGTTTCTGTCTTTGAAGAGAACACATACAATAGCACTACTTCTAACGAGCAAGGTAAATACCAACTAAACGTAAAAGAAATAGGCAAGAATAAAATCATATTTCAATTTTTAGGGTATAAGGCCCAAAAGTTAACTATTCAAAATACATCTTCAGCTTCTTATACATTAGATGTAAAACTACAGGAAGAAAACGTCACTCTTAATGAAGTAATTATAAATCCTAAAAATAATCCTGCAAACGACATTATAAAAAGTACCATAGCTAACAAAAAAGAAAACGCTAAAAAAATACAACGCTATACAGCAGATTTCTATTCAAAAGGCTTATTCAAAATAAAGGATTTACCCAAAAAAATCATGGGAATAAAAGTAGATATTGGAGAAGAAATGGCCTCCAATCTTGATTCTACTGGAACGGGAGTTTTATACCTGTCTGAAACTATTTCTAAAATTACTTTTGAAAAACCTAACAACCTGAAAGAAAACATTATTGCTTCTAAAATTTCAGGAAACAACAAAGGTTTTAGCTATAATACGGCCAGTTTATCTACTTATGATTTTTATAATAACACTCTGAAATTTGGTGTAAATATGATTTCACCTATTGCAGATAATGCTTTTAATTATTATAAATACAAACTCGAAGGAACGTTCTTCGATGAAAATAATAAAGAAATTAATAAAATAAAAGTAATTCCTAAACGTGACAAAGAACCCGTTTTTGAAGGCTATATTTATATTATTGATGATAGTTTTGCTATTTACGCAATTGATCTTGATATCAAAGGGTACCGAATTAAAAATGAGGTTACTCAAATAATGAATCTCAAACAAAGTTTCAGCTACAACTCCAAAAATAAATTGTGGGCTAAAAATGCTCAAAGCCTGTCCTTTACCGCGGGAGCTTTTGGCGTTGTATTTACAGGTAAATTCAATTATGTATATACTAATTATGAGTTTCCCGAATCATTTGAAAAGAAAACTTTCACTAATGAAATCGTAAGTTTTGAAGCTAATGCAAATAAAAAAGACAATTCGTATTGGAATACAATTCGTCCAATTCCTTTAACAATCGAGGAAAGTACGGATTACATTAAAAAAGACAGTTTACAAACTATTCGAACTTCTAGAAAGTACACCGATTCTATTGATGCTAAAAATAACAAGTTCACTATTTCTGATATATTACTCGGTCACCAATACAAGAATACTTTTGAGAAATATTCATTTACATACAATGGTTTATTCGATTTGAGCGCGCTTAGTTTTAATACCGTACAAGGTTTTAATATTGGAACTGGCTTTTTATATAAAAAATGGAATGAAGAAAAAGGTAAAGAAACCACAATAAGTACAGCAATTAACTATGGTTTTTCGGATGAAAGATTGCGCATGACTGGAGAATTCAAGCACACTTTTAATCATCAAAATTATGCAACACTTAACGTTACCGGAGGAACTAAAGTAAAACAGTTCAATAGCAATGAACCTATTAGCAGTTTCATCAATTCGGTTAGTTCTTTATTCTTTAAGGACAATTACATGAAAGTTTACAATCTCGAATTTGCTCAAATAGCCTATTATCAAAACATTGCTAATGGAATTACTTTAAATGGTAAAATTGCCTACGAACAACGCAGTCCCCTTTTTAACTCAACTGATTATTCTTTCTTTAATAAAGGAGATTTATATTCTTCTAACAATCCGTTTTCACCAAATGATTTTGAAAACACTCCTTTTGAAAAACACCATTTGATAAAAACCAATCTGTCTACTAGAATTAATTTTGGCAATAAATACATATCAAGACCAGATGGGAAATATAATATTAGAAATGAAAAATATCCTACTATATACTTAGGCTACGAAAAAGGATTGGCCGCTAGTAACAAAAAATATGAATTTGATCACATAAACGTTGCGGTAAGATATGATTTGGGACTTGCTAACAAAGGGCTCTTAGGAATCAATATTAAAGCAGGCACCTTTTTTAATGCAGAAAATATTGCTTTTATGGATTACAAACACTTTAATGGAAATCAAACTCATATTAGTCAAGCCAGTCGCTATTTAAATGTTTTTAATTTGCTCCCTTATTATAGCAACAGTACAAACGATAGCTATTTTGAAGTTCATATGGAACATAATGACAATGGTTATATCATGAACAAAATTCCATTATTAAATAAGCTAAAATCAACTTTAAACATAGGTTTTCATTCTCTTGGAATTCCTAATAGAAAACCATACTCAGAATTTACAGTAGGATTGGACAATCTTGGTTTTGGAAAATTCAGAATGCTACGCGTAGATTATGTTCATTCTTATCAAAATGGTATAGAGCAAAATGGAGTTGTTTTTGGCTTAAAGTTTCTTAATATTTTAGAGTAGTTTGGTGGTAATTTCACACAGATTAAAACAGATCAGATAGATTTTAACAAGCCGAATTCCACATCATGTTTATTATATAAAATTGCTTAAATAAAGTTTTGAGGATGAATTTTTGAGGTGGAATTTTTGTCAAAGTAAAAAAAACTATGACAAAGATATCTCAGCGGCTCAGAATCATAGTTCCTTTGAATCAAAAAAAATCCGTTTACTCTATAAAAGAATAAACGGATTTCATTTTTTTTGTCTTCGTTATTTTCTTTGGCAAAATAAAAAACTTTAACAAAGAAACCTTAGTACCTCAGAACCTTTGAACCTCTTTCTAGTGATAATCATCTGGTTCAATATGAATCAGAACGTTCCCTAATTGAGGTATTTTTTCTTTTAGTGTATCTTGTAATTTATGTGATAATTCATGTCCTTCTTTTACCGAAATTTTAGCAGATACTATAGCATGGAGATCTACATGATATTTCATTCCTGCTTTACGAATAAAACATTTTTCGGTTCCTAGAATACCTACAACAGTCAAAGATTCTATTCGGATTTCTTCGACCAAATCATCATTAAGACTTTCGTCCATTATTTCTCCAAGCGCTGGTCTAAAAATTTTATAACTATTATATAAAATAAAAAATGCGGCAAAAAGTGCAGCCCAATCATCTGCTGCTTCATATCCTTTACCCATAAACAGAGCTATCGAAATCCCGATAAATGCAGCTACAGATGTAATTGCATCACTACGATGATGCCAAGCATCTGCGGCTAATGATGAACTATTGGTTTGCTTGCTTCGTTTCATTACTAATCGAAAAGAATATTCTTTCCATATAATAATTGCTCCTAAAACATACAATGTCCATGATTTTGGTAAATCGTGTGGGTTTCGGATGTTAGCAATACTTTCGTAACCAATAATCGTTGCCGATGTTATTAAAAAGCCAACTACTAAAAAGGTAATTAATGGTTCGGCACGTCCATGTCCATAGGGATGATTTTCATCAGCGGGTTTACTTGAATATTTGATTCCAAATAGAACCAAAAAAGACGAAAATATATCTGTTGTTGATTCTATTGCATCTGCAATTAAGGCATAAGAATTGCCAAAAAAACCTGCCAAGCCTTTTATAATGGCCAAGCAGGTATTTCCGATTATACTAAAGTATGTAGCTTTTATAGCTTTTTCTTCATTCGTCATTCTTCATTCGTCATTTGAGAATTTTATTACGCTCTCACGATTTTTGCTCCAATTGCTCTCAATCGTTCGTCGATACGCTCGTATCCACGGTCGATTTGTTCTATATTTTGAATTGTGCTTGTTCCTTTTGCTGATAAAGCAGCAATTAACAATGATATTCCAGCACGAATATCTGGTGATGACATTGTAGTCGCTTTTAATTGTGATTCGAAGTTATGTCCCATAACAACAGCTCTATGCGGATCGCACAACATAATTTTTGCTCCCATGTCGATTAGTTTATCAACGAAAAACAAACGGCTTTCGAACATTTTTTGGTGAATTAAAACGTCTCCTTTTGCTTGTGTTGCTACAACCAAAACAATACTTAATAAATCTGGTGTAAATCCAGGCCATGGTGCATCGGCAATGGTTAAGATTGATCCATCAATATCTGTTTTTACTTCATATCCATTTACGTGAGCAGGAATATAAATATCATCGCCACGTTTTTCTATTGTAATTCCTAATTTTCTAAATGTATTTGGAATCAATCCTAAATTATCCCAGCTTACATTTTTGATAGTGATTTCACTTTTAGTCATTGCTGCTAATCCAATCCAAGATCCGATTTCGATCATATCTGGAAGAATTCTGTGCTCACAACCACCTAAGCTTTCAACTCCTTCGATAGTCAATAAATTTGAACCTACTCCTGAAATTTTAGCTCCCATTGAGTTTAACATCTTACATAATTGCTGTAAGTAAGGCTCACAAGCCGCATTATAAACAGTAGTTTTCCCTTTTGCCAAAACCGCTGCCATAACGATATTAGCAGTTCCTGTTACAGATGCTTCATCAAGCAACATATCTGTACCAGTTAATCCTTCTGGAGCTTCTACACCATAAAAGTGATCTTCTCTGTTATATCTAAATTTAGCTCCTAAATTAATGAATCCTTCAAAGTGTGTATCTAATCTACGGCGACCTATTTTATCTCCCCCTGGTTTAGGAATATATCCTTTTCCAAAACGTGCTAAAAGAGGCCCTACAATCATAATTGAACCGCGAAGTGCTCCTCCTTCTTTCTTGAAAGCTTCTGTTTCAAGATAATTCACATTAACCTCATCAGCTTGAAATGTAATTGAACTTGGTTCGTTTTTTTGGATTTTCACTCCTAAATTTCCTAGAAGCGTAATCAATTTATTGATATCTATAATATCAGGAATATTATTAATCTTTACTTTTTCTGAGGTTAAAAGTACTGCACACAAAATTTGTAATGCTTCGTTTTTTGCTCCTTGTGGAGTGATTTCTCCTTTTAAAGGAATTCCACCTTCAATTTTAAAAATTCCCATATTACTTTTTTAAGGTTCTGAGTCACTGAGGCTCTAAGACACTAAGGCTTTTCTTTACAAATAAAAGGCTCAGCAACTTAGTCACTTAGATACTTAGCAACTTTTATTTTTGATTATTATTCTTTTGAAACGGTTTTTGCTTTCCTTGCCCTTTTGTATTCTTATTATTCTGAATTTTAGGTTGTCCAGCTGGTGTGATTTTATTTGATATACGTTTGTTTGTACGTAATAAATCTGTTGTATTTAAAAGTTCTTCTGAACTTTGTAGCAGGTTAATTTTCCCATCTGACAGTTCGTACAAATGTTCAAAAATAACATCGTCCTTTACTGTATCTTTATTCCAGCTTAGGTAAGATTTTTTCATATGATTGGCAATTACCAATACTAATGCATTCTTCATCTCACCATCTTCCCATTTGTTTGCAACATCAATCATGTACTTGATGTTGTTACCGTAATATCTGTATTTTGGATAGTTTTGCGGATATTTTAATACATCTGGTTTTAGTTGTAATACTTCTCGAGATGGTATTGGATATGGAGATTCTACATCTAATTTAAAATCAGACATAATAAAAAGCTGATCCCAAAGCTTATGCTGAAAATCGGGCACATCACGCAAATGCGGATTCAAGCTCCCCATTACCTGAATAATATATTTCGCTGCTTTATTACGCTGTTCAGGGTCTTCAATAGCAGTAGCCTGATCTATCAATTTTTGCAAATGACGACCGTATTCTGGAATGATTAAATGCTGTCTTTCAGAATTATATTCTAAATTAAAAACAACATCATTCGCATTTTCTTTTTTATATTTTTCGCTCATAATTATAGTGAAACTATACCTTCAATTATAGAAACTTCTTTGTATTTACTAATTACATCATCTGAGCTTTTCATAGTAACATCTATCGAAACACTGGTAAATTTACCTGTTTTAGATTTTGTAGTTTTGATTACTGCTCCCATACTATCAAAAGCTTTCTCTACGCGCTCGACATTATCCCCTACTGAAGGCATAATAAATTTATACAAATACTCTGCTGGCCAAGTGTTAGTATTATCTAACTCAACCTTTAATCTTTCGTAAAATTCGGCGATGGTTTTTTCTTTATCTTCGTCCATTATCTCATTAAAATAGACGCAAATATACGGTTTTGATTTGAGAATTTATATTTAGCTTTTGGGATTTTTTCTCAATGAGATACATTCGTTAAAATTAGCTTTATTTTCACCTTCTATCAGACTAATTGCTATTGGTTAAAATTGTTAAAATAACAGAATTTGGCCTATCCTATTTTATTATTTTATCTTTGATTGATTCAAAATTCCAAATAATAAAAAAATCACTACAATGAGAATGCCTTATTTCTACTTACTATTTATTTTTTCTTTTATTTCAAATTCTATTACAGCACAAGAAGTCAAGACCTTAACCTATTTCCAGAATGACTCAATTAAACTAGATCTTGATTTATATTTACCTAAAAAATCTAACAAAAAAACACCTCTTGTAATTTTTGCTCATGGTGGCGGTTTTTCAGGTGGAGATCGTTTTGGCGAAAGAAATTTTGCCACTAGTCTTGCTAAAAAAGGAATTGCCGTAGCGAGTATCTCATACACGCTTTACATGAAGGACAAAGATTTTGGATGCACCTCACCTTTGTCTGAAAAAATTAAAACCATACAAATTGCTGTTAGTGATACATGGCAAGCAACTTCTTATTTAATTAGAAACAAAAACACTTACAATATTGATGATTCGAAAATATTTATTGCAGGAATTAGTGCCGGTGGTGAAATTGCGTTTCATGCTTCTTTTTGGGACTACAAATCAATGAATTTGTATTCTAATAATTTACCAGAAAAATTTAAATACAAAGGCCTTATCGGAGGTTCTGGAGCGATTATAAATGTAGATTTAATTACTTCTGAAAATGCTATTCCGATGTTACTTTCGCATGGAAGCGAAGACTCAACTGTTCCTTATGCTACGGGATCACATCGCTCCTGCCCTACAGACTCGAAGGGCTTCATGATACTTTCTGGTTCTTATTCGGTTTACAATCGTATGATTTCATTAAAAAAAGATATCGAACTAATTACTTCTTCTGGAGCCGAACATGAATTTTGTGGCTATTTATTTAGAGAAGAACCTGATTATGTTCTGGACTTTATAGATAATGTTATTGCAAAAAGAAAATTCGAATCGCATATTATTATTCCTGCCGAGAAAAAGATTTAAGAACATTTAGCTAAAATCAATAACCACACAAAACAAATAATCCATTGGTTAAAACCAACGGCAATTTAAAAAACAATCTAATAATCTAGGGCTTTGTTTTCAGCGTGACTTATTAAATCTTGTAGTTTTTTTTTCACACCTAACTTACTAAAGATAACCAAACAAACACATAACTCATCACTGATTAGGCAGATTCGCTATCGCGAAGAACTGGATTCAGACGGGTTATGTGCTAAACTTTAAACATTTCATCTGACAGTCCAAAAATCTAATAAATCCAAAAAAAACCAAATATAACCTCCATAGCCCTGATGGAAGTGAAAATCCTTTTTCTTTTTTCTTTAAAAAGGAAAAGATTGAAGCAAACAGCAGGAACTTTACCTACTAAAAATAAATAAATCGCTCGCTTCAAAAAAAAAATCTTGTATTATACCAATAAGTTTAGGTAAATTTGCACTTTATTTTTAGAAAGTGCAGAAAGAAATTATTGTTATTATTGGTGGCCCAGGTACGGGAAAGTCTACAATTATTGATGGTTTAGTAGCCGATGGATATTGCTGTTATCCCGAAATTTCTAGACAAGTAACCCTTGAGGCTCAAAAAGAAGGAATCGAACAACTGTTTCTTGAAAAACCCTTGTTATTTAGTGAAAAGCTACTGGAGGGAAGGATAAAACAATTCGAAAATGCTAAAGCAGAACCAGCGGAAGTAGTTTTTATTGATAGAGGAATTCCTGATGTTGTGGCTTATATGGACTACATAGGCGATAATTACCCTGAACATTTTAAAGAAGCATGCGAAGTTTGCAAATATTCTAAAATTTTTCTACTTCCGCCTTGGGAAGAAATCTACAAGAGTGACGGTGAACGTTACGAAAACTTCGAACAAGCAAAAACGATCTACAATCATCTAGTGGAAACGTACAAAAAATATGGCTACGAACTAATTGAAGTTCCTAAAGACACAGTAACTAACCGAATTCTTTATATCTTAGATAAAATTTAGTCGGAGTTTTTAAGGTTGGTAAAACTAGAAGCTGCTTTCTAAATTGTTAACTTTAATTCTGACAAATGCACGAAGCATTAGCAATTCTTCAAAAATACTGGAAACATGATCGTTTCCGTCCTTTACAAAACGAAATCATCGATTCCGTTTTAGAAGGGCAAGATACTTTTGCCTTATTACCAACGGGTGGAGGAAAATCAATTTGTTTTCAGGTTCCATCAATGATGAAAGAAGGAATCTGCCTTGTGATTTCGCCTTTGATTGCCTTAATGAAAGATCAGGTTGCTAATTTGCAAAAACGCGACATTAAAGCAATTGCTCTTACCGGTGGAATTAATACGGAAGAAATTATTAATCTTCTGGACAATTGCCAGTTTGGGAATTATAAATTCCTTTACTTATCTCCTGAACGACTTCAATCGGACTGGATTCTTGATCGTGTAAAGAACTTACCTATAAATTTTATTGCCATAGATGAGGCACATTGTGTTTCGCAATGGGGGCACGACTTCCGACCTGCTTATCTTAAAATTTCTGAACTTAAAAAATTTTTCCCTAAGATTCCTTTTCTAGCTTTGACCGCTACAGCAACTCCAAGAGTTATAGAAGATATCAAAACTGAATTGGGATTAAAAGATACAAAACTTTTCCAGCAATCATTTGCCAGAGAAAACATAGCCTACATGGTTTTTGAAGTTGAAGACAAGCTATATAGAACAGAACAGATTTTAAAAAAAAATCCACAACCTTCTATTATATATGTACGCAATCGAAAATCTTGTCTAACTATTTCGGCTCAATTAGAATCTTTAGGATTTAAGGCTACTTACTATCACGGTGGTCTTACTACTAAAGAAAAAGATAAAAACATGCAATTGTGGATGACTGAAAAGGCGCAAGTTATTGTTGCCACTAATGCATTTGGAATGGGAATTGACAAACCCAATGTTAAAACTGTAATTCACACTCAATTACCCGAAAATATAGAAAACTATTATCAGGAATCTGGGCGTGCTGGGCGTAATGGAGAAAAATCTTTCTCAGTTTTACTTACCAGTGCTTCTGATACTGCTAATGCCGAAAGTCAGTTTATTCAAAATTTGGCCGACAAAAAGTTTTTAACTGCGATGTATATTAAACTTTGTAATTATTTCCGAATTGCCTACGGTGAAGGAATCGATGAAGAGTTTTCTTTTAATCTGAATCGTTTTTGTCATAAATACGATTTTCCCACTTTAAAAACTTACAATGCATTACAGTTTTTAGACAGACAAGGCATCATTACTTTATCACAAGGTTTTTCTGAAAAAATAACCATGCAATTTCTAATAGAGTCTAAAGAAGTTATTCGATATATAAGTATGAATCCAAATGACGAGGAAATTATTCTCGCCATTTTACGAACTTATCCTGGCATCTATGAAATGAAGACTCCATTTAACCTTCAACTTATTGCCAAAAAATCCAGCAGTTCAGAAGCTGAAGTACATACCGTTTTGCAAAAACTAAAAGAAAAAGAAATTATAGAATATAATAGCAAGAACAACGATGCGACTATATTATTTAATGAAATTCGCGAGGATGCACTCACAATTAATAGAATTGCAAAATATCTTGAAAAACAAAACAATCTGAAAAAAGACCAACTAAAATCGGTTTTGGATTACGTTAATGAACATAAAACATGTAAAAGCAAACTGATTCTAGAGTATTTTGGAGAAAAAACAACTACTGATTGTGGTATTTGCTCCTATTGCATTACCAAGAAAGCCAAAAAATCAAAAAACTCTATTGCACAAGACATTCTAGATTTATTAAAAAACGAAGAGTTAAGCTCCAGAGACATACAGACTCGAACTAATAGTACCGCTGATGACGTTGTTCATACATTACAAGAATTATTAGAAGAGAATCACATTATAATAAAACCGAATAATAAATACACTTTAAAATCATAATGGAAAAATTAAGAATCATATTTATGGGGACTCCCGAATTTGCTGTTGGAATTCTGGACACTATAATAAAGAACAATTATAATGTTGTTGGTGTTATTACTGCAGCAGACAAACCAGCTGGTCGTGGTCAAAAAATAAAATATTCGGCTGTAAAAGAATATGCATTAGCTAATAATCTTAATTTATTACAACCTACTAATTTAAAAGACGAAGTCTTTTTATCTGAATTAAAAGCCCTGAATGCTAATTTACAAATTGTAGTAGCTTTTAGAATGCTTCCAAAAGTTGTATGGGAGATGCCTTCACTAGGAACTTTTAATCTTCATGCTTCCCTACTTCCTAATTACCGTGGTGCAGCCCCTATTAACTGGGCTATAATAAATGGAGAAACAAAAACTGGTGTTACTACCTTTTTTATAGATGATAAAATCGATACTGGAGCTATGATACTTAGTTCTGAAATAGAAATTGAACCTTCCGAAAACGCAGGACAACTTCATGACCGATTAATGCATTTAGGAAGCAAAACTGTTATTGAAACATTACAAGCAATTGAAGCTGGAAATGTAACTACAATAATTCAGGAAGAATCTGCAGAAATTAAAACTGCCTACAAGCTAAACAAGGAAAATTGCAAGATTGACTGGACAAAACCAGCATCAACAATCAATAATTTAATAAGAGGATTAAGTCCTTATCCAGCTTCTTGGTGTTTCTTAAAAGACCAAAGTGAAGAATTAAGCATAAAAATATATGAAGCAAAGCCTATTTTCGAAACGCATGATCTTCCAATTGGTAGCCTAATTAGCACCAAAAAGGAGATTAAAATTGCAGTTGCTGATGGTTATATTCAATTATTGAGTTTGCAATTACCAGGGAAAAAACGAATGACCGTTGCAGAATTGCTAAATGGGATCACTTTTTCTGACAAGGCAAAAGTGTACTAACATCAACAAAATAAGGCTACTTACTAAATTTAGTGATGTTTTTAGGTGGTTTTATGAACAAAAAAAGCAAGTTATTAACAATTCAAACTAAAATTAAACAAAACGCTTGCAAGGAACGTATTTCCTACTAAATTTGTGTATTGACAATTTTTTTTAACCAACAATTAATAACTAATTATTATGAACAAATCAGAATTAATCGATGCTATTGCTGCTGATGCAGGAATTACAAAAGCTGCAGCAAAATTAGCTTTAGAATCATTTTTAGGAAACGTAGGTGCAACTTTGAAAAAAGGTGGGAGAGTATCATTGGTAGGTTTTGGATCATGGTCAGTATCAGCTAGAGCTGCTAGAGACGGAAGAAACCCTCAGACTGGAAAAACTATTCAAATTGCAGCTAAGAATGTTGTAAAATTTAAAGCAGGAGCTGAATTAGAAAGTGCAGTTAACTAATAACAAGTTACATACGCTTTTAATATAATTAAAACCTTCCATATGGAGGGTTTTTTTTTGCTCTTTGACGATTTTATTTACGATTTTAAAAAATTTATTCTTAAATTTAATAAAAATTGTAACGATATGATTTCAGAAAAATTAAAAAAAGGACACCTACTTATTGCTGAGCCTTCTATAATTGGAGACTTATCATTTAATAGATCAGTGATCTTATTAGCAGATCACAACGAAGAAGGCTCGATAGGTTTCATCATAAATAAGCCACTAAAATACACCATTAATGACTTAATTCCAGAAATCCAGGCCACATTCAGAATCTATAATGGTGGTCCAGTAGAGCAGGATAATCTTTATTTCATCCATAATATACCCGATTTAATCCCAAATAGTATTGAGATTTCAAACGGAATATATTGGGGAGGAGATTTTGAATCCACAAAAGACCTAATTAACAGCGGTGCAATCAACAAGAACAACATACGTTTCTTTTTGGGTTACACTGGCTGGGATGAACATCAATTAGAAACAGAAATGCAGAATAATTCCTGGATTATAGCTGATAATAATTATAAAAATAAAATTATCGGAAAATCACCAACACATTTTTGGAAACAACAAATTATCGAACTAGGAGGAGATTATCTCATTTGGTCTAATGCACCAGAGAATCCGTACCTCAACTAATATTTAAGCAATACTTTCATTAAGTTTTTGCGTTAACACCCCTGATAATTTAGTTGTAAACTCTTTTTTACGGTATTTAGTTATTGGCTGAATTCCTTTTATCACATTAGTAAGAAACAATTCGTCGGCTTTTTGTAAATCAAACGGCGATATTGGTTCTTCTACAACTTCTATGTCACTTAGTTTTTTGGCTAATGCTAGTATTTGCTTACGCATTACTCCATTCAAACATCCTTCAGATACTGGTGGCGTAATTAACTTATTACCTAACAGCATAAACAAATTCCCTTGTAATGCTTCAACAACATTCTTACTATCGTTTAGTAAAATACAATTATCCAGTCCGTTTTCGTTTGCAAAAATACTTCCTGTAACATTTATAATTTTGTTAGTTGTCTTAATTGATGACAATAATTGCTTGGTAACATAAAAATCTTTGTACAAATCAACTTCATATTGATTCTCGCTTACTTGATATTCTTTATTATCTAAGGCAATTGCATGAATTAAGAACGAAACTGTATTATTTTGTGGCAGATAATATCCACCATCATTGCGATATACTGTAATTCTAGCTCTAGCCGAATCAGAAATTGAATTATAATTAAGCAACGAAAGTATTTGTTCTTCTAGATATTCCATTGTAAAGTTCATTGGAATCTCCATTCGAACTACTCGCATTGAAGACATTAGTCTAAAATAATGATCTTCAATAAAAAGAACTTTATTGTTTACTACTTTAAAGGTTTCAAAAACACCATCTCCATATAAAAAAGCGCGATTTTGAATTAGTAAATTGTCGTTCTGTGCTACTATATTTCCGTTAAAATTAATCATAAAAAAACCCTGAATTTTGTTCAGGGCAAATATAAGTTATAAAATAGACTTTTACTAAACTGATCCAATAAGATGTTTAAGATCGGAAATTTGATTTTCCCATAATTGTTTTGCTTCTCCAAGCTCATCTTTTTCGGCAAAATCGACTACCATAAGCGAAACATCTTTAGTTATTTCGTCTACGAGAATATGCAATTCAAAGAAATACTCTGTGTCTTTGCTGCTTTCGTCAACCCATTTGAACTTAACTTTTTCGCCCGTTTTCTTGGATGCTAAACGTGCTTTTTCCTGAGAATCATTCCAGATGAAAGTAAAAAACTCTCCACGCGAGTTTACATTATCTGCAAACCATTCAGATAGTCCTGATGGTGTAGATATATATTGATATAACAACTGCGGAGATGAATTTATAGGAAACTCAATTTCGTAACGTACTTTTAGATCCATGTGCCAGATTTAATTTTTCGGAAATATAAGAATATATCTCCGTAAAAAACAATTTTTTAAAAATATTTTTTTTTCTTCACTTTACGCTTGTCAAATCTAAATTAATTCATATATTTGCACCCGCAATGAGAGACATACTCTTACTGCCAAATGGCGAGATAGCTCAGTTGGTTAGAGCGCAGGATTCATAACCCTGAGGTCCCGAGTTCAAATCTCGGTCTCGCTACCAAAACAAACCCTTAAACAACAATTGTTTAAGGGTTTTTTATTGGGATTAAATTACGAAAATCTTTTACAGAAACTTTAAAATTGAACTATTGAAGTGTGAACGCTACAGAAATTCGAGCATAAAATGATTCTGTTATTCAATTATCTAAGTCGGAATTTGACGTGCTGTATAGGAAATAGAAGAACAATCTTTAAAACGAGTTGCATATCTAAACTTTAAAAATAGAATCCTGAAATTCGACCTTTGATTTAACTCAAATGAATTTGAAAAAAGAAATATTACTTCAGTAACAGAAAAAAACAGTTATCGCTTATTTGATATGAAGTACTTGAGAGAATAAATCATAGAAATAATACAAGAATAGATATCTAAGGAATATTCCAAGTTTTTGAAGAAAATTAAATAATTGCAACCTACTTCATCACTAATGTCAATATTTTAAAAGCAAAGCCAGAGCATAATAAAAGTTATTCCACAAAAGAAGAAGATGCAATCTTCGATTACATGCAGAATAACGCCCCTTAAATGCTCTTATTTGTAAATTTTACACCCTGTAATCCCCTAAGATCAGTTGAGTATTGTAGGCTAACAATAAGCGATATTGATTTAGTTGACAAAAAAATTGACTTAAAACCAAAACAACAAATCAAAAATTCAAGATATTACCTCAAATATTAATTGATGATTTATCCGATTTAAACAAATATGACAAAAATGCTTTTCTTTTTGGACGAAATAATGTTGGGAATTACAGAATCTGAGCATCATATTTTGCGTTTATAGAATAATAAATACGTATTAGTTTACATCATCATTTGAGCAAGCGCTTAAAAAGAGATAAATACCAAGACAAGTAATAATTTTTCATTTTGCAGATTTAGGTTAAAAAGCTTTACATAGTCCACCACGTTTTCAACAGGTAGCACTTGTGCTTTACATGATATTATTGAGAAGGCAATTAAATATATAAATCAATTTATTTTACTGCAAATAATTACACGCAACGGGTTAAACTAATATTACTTACGAAAGAATACGTATATAAACGAATTTTAAAGCATTATCAATCGTTTAATAATACTCAATTTCTCTAGTCCATTTGTACAGATCGACTCCATTTACATTTTTAATAATTTCAATCCAGTTATTTTGACCGTCTAATTTGTAGGTGAAGACAATATGAGATTTATCCATTTTTCTTTTATGGTTATCCGATCTCACAGCATAATCCAGAGTTGCTATTTTATTGTTTTTGTAGAAGTATTTTTCAATTATTGATGCTTGAGAGATTTCTTTATTACAACAATATCTTTCAATCAATCTATCAAAATTATCCCTTTTAAGGTGTAAATAAGTGATAAAACTGGCTCCTCGAGAATATTCTGTAATTCCAATAATACTATCATTTTGATATTTATATATCCGTTCATTTGTTAAGACTGGATTTTGATATTTTTCATCCTCATACAAACCGAATGTTTGGCGTTTAATGAGTCTATTTTTATCATCATATTCGTTGATTAAATCTTTATATGTTCTTCCAACTGAATCTTGCACCCCATAAGAAAAAGATTTATCATTTTCTTTTTTCCAATTATTGGGATTTTTGTACAATCTATATTTTAACTTATCATTTTCCGTATAGTGATACCTATATTCATCAATTACACCATTCTCATCATATTTTTTTAAAAGCATAATTTTCCCGTCTTTATTTTTTTTATAGGTATGAGAAAACGAGTTATAACTTAAATTCTCTCTAATGATATTTTCATCCCCATTATCTGTATAATAATAATTCTCTGTTGCTGTTGAATATTTAGAGGAATCAATTGCACTTATCAATCTCTCTTTTTTATCATAAACATATCGATAAGAATTTATAAAATCATTTTTTTTATCAAACCATATCTCATTTACTACTCTTCTTTTTTTGTCAAAATCTCGTTTGTAATTTAAATAATAGCACAATGGTGAAGAAAACCAAAGGTTACGAAAATTATAAATAGTTGATTGAGGTCCCATAAAACCGTAATGCCCGTAATCGTCATAATACATTAATTGCGGATTTTCTTTTTTAGTTAAAAAAATTACTTTTTCACTTAACCTTTTCACATTCCCATATAAACTATCCTTCAAAATTTGTGATTTTGCATTGTTAGAAATAAGCAGTAGCAACAAAATTGAGTATATTATCTTTCTTTTCATTCTATGATCTTTTTAATAGAAATCCCCAAATCTTTATGACTCGGGGATTGAATGTTTAATTTTTTTAATCTTGTGCTGATTGAATTATTTTAATTCGAATTACTGTAAGATTGCCGTATTTTACTAAATCTTCTTTTGTCCATTCGTATTCTTTTCCTATAGGTCTTTTATCAAAATCCCAGTCAATAGGACCTTCTTTTACATAAACATATAACGAGACACGATCTTCTTTACTTCCTTGTTTTTTTTCTCTTTGCTCGAATGTTGTAAATCTAAAAGAAAAATAGGAATGACCTTCATCATTGCTTCCATAACCTATTTTTATCTCAGGTTTTATTTCCTTAAGTAGATTCTTTAACGGCTTATTAATAAATTGTTGTTCATTTGTTTTTAGTTTAGAAACATCTTTTGTAGTTTGTACCATTTGTTGTGCTTTGCAATTAGTATTTATCAGCAAGAATAGAATTGCAAATGTTTTTATTGTGTTTTTCATTTATAAACAAAGAATTTTGAAATTATATAAATTTTAGCATTAAAAGGTTTTCTATTTAATTCTTACCAATAACTTTGATTCGAATTACTGTAAGATTTCCATACTTTGCTACATCTGCTTTTGTCCATTCATATTCTTTTCCTTTAGGTCTTTTATCAAAATCCCAGTCTAAAGGCTCTTTTACATATACATATAACCCTAATATTTTATCATCTATTGATTTACGACTCAATTCTTCACGAGTTATGAATCTAAAAGAAAAATAAGATGGGGAATCAACAGTACCTAAGACAAATTTTATTTCAGGTTTTATCTGTGCTAGCAAATTTTTAAGGGGTTTGTTTAGAAACAGCTGTTCATTTGTTTTTAATTTATAAGCATCATTAGGCGCTTGTACCAACTGCTGTGCTTTGCAATTAGGATTTATTAATAAAAATAGAATTGCAAATGTTTTTATCATATTTTTCATTTATAAACAAAGGTTTTTAAAACAATTAAAATCCCTGAATCTTTACGACGACCTGGGGAATCTTATATATTTAATCTTCTATTCTTTCAATGACTTTGATTCTAACAACAGTGTAGTTACCATATTTTTCCAAATCTTCTTTTGTCCATATAAACTCTTTTTCTTTTGGTCTTGTACCATTATTCCATTCTTTAATATCTTCCTTTACATATACATATAAACCAATAAGCTTCCTTCCTTTTACTTTTTGTTTTAGTTCTTCTGAGCTTATAAATCTAAAAGAAAAATAGGAAGGCATTTCCAGTGTACCAAAAGCCATTTTTATTTCAGGCTTTATTTGTACTAACAAATTTTTCAATGGCTTATTTATAAACTGTTGTTCATTTATTTTTAATTTAATTGCATCGTTAGGTGTTTGTACCATTTGCTGTGCTTTGCAACTATAGGTTATAAGTAAATATAAAATTGCAAATGTTTTTATTAAGTTTTTCATTTTTAAACAAAGGTTTTTTTTATCTTCTATTCGTTCAATGCTCAATAACTTTGATTGCAACTACAGTAAGGTTACCATATTTCTCTACGTCTTCTTTTGTCCACATTAACTCTTTACCTTTAGGTCTTTCTTCATATTTCCAATCAATTGGAGTTTTTACGTAGACAAAAAGAGATACAGCATCTTCTTTACTTCCCTCATTTTTTTTTCGTTGTTCCAATGTTCTAAATTTAAAACTAAAATAGTAGGGATTATCATTAGTAGCATCTGCTGTTTTAATTTCTGGTTTTATTTCCTTAAGAAGATTTTTTAAAGGTTTATTAATAAATTGTTGCTCATCTGTTTTTAGTTTAGAAACATCTTTTGTATTTTGAACCATTTGTTGCGCTTTGCAGCTATAACTTAGAAGCAAGAATAGAATTGCAAAGGTCTTTATTATATTTTTCATTTATAAACAAAGTTTTTAAAACCATTAAAGTCCCCAAATTTTTACGATCTTGGGAATCTTATATATCTAGTCTTCTATTCTTTCAATAACTTTGATTCTAACTACAGTAAAGTTGCCATATTTTTCAAGGTCTTCTTTTCTCCATTGAAACTCTATTTCTTTTGATCTTTTACCAAGATTCCATTCATCCACAGGCTCTTTCACATATACAAATAAATTTATATGTTTTCTTCCTTTTACGTGTTGTTTTAGTTCTTGTGGGCTTAAAAACATAAAAGAAAAATATGATGGGGTACCTAGAGGATTCAACGTTCCAAAAGCCGTTTTTATCTCAGGTTTTATTTCCTTAAGTAGATTCTTTAACGGCTTATTAATAAATTGTTGTTCATTTATTTTTAATTTAATTACATCGTTAGGTGTTTGTACCATTTGCTGTGCTTTGCAATTAGTATTTATCAGCAAGAATAGAATTGTAAATGTTTTTATTGTATTTTTCATTTGTAAATAAAGTTTTTTAAAACAATTAAAATCCCCAAATCTTTAGAACGAGAATTTATTTAATTTAATATTGCTTCGTTAAAACAGTCTCAGTTAGAGGCATAATTTGCTTAAATCCGCTACAATCGTTTTCATAAATTATTTCCCTTGAAGGTGAGAAAAACAAATTCATTTTTGTATTACTATTATCTTTTAAGAAATCAATCAAGAGAGTGCCTTTTTGTCCACATTTTGCATTTTTGCCAATATAAGTTAAAAAATAAGTGTCCTCTTCAAGATAGTATCCTCTGATTACATAGGGGCTAGAATCTGGTAACGTTCTCGTGTCTTCAATTACTGTCCCATTGCTATTTGTTATGAGATAACGCATTACAAGCTTTTCCTCTGTAAGTCGACCTAAATCCACCGTAATTTTTAAAACTTTAAATTCGTAATTTTTACCATCGTAAGTTCCTTTCCAAGTACCTATAAATTTATCTAAAAGATGATTTACGTCTTTAATAGAAGTAATATTTTTAGGGATGCCGTCTTTTGAATTCACATAGTTCACCACGTTTTCAACAGGTAGTACTTGTGCTTTACATGATATTATTGAGAGAATAATTAATCCTAAAGTTAATATATTTTTCATTTTATAGAATTATAATGAACTCAATTGCTTGACTAATCTTTACCAATTACCCTAATTCTGATTACTGTAAGATTACCGTATTTAGCCACATCTGCTTTTGTCCATTGGTATGCTGTCCCTTTTGGTCTTTCATCAAATTTCCAGTCTAAAGGCTCTTTTACGTATACACATAATATTAAAGGTTTTTTTCCTATTGATATTCCCTTACTAAATTCTTCATTATCTACGAACCTATATACAAAATAGGATGGAGTATCTATATTACCAGATACATTTTTAATTTCAGGTTTTATTTCTTTCAACAGATTTTTTAAAGGCTTGTTAAGGAACTGTTGCTCATTTTCCTTCAATTTATGTGCCTCGTTAGGTGCCTGTACCATTTGTTGTGCTTTACAGCCATAACTTAAAAGCAAGAATAGAATTGCAAATGTTTTTATTGTGTTTTTCATTCTTAAACAAAACCCTTTAAAATCCCCAAATCTTTATGACTCGGGGATTGAATGTTTAATTTGTTTCTACTTAGTTAAAATGATTTCTTTTAAAGGCATAATTTGCTTAAATCCGCTACAATCGTTTTCATAAATTATTTCCCTTGAAGATGAGAAAAACAAATTCATTTTTGTATTACTATTATCTTTTAAGAAATCAATCATGAGAGTACCTTTTTGTCCACACTTTGCATTTTTACCAATATAAGTTAAAAAATAAGTATTCTTTTCAATATAGTTTCCTTTGATTACATAGGGACTAGAATCTGGTAACGCCCTAGTATCTTCAATTACAATCCCATTACTATTTGTTATAAGATAACGCATTACAAGCTTATCTTCTGTAACTCTCCTAGGTTTGGTTGTAATTTTTGAAACTCTAAATTCATAGTTTTTACCATCATAAATTCCTTTCCAAGTGCCAACAAATTTGTCCAATACATTATTGATATCTTTAAAATAAGTAACACTTTCAGGAATACCATCCCTAGAAGATATATAATCAATTTTCTTTTCTATGGGTAAAATTTGTGCTTGACAGGAAAATGTAATTCCTATGAAGAATGTTAAAATTAGCATTTTTTTCATATGATAAGTTTTTATAATTATTAACATGGAATAGGATCTACTTGGTTATTGGGACCTATAGTTTTTTTGTTTGAAGTACCATCGCTTTTTATTTCATATAATTCGATACCTTTTATTTTTATATTTTCTTCTAAAAATTTCAAAAAACCTACTTCTTCCTTGTATTCGTATATTGCTTCAAGGTATTCATCCGTTAAATCATCAGGATTAAAATTTGTTTGTATATCATTAATGTTTCCAGTGAATTTCAATTCATAGGTTAGGTCTTTTGAAACCATCACGCTGTAAATATCTTTTTGTGGTATTTTATTGGTTTTAGTGTTTTTTAAGAACACTAAAAACTGATGAACATCTGTAGGAGAAAACATTGGAATAGGTTTAATCATTTTAGGAGAGCCATCTGGGTAATACTTTCCTGATGGATAAGGGTCTACATGCGTATGCATGGAACCAAGATAGTCTCCAGGAGCAAGGCTTTGTTTATTAGGGTCTTTAGTATCTTCTAATTTTACATAGCTACCATCTTTTTTTTGTGCATATCCTACTTCATTTAATTTTGCAGTTCTCGATTTTAAATCATCGATTTTAGCTTTAAAATTAGCATTTGCATTTTGTTTTT
Source organism: Flavobacterium sp. 140616W15 (assembly GCF_003668995.1). Lineage (NCBI taxonomy): Bacteria > Pseudomonadati > Bacteroidota > Flavobacteriia > Flavobacteriales > Flavobacteriaceae > Flavobacterium > Flavobacterium sp. 140616W15. The sequence continues at coordinate 3,108,463 of NZ_CP033068.1, forward strand.
TAATTTGGTCGCAAGGGTTTTCAGTATTCCCTATTGAACTTGAACCACCACCCCCTCCTCCTCGAGGCGGATTTGTATATTCGGGTGGATCAACCGCACCATATGAGGGGCCACGCGGGATAAAAGTCATAGGAGGAAACGATGGTGGTGCTGATGGAGATGTAATTATAACCTCTCTAAGAGGTATTGGGTAACCACCGCTACCACCAGTTGGTTCTTCTTCATCAGGACAATAATAACAAGGGTCGGCTACCATTTTGCTTTGTTCATTGTTACTGGCAGATGATAACACTGCAATTATTCCTTCTTGAACAACTTTGTTGTTTTCAAATTGAGCTGCTTTTATAAAACCATTTTTCAAATCCCAAGAACCAATGTATCCGTTAAAATTGCCACCGTCTATTGATTGACTACTGATTTTTGAATTTTTATCGGGAAATATCTCAAAGACTACAGCTTGATAATTGTTTGCACTTAATTTATAAATATACAATTTTTGTTTCCAAATTTCTGATACATTTTTTTTGCGCTCAACAATAGGAACAATAATAGTTTCAGTTCCGTCTTCTGAGGTTGTCATTTTGGCTTGATTCCAATTGTATTCTAAATTTTGGAATAAATCAAAATTTGGGCTTTCAGCTTCATACTTTTTAAACCAAGTTTGAGCATCTAAGGTTTGATTAGATACAGTCTCTTCAGTACTGCAAGAGTAGACAAAAAGAATAAATAAAGATAAAGAATAACTTATTATATTAAAGATAGCTTTTTTCATGTATATATTGTTTTGAATAAACAATAGTAATACTTTTCTACCAAATTACGTGTTAATTTTTATAATTTAACATAAAAAGACTACAAAAAAATCTTTTTGTTTAATGCTATATTGACTGAAGTATTGATTTTATTGAGATTTTAATTTTACCTAAAAACTAAACTTGTAACATTCCCATGTTGTTCAGCAAAAGCTTTTCCTTGCAATTCTTTTTTTGATCTTTTATCAGATAGTAAAAGCACAGGTAGCGCACCTACAAATCCAAAAGAATATACAACTCAAATTCTAAATTTTAAAGAGATCTATTTTATATAATTAATTATAATTACAATAACTTTGTAGCGTCATAAAGCAATACAGAAAAAACATGGATATAGTTAAATTTAAAATCACATCAAAAACGATAAAAGTAGAAGTACGCAATTCGAATAATTATGTTTTTAATTTCAACACCGCTTTAGAGATTGAGAAAGAAGACAAAGAGGTTTTATTAAGACTATACAATGCACTAGACCTTCTTTTTAAGAAAGAAAATGCTATCGAGATGAAAAATTATGTTTCGCCTAACCAAACAAATATTCTTGATCAGATTTCTGCTATTGACAATTTAGAACAGGAGAAATAGACCATAGATTACAATTCAGCAGAGAGAACGCTCTGCATCCTTACCTAAACGAACCCTTAAGCAGTTACTGTTTAAGGGTTTATTATTTAGGAGGCATAAATTTTATTATCTGATATTGTGAAGGATACCGCTTTGATATTTGTATGTAAAATTAAATAGCATACTTTTATTTTAAATAAACTTCTGCAATAAAATCATTTCAATGGAAAAGAATAACAAAAAAATATTATTTATAGCAATCATTGGATTGATTATAGGCACATTAATCAAATTATTAGGACATAAAACCTTAGGAGATCTATTTCTTAGCCTTTCAACACTACTTTGGCTCTACATTATTATTCCTCTAGTTTATAAATTCGTGAATAGAAATCAAAAGACATAAGTAAAGCGATACTTTATCATTCGCTTCACAAAATCATTCATTAATAGTCGGTTTACTTTTCTCCCAATTTATTTTTTTCAATTCAAACCAATCTGTCATGTCTCCCTCATAATCAAATGTTTCTTGGTAGTCAAAACCTAGCTTGGTCAAGACTTTTTTTGAATTTGAGTTATTAGGATCTGTAATTGCAAATACCGAATCGACTTTTAAGTTTGAAAATCCATAGTTTAAAATCGCAATTGCGGCTTCTGTTGCAAAACCTTTTCCCCAATGTTTTTTCTTAAACCTATAACCAAGCTCATAAAAATTGTTGTGCTTATTTAGGGATTCATTAAAATATTTCAATCCTGACCAGCCTAAACATTCGTTTGTTTGTTTGTCGACTACAGCCCAACGTGCAATCCCATTTTCTTGGTATTGCTTTTTAAGCATCTCTATCACTTTGGTAATTTCTGATATTTCTTTTACTGGATTGTTCTCAATGTATAAATGAACTTCGGGATCAGAATCCATCTCGAATAAATCATTTTCATCTGTATATTCTAATTCTCTTAAAATTAGTCGTTCCGTTTCTGCAATTACTTTCATGCTATTTTTAATTTTTATTAACCTTACCGTGAAATTGTCTTTTATGAATAACAAATTTAATAAATTATACCATTCATTTAAACAAAAACACTCCACTCTCTCCTCATTTACAACTATTTAAGATACAAGTATCAACTTTCGCCAAAAGGTATTACCTTTAAAACTCTAAATTATCACCCAAAACCTCAAGAAATAATAAACCTCAACTACACTTACCATTCAACTTAAGAAAGACTCAATTATATAATTATTACTTTTGTAATTAACAGATAGATTTCGCCCAATGATTATAAAGAAAAAAAGCAATTGGTTTAAAATGTTGTTCGAATGGCATGGTTCTGTTCTCCCTCAGCTTATGCCAAGACTACTATTATTGCTATTGTTTTCAATATTAGTAGTGTACTTTAAACCTTTTTTGTTAGAGCACAATCTTCATATTAACCCAAACATATTTACTCTATTTGGGATAGCACTTGCCATCTTCTTAGGATTTCGCAATAGTGTAAGTTATGATCGATTTTGGGAAGGCAGAAAACTTTGGGGAGCATTACTTAATGATACCAGATCTTTAGCTCGACAAAGTCATTCATTAATAAGCAGTTCAGACTATGATGAAAAACGCGAAGAATTCATCAATTTACTTATTGCTTTTGTTTATTCTCTAAAACACCAACTCAGACAGACCGATGCAAATGATGATATTACTCGTCTTGTTTCTAAGGATTTTGCAAATAACCTAAAGGAAGTTCATTTTAAACCTATTATTATTTTGAGAGAATTGGGTAATTGGGTGAAAAGAGCAAAAAATGAAGGTAAACTAGATAGCATTACCCAATTGGCTTTTGAAGAAAATCTGAATAAACTTTCTGATATTGTTGGAGGTTGCGAAAGAATTTCTAGTACTCCCATTCCATATACTTACAGTGTATTATTACATCGAACGGTTTATATCTACTGTTTTATGCTTCCTTTTGGTTTTGTAGAAACATTAGGCTGGGTTACTCCTTTTGCTATCGTTTTTATTGCCTATACTTATGTCGCTATAGAAGCAATTGCTGATGAATTAGAAGATCCTTTTGGAACTCAACCTAACGATCTTGCTCTAGACACCATGGCACAAATGATTGAGAACACACTATTAGAATTAAATGACAAAAAAATAACTCCACAAAATAACTCAAACGATTATTATATTACCTAGAAATTGAGTCTTTAATCACCAATTAAAAAATCATTCTGATGTTACTTAGCCTATGATGTAGCAAAACGCTACAAGGCTTCATGCTACCTTATATTTTCGATATCTTTTCACCACAAAAAACAAGAACAAACCTCATACACAACCAATATATCAAAACAAAAACATATTTTTTAACATTAAATAAGATAATATAGCACTACTTAATGTTAATATAATATAAATGAACCACAATTCACTACTGTACTTTTATCAAAAAAATATTTAGCCTAAGATTAAGACCACGACATAAAATCAATTTCGAATTTTCAAAAATAGATATTGACTTTGCTGAATCTAAGCTAATTACAAATTAATCCTATTTTTTATGAAAAAAAATTACTTAGTATTTGTGTTTTTATTGGGCTACGCATTAAATTCTTCTGCACAGACCATTATGGGATGTGGAACCAATCTATCCCAAAAAGAGCAGGATCTATTTAAACAATCTCTACCAAAAATTGAAACTGCAAAAAAAGCTAAATTGGGCAAAAAAATAGATGCTGCTCCTTATATTATACCTGTAGTATTTCACATCTTAAGCGATGGTGCTAACCTTGGGACTCCATATACCAAAGCTCAAATGCAAAGTCGAATCAATGATGTAATAGACATTTGCAACAAAGATTTTAATGGTTTGTATCCTGCATACAATACTGTAGATCCTCTCTTTCAAGCTGTAAAAAGCAAAATGAACATCCAATTTGTTTTGGCCACTGTTGATCCAGATGGTAACATATTAGAAACTCCCGGTATGAATTGGCACCCAAATGCACGTATTTCTGATGGATATGATCCAAAAATATACGATTATATGTATTACGGGAAAAATGGAAAATATTACCTAGATATAGTTGTTGTTGATGAACCCAACCCATCTGATGGTGTTTACGGTTCTGGTCATGCTTTCTTGCCAGTTCAGGATGTTGTGCCTCACGTTACTTTTAACCATAGGTATATAGGTACTACAGGCGGATCAGAGGCGGGTTTTCAATTTGCTAAAGAAATGTCACATGAATTTGGTCATTATTTTGGTTTACAACATACTTTCCAAAATGGCTGTGACCCTATTAATGATGGTATGGCAGATACTCCACCAACAACTCAGGGATTTGGTTGTGATTTAACGAAAGTAAATCCTTGCGGTGTTATTGCAAATTATGAGAATTTGATGGACTATAACGTAAATTGTCAATCTATGTTTACCAAAGACCAAACGAATGCAATGACCTATTGGTTAGATGATATGACAACTGCTAAATATCCAAGAGGTTTATTGTGGCAAGCCAGTAATCTTGAAGCTACAGGAGTTATAAGTGCCGTTCCTACAGCCAAATTTATTGTGAGCACAACGGCTATTTGTACTAATAAAAGTGTAACTTTTAATGATGTTTCTTTAGGGATACCAACTTCTAGAACCTGGACTTTTGCAGGCGGTACACCAGCTACATCTTCAGCAATAAACCCAACTGTTACTTATGCAACTCCTGGAACATATACAGTAACATTAACATCAACCAATGCATTAGGAAACGATACAAAAACTAGTATCAACTATATAAAAGTTGACCAAAGAACTACTGTAAATATGGTAGAAAATTTTTCAGGAGCTTTTCCTCCAGACGGATGGACTATTACCAATCCAGATGCAGATGCATATTTACAATGGGAAAAACGCAACGATGCCGGAAATGGAGACTCAGCATGCATGGTGATGAACAATGCTGATAATGCTACTGTTGGCGAACTAGATTACATACAACTTCCTTATTATAATTTTACAAATGGAGTAAATAGTCAACTCTATTTTGACGTTGCCTACACAAAATTTGATGCTTTAAGCCCGGATATTCTTGACGTTGAAGTCTCTACTGACTGTGGCACTAATTGGACAACTGTATATTCTAAAACACATACTGATCTAGAAACTACGACTACTCCTATAGCTATTCCTAATAATTGGATTCCCAAAAAAGCCGAAAATTGGAGAAAAGAAATTGTTGATCTCAATGCTTATGTAGGAAATTCAAATGTTACTATTCGTTTTAAAAACAAATCTGGTTATGGAACTCGTATTTGGATTGATAATGTAAATGTAGCCATTGTTCAAAATTCGACACCTATATCTGATTTTTCCGCAGCTGTTACCAGAACAAATTGCACTAGCTTAGTTGTTCCTTTTAAAGATGCTTCTACAGGAAATCCAACTACTTGGTCCTGGTCTTTTCCAGGCGGAACCCCTGCAACTTCGACAGCACAAAATCCAACTGTAACGTATAATACAAACGGAACCTATGCGGTTTCTTTAGCAACAACAAATCTATCAGGCACAGGAACTTCAGTAACCAAATCAAACTTTATTACAGTAGTTACTCCAACAAATACCTCTTATACAGAAACTTTTGAAGGAACATTTCCTCCAACTGGTTGGGAAATCACTAATTTGAGTGAAAATTTAACATGGGAAAAAAGTACTGCTGCTGGCAGAAACTCTTCTTCTTGTATGATTATAAATAATGCTGATAATGCTACAGGAGATGTAGATGAAATTACGCTACATCCTTTAAATTTAGCTATAGGCGCGACTGATTTTTCTTTTGATGTAGCTTATGCAAAATTTGATGCGGATAGTCCTGATGTTTTGAATGTTTTAATTTCTAAAGATTGTGGAGTTACTTGGACAAACTTATACTCTAAAACTCATACTGTATTAGAAACTGCTATAAGTACTGATGCCAATAACTGGATCCCTACATCAGATTCTGATTGGAGGGCTGAAAGAGTTTCATTGACCGCTTTTAAGGGAAACTCTAACGTCCTAATTAAATTTGTCAATACATCTGGTTACGGAGCGAGAATTTGGATTGATAATTTAAAATTTATTTTTGATAGCAAAGAGAAACCATATTCTGATTTTAATATTACAAGTTCTATGATTTGTACTGATTTGCCAGTTCAGTTCTCAGATGCTTCTTTTGGCGAGCCAACTTCATGGTTATGGTCTTTCCCAGGAGGAACACCTGCAACCTCTACAAGCAGAAACCCAACAGTAATATATAATACTCCAGGGATTTACGATGTTACTTTAGTAGCGACCAATACTTATGGACAAGGAACAAGCATGTTAAAAACTAGCGCAGTAACAATAAAAGGCAAGAACTCTTTACCTGTTAGTGAGAATTTCAATGATGCTTTCCCAAAACAAGATTGGCAAATTCTAAATCTAGACGGAGATCCTATTACATGGGAACAACGCACCGATGTAGGTAAAGGAGATTTATCTTGCTTGGTAATTAATAATGCCGATGCTCCAACTGGAATGGTCGATGAATTGATTTTAAAATCGATGGATTTTACAACTGCTGATAAACCCCATTTGCATTTTGACCTTGCATATACGCAATATTTAAGCGCTTATGATCCTGCACCTGCGCCTGATCAAATCGATATTTTGGTATCTTCTGATTGTGGTGTTAGCTGGACAAATGTATATTCTAAGAATCAATTGCAATTACAAACCGTATCCCCTCCTATTCAGGATGATCCTGCTACCAATCAAGCAAATGAAACTAATGACTGGAAACCAACACAGGATTCTGATTGGAGAAGTGAAACCGTAGATTTAAGTGCAGTAAAAAACCAATCGAGTGTTTTGGTTAAAGTAAGAAACACATCGGGTTATGGAACCAGAGTTTGGTTTGATAATTTCAAAATCAATAATAGTCCAACATTAAACATTAAAGAAAATAAAATTGACGGAATCGCTGTGTATCCTAATCCATCCAAAGATCTATTTACAATATCTCTTCCTTCAATAGATACAGAACAATATGAAGTGACTGTTTACAGCGTTACAGGACAATTAATTTTGAACGCAACCTCATCGAAGATAAACTCAAATGCACTAACAATTGATTTATCAGGAAAAGTAAATGGGGTTTACATTTTAAAAATTAAATCGTCAAGCGGAAAAATTTCAGTAAGCAAATTAATAAAAGAATAACAAGAATGTGAATCAAGAGACGAAACACCACAACTACATAGTAAGATTAGAATTTACATCAAAACTAAAATTTACAAATTCAACTCTTGATTCGCATTAATCATTAATTTTATAGCGCTATTAACCATAGCGCTATTATTAATCTAAAATTATTTAAGTATAATGAAAAAGCATTTTCTACTATTATTATTAATCTGTTCGAGTGTTTTTGCTCAGGAAAGCATTGATATTAATCGGTTAAACTGGTTACCAAACTCCCATTCTTTTTGGGTAAACGCTAAAGGGAACGTAGTTGTTTACGATGTCGATAAATTAAACCAAAACACCACTATTTTAACCCAAGAACAGTTAAACAGCTCTGGCTTTACAGGAAAAATAGAACAATTAGTTTGGAACCAAAACAAAACCAAAGTACTGGTTTACACCAATTCTAAGAAAGTTTGGAGAGCAAATACGAAAGGAGATTATTGGTATTTTGATCTCGCAACAGGAAAAGGAAAGCAGCTTGGTGCAGACTTAGAGAAGTCATCATTAATGTTTGCTAAATTTTCTAATGATAATGAAAATGTAGCTTACGTTTCGCAACACAACATTTATCTTGAAAATTTAGTTACTGGAAAAATAACTCCTTTAACAACCGATGGAACGGATAAAATTATCAATGGGACTTTTGATTGGGTTTACGAAGAAGAATTAGCTGCTCGAGATGGTTTTAGATGGAGTCCTGATGGAAAAAGCATTTCGTTTTGGCGCGTAGATGCATCAAATACAAAATTCCATTTAATGATAAACAACACCGATTCGCTTTATCCATTTACTATTCCTGTTGAATATCCTAAAGCTGGTGAAAAACCATCATCGGTAAAAATTGGCGTAATCGATATACCTTCATTAAAAACAAATTGGTTAAATATTCCTGGTGAGCCTGATAATAATTATTTGGTTAGAATGGAATGGATCAACAATCAAAATGTAATGGTTGTACAATTAAACAGACTTCAAAATCAAGCTTCCATTTATAAATGCGATTCGAAATCTGGGGTAGCCAATTTAATCTACCAAGAAAAATCAGATTCATGGATTGATGTTTTTGATATCTCTTCGGGAGAATACGATGTTTTCCCATGCCAGTTTGTAGATAATGGAAAAGCTTTTCTATGGAGTTCGGACGCCGATGGTTGGATGCATGTTTATAAAATCAGTGCCGATGGCAAAAAGAAAGAATTAATTACTACTGAAAAATTCGACGCTTATTATAAGGCATACAATCAGGAGACAAATTCTATCTATTATATTGCAAGTCCTACAGATGCCACACAACGTTACTTGTACGAAACCAATTTGAATACCAAGAAAACAAAACGCATTACTCCAAAAGAATTTGAAGGAACAAATGAATATCGTTTTTCTACAGATGGTAAATATGCCAAACATACCAATTCAAGTATTAATCGTGATTACAATACACGTTTGGTAGCTTTACCAAGTCACAAAAAAATATTACCATTAACACCTGATTCATTTTCAGTTCCGCAACGTGATTATTCGTTAGAGAAATTTAAGGTTACCACTGTTGATGGTGTAGAAATAGACGGGATAATGGCTAAACCATTAAATTTTGATCCTACTAAAAAATACCCAGTATTCTTTTATGTTTATGGCGAACCAATGGCCTCTGTGGCAAATGACGAACCGTATTTTTATCCGTATATCGCTTATTTAATTCCTGAAGGATATATAGGAATAGCAATGGATAACCGAGGAACTCCTGTAATGAAAGGTACTAAATGGAGAAAATCTATTTATAAAAATATCGGAATCATCAATACTCGCGACCAAGCCATGGCTGCGAAAGAAGTATTAAAATGGAAATTTATCGATAATGATAGAGTTGCCATTCACGGATGGAGTGGCGGTGGCGCAGTAACATTGAATTTAATGTTTCAATATCCTGAGATTTACAAAACGGGAATTGCAGTTGCTGCTGTAACCGATCAGCATTTTTATGACAACATCTATACGGAAAGATACATGGGATTGCCGAGCGAAAACGAAGCAACTTATATTAAAGCGTCACCTGTAACTCATGCTAAAAATCTTCAAGGAAACTTATTATACATTCATGGAACAGGCGATGATAACGTACATTATAAAAACGCCGAAGTTTTAATTAATGAATTGGTCAAGTACGATAAGATGTTCGACCTGATGATTTATCCAAATCGCTCACATAGTATTCACGAAGGAGAAGGAACTGGAAAACATCTTGCAGATACCTTCATGAAATACATAAGAGAAAATTCTCCTCCAGGAGCAAAATAATTTAAAGACATTTTATTGTGTCATCTTTCTCAGTCTTGTCATTCTTAGGAATGGTGGGACTGAGTTTTTTTTGTTTAAGGCACTAAGGTTCTAAGCTACTAAGGTTCTGAGACAAAACTTATCCGCAATTAAATCACGAGATTATCTTTCTTAGTGGAGTCGAAGAACCACCTGAGTAACCCTACAATTTTGTCATTTCGAGGAACGAGAAATCTCATCGAGAAACTCCATAATCTTTATCGAGCCACTTGATGAGCCCCTTCCTGTGTCAGGGTGACAAGATTGTGGTTTATAATAGGAAAATAACCGCAGAGGTAGCAAAGGATTATACAAAGTTCGCAAAGCTTTGAAATCATTTCAATCCTTTTAATCTGTGGCAAAAAATCAACAGCAAAGTTTTCCCCGATGTCATTAGGAAAGACACATTTGAAGAAATTATTAATAAATATTTATATATTAGCTTAAAGAAATAGATTCTAAAACATAAGACTCTTATCATGAACAAAAGGAAAATCGATCTTTGAATCTTCAGGCGACAAAATTTCTAAATCAACCGACATAAGCTAATTCCAAATGACCATAAACATAGATCAAAACCTAAAACTGGAGTTAATCCACGAAAATCACGCACAACCAATCTTTGATCTTGTTGATGCAAACAGGGCACATTTAAGAGAATGGTTGCCTTTTGTAGATAGCATGCAAACAGTTGAATTTGCAAATAATTTTGTAAAAGGAACTATGCAACGAAATCAAAATGGAAATGAATTTGCTTTTGTAATTATTACCAATGAAAAAGTAGTTGGAAGAGTTGGTGTTTATAAAATTGATGGTCAGAATAAAATTGGAGAAATTGGCTATTGGCTTGCCGAAAATCTACAAGGAAAAGGAATCATAACCAAATCTTGCAAAGCAATTATCGGCTTTTGTTTCTCGGATTTACAGCTTAACCGGATTGAAATAAAATGCGGAACTGGAAACTTAAAAAGTAAAACAATCCCAGAAAAACTTAACTTTACCCACGAAGGAATTCTTCGTCAGGGAGAATTACTTTATGACCAATTTATTGACTTGAATTTATATTCTCTTCTTAAAAATGATATCAAGTAAAATACTTAAGTACTTCTAAAAAATAAAAGCACAAAATGAAAAACATAATATTCACAAAACTCCTATTCCTTTTTGGTCTTATCTCATTAGTTTCTTGTAACAACGGACCAGAAACAATCGATGAATTTGCTGAAGAAATTACAAACAATATTAAAAATAAAGATTCCGAAGGATTGTATGCTTTATTTTTATCTCCAAAGGAAAATGCATCCTATGGTTTTGCAAGTGCTACAATTACACCCGAAGAATCTTCGAAACTAAAATCGAGCGAAGATTTAATGAAGCTGATTATACGAAAGGGAACTCAAAAAAAGCCGGATGATATTAAACGTATCGATAAATTCATTTCGGAAGCACATACTGTATTTGATTGGAATCAAATCAAATCTATAAAAACAGAATCTGCTTTAGTAGAAACTAAAAAAGTAAACACCATAAGAAACAAAGTCATGATCGATGCTACTACTTATGATTTAAAAATCGTAATCGAGTTAAATGACAATAAAGTATATCGTTTAAAAGTTAACAAAGCAATGAAAGTAAATAATCGTTGGGTAATCTTCCCTACGAATGGCTTCGGGATTGAAATTGAGAAATAAGAATACATAAAACTAGAATGTTGAAAAATTTCATCGCTATACTTATTGCAAACTTATTGGGCTTATTCATTTTTGTTGTTGCTGGCCTAACAACTTTCAACAATTTAAAACATATACTTAAAAACGAAACCATTAGTGGAAAAGTCACTGTTGTCAATTCATTAAACACATATTCAAAAAATGGTGGTGGCACTCTCAATGCTTTTAGATTTAAATTGAATACTACAAAAAATGTATCTTTTTTAACCTCTTACGAAAGGATTAATTACAACATTAGTATTGGTGATTCTGTTACATTAAAAAAATTGTACGTAGGAAATACAAATTCAAAAGTATTATCAATAAACAGGCAAACTATTAATAATTTCTATGGCGTATTCGACCTCGTAATGTTAGTAGCTTTTGTAGCGATTATTCTAATTTACTCTATCTATTATAAAATATACAATCGTAAAAAATATATAAATAAGAATAATCAATATACGGAAATCCATAAAAGGAGAAAGCGCCCAATTCTAAAACCGTAAATGATATTACATTTTCGGATGATTGAAATGGAAATAGAATTTTCTTTTTTAATTCCTATTTTCACTGAGTAAAATTTACTACGAATACCAAACAAAATAAATGAAAGCGAAAAAAGAGGAAGATATAAAAACCTATGATTCGAAAGGTTTCCGGGATAAATTTTTCGAATCAGAAAATACAATATCCCATTTTTTCAAATCTAATTCAGAACATTTTTTTTGCTTAAAAATTGAGGATATCAATCAATTAAAAGATACAATTCCACCCTCAAAACACATTTGTCATACGCTAGTTTTTATTACATCTGGAGTTCATAAAATGAAAGTAGGATTTGAAGAATATACTACTAAATCAAATGAAATTATAATAATTCCAGCTGGTCAAATTTTCTCGATAAAATCTATAGATAAAGAAACTACAGGCATCATTTGTCAGTTTCATCAGGAAATTCTAATTGGAAAATATGGTAATCGGGAAATGCTAAATGACTTTGAATTTTTAAAAATTTGGGGAAATCCGCACGTAAGCTTCCAAAACCGAGAAGCTGAATTCATTTTGAATTTACTAAGTCGGCTACATATCGAATATTCTGAAACAGGTTGCATTAATCTAGATATCATACAGCCATACATAATCACTTTACTGAGTGAGATCAATAAAAACTCTATAAAAACCAATAAAAATATCACAGCTGCAACTACACTTACAACTAAGTTTAAGGAGCTTATTTATACGCATATAAAAACCCAACATCAGGTGAGTTATTATGCCTCAATTCTGAATATCACTCCAAATCATTTAAACAAATCTATAAAATCGGTTACCGGAAAATCGCCTACAAAATGGATAGACGAAACAATCCTACTAGAAGCCAAATACTTATTATACCAGACCAATCTTACGATTAATGAAATTGCCATACAAGTAGGTCATTATGATCAATCGTACTTTAGCCGTATCTTCAAAAAACATGAAGGCGTCACTCCTATTGAGTACCGAAAAATGATTGATAAATCCTAACTCTTGCTTATTGAATCCTAATAGGATTGTCTCTTTATTATTGACATTTGCAAACTAAAAAAAGCAAATAATGATCTACGTTTTCAAAACTTCGGTAAACACAGCATCGAAATTAGAATCGGCAACAACAATCCTTAACGAATTATTACCAGACGCAAAGTGGAACTTCGACCTTGACGATTGGGACAATGTTTTAAGAATTGATAGTGAGACCAATATAGTCGAAATGATACTAAACAATGATGTTTTCGATTGTATCGAATTAGAATAACTATCGCATTTGCAACAATTAACTTTTATCATCTATTTACTATGGACACATTACTTCATCAAGGCAAGACATTTGAGAACATCGATTACTCAGAAAAGAGATTAGTCGATTTCGAATTTTTTAATTGCGACTTTATAAACTGTAACTTTTCTAAAAGCGATTTAAGCAATAATGATTTTATAGATTGCAACTTTAAGAACTGTAACTTCTCTTTGGCAACGTTACGAAACACAGGATTGAAAAACATTAAATTCACAGATTGCAAATTAATGGGATTAGATTTTAGTTATAGTAATGCTTTTCTTTTCTCTATGAACTTTCAGGGTTGCATACTTGATTACTCTACTTTTTTACAAAGAAAATTAAAGAAAACAAACTTCTTCGATTGTTCTCTAAAGGATGTAGATTTCTCTGAAGCCGATTTAACTCAGGCTGTATTTAAAAACTGCGACCTTTCGAACGCAACATTTGTACGAAGCATTCTAGAGAAAGCTGATTTTCGTACGGCAAAAAACTATTCTTTCGATCCCGAAGAAAACAAAGTCAAAAACGCAAAATTCTCACGACTAGAACTTGCCGGATTATTAGAAAAATTTAATCTTGATATTCAGTAAATCTAAGAGAAAGATGGAATTATAGTAGATTTTTTATTTGTATTTTCGTTTAGAATAAAAGAATTTCTAAAATGATATTTATAATTAATTCCCTAAACACAAATCTCATAACCCGAGAAGAACTTTCGGTTAAAGGATGGGCCGAAAAACTGGATAAATTTGTTAGATATACCGCTTTTATTGATGATAATGAACTCATAAAACAACTTACTTATGAGTACAAGCTTAATCAAACCCAAATTGAAGAAATTGAGAAATGCATTGAAAACAAAAAAATAAAATCTCATAGATATACCTATACCAAATACGAACATTTTAAAATTGAGCCTGCTTATTTGGAAATCAAAAAACTAAAAGGAAAACTAATTTATTGGAAAGACTGGGATTATATTTTTGAGAAAAGAGACAACGATTACTTTCTTTGGTGTTTTCTGGGAGGTTTTGCCGACGTGCAACGTGAAATAAAATTAAGCGAGGAACACCTAAAAAAATATAAAGAAATAGGACTTGCTCAAATAGATTATCTAATTGATAATCTGCAAAAACTTCACAACTCCGAAGAATATGAACTTGCCAAAACAGAGAATCGAGTAGTAATGTAAACCGTTATTTCTTATATTTTCCTTATATTTCAAGTTCTATTTTACAATTCATGAAACAATTACTTCTAACCCTTTATTTACTTATCGGAATGTCCCATTCTCAATACGCTCAAAAAGTTATTCCTTTATATAATGGAAAAGTACCAAACTCCAAAGAAATTGCAGACCTAACAGACTCAATTATGGTTTATGATACTGGTGCAAAAAAAATCACTGTAATTACCAGAGTTGCTACTCCTGATCTTACTGTTTTTCTTCCCGATAAAAATAAAGCCAATGGAATTGCTATAATCATTTGCCCTGGGGGTGGTTATTCGGGTGTGGCAATTGATCATGAAGGTTACGCTATTGCCAAAAAACTAAACGAAAGTGGCATTGCTGCATTTGTATTAAAATACCGTTTACCAATTACAAAATTTGTCGAAAACAAAGAGATAGTTCCTTTACAAGATGCACAACGTGCTATTGAGTTGGTAAGAGAAAATGCCAAAGAATGGGAGTAAATCCAAATAAAATTGGAATCCAAGGAAGTTCAGCTGGAGGACATTTGGCTGCTACTACTGGTACTCATTATACAAAATCATATATTGATAATCCGTTAAAAACAAACTTACGTCCCGACTTTATGATTCTTACTTATCCTGTTATTAGCATGACAGATGAGCTAACGCATATGGGTTCAAGAAATAATTTGCTTGGAAAAAATGCTTCTGCTGAAGAAATTAAAGAATTTTCGAATGAATTGCATGTAACGTCAGAAACTCCTCCTACATTTATTACCCATGCTATAGATGATAATGATGTTATTGTACAAAACTCTCTTGTATTTATTGCTGCTTTGCAAAAAAACAAAGTTCCTGTTGAATCTTTCTTTTATGCCAATGGTGGTCATGGTTTCGGGATGGACAATCCTACCAGCGATGTACAATGGATAGCTCATTGCATTGATTGGATTTTGAAGATTAATAAAAAATAAATATATAATAATGCTAACGTCAACTTGGTCTAATACAAATACTATTCATAAAGACTTGCTTGAAGCAAAAGAGCTACTATACGATACGTGCAACTTAGAATGTGCACAACCAATAGCCGAAGCCGAAAGTGCCGATTATGGGGCTTTTACGTTTAACATTAACAAACAAGCTGTTATATATCGTGTAGCTAAAATTACTCCAACTAAAGTGGGACAATTTGTTACGTTGTGGAAAAGAAGCGATAAAGGTCCAATTGCTCCTTTTGAAATTACTGATCCTATTGATTTGTTTATTATAAGTACTAGAAATGGTTCTCATTTCGGACAATTTATTTTTCCTAAATCAGTGTTGCATCAAAAAGGAATTTTATCTGATGATAAGAAAGAAGGCAAACGTGCCATTCGTGTATATCCTCCTTGGGATAGTACAACAAGTAAACAAGCTCAGAAAACACAACAATGGCAATTAGCCTATTTTGTGCCTATCTCAAATGAAAAACCAATTGATTTTGAGTTAATAAAAAAATTGATTCCCTGATAAATAAATTATATTTTAGCTAATGCTAACAGCTTAAGCATCCAATAGAGCCAATTATTAATACTAAAAAAGATAGCCATGACAGGAATAGACAGTTTGGGAACATTTATAATCGCCGCAATAATTGTTATTATTACTCCAGGAATTGATACTATCATGGTATTAACAAGAAGTATTTCGCTTGGTAAGAAAGCAGGATTATACTCGGCGATTGGAGTTAGCTTAGGACTTGTCATCCATACTATTGCTGCTACATTTGGACTTTCACTTATTTTAGCAAAATCTGCTTTTGCATTTAGTCTTGTTAAATATTTAGGCGCAGCCTATTTATTTTATTTGGGTTACAAATCACTTACAGCAAAAACGAACCAAGCAGAAATAAAATCTATTGAAGTCAAAAATACAGCAAATAAAAAAATATTTTTAACGGCTCTTTTAAGCGATGTCCTAAATCCTAAAATTGCAATTTTCTTCTTAGCTTTTTTACCTCAGTTTATAAAAACCTCTGAGATAAACAATCCTGTTCCTTACTTGATATTAGGATTCATTATCTTTATTATTGCCTTAGTATGGTGCTCATTTTTGGCATTAATGGGAAGTAATGTTGCAACTCTTTTTAATAAAAATAAAAATGCCGAAAGCAGATTGAACAAAATGACTGGAATTGTTTTCATCTTACTTGGAATAAAGATTGCTTTTACAAAAAGATAGAACATCTTTTAAGCATCCTTAAATTACATTTCTGATATAAACTCACAATATTAAATGCGAGAAGATGATTCTGGCACTATCAAACATTATGAATGCCGATTATACAAAACTAGACAATCCGGCTTGGTATTCTTTATCCGAAACACACCAAGAATTTTCAATAAACTACAATACTATCAAATTTTACAATCCTGATTATTGCCCTTTCGGTGGATTTATAGCATCTGAAAACATTTCTGAATCTATTGGTGAATATTCTGAATTAACAGATGGCTTTTTTGTTGTTGGCGAAAAACCTCAACTTCCAAATCAACTAAAATTAAACAGAGAATTAATCTGTTTGCAAATGATTCTCAATAATCGAATAAATGTTGAGATAAAAGAAGAGATCATTGCTCTTACAACCAGCAACCATATTGAAGCTTTATTTGAATTGGTTAATTTGGTTCAACCTGGTTATTTTAAAAGACAAACTGCTTTGCTAGGCAAGTATTTCGGAATCTTTAAAAACAATAAACTTATTGCAGTTACTGGCGAACGTATGAAAATGAATGATTTTACCGAAGTAAGTGCAATCGTTACACATCCTGACCATACGGGACAAGGATACGCCAAACAATTAATCGCTCATGCTGTAAATATTATTTTTGATCAAAACAAAATTCCTTATTTGCATGTAGTAGAAAACAATATTGGCGCAATAAAACTATACGAAAAACTAGGATTTACAACCAGACGAAAAATGAGTCTTTGGCACATTTCTAAATAAAAGGTTAACGATATGACAAAAACATTTAGACACGGAGCAACTGGGGCATTACTTGATGTATATGAAGGAGCAATTAGAGATTTACAACAGACTATCTCGGATATTTCAGATGCAGAACTTATAATCATTGTAGACAGCCAAACTACGGACGATAGCTGTAAATCAATCCAGACAATTTTATCCCATGTTGTTTGTTCTGCTTATGCTTACGGTATTTATATCCGACAATTTAAGGGTGAAACTATAGATTTTCAAAATGAAATATTTCATACTTCTATACAAGATTATAACAATCACTTGGATGATTCCTTTATTTTTATGATTGATTCCTTTAAAGATATAAAAGATAATCAGCTTGAGGAATCGGACAACAATAAAAAGCTAACCACTTCTTGGGGGCAAGTTTATGATATCGAACAAATAGTAGAGCATGCCATTGTACACGTTTTAAGGCATCGCCGTCAAATAGAAAAATATAAAATCATCGTACGTCAATAATACATCACCAAAAAAATCATGAAAAAAATATTCTACATCTTTATCTTCCTTTTATATAGCAACCTTAATTTTGCTCAAACAAAAAGCAAGCAAACTCCAAATGAAAACCAACCGATAGTTCTTGGTATCACTGATAAATTAAAATCGACAGAACTGGGAGAAACGAGAACTATAAACATATACTTACCCCAGGGATACAATAAAAAAGATACTTTAAAATATCCCGTTATATATATCCTTGATGGTGGCGTCGAAGAGGACTTTATTCATATTACAGGAATTGTCCGATTTAATACTGAAGAATGGATTGCGAGATTCCCTAAATCTATTGTGGTTGGAATAGAAAATACTAATCGAAGACGCGACTTTACATTTAGCGTTCCTAATTTAGACTTTGTAGAAAAAATGGGGTTCAAGAAACAAAACTTCCCTCAATATGGTGGATCTGAAAAATACATTGCTTTTCTTGAAAAGGAACTGCAACCTTATATCGATAAAAAATTCAATACGAGTAATCATAAAACTGTCATCGGTGAATCGTTGGCTGGACTTTTGGCAACTGAAATTTTATTAAAGCATCGCAATTTATTTGACAACTATATAATCATAGCTCCAAGTTTATGGTGGGGAGATCAATCATTATTAACAGAAGCTCCCAAATTGCTTAAAGCAAAAGAAAATAAACCTGCACTAGTATATATTGCTGCTTGCGATAAAGACGAAGATAAAACTATGTATGACGTTGCTATGTCCCTAAGCGAAACGCTAAAACAAAATGATGAAAAGAATACTAAAGTGTATTATGACTATATACAAAATGAAATACATTCAACCGTAATGCATCAAGCAGTTTACAATGGTTTTAAAGCCTTTTATCCAAAAAGCATATATCAGAAATAAAACCAAAAGATATTTATTGCACAGAATACACTAACACCCTTGTATGAACATTAATAAAAAAAGGACTCTAAGCAAGAAAAATATATTTCTTATTATTCTGTTTGCGTTCCTTACTGTTTTATTCTTCACACCACTTTTAAGAAATATATTTTCTTTAGTTATCGAGAAAGAATACTTTATCCCGAAGCAATCTTCTATTTTCACTTTTAATGAAACGGTGCATAATGATGGTTCAAGTGATGTATGGAGATATGGAGAAGATTATACTAATTATTACTTTAACTTAAGTGATACTAATAATAGTGTGCTTGTTTTCCCTAAAAAAGATATTGATAATTGTACAGCGTTTAATCCTGAAGACATAACTACTTGGTGTGGATTGAAAGTACCCAAAATGGAACTTTAAAATTAGCTTCTAAATATACCAAACATTCCCGCGAAATAAAACTAATTAACCCAACCCTTATAGTAACACTAAAACTAAATGAAACATATTGCACTTTACTTTTTATTATTTCTAAGCTCAAATGTATTTTCTCAATCAAACGACGATTTATTAAGGTTTAGCTACGAAATGTATAAAGATTATAAAAATCCTACTCTCGAAAAAGTAAAATCGATTGTATATAATCCTGATATAACTTTCATTAAATCAAAATACAGTAAAGAGTCCTTGGTTACTTATATCGATTTTTTTATTACAAACGCAAAAATCTCATTAGTACAAAAAGATAAAAACCAACTCGATGTTTTATTAAATTCTGATTTCCCAACCTATTATCAGGAAGAATTGTTTGGCATCGTTAATTTAAAAAGAAAAAACAGTGCAATAACAGACTCCAAGGGCAAAGAAATCAAAATGGCAAATTCCAATTCCAATAGTATGGGAGGAAAAATAAAAGAAAATTCTAATTCTGAACTTGAATACAGAAGTATCGAAAACCAGACCGTTGCTTTTGCTAATAATGCAAATATAAAAGGTGACATTACCTATGAACTATCATTTATAACTGATTACTCTACTCAGAAATTAACAAAGCAAGATATTGGAAAAACTATCGTTTTAAACCATCTAAAATATGAAGTCTCAGAAATAGCTGGTAATAAGATTATTCTAAAAAAACTCTATGATTTTAAATATGATGGAAACATTAAAATACTATTATTTGACAAAAATAAAAAACTAATAGTATCCGATAATAGCAACAGAGCTCAAAATTCACTTCTCTTCACAGGAGGAATAGATAGTACTTATTATAATTTTATCTCAAAAAACCCAAATGCTACTTTTGATGAATTTAAGAAATATATAAAGCCTGAAAATGTGATGCCTAAAAATCCAGAATATATCATGCTTGCAGTAGTTTCAAACTTAGATAATGAATTTATTATTTATGAACCTGAATATAATGCCTCTAAAGAATTTAAAGTAAAATTATAATACCTCATTATAAGATAAATTACCTCAATCAATAAATTTAAAAATCATGACCGAAGATCAAGAATACATATACGATTCATTAGTAAACCAAATAAAAATGGGATTTTTTCCTATTGATGAGATTAAAGATATGATTTGGGAACAAGTGGAAGATGAAGGAATGGAAGATGATATCTCAGAAAAATGGGTAAACAAAACTATTGATGCAGAATTTAAAAAACACCAAGAAGCAAGTAAAATTTGGAAATCACCAACAGATACCGAAAGACTTGTAAAAGCTTTCAATGAGTTGAGCAAATCAAATATTATTGCACTACATAATGCAGGCTACACCACTAGCGAAGGCGAATATGAAGTTGTTGAGGTAGAAATAGAATTAAGAAAACAACAAGTACAATCCGATGGATATTGTTTTTACCACCAACAAGATTTAGAAAGAGCTATTGATCCTGATAGCAGAAACTTAATGATAGCGTTCCAAAAAATTGACAATTCGGATGATGCCGTTACAATAGAAGTAGGTAAAAAAGTTGCCGAAAAACTAAAAGATAATGGTTTTGAAGTCATTTGGGATGGAACTGCTCTTACAAAAATAGAGATTCCGAATTTTGATTGGCAAAAAATTTATAGTGACTCGGATGAAGATTTACTAAATCATAATAGAGTATTGCCTTTTATGGTATTGTAATTCTGTTAGCCACCTCATAGTCTTTGACAAAGTTCAAAACTGTCACAAAGATATACGCGTATTACAGGTTATGTAAAGTAGTAGCTTTCTAATCTTGCTTTTCTCGCAATCTTGTCATTTCGAAGAAAGAGAAATCTCCACAAGAAACTCCATAATCTTAGTCGAGCTACTAACGGAGATTCTTCGTTCCTCAGAAAGACAAGATCAGGGTTACTTTATGCGCAAACCTATATTACGTAGACGCACTGTGGTACGTCTCTACAGGAAACTTTGAACCTTAGAAGAACCTTCCTCTTTTTTACAAAAAAATTAACATTACACTTATTCTTACAAGCACTAAATCCTATTATATTTGACTGATCATTTTAGAACTATCTAGAAATGAAATCATCAACATTCAAAAAAACCAAAATGACAAAAGTAATCACTATTCTAACTATTGCTCTATTTAGTATGGGTGTTAGTGCTCAAGAAGCTAATCCAACTGCTAAAAAAGAAGCTACAACAAAAACGATGAGCAAAGCTGACATTGAAAAATGTAAAGCTAAATGCAAAGCCGATGGAAAAAAATGCGATAAAGACATGGCTAAAAAAGATGCCAAAAAATGTTGCTCTAAAAAGTAATCCTTTTTAAGTCCATAAAAAAAAGCCTCAGGAAACTGAAGCTTTTTTTATATCTCATTATTTGATATATTTTATTTCACTCGAACACTCCACTCAAAATCCATTTCGGATACTTGAATTCCTTTTTCATCGGTCCCTATAGATTTCATCCAAAAAGTTTGTCCCTCTCCAGTTTCGATTGTTCTTTGTATGGCTTCGGCTATTAAATGACCGTCATTGCATACGAATGTAATCCTTCCAGTTGCTTTTTTAGTAAAGTTCCCTTTATTATTGGCTACAAGCATCGAAATTTTTCGTCCGCTTTTTTGAATTCCGGATATTACCAATGCACCTGTCGTAAGCTCAGCGGCCATCGCTTGTACTGCAAAATACATAGAATTGAATGGATTCTGATTTATCCAACGGTGCTTTACCGTTACGACGCATTTATTCTCGTCGATTTCTTTTACACGTACCCCACAAATAAAGGCCGATGGTAATTTGAATAATACAAATTTGTTGAGTTTAGAAACTGAAATTGCCATTAGATTTATTTTTTTATGTAAAAATACAAAAAAACTATGCGCGCACAATAAATTGTTTTCACTTTCATGGATCACCAATGAATACGGCTACTCACACTGATTTTCAATGCTTTTTTGAATGAATCCAAATCTTAAACTTGTTAAAATTTTGTTAATAATTAGTACTATGTAAAACAAGATACTGTCTTTTAGCCATATATTTGTATAAGAAATTACTATATACTTTTAATCATGGAAACATCAACACCACTAATCATGGAAACATCATCAGAAAGAAACTTCGCAACGTTTACTCATTTGAGTACATTAACTCAATATTTCATTCCGTTTGGGAATTATATTTTCCCAATACTATTATGGTCGAGTAAAAAAGACAAATCAGAATTTGTGGATCATCATGGTAAACAAGCTTTAAATTTTCAGTTAAGTTTATTGCTATACACTTTGATTCTTGCATTAATCGCTATTCCAATTTTTGTTTTTGTAATCTTCAAGAACATTCCAATGGATGTAATTATTAATGACAATGATTTTACAATGAATAATTTTAATCTTAGCGACAATATCGGAATCTTAAGTATTGGAGTTTTAGCAATCTTAATTTTTGGAATGCTTAAAGTAGTTGAGTTCTTCTTGGTTATTTATGCTTCGATAAAAGCTTCGAACGGTGAATTATACAAATACCCGCTTACGATTCCTTTTATTAAGTAATATTTATCCTTCGACTCATCTCTTGATGACAAGATAAATAGTTAAAAGTTATATACAATATATGAGTCTAGCCCTGATAGAAGCGGCATCCTTTTTCTGGCTCTTTTTGCCAGAAAAAGATATAGCGGAGAGCAGGAAATAGCTTCAAAAAAAAATCATCAATCAATCACAATCAATCATCGATCAAAAAACGAATCGTCAATCTAAACAAAACAAAATGAAATTATGAACATTGAAAACACAAAAGCACAGATGCGCAAAGGTGTTCTTGAGTTTTGTATCTTATCTGTACTGAAAGAAAAAGATGCTTATACATCGGAAATATTAGACACTTTGAAAAACGCAAAATTACTGGTTGTAGAAGGAACTATTTATCCATTATTAACCAGATTGAAAAACGACGGTTTACTTAATTATCGCTGGGAAGAATCGACTTCAGGACCACCACGAAAATATTATGGATTAACCGAAATAGGTCAAACATTTTTAAACGAACTAAATGGTACCTGGAATGAACTTTCGGATGCTGTAACACTAATCACCAATCAAAAACAATAGTCATGAACAAAACTGTAAATATTAACTTAGGAGGCATGTTCTTTCATATAGATGAAGATGCATACTTGAAACTGACGCGCTATTTTGACGCTATAAAACGTTCTTTAGGTAACTCTTCTGGTAAAGACGAAATCATTAAAGACATTGAAATGCGTGTATCGGAATTATTAACCGAGAAACAAAAGAGTGAAAAACACGTTGTAGGTTTAAAAGATGTAGATGAGGTTATTGCAGTAATGGGACAACCTGAAGACTACATTCTAGAAGAAGAGGCTAATTCATCTAATCAATCATTTAGCGACTCTGGAACTAGAAGAACCAAAAAATTATACCGCGATAAAGAAAAAGGTATGATTGGCGGTGTAGCAACAGGTTTGGGACATTATTTTGGGATAGACCCAGTTTGGTTAAAAATTATGTTCTTGATATTTGTTTTTGCTGGATTTGGAACTGGTATCATAGCTTATATCGTTTTATGGATTGTAACTCCCGAAGCTGTAACAACTTCGGAAAAACTAGAAATGACTGGTGAGCCTGTTACAATTTCGAATATCGAAAAAAAGGTACGTGAAGAAATTGAATCTCTTTCGGATAAATTCAAAAATGCCGATTATGACAAAATGGGAAACCAAGTTAAGTCGGGTGCCGAAAGAATAGGAAGTGGTTTTAGTGATTTTATTATGACTATTTTTAAAATCTTTGCTAAGTTTTTAGGAATTATTTTAATCATCTCTGGAATAACAGTATTGATGTTTTTGTTAATCGGAGTTTTTACTCTAGGAACGAATCTTTTTGTTGAATTTCCTTGGCAAAACTTTGTAGATGCAGGTAACTTTACTGACTACCCTATCTGGATGTTTGGTTTATTGATGTTCTTTGCTGTTGGAATTCCGTTTTTCTTTATGACCCTATTAGGTTTTAAATTATTGGCTCCAAACATGAAATCTATAGGTAATATTGCAAAATACACCTTACTTGCTATTTGGATTATTGCAATGGCATTAGCAATAAGTATTGGTATAAAACAAGCTACTGAGGTTTCATATGAAAACAAAACTGTTCAAAAATATCCTTTAAACATTAAACCGACGGATACTCTTCTTGTAAAATTTAAATACAATGATTATTACTCAAAAGATCTGAATCATCGTGATGATTTCGAATTTGTACAAGACTCTGTAAACAACCAATTGATATATTCTACTAATATAAGTTTGCATGTATTACACACAGACGAAAAAACAGCATATATTCAGATCGAAAAAAATGCCAGAGGAAAATCTTTTATGGATGCTAAACAAAGAGCTGAAAAGATTAACTATAAATTTGAAATAAAAGGGAATCAACTACTACTTGACAACTATCTTTTAACTGATGTTAAGAACAAATTCAGAGATCAAGAAGTAAACATATACTTATACTTACCTGAAGGGCAATTATTAAAACCAGATGCTTCGGTAGAAGATTATGATGAGTCTGATAATGATTTCTTTAATCTGCATTTTAGTTCTGACGATTACATCTATAAAGTAGGAAGTTCTAAAATTAAATGCCTGAACTGCCCTATTTCTGAAAATGGTTTTGATGATGTAGAAATGAATCAAGAGACCAATGCAAACGATACTATAAATGAAGTTTCGGTTAAAATAAATGGAAAAGAAGTCCTGAATGGAAAAAAAACTTCAGGACACTTGACTACAGATAAAAACGGAGTTATAATTAAAATTAACTAATCATGATCAAGATAATTATTTGTTTTACCAAGTTTATAATTGTTGCTTTAACAGCTTTGTTATTTACTTCTTGCAACTTCTCGTCCAACTTTAAATCAATAAATGGAAGCGGAAACGTTATTACTGAAAAGCGAAATGTTCAGGGAAATTTTGAAAATGTATCTGTTAGCAATGCTATAGATCTTGTAATTGAACAATCAGACAAAACAGAAATTACTGTAGAAGCTGATGATAATTTAATAAATAAAATAACTACTAAGATAGAAGGAAATACTTTAGTAATTAAATGTAACTACAACACTTTTAATAACATAAAATCTAAAAAAGTTATTGTAAAAATGCCAAACATTACTAACATAAAAGCTTCAAGCGCATCAACTGTAAAAAGCATAAACGTTTTAAGAGGAGAAGACATCAACCTTGACGCATCAAGCGCTGCAGAGATAAATGTAAATGTAGAATCTGATGCTGTTACCTGTGAAACTAGTAGCGCCAGCAATATAACTATTGAAGGAAAAGCATTAACTCTAAATGTATCTGCTTCTAGCGGAAGTGATATCAATGCAAAAAAAATGTTGGCAAATGATATTGACGCACAGGCATCAAGTGGCGCTTCAATATATATTCATCCTATTGTAAGCTTAAAAGCAAAAGCAAGTAGCGGAGGAAATATTAATTACAACTCGATTCCAAAATCTATCGAAAAGAAATCGAGTTCAGGAGGAAGTATCGATCAAGAGTAATCCTAAATAGTCCTTAAAATTACATTAATCATCCATCGAAAGTGGATGATTTTTTTATATTTGTAAAAAACTAAATTTAATGAAAAATTACACGCTAGTGCTTCTACTTTTAGTTGCCTCAATGACAACTTTCGCACAAAAAAAGGAAAAGATAAAAGGATCGAAAACGGTAACCATTGCAACCAAAGAAATAGGTGAATTCAATAGTCTTGAAGTTAATGACAATCTTGAAGTTTACTTGGAGCGTGGAGAAAAAAACGAAATAAAAATCGAAGCCGATGACAATCTTCATGAGATTATTGGAATGGATTTAAACGGTCAAGCACTTAGAATTTATACATCTAAAGAAGCAAGTATCTTTAAAAAATTAATTGTAAGAGTCACTTATACAAAGGATTTAACTAAAGTTATTGCAAAAAACACTACCGTGGTAAATGCAATTCAAGAACTTCAACTTGACGACATCACTTTTAATTCTGTAGATTACTCTAAATTATTCCTGAATGTAAACGCTAAGAAATTTGCTTTGATAGCCGATGATAAATCGAAAACAGAATTAAATTTAAAATCAGAAAACGGAAGTGTACAATTAAGCAAAAATGCAGGTTTAAAGGCATTAGTTGTAGCAACAGATTTTAAATGTGATTTGTATCAAAAAGCAAGTGCGGCTATTGAAGGTTCTGCAACAAATGGAACTTTTAGATTAGATAACAACTCTTCATTTATAGGAAGTAAATTCACTGTAAAGAATGCTAATCTTACAGCCGAAAGCTATTCGACTTGTAGTTTACTTGCCGAAACGACAATTAGTATTGCCACAGGTGACAAAGCCGAAGTGCAACTCTTAGGAACACCTAAAATTGAATT
Organism: Flavobacterium sp. 140616W15; assembly: GCF_003668995.1. Taxonomy (NCBI): domain Bacteria; kingdom Pseudomonadati; phylum Bacteroidota; class Flavobacteriia; order Flavobacteriales; family Flavobacteriaceae; genus Flavobacterium; species Flavobacterium sp. 140616W15. The sequence goes on from NZ_CP033068.1 coordinate 3,135,420, forward strand.
AACTCGTTTTACAGAAGAAGCTAAATTGATTAAAAGATCGAAATAAATAGATTTCTAACCGTATCAAAATCATAAAAAAAGTCCCAATCTATATCGATTGGGACTTTTTTTATAAAGAACAAAAAACTAATTAGTCTTTTGAAGCCAAATATCTTTCAGCATCTAAGGCAGCCATACATCCTGTACCTGCAGCAGTAATTGCTTGGCGATATACATGGTCTGCAGCATCTCCTGCTACAAATACACCTGCAACATTAGTATTAGATGTTCCTGGAGTATTGATTATATATCCTGTTTCATCAAGCGTTAAATAATCTTTAAAGATATCGGTGTTTGGTTTATGTCCAATTGCAACGAAAAATCCTGTTGCTGGAATATCAAAAATTTCACCTGTAGTTTTGTTTTTTGCTTTTACCGCAGTAACTACTTGCTCATCTCCGATTACTTCTACCGTATCATGGTTCATTAAGATTTCAATATTCTCCGTTTTACGAACACGCTCTTCCATTATTTTTGATGCTCTGAACTTCTCGCTTCTTACCAACATGGTAACTTTTTTACAAAGTTTAGATAGGTAGTGTGCTTCTTCACAAGCTGAATCTCCTGCACCAACAATAACAACTTCTTGATTTCTATAAAAGAACCCGTCGCAAACAGCACAAGCAGAAACTCCACCTCCCATTTTTAAATAATGTTGTTCTGATGGTAAACCTAGGTATTTAGCAGATGCTCCAGTAGAAATAATTACTGTTTCACAATGCAATTCGATAGTATCATTAATCCATACTTTATGAATATCTCCAGAGAAATCTACTTTTGTTGCCCAACCATCACGGATATCAGCACCAAAGCGTTCCGCTTGCTTTTGCAATTGAATCATCATTTCTGGCCCTGTAACTCCATCAACGTATCCTGGGAAATTTTCTACTTCGTTTGTAGTTGTTAATTGTCCTCCAGGTTGCATTCCTTGGTATAAAACTGGATTCATATTAGCTCTGGCGGCATATATAGCAGCGGTATAACCTGCTGGCCCAGAACCTATAATTAGGCATTTAATTTTTTCAATTGTATCTGACATAATTTTATTTTTTTCTGAAATACAAATGTATACTTTATTCTAAAAATTAGTGTCTTAAATGAATCCTAAATATTTATATCAAAATAAATTTTATTTATTTTGCAAAATAGTTTTGACAACTGGAATATTTGTGTATCTTTGCACCCGCTTACGGGGTGTAGCGTAGCCCGGTTATCGCGCCTGCTTTGGGAGCAGGAGGCCGCAGGTTCGAATCCTGCCACCCCGACAAAAGTCTTTTCATCAATTTGAAAAGACTTTTTTTTTGCTCCAATATATTGTTGATCAAGAAACAAAACTATTTTTAATTCTACGTAATCATTGAGATGCTCTTTCCAGCCTTTGAATAATACTTGGACTAAGACGATACGTCAAACTTGCCAAAATAGTCTTATAGATATCTCTCCATTTACTACTACCAGGGTCTTTTAAAGCACTTTGATTAGAAAGCAACAACTTTCTAATCTCATCACAATTGCGAAAAGTCGGATAAACAGTGTAGCAGCTTTTAAAAGCAGTCAAAGATTTATCAATATCCTTATTTAATAACGCTTCAAAACCATCGGCTTCATAACCCGTGGCAAGAGAACTTTTTGAAGTTATTTTATTGTTTTCAAACTGCATTTAAACCATCAACAGCAAAATAACATCATGAATCAGCAGACTAGGAGTATATAAAAACAGGCGAAGCAGAAAATATCTATGTTCTTTTTTCACCAAATCCTCTCACAATATCTAATGTAAGCAGTACACTTAAAAATATAAAAGACTCTAGAAGACAAACAACAAAAACCACTCCACATTAAAATCAATTTATTTTCATACAGATAAAATTCATCAAAATACTTCAACAGTATTAAAATGTTATTATATTTACCACTCAAAGTGTTTTATTATTTTTTTTAATGAAATTTTCCTTTTGCGATTATTATTTGACTTTTTAGTTTATTCTTTACGAACAACAAAAGCTATACTTAAACCAAGAAAGAAAATAACCCAATGATAAAACTACAAAGAAACAAATAGAAACCCCTCCTCTTTCTATTATTAAGAAATACGTCTATTGAGAAAACATGATCTTCTACTTTTAAAATTACACAAGAAGAAATCATCAAAATACAAATAAACAAGAGAGAATAATCAACAAACCTGAAAACCTTCTCAAATAACAATACATCATCTGTATCGTAAAACTATTTTAGAACAATCAATTAACATTCAACCCTCTCTAATAAGTTATTATTTCGAACAATATGCAAATAGGAAAACAAAAAAAAGAAACAAACAAATTGAAATCGTCTTTTAAAAATATTATCTATTTTAAAAATAGTACGCTGTCAAACTACAATTAATCAAGGTTTAACAAATGTTAACAAAATAGATTTTCAAAAACCATAAATAATCGTATTTTTACGGTTCAAAATTCAGAAAATAAATGGGCAAAATCATTGCGATTGCTAATCAAAAAGGAGGCGTTGGAAAGACTACAACATCTGTAAATCTTGCAGCCTCATTAGGTGTTTTAGAAAAAAAGTATTACTAATAGATGCTGACCCTCAAGCCAATGCTACATCGGGACTTGGTATTGACGTAGAAGTTGTTGAGATTGGAACCTATCAAATACTGGAACACAGTCACACGCCAAAAGAAGCTATTGTTCAATGTACAGCTCCAAATGTAGATGTGATTCCAGCTCACATTGACCTTGTTGCTATCGAAATCGAATTGGTCGATAAAGAAAACAGAGAATACATGCTAAAAAAAGCATTAGAAAGTGTTAAAGATGAGTACGATTATATCATTATTGATTGTGCACCTTCATTAGGGCTTTTAACTCTTAATGCTTTAACAGCGGCTGACTCTGTAGTTATTCCAATTCAATGCGAATATTTTGCACTTGAAGGTTTAGGAAAATTACTAAACACTATTAAAAGCATCCAAAAAATTCACAACCCTGACTTGGATATTGAAGGATTGTTACTAACCATGTACGATTCGAGATTACGATTATCAAATCAAGTTGTTGAAGAGGTTCAAAAGCACTTTAACGATATGGTTTTTGATACCGTTATCCAACGAAATGTAAAATTAAGTGAAGCTCCTAGTTTTGGCGAAAGCATTATAAACTATGACGCTACAAGTAAAGGAGCGGTTAACTATATCAACTTGGCTCAAGAAATTATAAAGAAAAACAGTAAATAGTTTTTATGACAAAAGCGATTAAAAAACAAGCCTTAGGAAGAGGATTGTCTGCATTATTAAAAGATCCGGAAAACGATATAAAATCCGTAGATGATAAAAATGCTGATAAGGTTGTTGGAAATATCATAGAGCTTGAAATTAGTGCTATCGAAATAAATCCGTTTCAACCACGAAGCAATTTTAATGAAGAATCGTTACGCGAGCTAGCCACTTCTATCAAAGAACTTGGTGTGATTCAACCTATAACTGTTCGAAAATTAGACTTTAACAAATACCAATTAATTTCTGGAGAACGTCGTTTACGTGCTTCAACATTAGTTGGCTTAAATACTGTACCTGCATACATCCGAATTGCAAATGACAACGAATCATTAGTGATGGCATTGGTTGAAAACATTCAACGTCATGACTTAGATCCGATAGAAATTGCACTTTCTTACCAACGCTTAATTGATGAAATACAGTTAACTCAAGAACAAATGAGTGACCGTGTTGGTAAAAAACGTTCTACAATTGCAAACTACTTACGTCTTTTGAAACTTGATCCGATTATCCAAACTGGTATTCGTGATGGTTTTATTAGTATGGGACATGGTCGTGCAATTATAAACATTGAAGATTTAGATGTTCAAACTGACATCTATCAAAAAATAGTTAGCCGTAATTTATCTGTACGCGAAACAGAAGCATTGGTAAAAAATTATCATGAAAGTTTAAAACCAAAACCTGCAGGAAAACCAAACAATTCTTCATTTGATATTGAAGAAGATCAAAAAAGTACATTTACAAATTATTTTGGCGCAAAAGTTGACATCAAAGTAGCAGGAAACGGAAAAGGAAAAATTACAATTCCATTCCACTCAGAACAAGACTTTGCTAGAATCATTAAATTAATAAATAGCAGTGAATAGAATAATTTTCATAGGTCTATTATTTTTCTTATTAGGAAGCACAACTGTTTTTGCTCAGTCAAAAAAAGAAGATGCTACCTTGGTAGCAAAAGACACTCTTAAATCGAATGACATAGATCCACTTACTCCTGCAAAGGCGGCGTTTTACTCTGCTATTTTGCCAGGTTTAGGACAAGCATACAATAAAAAATATTGGAAAATCCCCCTTGTCTATGGAGCCATCGGAACAAGTTTATATTTCTATCTTGATAACAACAAAAAATACCATCAATATAGAGATGCTTACAAACGAAGATTGGAAGGCTACAATGATGACGACTATAAATATTTAGACGACAGCAGACTTATTGCAGGTCAAAAATTCTATCAACGTAATCGAGATCTATCTGCCCTAGTAACCTTGGGCTTTTATGTTTTAAATATAATAGATGCAAATGTTGACGCAGCATTGATTCAATTTAATGTTAACGAAAGACTATCATTACGCCCAGAAATTTACCCCGACGATGTAACATTAAGACCAAACGTTGGACTAACTTTTAATTACCACTTTTAAAATACTGCACATATAAACAGCATTTTTAAAACATAACACACAATCACAAATGAAAATTGCGCTTTTAGGATACGGAAAAATGGGGCAAGTAATCGAAAGAATTGCTTTAGAAAGAGGTCACGAAATTGTCTTGAAAAAAGATGAATTCAATACTTACGAAGGACTTGAAAATGCCAATGTAGCCATCGATTTTAGCGTTCCAACAGCTGCAGTTGCAAACATCTCCAATTGTTTTAACAACAATGTTCCTGTAGTTTCCGGAACAACGGGCTGGTTAGAACATTATGATGAAATGGTTGCTCTTTGCAATGAAAAAAAAGGAGGATTCATTTCTAGTTCAAATTTTAGCTTAGGCGTAAATATCTTCTTTGAACTTAATGAGCATTTAGCCAGAATCATGTCTAAATTTGACAGCTACAAAGTAGAAATGGAAGAAATCCATCATACTCAAAAATTAGACGCTCCAAGTGGGACCGCTATTTCATTAGCCAAAGGCGTAATCGAAAATAGCCCTTATACCAACTGGACTCTAGACGAGGCAAAACCTACAGAAATTCATATCGAAGCCAAAAGAATTGGCACTGTTCCTGGTACACATACCGTAACATACAATTCAGGTATTGACAGTATAGAAATTAAACATACAGCACATAATCGAGAAGGCTTTGCTCTTGGAGCAGTAATGGCTGCAGAATGGCTTGCTGGAAAACAAGGTATCTTTACAATGAAAGATGTCTTGGAATTTTAAATAAAACAACATTAGAAATATAAAAATTCGTTTAGCGAAAACTTATATTTTAAACTTTAAAACAAATTAGTATGACACTATATTTATGGTTTGTATTCTTCTTAGCAGTGCAAGTTATTCACTTTATAGGGACTTGGAAATTATATGAAGCTGCAGGAAGAAAAAGTTGGGAAGCAGCGATTCCTATATATAATGCTATCATACTAATGAAAATCATTGGTCGACCAACTTGGTGGACAATATTGCTTTTTATCCCAATCATTAACTTGATTATGTTTCCTGTTGTATGGATTGAAACCTTAAGATCTTTTGGAAAGAAATCTACTTTAGACACCGTTTTAGGTCTTGTAACTTTTGGTTTTTACATCTATTACGTGAATTACACTCAAAAATTAGTTCATAATCCAAATAGAAGTCTAGTTCCAGAAAGCAAAGCTGCCGATACAGTTAGCTCACTCCTTTTTGCTATAATTGTCGCTACTTTAGTTCATACTTATATTGTACAACCATATACAATCCCAACTTCTTCATTAGAAAAATCATTACTTATTGGTGACTTTTTATTTGTAAGCAAGTTAAACTATGGTCCTAGAGTTCCTATGACTACCGTTGCTTTGCCAATGGTTCATGACTCTATACCAATGACTAAACAAAAATCATATCTAAAATGGCCACAATTACCTTATTTTAGACTTCCTGCTTTTGAGCAAATAAAAAGGTCCGATATTGTTGTTTTTAACTGGCCAATGGATACCGTTTATAAGTTTTTTGATACTTCTGGAAGAAGAGCAGATAAACCAATTGATAAAAAATCAAATTATGTAAAAAGATGTGTTGGTATTCCTGGCGATAGCTTAGCAATAAAAGATGGAATCGTTTACATTAACGGAAAAGTATTGGTTTTACCAGAAAGGGCTAAACCACAATACTCTTATGCAGTAGCCCTAGACGGAAAAACCCCTATCGATTTTGAATCTTTAATAAGAGAATTAGATATCACTGACGGCGCAGGCTTTAAAGATGATGTAAAAAGAGACACGCTTTATTTTAGAGCTTTAACTGAAGCTAGCGCAGAAAGATTAAGAAACATTCCTGGAATTACTAATGTAAAAAGAGAAATTTCAAAAGGCGTTGACCCTGGAATTTTTCCACAATTAGACAATTGGAATGCAGATAATTTTGGTCCGATATACATTCCTCAAAAAGGAAAAACGGTTGCATTGACAACCAAATCATTGCCTTTTTACAAAGCAATTATAAAAGAATATGAAGGAAACAATTTAGAAGTAAAAGGTTCTGAAATATTTATTAATGGTAAAATTGCAACAACATATACTTTTAAGCAAGATTATTACTGGATGATGGGAGACAACCGTCATAACTCAGAAGATAGCCGTTATTGGGGTTACGTTCCAGAAAATCACATTGTAGGAAAACCAGTTTTTATTTGGATGAGTTGGGATACTAATGGAAAAGGAATAAACAAAGTTCGTTGGGACAGAGTTTTCACTACTGTAAACGGTGAAGGACAACCACAGTCGTACTTTAAATATTTCTTATTTGCCCTAGCCGCTTTTTTCATTGGAGAATATTTCTGGAAAAAAAGAAAAGAGAAAAAAAACCTATAACATCTAGGTCTTAAAAAATAATCTTGACTTAAAAAAAAATCAACATGACACTTTATACATGGTTTGTATACTTCTTAATTATCCAAGTAATTCATTTTTTAGGAACATGGAAATTATATGAGGCCGCTGGAAGAAAAAGCTGGGAAGCTGCAATTCCTGTATACAACTCTATTGTATTGATGAAAATTATAGGGCGACCTACTTGGTGGACGTTGTTACTTTTTATTCCGATTATCAACCTGATTATGTTTCCTATAGTTTGGATTGAAACGCTACGAACTTTTGGTAAAAAAACAACCTTAGATACTATTTTAGGCCTTGTTACTTTCGGGTTTTATATCTATTATGTAAACTATACACAAAAATTAGATTATAATGCCAATAGAAATTTAAAAGCCGAAAATAAAACTGCTGACACATTTAGCTCACTCCTTTTTGCTATAATAGTTGCAACTTTAGTTCATACGTATATTATTCAACCATTTACTATACCAAGTTCATCATTAGAAAAATCATTACTTGTTGGAGACTTTCTATTTGTAAGTAAAATAAATTACGGAGCAAGAGTACCAATGACAACAGTAGCACTACCAATGGTACACGATACGATTCCTTTCTTCAAAAAGAAATCCTATCTATTCAGCGATGACATCACAAAAAAGAAAACTTCACTTTTAAACAAGTTTCAATTACCTTACTTAAGACTCCCTGGTTTTCAAGAAATAAAACGCAATGATATTGTTGTATTTAATCAACCAGCAGATACTCTTTTGGACATGAATAATTTTTCACCTGATAGAAATTATTACAAACCGATTGACAAAAAAACTAACTTGGTAAAAAGATGCGTTGGAGTTCCTGGAGATACTCTGGAAATAAGGAATGGTCTTGTTTTTATTAATGGAAAGGAAATGAAATCGACAGAAAGAGTCAAACTACAATTCTCTTACAATGTCAAATTTAAAGTTAAATTCTCGTCATACGAAGAGGTGGCTAATCTTTTAAGACAATATGATATTACTGATGATCTAGGTTACGATTCTAAAACGGATACTTATTACATACAAGCGACTCCAGAAGCCATTGCCATAGCAAAAAATAATCCATATATAGAAAGTCTTGAATTAAGAAAAGAAAACAAAGGCGAAAGGGATTCTAAGATATTCCCACACAATAAAAACTACAATTGGAACAATGATTTTTTTGGTCCAATTTATATTCCTCAAAAAGGAAAAACAATCGAAATCAATTTAAATATTTTACCTCTTTACAAACGTCTAATTACAGAATACGAAGGCAATAATCTAGTCGTTAAAGGAAATCAAATTTTAATTAATGGCAAACCTACAACCACTTATACATTTAAGCAAAATTACTATTGGATGATGGGTGATAATAGAGACAACTCTATCGATGCCAGATATTGGGGTTTTGTGCCCTTTGATCATGTTATAGGGAAACCAGTGTTTATATGGATGAGCTGGGATACTCATGGTAAAGGACTTAATAAAGTTCGTTGGGATAGAGTTTTTACTACTGTAGATGGCGAAGGACAACCACAATCTTACTTTAAACATTTCTTATTCCTTTTGGCAGCCTACTTTGTTGGTGAGTACTTCTGGAGAAAAAGAAAAGAGAAAAAAGCATAATCCATTTATTCGTTGAACTGGTTAATTGTTTACCTGTATTTCTAGACAATTAAATGATTAACCAATCAAACAAAAAATCACATGAATTCACTATTACTTCCAACCTATTTCCCTTCAATTAGTCATTGTGCTGTTATGGCACAATCTGAAAGCATTACATTTGAAATAGAAGATAATTTCCAAAAACAAACCAATAGAAACCGCACTTATATCTATAGTCCAAACGGAATACAGCTACTAAACATACCTGTAAAACATTCTAAAAATGCACATCAAAAGACCAAAGAGATTCAAATAGAAAATGAATTTGATTGGCAAAAACAGCATTTTAAATCATTGGAAGCCGCTTATAGAAGTTCGCCGTTTTTTGAATTTTTTGAAGATGACATCCGTCCTATTTTCGAAAAAAAACATCAATTTTTAATAGATTTAAATTTTGAGACTTTGGATATTATTTCTAAATGCTTACGCATGAAATTAGAGTACACTAAGACCTCAGAATACTTTCACGATACAGATAGTGCTGTTTTAGATTTTAGAGCCTTAGCAAACGGAAAAAAAGACAATAACACCTTCGAAACCTATACTCAGGTCTTTGATGATAAACACGGTTTTATAAACAATCTGAGTGTATTAGACCTAATCTTTAACGAAGGAAAGTATGCAATGGAATATTTAAAGAATCAGAAAATATAGTTTTCTGTATTATTCCATAGAAAGTGTTGCCAAAACTGGAAAATGATCTGAGTTTTCAAAATCTGAAAAACTTTCAAATTTCTTTACTTTCATTTTATTATCGGCAAAAATGTAATCGATTCTCGCAGGATAATAACGAAACTTATATGTAGCTCCAAATCCTTCTCCAGCTTCTTCAAAACTATCTTTTAGTTTACCCTTAATATTACGATATACGTAAGAAAAAGGACTATTATTCATATCCCCACATATAATAAGAGGATAGGCACATTCTTTTTTATTCTCTCTAAATATTTCTGCCTGTTCTTGTTGTTGCTTAAATGCCTTACTAATTCTAGAAAGAATAAGCTGTGATTTTTCTTGATTCATCACATCAATGTTATCAGAAATCTCATTAACATCTGGTGAAATTTTTATTGACTGCAAATGCATATTATAAACCCTAATAATATCCTTACCACGTTTTATATCAGCATAGATTACATTGTTATTCGAATTAGGAAAAACAATATTACCTTGATATAATATAGGAAACTTAGAAAAAATAGCTTGACCAGTTTTAATCTTATTTCCTTCCATAAAGATATACCTATGTGGATATGCTTTTAGATCAATATGTGCAGAATTTGAAAATTCCTGAATGCATAAAATATCTGGATTTTTCTCATCTATAAAAGCTTTTATATCCAAAGAAACATCTTCTCTATCAATCCATTTAAAAACATTAAACAGTCGTACATTATAGCTCATGACTGTAAAATCCTTTTCGCTCTCAACATATTCTTTGGCAGAAAATTTATAGAATTTATTTATAAAAGTAATCCCCATTAAAAGAACCAATCCTGATAGAATCATTCGTTTTTTAAACTGGATAGCCCAATAAAAAAAGAACAATGCATTAAAAACAAAGAACAACGGCATAAACAAAGTCAATACTGACAAAAGAGGAAAAATCTTGGGAGCTAAAAAGGTAAAATATATGCGCTAAATGTCAATACAGTAAGTACTATATTCAAAAAGAACATTATTTTATTAAACCATGAAAGATTTTTCATTCCCTTTTTAATTAGTAATTTTTATTTCCCTGCCTTAAATAAAAATTCTTTTTCTTCTTTTGTTAAACAATCATAACCTGACTGACTAATTTTATCTAAGATCTCATCAATTTGTTGTTGCGTTTTATCTTTAGTAATAATCTTAGAAGTAGTTCTTTGAGTAGGTACGTTATTATAATTTTTATGTACTTTCTTAAAAGGTGTTGATGGTGATTTCTTAAACAGATTAGTAAAAAAATCTAAAACACGAGTTACAATCTTACTAGGATCATACCCACTTTGCAATAATTTAATAAAAGCGAATCCAAATATTGCTCCTGCAAGATGAGAAATATGTCCTCCCATATTACCTAATCGAAACTGCATTAGATCTAATACCAATATAACAAGAGTGATATGCCACAATTTTACATTACCAATAAGTAACAAACGCACAGTCATTAATGGCTGATAAGTTGTTGTAGCAACTAAAATTGCCATAATAGCACCCGAAGCTCCAACTACAGAAGAACTAAGGTCTAGAAAATAAAAGCTAAGCGCAAATACAACACCTGCAAAGATTGCACTTAAGACATACAATCCCAAATATTGTTTTTCAGTAAAAAAAGTCAAGAACAAAGAACTTGCAAAATTCAATACCAACATATTAAACAACAAATGCAAAAATCCATCATGAAAAAAAGCATACGTAAGAAATGTCCAAGGCTTGAATAAAAAATCTGATGGATCAGATGATAGCGCCAACCAACTCGGAAAAGCAAATTGCCCTATTGAAAACTGGTAAAAAAACACCAATGAAATAAGAAAACAGGCAATATTCCAATAGATTACTCGCTGAGCGATGCCTCCTAATTTGTATTGTAACTTTAAATCATCTAAAATATTCATATGTGTTTTGTGTTTAAAATTTAAGTAATAAAGCTAAAAAATTAATTCCAACGATTATTATTAAACTGTGTCTTTTTCCAATACCACATCATTAAATATCCTACAAGTGCACCTCCAACGTGTGCAAAATGAGCTATTCCTGTACCTCCGCTTCCGAACAATGAATTTCCTTGAAAACCTAAAAACAAATCTACTGCGATAATTCCTGGAACAAAATATTTAGCTTTAATAGGCACTGGAATAAACATAAGTGCTAACTCTGCATTAGGAAACATAAACGCAAAAGCAACCAAAAGCCCATAAATCGCACCCGAAGCCCCAACCATTGGAGTTTGGTTAATTATAGAGGCATCGAATAAACTTTTAAAATTAACTTCATTTAATAAATTAATTTTCCCAGCTTTCTCTAAAATTGGTCTGATTCCGTCCATAAATAAATCACCACGATAACTTGTACCATCTGTGAAATTCACGTTTAATATTTGATGTATTGCATTATCTGACAGCCCTAAAGTAGATGCCGCTTCCAAAGTATTCTGTATTTGAAGATAATTAAATCCTAATTGCAACAAAGCAGCTCCTAATCCACATGAAATATAAAAGAATAAAAACTTTTTGCCACCCCAAAAATGCTCTAACGCAGATCCGAAAGAAACTAATGCAAACATGTTAAATGCAATATGCATAAATCCTCCGTGCATAAACATGTGCGTAATTGGTTGCCAAATTTTAAACTGATAATTCTCTGGAAAATACAGCGAAAAATATTCATAAGAAACTGGCACTAATTGTGAACCAAGGAAAAAGATAATATTAATTATCAATAATTGTTTTACTAATGGAGTCATATTCATCATAAGGCAAACTTTTTATCTATATCTTCCACACGCATGGTGATGAAAGTTGGTTTTTGAAATGGAGAAATATTTGGATCTTTACAAGCAAAGAGTCCGTTTACTAAATTATCTTGTTCTTTTTCGGTTAAGTACGAACCTGTTTTTACTGCCATACTTTTTGCCATCGATTTGGCAATGGTATCATTTTGAGAAAAACTACTTTCAGGAATACCCTCTTGCAAATCACTCAACAATTGTTCTATAACCAACGACACTTCACTCTCAGTACTATTAACAGGTATTCCTGAAATAACAATATGATCTTCAGAAGAAGATTCAAAAACAAAACCGGTATTTACAAGTGATAATTGCAATTCCTTGATAATTTCTAAATCTGTAGATGAATAAAACAAATTGAGAGGAAACAACAATTGCTGACTAGAAGCCTGATTAACAGTCATATTATGCAAAAACTGTTCGTATAAAATACGCTGATGAGCCCGTTGTTGGTCTACAATCACCATTCCTGATTTTATAGGCGAAACAATATATTTTTTATGAATTTGATAAGTCTTATGAACTGTTTGCTCAATTTCATTATCATTAAACAAAGATGAAGTTACTTCTTCATTTTCAAAAGACATCATCCCAACTTCCTCGGTATCTTGCTCTAAACCAACATATAAACTTTCCCAACTAGCAGTTGGTTCTGGCTTTTTATAGCTAGAATACGAATTAGAACCAGAACTACCTGAACTAGATCCGCTACTAAAGCTAGACCCAGCATTCGAATAATGTTTATTTGTTTTGTCATCTGTAAAAGGATTATAAGTACCATCAACTTGAATTGTTGGCGTTTCTCCTTCTAAATCTTTATAATGATAAGGTGTATCTAAATTAGCATCACGATCAAAATCCAAAACTGGAGCTACATTAAATTGCCCTAAACTGTGTTTAATTGACGCTCTCAAAATAGCATATAAAGCCTGTTCATCATCAAACTTAATTTCAGTTTTTGTTGGATGGATATTAATATCAATAGTATTAGGAGGCACTGACAAATATAAAAAATAACTGGGCTGGGCACCATCTTTTAAAATCCCATCATAAGCAGCCATAACTGCATGATGTAGATAACTACTTTTAATAAATCGATCATTCACAAAGAAAAACTGCTCTCCCCTACTTTTTTTAGCAAATTCTGGCTTACTTACAAACCCTTTTATGGCTACGATTTCAGTTTCTTCATTTACAGGAACTAATTTTTCATTTGTCTTACCTGCAAAAATACCTACAACACGCTGTCTAAAACTTGAAGGAGGTAAATTAAACATTTCACTCCCGTTGTGGTAAAAAGTAAAATGAATATTAGCATGTGCCAAAGCTACACGCTGAAACTCATCCATAACATGACGAAATTCAACCGTATCCGACTTTAAGAAGTTTCTTCGGGCAGGAATATTAAAAAACAAATTTTTAACCGCAAATGAAGTTCCTACTGGTAAAACAGCAACTTCTTGTGAAACAAATTTACTCCCTTCAATAACAATATGTGTTCCTAGCTCTTCCTGATCTTGTTTCGTTTTCATTTCCATATGAGCAATCGCCGCAATAGAAGCCAACGCTTCTCCACGGAATCCTTTGGTATGTAATGAAAATAAATCTTCAGCCTGGCGAATTTTAGAAGTTGCATGACGTTCAAAACACAAACGCGCATCAGTAACGCTCATCCCAGAACCATTATCAATGACTTGTACCAATGACTTTCCTGCATCTTTGATGATTAATTTAATATCTGTTGCTTTAGCATCGACTGCGTTTTCTAAAAGCTCTTTCACCACAGAAGCAGGTCTTTGAACCACTTCTCCAGCAGCAATTTGATTGGCAACATGATCAGGTAGTAATTGTATAATACTCGACATTAAGAAAAAATAGATTAAAGGTTAAGGTTTAAAGTTTCAAAACCAAGAAGCACAAATTTAATGAATTTTAGCTGGTTTTTTTGGCTTAAAGACTCATAAAAAAACAAAAACTACAATCTCCTAAAAAACAGAAACATTGTACTTATCACTTAAAGGAATTACAGACAAATCAAAAGATTTTGGCAATATCATCTAGCGTATAAACTTTATATTCAATCCTCATTCTTTTAGCATTTTCTTCGACTGTAGTAGTAAAACCAGCTTTCTTTCTTCGCTCATTGACCTTTTCTGGATTTTGTATTGGAGAAATATAAGTAAAGAACTCTTTCTTTCCTGTTTGCTTATTCGCTATTAATTTCCCTTGTGCTTGCGTTCCATAAATTTGTTCTTTACCTTGTTGTGTCAAATAACGATCTTGCATCATAGCAAAACGCGTAAACGGAATTTCGCCTTTAGTAGCAGCCTCTTCAATTAACGGTAAATAATTTGAAATTTTCTTACTATGTTGAATAACATACCAAGCAGACTCATTTGTTGGTTCTCCAACCAAACTCTTCCCAGGATAACCATACCTTGAGATTATCTTTTCTACTTTAATAATATTAATAGAATCTTGAACATTAATCATTGACCATACTCTACTTCTAAAAGAACCATCATCAGCATAACCTGTTTCCTTCAAAATTTCACTTTTACGAGCATCAGTGGTTTCAGAATCAAGATATTCCCTAAAAAATTGATCCGATTTATAAATACTATCTAACTCGGCTTTTAGATTTTGATTAATTGTATTCTGAGATTGAACTTGTCCAAAAAGAGAAATAAAAAGAATAGCAAGCAAATATTTTTTCATAGAAATAGCAAATTAAAAACTCAACTAAATATATTAAATTTCCAGCTACCCTTAAAGCAACAACTATCACAAAAAAAGCATAAAAAAACCTATACTGTTTTTACACAGTATAGGCTTCAATATTCTTACAAATGTTTTTTTTATTTTTCTAGTTCCAATGGCTTGTCTTCTATTTGAAGTGCCCCAGCTGACAACAACTGTTGGTCTTGAAACTGATTTAAAGATGCTTGCTGACGGATGTATGCCATTTTTATAGCTGCAATAGCTGCTTCGGTACCTTTGTTACCGTGAATACCACCACTTCTATCAATAGATTGTTGAATATTATTATCTGTTAATACACAAAAAATAACAGGAATATCTGTTTGAACATTCAAATCTTTAATTCCCTGCGTTACACCTTCACATACAAAATCAAAATGCTTTGTTTGTCCCTGAATTACACATCCAATAACAATAACTGCATCAACATTTTGAGTTTGCAACATTTTTTTTGCTCCATATATCAACTCAAAACTCCCAGGAACATTCCATCGGATAATTTGTTGAGCAGGAACTTGATTTTCAAGGAATGCCTCAAAAGCGCCATTATAAAGACCTTCTGTTATAGTGTCATTCCACTCAGAAACAACAATCCCAAATCGAAAATTTTTCGCATTTGGGACTGTGTTTTTATCGTAATCTGATAAATTTTTATTTTCGGTAGCCATCTTTACTATTTAAGATTTTAGAATTTCAATTTAAGACTGCTAAAATACAAATCTTAAATCTAAATTTCTAACTCTATAAATTATTTATTGTGCTAAACCAATCAAAACATCTACAGAAGCAGCTTCTGGAGTTGCCTCATAGCTCTCTTTAATTTCTGTAAAATATTTAAGAGCATCTGATTTCTGACCTAAAGCCAAAGCCGTTTTTCCAGCCTTAAGCAAGAAACGTGGCGTAGTGAAATCATTTTTATTTGATTCAGCAGCTTTTACATAATAATCTAAAGCTTCTTTTGGTTGGTTTTTTTGAGAATAAGCATCACCTATTGCACCTTTTGCCAAAGCACCTAAAATTAAATCTTTAGACTTAAATTTACCTAAATAAGAGATAGCTTCATCATATTTACCTGTATTTAAGTATGCAATACCTGCATAATAATTTGCTAAATTTCCAGCATCTGTTCCTGAGTATTCATCTGCAATTTTCAAAAATCCAAATTTACCTTCTGAACCATTCAATGCTAATTTGTACAATGAATCACTAGCTACACCATTAGTTGCTTTTTCAAAATTTTGTTGAGCAACAAACATTTCATTAGCTGCCTCTTCTTGTTTAGGAGAAGCAATGAATTTTTGGTAAGCCAAATAACCAATAGTTCCTACAGCAATTGCAGCAACTAATCCAATAATAATTTTTTGGTTTCTAGCAACCCAGTCTTCAGTCTTAGAAGCAGTTTCATCTAATTTAGAAAAAACTTCAGCAGTTTTACTGTTTTTCCCATCAAGAATTACTTGTTGTTCTTCATTAACAACTTCATCTTTAACTTCTTTTTCTTTTGGTGCTTTATATCCTCTTTTATTGTAAGTAGCCATTTAAAATTAATTTAGTGAACGGCAAAAATAAAATTTTTATTGAAACTTACATGAAAAAAATCAATTTTAAATTAATTTAAAAAAAATATCCCTCAAAATAGTACTTTTTCTTGTAGTAAAATCAAAATAATTCACACACAAGCCCCAAAAAACGGTTTATATCGATATTTTTCGATAATTTGCACACGCTTAAAAATTGTTACATTAAAACAACAACAAACTTTATTTCAGCAGCTTAAAATGTATTTAAAAAAAATTTCTTTATTCAACTATAAAAATTTCTCTGAAGCCAGTTTCGAATTTGACAAAAAGATAAATTGTTTCGTTGGAAAAAACGGCATTGGAAAAACTAATGTACTCGATGCTATTTACCACCTAGCCTACGGAAAAAGCTATTTTAATCCTTTGGCAGTGCAGAATATCAAGCACGGAGAAGAGTTTTTTGTTATAGATGCTGAGATAGAAAAAATGAACGAAATGAACAAATCGTCTGCAGTTTAAAAAAAGGACAAAAAAAAATCCTAAAAAGAAACGGCAAAGCCTATGATAAATTTTCTGATCACATCGGCTTCATACCTTTAGTAATAATTTCGCCAGCCGACAGAGATTTAATCGTTGAAGGAAGCGAAACGCGACGTAAATTCATGGATACTGTGATTTCACAATTAGACCCACATTATCTACAACAGCTTATCCAATATCAAAAAGTAATTAGTCAACGTAATGCATTGCTTAAATATTTTGCACTAAATCATGTTTTTGATAACGTTACCTTGTCTATATATAATGAGCAATTGGACAGCTATGGAAAATCTATTTTTGAAAAAAGGAAACAATTCATAGAAGCATTTATTCCAATTTTCAACGCACATCATCATGCAATAACAGGTTCTGAAGAAACAGTTCAATTAGTCTACGAAAGTCACTTGTTCGAAAAAGACTTACTCACTCTGTTACAAGAAAACATAAATAAAGACCGTGCTTTACATTATACAAGTGTCGGAATTCACAAAGACGATTTGTCATTTGAAATCGACAATCACCCAATTAAAAAATTCGGCTCACAAGGGCAGCAAAAATCATTTTTAATTGCTCTAAAATTGGCACAATTTGAATTCTTAAAAAAACAAAGTGGTGTAAAACCAATTTTACTTTTTGATGATGTCTTTGATAAATTAGATGAAAGTCGGGTAGCCAAAATTATCGAAATGGTAAACGATGACACTTTCGGACAACTTTTTATCTCAGACACCCATCCAGATCGAACTGAAGCTATTGTAAAATCTACACATCAGAGCTACAAAATATTTAATTTATGATTTTGCGTAGTTTTTTAAATTAAAAAAAACACTTAAATTAGCCTACATAATAAATTTAAAGACTATGAAATTTCCACAAACACTACTTATCATAATTGCCTTTGTATTTGCATCCTGCAACGGACAATCCTCTAAAAGCATCCAAGTTATTGAACCAACTGCTTTTGCTGAAAAATTAAGCGCGAACCAAAATCCTCAAATTTTAGACGTAAGAACTCCTGAGGAATTTGCATCAGAACATATTGAGAGTGCAGTAAATGTAAACTGGAACGACAAAGACTTTGCTACAAAAGCAGCAACCTTTGATAAATCTAAACCAGTTTTTATATATTGCTTAAGTGGCGGAAGAAGTAAAAAAGCATCTCAAAAGCTACAAGAATTAGGCTTTACAAACATATACGAACTTGATGGCGGAATTATGAAATGGAACGCTGAAGGACGTTCTAATTCAAATCCAAATGCTAAAACAGTAGGAATGTCAAGCCAAGACTATGCTGCTTTATTAAACACAGACAAAAAGGTCTTGATTGATTTTTATGCTGAATGGTGTGGTCCTTGCAAGCAAATGACTCCATACCTTACTAAAATGCAAAAAGAACTAGCCGATAAAGTAGTTATCATTCGTATAGACGTTGACCAAAATAAAACTTTGGTAAAAGACATGAAAATCGACCAGCTTCCTACTCTACTATTATACGAGAATAAAGAAGTAAAATGGAAAAACACAGGATTTATCAGTGAAGATGAATTAAAAAAACAACTATAATAAAACTAAAAATATGCTTACTAAAGAAAGTTTACAATTTTTAGATGATTTAAAAGTCAATAATAACAGAGATTGGTTTTTGGAAAACAAAAAACGTTATGAAATCTTCAAAAAAGATTACCATCAACTAGTTTCCGATTTTTTGGACGCAATGAAACCTATGGACGCTTCATTGGAGCTATTAGAAGTAAAAAATTGCACATTCAGAATTAACCGAGATATTCGTTTCTCTAAAGATAAATCACCATACAAAGCGCACCTAGGTGTTTGGCTCTCGACTGGAGTAAAAGGACAAAATCGTGCTGGATACTATGTTCACATCGAAAAAGGCGCTAGTTTTATAGCTGGTGGCTTATACTCCCCAGAAGCCGAAGACTTAAAAAAAGTACGCAAAGAAATCGCTTTCTTTCATGATGACTTAGAAGCAATTATTGCCGATAAGAAATTCAGCAAAGAATTCGAAAACTTAGATGTAACCGAAACCAATTCGCTAAAAAACCCACCGCGCGGATACGAAAAAGAGCATCCTGCAATTGACTTTTTAAAATTAAAAAGTTTTACTGCTACTCAAAAATACGATATCAAAGAAGTAACTCAAAAAGATTTTGTTACCAAAATGAGTCAAAAACTTATTGCATTAAAACCATTAAATGAATTCATCAATCGCGCTTTAACAACTGACGAATTTTAAAAAATAAGATCCATTTTTTGCCACAGATTAAAAAACCTTCTTAACTGTGGCAGAAAAAAGACAAATCACTGAATGAAAAAAAGAAAAATACTTTTTCTTGGCGAATCCTATCGAGCCGATGCCATTACATGGATGAGAGGCTTAAAAGAATTCGGTAATTTTGAAATTTGTACTTGGGAACTTAAAACCTCGAATAACACCAAATCCAACCGTCTCAAACGAATACTAGAATACATTTTTGCTCCATTCGCAATTAAAAAAATAATCCGATTAGAAAAACCAGACATGGTTATTGCCGAAAGAACGACCAGTTATGGTTTTCTTGCTGCAATATCAGGCGTCAATACTATTGTAATTGCACAACAAGGCCGAACCGATTTATGGCCTGAAGATTCAATATTACTACCCCTTAAAAAAATCATTCAGAAACACGCATTTAAAAAAGCACATTTAATACACGCTTGGGGTCCTGTAATGACAATCTCGATGAAAGCCATTGGTGTTGATATGAATAAGGTTTTAGTTATACCAAAAGGAATTGATTTATCTCTTTTTGAAGCTTCAGTCAACAATTCTACTAAAATAGAAGCAATTATCACTCGCTCCTTACAACCTGAATACAGACATGATTGCATTTTAAAAGCATTTGCCATTTTAGATAAAAAAGGCATTGATTTCAACTTAACAATTGTTGGCAACGGAAGCAGATTAGAACATCTAAAAAAACTAGCTACAAAATTAAACATTCAAAATAAAGTAATTTTTACTGGTCGAATTGCAAATACAGTACTACCTCAATTATTAAAACAAGCCAATTTTTATATTAGCATGCCTAGCACTGAAGGCGTTTCGGCCTCATTATTTGAAGCAATGGCCTGCAATTGCTACCCAGTTGTTTCAGATATTCCCGGAAACCAAAGCTGGATACAACATCGTGACAACGGACAATTGATACCAATTGATGATTACAACAAACTTGCTGATGCGCTTATCTGGTCATTTAAAAATCCTGATTTAAGAAACAAAGCAATAACACAAAATCAGAAATTTGTAGAAGAGAATGCAAACTACAAAATCAACATGAAAATTATTGCAGATAAATATCATGAATTACTGGATTTACGAAGCTAAATAAAACTAAGCGTAAAGAATGCAAAGTTTCACGCTAATTGGTTTATTTCGAAATAACTTTCCAAACTCTACGCTCTCTGTGGTAAAATCTCACAATTACATCAACCTCATTCTTTTTAATCTTTTAAGACTGAAGAAACTACTATATTTATTACAAAAATCGAGTCAGATAAATTATAATCCTTACTTTTGAACTCTCGATTAATTCTACAAAAAAGTTTCGCATTTATGGAAATTCTATCTCAATTTTCTTTAAAAAATCATAATACATTTGGCATTGAAGCTAAAGCAAAACAGTTTATTGCTGTACATTCAATTGATGAATTGAAAAAAGTATTGGAAGAAAACAAAAATCAGCCAAAATTTATTTTAGGAGGCGGAAGCAATATGCTTTTAACCAAAGATATCGATGCATTGGTAATTCATATTGATTTAAAAGGGAAAAAGATAGTTGATGAAAATGATGATTTTGTTTGGGTCGAAAGTCAGGCTGGAGAGACTTGGCACAATTTTGTTCTCTGGACAATCGAACAAGATTTTGGAGGACTAGAAAACATGTCGCTTATTCCTGGTAACGTAGGAACCACTCCTGTTCAAAACATTGGCGCTTACGGAACTGAAATAAAAGATACTTTTGTTTCTTGCCAAGCTATGAATATCGAAACTCAGGAAATAAGAACTTTTACTCATGCCGAATGTAATTTTGGATATCGCGAGAGTATTTTTAAACATGAAGTAAAAGACCAATATATCATTACATCTGTAACTTACAAACTAACAAAGCGCAATCATAAAATTAATACCTCTTATGGGGACATAACTGCCGAGTTAGCAAAAAACAACATTACAAACCCGAGTTTAAAAGATGTCAGCAATGCTGTAATTGCGATAAGACAAAGTAAATTACCAGACCCAAAAGAATTAGGAAATAGCGGTAGCTTCTTTAAGAACCCGATATTATTAAAATCAGATTTCGAAAAGATCCATCAAAAATTTCCAGAAATGAAATACTATGATATTTCAGAAACTGAAGTAAAAGTTCCTGCAGGCTGGCTTATCGAACAAGCTGGATTTAAAGGAAAACGTTTTGGAGACGCTGGGATTCATAAAAATCAAGCTTTAGTACTCGTTAATTACGGAAATGCAACTGGGCAAGAAATTCTAGCTATTTCGAAAGACATCCAAAAAACAGTATTTGAAAAATTTGGAATACACATAGAAGCAGAAGTTAATGTGATTTAAATTAAAAAAATATAAGATGCACACACCAAGTATTTTCAAAAACGAAGACCCTGAAGCAATTAGATCTTTCCTAAAAGAAAATAGTTTCGGAATACTAATCAATCAGACAAACGGAAAATTGTGGGCAACACATATTCCGATAGAGATAGAAACAAGAGAAAATGGAAAGGAAGTATTATGTGGTCATATTTCTAAATTAAACCCACAAGGCGAAGGATTTGTTCAAAATGATCAAGTTTTAGCTGTTTTTTCAGGAGCACATAGCTATATCTCCTCGTCATGGTATGACCATGAAAATGTACCAACTTGGAACTATAGCGCTGTACATATATACGGTCGGATAAAAATTTTAGACCACGAAGCAGCAATTGAATCGTTAAAAAAATTAGTAGACAAATATGAAGTTGGTTCTGAAAAACCGATTCGCATAGAAGATTTATCTGAAAAAACAATGCGCCAAGCACATGGAATAATTGCTTTTGAAATTGAAATAGATGAAATTGAGGCAACTAAAAAAATGTCTCAAAATCGAGACGATGTCAACTACAAAAACATAATCACAGCCTTAGAAAAAACAGAAAACCCTCAGTCTATTGCGGTTGCAAAAGAAATGTCAAAATGCCGAAAGTAATTACACTTTAAGGGTTGAAAATCGAGAATTGATAATTACATTTGCACTCGCAAGATTCAAAATCAAAAGACATTAAAATCAGATGCTTACAATTATTTTATACTTTTTTATTGCTATCGTTGTAATACAGCTTTCTTATTATTTGGGTGTATTTAGTAAATTTTCATTTGCTAAAACACAGAATATCACTACAAAGAGAATTCCTATTTCAGTTATTGTCTGCGCAAAAAACGAAGCAGAGAATGCCGTTAAATACATTCCGTTATTAATTGAACAAGATTACCCAGATTTCGAAATTGTACTAATAGATGATGCTTCAAGCGATGAAACATTAGAAATTTTTGAACTTTTCGAAAGTCAATACCCAAATCTTATCCGATTAGTTAAAGTAAAAAATAACGAAGCTTTTTGGGGAAATAAAAAATACGCCTTAACATTAGGAATAAAAGCTGCTAAAAAAGAATACTTATTATTTACTGATGCCGATTGTTATCCTACTTCTAAAAATTGGATTACCGCTATGAGCTCTCAATTTACAATGAACAAGACCATAGTCTTAGGATATGGCGCTTATGACAAAATTGAGAAATCATTCTTAAATAAGATTATTCGTTTTGAAACTTTACTAACGGCAATCCAGTATTTTTCATGGGCAAAAGTAGGACGCCCATACATGGGAGTTGGTCGTAATTTAGCCTATAAAAAAGAAGAATTTTTTAATGTAAATGGTTTTATCAGTCATATTCAAGTTCGCTCAGGAGATGATGACTTATTTATTAATCAAGCTGCTAATGGTAACAATACAACCATTGCTTACTCTCCAGAGAGCTTCACATATTCAAAACCAAAAGAAAAATATAAAGATTGGTTTATTCAAAAAAGAAGACATGTAGCTACTGCCGATTATTATAAAACTTTTGACAAAATACAATTGGGAATTTTTTATTTCTCTCAATTGCTATTCTTTGTATTAGCTATTATTTTATTGTCTTTCCAATTTCAATGGATTATTGTTTTAAGCTTATTTTTAGCGCGTTACATCGCAGTATGGCTAGTTGTAGGGTTTTCTGCTGGAAAATTAAAAGAAAATGATTTGAAGATTTGGTTTCCTATTGTAGAAATTGTACTTATATTCACTCAAATTAATATCTTTATAACTAATATTTTTTCAAAACCAGTACATTGGAAATAAATTCTAAAATAGAGAAAGCAAAAAATGGAGACCAAATCGCCTTCACTTTTTTGTTGGACCATTATTGGAATGAAGTGTATAGCTTCATGCTAAAACGTACCGAAAACGAAACCATTGCCGAAGATATTACTATCGAAACCTTCTCTAAAGCTTTTGATAAAATAAAAACTTATAATCCCGAATTTCAATTCAATACTTGGCTCATTGCAATTGCAAAGAATGTCCATATTGATTTATTACGTAAAAAGAAAGCCAATCTTTTTATAGAAATTACCGATCAAGAAAACCAACAAGCTTATAATATTGCCGACACTACTCCGTCGGTAGAGGATGAATTAATTACTGAACAAAATTTATCCCGATTATTACATTGCATCAAAGAATTAAAACCACATTACCAGGAAGTAATTCAGCTACGCTATTTTCAAGAAATGAGTTATCAAGAAATTGCACTCAAAATCAACGAACCTTTAAGCAATGTAAAAATAAAATTACTTCGTGCTAAAAAATTATTAGCAGAAGTAATTAAAAACAAAAGATAATTTACTATCTTTAATCAAAGGATAAAATATCCACACACTTATTCTTAAATAAACAAAAATCCCGCACACTAAAGTTCTTATTATTAACGTTAATTAGGTAAACTATTTTTGCTTATGATCTAAACTGCTACTTAACCTTTAAAACCATGAATTATGTCAACATCAAGCATCTACGAAAACAAATGGATTGACCTTGTATTCGAAAACAGAAACAAAGAGTATGGCGCGTATCAGTTACGACATGAGAGTTCTAGAAACTCCATTAAGGCTCTTTTCATGGGATTATTACTCATTACGGCTATTGCATCTACTGCAATGTTAATTAGTAAGCTGAATCACACTGACGTCTCTCCAGTTTTACCCGAGACTCCAGCAATAGAGCTAAAGCTAACTAACATTCCGTATGTGGTGACTGAGAAATCAGCAACAATGCCTGCAGTAAAATCGCAACCTACAGAAACCGTTATTGAAAAAAGCCAACTTGTTAACCCTACAATTGTAGAAGCAAGTCAAGCTACTCCTGAAATTGCTAAAAACACAGAGAATGCTGTGGTAGTAACACCAACTGAAGGAGGTACTGGAATATCAACTAATGTTTTAACAACTGGAGGAAACGGTAGTGGAACTGAAACTGTAAAAACACCTGGTAATGGCAACGAACTTGTAACAACTGGCTCTCTAGACAAGCTACCAGAATTTCCGGGAGGAATAAATAAATTCTACACCTATGTAGGAAATAATTTTAATCGCCCAGAATTAGACAGTGAAAGAACAGTTCGTATATATGTATCTTTTGTAATCGAAAGAGATGGAAGCATGACTGACATTCTTGTAAAAAATGATCCAGGATATGGATTAGGAAAAGAAGCTGTTAGAGTTTTAAAATCTTTAAGAACAAAGTGGAGTCCAGGAATGGTAGACTCTAAACCTGTTCGTACCGCATATAATCTGCCAATTACAATAAAGGCAGAATAAGTTTAAAAAAGCAGAACTTAGGTTCTGCTTTTTTATGTTTTAATGTTTCAAAAAAATAATTCTTACTCAATAATCCACAGCAAGTCTTTTATAAAAAAATGTATCTTTACTGAGTAAAATCACTTTTGAATCATCAAAGCAAACAATAAATTATGGGAATATTTTCAGCAATACTAGGTAATGCAGGATCAGTAAGTCAAGAAGATTTAGCTAAAAATTACGGTTTACTTTTAACCGACAATGAAGAAATCGAATTGGGTTTTAAACTTATCCGTGATACTTTTATTTTTACTACTAAACGATTAATTCTGGTTGACAAACAAGGATTAACTGGTAGCAAAACCGAATACAAGTCAATTTCATACAAAAGCATCACACGCTTTAGTGTAGAAACAGCAGGAACTTTTGACCTTGATGCCGAACTAAAAATATGGGTTTCTAGCGAATTAAATCCGAGTATCATAAAACAATTTAACAAATCAGTTAATGTTTATGAGGTTCAAAAAATATTAGCACACCACGTTTTAAAATAAAAAAAAGCAGAACCTAGGTTCTGCTTTTTTATGCTCTAAAAATAAATCTAATTATTTTTTAGTCGTTTTCTTAACTGGCTTTTTAGTAGTTGTTTTCTTTGCAACTGGTATTGTATTCACTATTTTTTGCTGCACATACGGCTTGTACAACCCGTCTTTTTCAGCTCTTTTTTTAGCATCTTCAGCTCTTTGTTTAGGATCTGGATGAGAACTCATCATTTTATCCAAGAAAGATCCTTCGGCACCTTCACTCATCTTTGCAAGAATTCTAAATGCAGATTCCTCAGCATTAACATTATAACCATTCTTTTTCAAGAAGTCGTATGAAAACAAATCTGCTTCTGACTCTTGTGTTCTACTATGTTTACTATCAATCATAGCACTTCCAATTTTCCCTAATTGGGTCTCAGTAAGCGCTGCAATTTTTCCTGATTGTGAAGACACAGCATCGATTAAAGCCTCTTTTTTATAAGCTGCTTTCATTCCATCTCTTGAATCATGATTCGCTACGTGACCAATCTCATGCCCAATAACCGCAAGCAATTCATTATCATCCATAATATCCATTAAACCTGAATACACACGAACACTACCATCTGCAGTTGCAAAAGCATTTACTTCCTTAAGCATATAAACCTTATAATTTAAAGTATATCCATTACCCGCGGTATGTTTTCCAAACAATCTATTTAACCGTATTGCATACCCATCCGTAGCAGGTGCAATTTGATTTTTGGCATCCATTTCTGCAACTGCTGCTTTTGATAACGCTGCAGCATCGGCATCACTAAATGTAAATCCTGCAACTCCTTTTTGAACAGCTCCTAGGGCTTTTTCCCCTAAATTTATTTGTGCATTAGCTTTTGTAAATCCAAAAGTTGCAAGTAATACAATCAATGCTATTGATTTTCTTTTCATCCTTTTAATGTTAAATTAACCATAACAAATATAATACAACTTTAAAATACTCATCTAATAAGAAACCAATTAATTTTAGAAGAAAAAAACATATAATTTCATAAGTAACAAGATTGTTTATTCCAGTTATCCTAAAAAAACTCGATTGATCTTAATTTCCTGATTCCTCCTAAAAACAAAATAAAACATGGTTTTTGCTATCATTTTACAAATTAAAGCATAAACAAATCTACAAATAAACAACATTCCGTATCTTTGTACTTTGAATATTGAATATGGAAAGCGTTATAGATAATAATTTACCTGTCGGAAAACCAAAATGGCTGAAGGTGAAACTCCCGATTGGACAAAAATATACCGAACTACGTGGTTTGGTAGACAAATATAGTTTAAATACAATTTGCACTTCTGGTAGTTGCCCTAATATGGGTGAATGCTGGGGAGAAGGAACTGCAACTTTTATGATTTTAGGTAACGTTTGTACACGTTCTTGTGGTTTTTGTGGTGTAAAAACCGGAAGACCTGAGACTGTAGATTGGGACGAACCAGAAAAAGTGGCACGCTCTATTAAAATCATGAACATCAAACACGCAGTTATTACAAGTGTAGATAGAGATGATTTAAAAGATGGTGGTTCGATTATTTGGATTGAAACTGTTAAGGCGATACGCCGTATGAATCCGAATACGACTTTAGAGACATTAATTCCTGATTTTCAAGGAATAGAAATAAATCTTGATCGAATTGTAGAAGCTAACCCTGAAGTTGTTTCACATAACGTAGAAACTGTTCGTCGATTAACTCGTGAAGTACGCATACAAGCCAAATACGACCGTAGCCTAGAAGTATTACGCTACTTAAAAGAAAAAGGAATCAATAGAACCAAGTCAGGAATTATGCTTGGCCTTGGGGAAACCGAAGAAGAAGTATTTCAGACCATGACTGATTTGCGTAATGCAAACGTAGATGTGGTAACAATTGGACAATATTTACAACCAAGTAAAAAGCATTTACCAGTAAAAGAATTTATCACTCCGGATCAATTTGCTAAATACGAAAAATTTGGACTAGAATTAGGATTTCGCCATGTAGAAAGTGGCCCATTAGTTCGTTCTTCTTATAGAGCTCAAAAACATATTCTTTAATTTCTAAATGTTGAATATTTCCTTTTAAATGAATAAAAAAACACGAATTGCTATTAACGGTTTCGGAAGAATTGGTCGAAACTTATTTCGATTACTTTTTAATCATCCCGAAATTGAAGTTGTTGCTATAAACGATATTGCTGATACTAAAACTATGGCGCACCTAATCAAATACGACAGTATTCATGGTGTATTACCCTATGTAGTAAGTAGTGACGAAAATGGAATAATCGTTGATGGAAGGCATTTTTTATTTTTCCACGAAAAGAACATCTCAAACTTAAGCTGGAAAGAATACGACATCGATTATGTCATAGAATCAACTGGAAAATATAAAACGCATGAAGAAATTAATGCGCATATTATTGCCGGAGCTAAAAAAGTAATTCTATCTGCTCCTTCTGAAGTAGACACTATTAAAACGGTAGTTTTAGGTGTAAACGAAGAAATATTAGATGGAACTGAAACAATAATATCAAATGCGAGTTGCACAACAAATAATGCAGCTCCTATGATAAAGATAATCGATGATCTTTGTGGTATCGAGCAAGCCTACATTACTACGATACATTCGTACACAACAGATCAGAGTCTGCACGATCAACCCCATAAAGATTTGCGCAGAGCTAGAGGTGCGAGCCAATCAATTGTTCCTACAACAACGGGCGCAGCTAAAGCATTAACAAAGATTTTCCCTAAATTGCAAAATAAAATTGGCGGTTGCGGTATTCGTGTTCCTGTTCCTGATGGATCATTAACCGATATTACATTTAATGTAAATCGTGCCGTTTCTATTGAAGAAATTAACGAAGCATTTAAGAATGCTGCTAAAACTAGTTTAAAAGGAATTTTAGATTATACCGAAGATCCTATTGTATCTGTTGATATTATCGGAAACCAAAATTCCTGTTTATTTGATGCGCAACTCACTTCTGTAATCGACAAAATGGTTAAAGTTGTAGGCTGGTATGACAATGAAATTGGCTATTCGTCAAGATTAATCGATTTAATATTGCTGACAAAAAAAAATAAACAAATTATAAAAAGTATTACAACACATGAAATATCTTTTTATTATAATCAGTTTTTTCAGTTCACTTTTGTATTCTCAATTAATGAAGAATACGGATAGTGCAGTATACTATAACCAACTGGCTAATTCTAATCTCAAAGACAACAAATACAGTCAGACGATTGCTCTTACCGAAAAATCTATTCTATTTTGTGAAACAAATCACAAAATAGAAAACCAAGCCAACCAGACCTTTAAGCTAGGCAAGATTTATTATAACCAGAAAAAATACAATGAGGCTTTAACTAACTTTAACAAAAGCCTTACTTTACTTAAAGACACCTCAACAGTAACCAAAGCACTTGCCCTTCATTATATCGGCATAACAAATACCGAAAAAGGCAACCATAATCTTGCTCAAGATTATTTTAAAAGGTCAGAATCTATTTTTAAACAACTAAACATTGTTGATTCGAGTCAAACACTAAATCTTCAAAAAGGGATTGCCTTAAAAGCCAACAAAGAATACGACTTGGCTATAGCAACATTTAAAAAAATAATCGAAGAACCGGATAGTAAGTCCATGTTAAGAACTAAAACAGATGCTTACTATCAACTTGGACTTATTCAAAAAGATCTAAAACAAAATAAAGCTGCCATATATTATCTGGACAAAGCACTAGAACTCACCTCAAAAAGCAATGACCTTAACCAAAAATCAATAATTTTATTAGCGTTAAGTCAGTTTTACAAAACACATCAAGACTACGATAGAGCTTACTCTTATTTAAATGAGCACTACCAAATTAAAAACTACATCTATAAATTAAAAAATTCAAAAGTTGACTTTGATGATTTTAAAAAATTCAAGGATAAAGAGATCATAAACACTGCAATTAAAAAAGAAAAAAAAGATCTTGAAGATAAAAAGGCATACAAATATTCAAAACTAATAAGTATTCTTGCTATTGCTTTAATTTCTATTTTATCACTTTTGAGTTTGTCTCTTTATAAAAACAATATTATTCGAAATCAGAATAACATCATTTTAAGAGAAAAAAACAATGAATTAATTATTGCAAAGAACAAAGCCGAAAAAGCATCAAAAGCAAGATCTGAATTTTTATCGACCGTTAGTCACGAACTACGAACGCCTCTTAATGCAATTAATGGAATTACTCATTTATTAATAGAAGATAATCCGAAAAAATCACAAAAAAAATACCTCGAATCATTAAAATTTTCAGGCAATTATTTAACTACATTCATCAATGAAATACTTGAAATAAACAAAATCGACTCTAACAAACTCGAGACAGAATCAATAAGTTTCAATCTAAAAGAATTACTAATAAACATACAAAGTTCATTAAAGGAATTAGCTACTGCTAATAAAAATTTTTTTAATCTAGACATTGACGAGAGTATTCCTGACAATCTAATTGGCGATCCAACTAAATTGTCTCAGATCATAATGAACCTAATTAATAACGCCTTAAAATTCACTGAAAACGGACGTGTAAATGTTATTATAAAACTACATTCATTAAAAGACGAAGAAGCAACTGTTTATTTTGAAATAGTTGATACTGGAATAGGTATTCCTGAAGACAAACTACAAACAGTTTTTGAAAGTTTTTCGCAAGGCTCAATAGAAGTCAATCGAAAATATGGAGGAACTGGCTTAGGACTTACAATTGTAAAAAAATTAACCAAAATGCTAGGTGGGGAAATCAACCTTAAAAGTGAAGTTGGCAAAGGCTCTACATTTACGTTTAAATTAAAATTCCAAATAGATAAAGAACCATTAGCAATTAAAGAAGAAACCAAATTGTATAACGACTACGAACTAAAAGGTAAAAATATTCTATTAATTGAAGATAATAGAATTAACCAAATGATTACTCGAAAAATGCTTGAAAATAAAGGCATTTCTTGTGAGGTAATCGACAATGGAGAGGAAGCTATAGAATTATTGAAAATCAAACGATTTGATATGATTTTAATGGATGTTCATTTACCAGGAATAAATGGAACTACTGCCACTAAGCACATACGCGAATTTGACAAAATCACACCAATCATTGCCTTAACAGCTATTTCACTCGATGAGAACAGGGAAATGTTATTGTCTTTCGGAATGAATGACGTAATAACAAAACCCTTTGTTCCTGATGAATTTTATACTATTATTGCTAGATGCTTTACTGCAAATATCAATTAATATTCTAAAATCAAGTTTTTTATCAAAGCCCTTACTTTAGGTTCCGCCATTTTTGCTGCCTCAAGAACTTCATCGTGTGAGATTGTATCTATGCTTTCTTCGTTCCCCATATCAGTAATTACTGAGATACCAAAAGTTTCTACATCCATATGGCGAGCAACGATAACTTCTGGTACGGTAGACATTCCTACACAGTCTGCCCCAAGAATCTTTACCATCTTATATTCAGCCAAAGTTTCAAAAGTCGGCCCTTGTAAACCAAAATATATTCCATCATGAATTTCTATATTCAATCTTGATGCAATTTCTTTGGTTTTAATAATCATTTTTCTAGAATAAGGCTCACTCATATTTACAAATCGAGGCCCAAAACGTTCATCATTTTTACCACGCAAAGGATGCTCTGGCGTAAAATTGATGTGATCTTTAATAATAACAATCGAACCTACTTTGTAAGCTGCATTTACTCCACCCGAAGCATTAGAAACCATTAATTTATTAACTCCTAAAAACTTCATTACACGAACAGGAAAAGTAACTTCTTCCATTGAGTATCCTTCATAAAAATGAAAACGACCTTGCATTGCAACCACTTTTTTATCTCCAATAGTTCCAAAAACCAAGGCTCCCTTGTGTCCTTGAACTGTTGATACTGGAAAATTAGGAATCTCATTATATGGTAATGTAAATTCTATTTCGATATCATTTGTAAAACCACCTAAACCTGAACCTAAAATCACACCATATTCTGGAGTAAATTGTGTTTTCGACTTTATATAACTAACTGTTTCTTGAACTTTTTCCCACATAATTTAAAATTGTTGTATCAAAATTATTTTGATAATTAATAAAAGTGCTTTTTATTGGCAAATAATACAATTGCGGCGCAATATTAGTGTCTTTTAAGCGAACATAATCCTTTTCGGTTGTAATAATTTTATGCGCTTTTGCTTTATTTGCAATCGTTGCAATATCTGTCTCTGTAAAATGATGATGATCAGGGAATGTAAGACATTCATCATTATCAGATTTTAAAAACTTAAAAAATGGTGTTGGCTTTGCAATTCCTGCCAAAAGTAACTTTTGACTGTTTTTAATATCTTCAACGGCTATTTTTTCTTTTTGAGAATAAATACAATCATCATAATCAATATAAGTAAAATAAAGTTGTTGTGAAGCTTTTAACTTTAATTTTCTACGGATATTTTCTTGTTCTGATTCCTCAAGATTAGCAGGACATTTGGTAACAATAACAATATTAGCTCGTTTAGCTCCGCTCCTGCTCTCTCTCAAATTACCTGTCGGTAACATCCAATCATCTGCATACAAATCGCCATATGAAGTTAGCAAAATATAAAATCCTGCTTTTACTTTTCGATGTTGAAACGCATCATCAAGCAAAATAATTTCTGGCTTTTTTGATTGTGAAAGTAATTGCTGAATTCCATTTGTTCGATTTGCATCTACAGCAACCTGAATATTCTTAAACTTTTGAAAAAACTGAAAAGGTTCATCTCCTAAAATAACAGCATTAGAATTCTCATCGGCAAGAACAAAACCTTCAGATTGTCGCTTATAACCACGACTGAGAGTTGCAACCTTATATTTGTCTGATAATAATCGAATTAAATATTCAATTTGAGGTGTTTTCCCTGTTCCTCCTACGCTTAGATTTCCAACTGCAATAATTGGTATATCAAATGAAGTTGATTTTAAAACTCCTTTGTCAAAAAGAAAATTCCGAATAGAAGTAATGATTCCGTATAAAACAGCAAATGGAAAAAGTATTTTTCGAAGTAAATTCATAATACGAAAGTAATTTTTTTATTTCAAAGTTGATTTGTTTATTCGTTAATTTGTTGTTCAGAAATTGGATTGGGTTATTTCATAATTACAAAATTGTAACAATCTAATCATCTAAAAAATCTAAAAATGAAAATACAAGAAATACTTTCTGTACTTGAAGAAATGGCTCCTTTGGGATATGCCGAAGATTTTGACAATGTTGGTTTGTTAGTAGGAAATGCTTCTACAGAAGCTACAGGAGTTTTGGTTTGTCATGATGCTCTCGAAAATGTAATAGACGAAGCAATTAACAAAAACTGCAATCTTGTAGTTTGCTTTCATCCTATTTTATTTTCTGGCATCAAAAAGATAACTGGTAAAAACTATGTAGAACGTGCTATTCTTAAAGCAATTAAAAATGACGTTGCTATTTATGCTGTACATACGGCATTGGATAATCATTCACAAGGTGTAAACAAAATATTCTGTGATGCTTTAGGTTTGACAAATACGAAAGTCCTGATTCCGAAACAGCAATACATTCAGAAATTAATAACCTATACTGTTCCTGATAATTCTGAAAAAGTTCGCAATGCTTTGTTTGAAGCTGGGGCTGGTAAAATTGGCAATTACGATAATTGTAGTTTTAATACGGAAGGTTTTTTCACTTTTAAAGGAAACGAAAATAGCAATCCTGTTATTGGCGAAAAGGAAAAATTACACACTGGAAACGAAATAAAAATTGAAGTTGTTTTTGAAAAACATTTACAATCAAAGGTTTTAAAAGCTCTTTTCAACACTCATATTTATGAAGAAGTAGCTTATGAAATTTACGATTTGCAAAACGCTCATCAAAACATAGGTTTGGGTATGATTGGAGAATTTGAAACTCCGATGAGTGAAACTGACTTTTTGCCTTTTGTAAAAGAAAAAATGATAGCTGATGGCATTAGACATTCTGCTTATATTGGAAAGAAAATTCATAAAGTTGCTGTCCTTGGTGGATCTGGGAGCTTCGCTATAAAAAATGCAATTCAGGCTGGAGCTGATGCTTTTTTGACAGCTGATTTAAAATACCATCAGTTTTACGAAGCCGAAAATCGATTACTATTAGCCGATATTGGACATTTTGAAAGCGAACGCTATACAAAAAATTATATTGTTGATTATCTTCGGAAAAAAATCCTTAATTTTGCAATCATTTTATCAGAAGAAAATACAAATCCAGTTAAGTACTTATAGAATATGGCGAATACGAAAGAATTAAGTGTTGAGGACAAGTTAAGAGCAATTTACGATTTACAGCTAATTGACTCTAGAATTGACGAAATCAGAAACGTAAGAGGAGAACTTCCATTAGAGGTGGAAGATCTAGAAGATGAAGTTGCAGGTTTAGGCACACGTTCAGAAAAATTGAAAAGCGAACTAGAAATAGTTGAAGAGCAAATCAAGACTAGAAAAAATGCTATTGATGATCATAAAGAATCTATCAAAAAGTATACAAAACAACAAGAATCTGTTCGCAACAATAGAGAATTTAACTCTTTGACTAAAGAAGTTGAGTTTCAAGAATTAGAAATTCAATTGGCTGAAAAGCAAATCAAAGAAATGAAAGTTTCTATTGAGCATAAAAAAGAAGTTATCTCTGGTTTAAAAGAAAAACTTGAGTCTAAAAGCTCACATCTAAAGCATAAAAAATCTGAATTAGATGCGATTATGGCTGAAACTCAAAAAGAAGAAATCTTCTTATCTGAAAAATCAGCTGAGTACGAAGGTTTAATCGAAGAGCGTTTATTAGCTGCATACAAACGTATCAGAACAAGTGTTCGTAACGGTTTAGCAGTAGTATCTATTGAAAGAGGTGCATCTGCAGGATCTTTCTTTACTATTCCACCACAAACTCAAGTTGAGATTGCATCTAGAAAAAAAATCATCACTGATGAGCATTCTGGAAGAATCTTAGTTGACAGTACATTAGCAGAGGAAGAAAGAGAAAAAATGGAACAATTATTTTCTAAATTCTAAATAATCTAAAGCCTCGAAGTTCGAGGCTTTTTTTATATCAAAAATTACAACTTTGAGATTTAAAGAAGGAATTCGTTTCATAACACTAAAATCCGTTGGGAAGTATATCAACTTTTTAAGTTATGTTCGTCCCAAAAAAGCTGCACAAATTTCGTATGCTCTATTTAGTCAACCTAGAGAAGGCAGATTAAGAAAAGACAGCTTACCACAAATATTACAAAACACTAAAACAGAAACGTTCCATCATAACGAGCATCATTTTCAAACTTACACTTGGGAAGGAAATGAAACTAAAATTTTACTCGTTCATGGCTGGGAAAGTAATGCTGCACGTTGGCAAAAAACACTACCTCACTTACAAAAATCCGGAAGTACTATTATTGCTATCGATGCTCCTGCTCACGGGCAAAGTAGCGGTAAAGAATTCAACGTACCTCTTTATGCTGAATTCATTAACAAAGCAGTACAAAAATACCAACCTACAATTATAATTGGTCATTCTATAGGAGGAGCAGCTTGTGTCTATCATCAGTACTTATTTCCTGAAAGTAGTATTCAGAAAATGGTTATTCTAGGAGCTCCATCCGATTTACAAACCCTGATCAATAATTATATCGCTATGTTAAGTTTAAACAAAAAAATGATTCCTCTATTAGAAAATCGTTTCATCACTCGTTTCAACTTTAAACTAGATGATTTCTCTGGAAAAAAATTTGCATCAAATTTTACTATAAAAGGACTGATCGCACATGATACTGCTGATAATGTTGTCGCTTTTGAAGAAGGAGAAAAAATAGCCAGCACATGGAAAAACAGCCAATTTATAGCTACAAATGGCTTAGGTCACGGCATGCATGACGATGAATTGTATCAGAAAGTTGTTGATTTTTTGTTTCTTGAAGATTAGAGAAAAGGTTCTAAGGTTCTAAAAAAAAGCATGTTGCTTTTTTTAAAAAAAATTGACTAAAAATCTAAGAAGTCTAAACAACTATTTTAAATTGTTTGTATAATTCTTTTTCTCCTTTTCCTGTAATAATTATTGCTCTGGAATTCTCAGTTTTTCTTAACCAATCATTAGCTATCATTTTATTTAATAACGACGTGGCCAGGGATCCTGCCATGTGATTTTTTCTTTCACTCCAATCAAGACAAGTCTTCAAGAATAACCGTCTTTGTTTCCTGACTTCATCTACATTTATTCCGAAGTCCGAAAACCATTTTATTCCTTCTTCACTAATTTCAAAATCGTTGTTAGTCTCGATAATTATATTCTGCTCTAATAAACTATTTGTTAAAGCCACACCTATTTTCCCCGCTAAATGGTCATAACAAGTTCTGCAATATTTTATTGGCGGAAGTTTTTCGGTATTCTTTTTTTGAGGAATTTTTTGTGGAGGAATAAGATTTGCCATTGCTTCGATAGCATAAGCAATTTCTTTACTTGAAAATCTATAATATTTATGACGCCCCTGTTTTTCTACACAAAGTAAATCGGCATCTAATAACTTCCCCAGATGCATGCTTATATTTTGTGGCGATGTATTCCCTACAATTGCCAATTCCGTAGCTGTAAATGCTTTTCCATCAAGCAATGCCCACATAATCGATGCTCGTGTTGGGTCACCTATTAATGTTGCGATTTTTATAAATTGTTCTTCCATTTTATGCAATCATAGTTAAATCCAGACTGAAGTATAAATACGTAAAGTTAAATAACTTTGTTAAAAATCATAACCTATGTCACCCACTTTATTCTCTCAATCGGATATCAAAGATCCTTATTATGTATATAAAACAATGCTTGAAAAGCATTCTATATTTTGGGATGATGCAAACCAAATTTGGATGATTTATTCTTATGAATATTGCACCAAAATTCTAAATAGTCCCAAAGTAAATATCCCTGCTATTAATCCTAATAACGAACAAGAACTTAATGAATATACTCTAAAAATCATCAATCATTTATCCCGATTATCAAACGGAATTCAGCATGTAATAGCAAAAGAAACTGCAATGCTTTTATTTGCTAACATGAAATCAATTGACATTAATCAAATCATAGCCGAATTACTAGATAGCAGATTAACCGAAAACAAAATAGATTGGGTTGACTCTGTTTGCAAAAAACTTCCTGTTTTGGTTATTTTAAAAAGCTTTGGTTTTGATCAAGATGATTGTAAATTCATTTCTGAAAAAATAGAACATCTTGTAAAAATAATGCACCCTAATAAATCTGCTAAACAAATTCAGGCTATTAATGAAATCTCCGAAAGCAGTTATTCAATAATAAAAAAACAGCTGTCGAATCTCAGTTTTTATCAGCCTTTACTAGATAAAATATCTGAATCACATCAGATTACTTTAGAAGAAACGACAACAATATCTGTGAGTAATTTGATCGGATTATTGATTCAAAGTTATGATGCTGGCAGGGGAATTTTGAGTAATTCCTTATTACAAATCACTAATAATCCAAATCTAATTTCTAAGAACAATATTGACAAAACCCTGATACAAAAGTTGGTTATCGAAACTCTACGATTTGATCCACCAATCCATAATACAAGAAGAGTTGCAATTACAGATATTATATTAGATAAAACAGTAATTAAAAAAAATGAAATTCTATTATTGGTACTCGCTTCGGCAAATCGTGATCCTAAAAAATTCGATGATGCACTGAGTTTTGATATCGAGAGAATCAATAACAATGATAATCTTACCTTTGGGATTGGCAGCCATATGTGCCTTGCTAAATACTTTTCGATTCATCTTACAACCGAGACTTTATTTTATTTATTAAATAATTATAAAACAATTACATCTCTAGAAAATAACATTCTGTACGAACCTTTGATAAATGCCAGATTACCTAAAAACATCTGGATTTCGATTCAATAATTTAAATAAAATAATATGATAGCAGTAATTTTTGAAGTAATTCCTAACGAAGAAAAAAAACAAGAATATCTTGACATCGCTGCAAGCTTACGGCCAGAGCTAGATAAAATCTCTGGTTTTATATCTATAGAGCGATTTCAGAGTCTTAATGATCCGGGAAAGATTTTGTCTTTGTCATTTTGGAAAGATGAAGAAAGCATCCAACAATGGAGAAATCTCGAAATGCATCGTAATGCTCAATCTAAAGGGAGACAAGAAATTTTTAAAGATTACCATTTAAGGATTGCCGATGTAAAAAGGGATTACGGAATGTTCAACAGAAAAGAAACACCAAAAGACAGTCCTTTTTAGAGGTTCGGAGGTTCTGAACTAAAAAAGCATGCTACTTTTTTAGTTATTATTAAAATTCAATAATATAAGAAATCTAAGAAGTCTAAAAGGTCTAAATCCCAAGATGTCTATTTTTTGATTACTTTTGCATTATGGAAGAAAATCTAAAACGCCTCAACAAATTCATTGGAGAAACTGGGTATTGTTCTCGTCGTGAAGCTGACAAACTAATCGAAGAAGGACGCGTAACCATAAACGGAGTTGTGCCCGAAATGGGAACAAAAGTTTCACCTAATGATGAAATACGCATAGACGGAAAGTTAATCGTAGAAAAGCACGAAAAACCCGTTTATTTAGCTTTTAATAAACCTGCCGGAATAGAATGCACCACTAATTTAGAAGTTCGTAATAACATTGTAGATTATCTTAACTATCCTAAGCGTATTTTTCCAATTGGAAGATTAGACAAAGCCAGTGAAGGATTAATTTTTATGACTAATGATGGCGATATAGTAAACAAAATTTTACGCGCAAGAAATAACCACGAAAAAGAATATACTGTAACGGTAAACAAGCCTATAACTGATCGTTTTATTGAGCGAATGGGAAATGGAGTTCCTATTCTGGACACGGTAACTAAAAAATGTAAAGTTGAACAAATAAGCAAATACATTTTTAAGATTATTTTGACTCAAGGTTTAAACCGTCAGATTCGTAGAATGGCTGAATATCTAGGATATGAAGTTACAGCCTTAAAACGTATTCGTATTATTAATATCTCTCTTGATGTTCCCCTAGGTCGCTACCGTGATTTAACCGATGCCGAAATTAAAGAGTTAAATGAGCTTATTGAACCTTCTAGTAAAACAGAAGAAGCCAGTTTACCTAAAATTGAAGCTCCAAGAAAGAGAACTGAGTTTATAAAAAGAGATGATCCTCGATTTAAGAGAAAAGGAGATTATTAATCTAATCTTCTATAAAATATATTTCAAGAAAAATCCTCAACATGAGGATTTTTTTTTGACTACATTATTATTCTATCAATAAGTATTAGGAACAATTTGGTAATTTATTCCAATTACCACTTCCATACCAATCATTTACAAGATTACCTAACAAATCTACATTGGGTTGCTCTTGGAATGCATAAACCATAACTCCTCCGTAACTATTATTCTTCAACCATTCAACAGCCGTAGTTAGTGGTTCTGGTGATTTCCCTGATTCGAAACCACAAACTAATGTATTTTTAGCCATTCCCAATTCATAATAAACAGGAAGTCTATTTTCTGGCGTTTCCCAATAAGACATCTCCCAACCATAAGAAAGGTTATCTACCAAAGTCCTGTTTTGGTAAACAGGAGTAAAATATTGACTATCTTCAAATAAAGCCTTCGAAATAATGATATCAGGCATAAGTCTTTTCATCATTGTAGTAACCATAACTAATGAAGATGGATTCTGGTTAGGATTTTTACTGTATTCATCATCAATATCAATTCCGTCTAATCCCAATCTGTCTACTACCTCTTTTAACTGTTCTGCAAAATTTGCTGCTGTTGCGGCATCTGGAAACTCAGACCATCCTGAATCATCCCAATTATTCAAAAAAGTTAGCAATACCGTTATCCCTTTATTTTGTAGCTCTTGAACTACTGCTGATGTAAGTCCAGCATACTCAGGGTTACCAACTGCATATGGATATCCATCAGGCACTTTGGTATTGGGAGCCAATTCTATCATTTTTGAAGGAAAAGGCTTCAGATTTATATTAGCTGCAAAAATGCAAACTACATCAACTGCGGCGCTCCCATCTGCCATTGTATAACAACCAGCTGTTTGAATTTCACTTAAAGTTACATAAGCGACAGACATACCTGTTTTTTGATATGAATCACATTGCGGTGCACTTCCATACCAAGGCTCTCCACTAAAAAATACTGCATCTCCAGGATTAAAAATCCCTTTATCCCCCAAATTTTCAAGAATCATTCCTTCTCTACAAAAGAAGAAGAAGGTAATTTTTGGATTTTTAATTGCAATACGTTTCGCTTCTTCTAGAGTACAATTCGGAACTTTTTTAATTAAAGTATTCCAGTCTGCACCTTTAAACATTGCCGAATTAGCTTTTTTGATCCAGGCCATTTCTATTTTTTTTAAAATTTATTATTTTCTAAAATCTATTAATCCAAAGTACATTTATCCTTTTTAAATAAATTTCAGCATATAAAAATTATGTGATTTTATTCCTATAAAAAAACTAGAAATACATAAAGAGCATTTCTAGTTTTAGAATTAAGAATAAACTAATTAAAAATTAAAAAGTATATTTAATTTCTATTACGCTCATCTGCCCTTGTACGATTGTTGACCATTGTCCTGTGAATTCTGCGCCATATGAAGCTGCAATTACAGAGCCCACTTTTTGAGCCTCATCATTACTCCATAATGGTCCAGCCAAAACATTAGTTTTAAATTCGTTATTTCCTCCACTTTTTACGTTTAATTCTAATTCAACTACACTCATTTGATTTTCTACAACGGTACTCCATTGTCCTGTCCATTTACCTTGATGTGCAGCTGCTACTAAAGGGGCTTTTTCATTTGCATCTTGTTGATTCCAAATAGGACCTGCTGGGATATTAACTTTAAATGTTGCCATGATAAATATTATTTAAAAATTTATTATTTCTGACTTTTAAGGCTTTTTCAGATATGCCTCGTTTTTTTGAGTGGTTTCTGAACTCCACTTTCATTTATATTTAAATAATCAACAAACAACTTTTTATAGGTTAAAAATAACGGTAGGTTATTATTTATTGATCACTTAAATAAAAAATTAAAACATGCTAGCCTATCTTTAATTTTCTATAGTAAAGCTACATAAGAACATTATCCCTCAACACAAAAATGTTACAAAGCAAAGAATCAATGTTATAAGAAAATGAAAAGATGGTATAACGTTAGAGACAGAAAAAAACAGGCAAAAAAAATCCTTCTTATTTAATGAAGGATTTTTCAAATGGTGTCAAGTCATAAAAAGTGCAGATTTATCTCAATATCCGAAACTTTCGAACAAAGTCTTTGTATTTATCACTTAATGTAATCTTATGATTCCCTTTTAGAACAACCAGATTATCATTAACTATTATTTCTTCTATTTTACTTGAATTCACAATATAATTACGGTGAGTTTGACTAAACTTAGCTGGATTTAAAAATTGGCTAATTTTAGTTAACGACATTAAAACTACAAACTTTTCGGTATCGGTAATTATATTGCAATAGCGATCTTCTACTTCTACATAAATAATATCTTCGATTCGTACTTTTTTCAAAGCTTTATTTTTCTTTATAAAAAGATATTCTTCGCTTATAACTGTATTTTGATCTTCGTTAAGAAAAACATTTGTTTGTCCATAAAATTTCTCAACAGCCATTTCTAGTGCATACAAAATTTCTAATTCATTAAATGGTTTCAACAAAAAACTAAAAGGTTTAGTCAGTTTGGCTCTTTCAAAAATCTGACGATCTTTTGAGCTTGTCAAAAACACAAATGGTTTTATTCCATTAGGCACTATTGTGATTGTCTCTGCAAAAGTTACCCCCTCAGGCTTTCCGTCTAAAAAAACATCTATAATTACTATATCAATTGTATTTTTATAAAACAAATCTAGGGCTTCAGCATAGGTTCTTGCTACTCCTACAATAGTATAGTTATTAGCAATAAGCACTTTAGAAAGAGCATCACTTTCTGCAGGAGTATCTTCGATAATAAGAACATTTATATTATCCATTATTATTAGCCTTTGGTAATATTATAATTATTTTAGTTCCAATATTTTCTTCACTTTCAATTTCAAACTTTCCTCCATTTTTAAAAATCATTGTTCTACACAATTGCATTCCTAATCCCGTTCCTATCCCGTCATCGTTTTTCTTTCTAGAAAGTAAAACTGTTTCTTTTAAAAGTATTTCCTTCGTTTCAGTGCTCATTCCAACTCCTGTATCTTCTATCACTAAATAACAAAAATCTTCATCTGAAGGTCTTGAATAAATCGAAATTTTCCCATTCTCTTTTGAAAATTTAATAGCATTATCAAGTACATTTCGAATAATTATCTTTAGCGAATCCAAATCTGCATATACAAAATCTGAAGTAGCAACCTTGTTTTCAAAATGAATATTTTTATTAAGCATTAAAGGCTTATAATTATATTCTACATGTTGTATGATAGTATACAATTGCAACGGTTCCTTATAAAAATAAGCTTGTTTTGTTTGTAGTAAAGCCCAATTAAGCAGGTTGTCTAACAAATTATAAGCACCATTGGCAATCATACTGTTGTTATGGAGCAACACATCAAGTTCGGCAAAATTCTTACTTTCAAGGTTCTCAATTAATTTAGTATTACTAATTTTCAAAGCGCTCACTGACGCCCTAAGATCATGACTTACTATCGAAAACAATTTATCTTTTGCCGCATTTAATTCATCTAATTCATTTTTTTGAGCTAGTATAATTTTATTATTTCTTATTTTTTGCCTGTAAAAATACCCCCCCGTAACAAACAAGATTAATAATAATATAGAAGATATTAGCAAACCATTTCTTTCGGCTATTTTCACCTTATTCTTCGCCTCAAGTACATTAACCTCTTTTTGTTTTTCTTTTAATGCAAATTTCTTTTCCAAGTCAGCAATCGCCCATACTTTATTCTGATCATTTAAAGAATCTTTCCAAGCTTCATACTCTTTTCGATATGCCAAGGCTAATGGAAAGTTTTTTCTATTTTCTTCAACCACAGCCATATTTAAAGTTGCTGTTTGCTTTAATTCTAATGATTTAACTTTTTTAGATAAATGATATCCTTTCTCAAAATAAGGAATTGCCTGTTTGTCTTTGTATTGGTCATAATACAGAGTAGCTATATCCATATAAGATCCTATCAATAATAAAGTGTCTTTTTCAGCTTCTTGCAGATTGGCACCTTTAAAGAGATACTCTTCTGCTTTATCAAATTTATTGAGGTGTAAATAACATAATCCTATGTTATGTAAAACAGTACTATTTTTAATATCATAGACAAATTCATTAGGCAGCTTTTCTATTTCTTGAAAATATTGCAAGGCATTTTTTAATTCATTTTGCTCTAATGCAATTTCACCTAATTTCATTTTTACTTTATAAAAGAACGGAAAATTATTAGAAATTTTTCTTAGTTCTTCTTTAGATTCCTTAAAGAGTTTTTTTTCTTTAAAACTAATTCCTCTAAAATAATGGCAGAAATCTTTTAGTTCTTTATTTTTAACATTACTAAT
The DNA here is from genome assembly GCF_003668995.1 of Flavobacterium sp. 140616W15. Taxonomy (NCBI): domain Bacteria; kingdom Pseudomonadati; phylum Bacteroidota; class Flavobacteriia; order Flavobacteriales; family Flavobacteriaceae; genus Flavobacterium; species Flavobacterium sp. 140616W15. The sequence continues at coordinate 3,178,706 of NZ_CP033068.1, forward strand.
TTCTTTCATAGAATAGACCAAAGTTGAATCCCAATTACTTTGTCTAAAAAACATCTGAGCTTTATTAAAATTGGTTCTTTCTTTAAATTTTTGGGCTTTTGCTTCAATTGCAATGGACATTAAATTACCAACACGTTGTTGTTCTTGAGAAAAAAGAAAGAAGGAAAGAAAAAATAATATTGAAGTGGTTAACAATCTAATTTTAGTCATTACACTCTTGTACTTTATATATTTTTTTTTTACGAATTAAAACAAAAGCGTTATAGATTTTTAATCTATAGCACTTTTATCTTGTATACATAAGGAAACTGGCTATCCAGCCTGAACTGTTGTTACAGTCCCTCTTGACCCTATTGGATCAACATCCCAAAGGAAAGTTACGATTGTTTTTATTTGTGAAAAATCATCAAACGGTATTGGATCTGCATAAAAGGTAACTTCGTAAACATTAAATTCCTTAGCTACTGTCTCTACCATATCGTAGCAAACAAAAAATTGCAACTGAGGAATTCCTTCGATATTTACATAGCAATTCTGATAAATACTTAAACACAAATCAGTTTGCTCATCTTCAGCTATAAAAACTACAGCTTGCACAACAAGCTTTTCTTTATTGTTTTCAAAACTTGCTTGAACAATTGGAGGCAATAGTGCTTTCGATCTATTTTCTGGGAACGAAACTGAACCAATTGGTCTTGCATCAATACTTTCAATACATACCCCAGGAGGGTATTTTATTAAAACTTCCGAATTTAAATTTGTTGTACTCATAATTTTAAGGTTGTTAGTTTATAGGTTTGGGACCTAATAATAGTTAATAAATTATTTTAAAAATACCGAATAACCTATATCAACATTACTAATGCATAAATAGTGTTAATTCTATATCAAATATAACAAAGAATTTCCTAATAAGTTTTAAACTTTTAAAAATAATAACCTGACAACTAGGTTTTTATACATTTGAATACTTTGTATAAAAAAACCTTAAACAAATGTTTAAGGTTTTTACTCAATTTTACTATATATGTTTAGTTTTTAGCACTTCGCATTTTTCTTGCCTGCAATGTGTTTTTAAGTAACATTGCAATGGTCATTGGTCCTACTCCACCTGGAACTGGTGTTATAAATGATGATTTCTTACTTACTTCATTAAAATCAACATCACCTGTAATTACATATCCTTTTGGATGTGTAGCGTCTTCAACTCTTGTAATTCCAACGTCGATAACTACAACTCCATCTTTTACCATATGTGCTTTTAAGTAATTCGGAACTCCTAAAGCTGTAATAATAATATCGGCATTTTTAGTAAACTCTTCTATATTCTTAGTTCTACTATGCGTAAGCGTTACTGTTGAATCTCCTGGATTTCCTTTACGGCTCATCAAAATACTCATTGGTCGTCCTACAATATGACTACGTCCAATAACTACTGTATGTTTTCCTGCAGTTTCTACTTTATAACGTTCTAACAACTGCATGATTCCAAATGGTGTAGCTGGAATAAAAGTTTCCATCTCTAAAGCCATTTTACCAAAGTTTGTAGGATGAAAACCATCTACATCTTTATCTGGATCTACAGCCATTAAAATCTTTTGTTCGTCGATATGTTTTGGTAAAGGCAATTGTACGATGTATCCGTCTAGATTATCATCTTCGTTTAATTCTTTAATTTTAGCCAACAGCTCCTCTTCAGTAATCGTTTCTGGTAAACTTACCAAAGTTGAATCGAAACCTATTTGTTGACATGATTTTACTTTACTACCTACATAAGTTAAACTAGCTCCATCGTTACCAACGATTACAGCAGCTAAATGAGGCACTTTACCTCCTGCATCTTTAATCGCTTGCACTTCTATTGCAATTTCGTTTTTAATATCTTCAGCTGTTTTTTTCCCGTCTAGTAGTTGCATTGTTTTTTTTTAAGTTTCAAGTTTAGTATTTTAGGTTTCAAAAATAGAAACCTAATATTTATATTAGTAAAAAAGTTTCAAATTTCAGTCTCAAAAAATTGAAACCTGAAACTTGAAACTATCTTTTTTATCTCGGCATTCCTCCTGGCATTCCTTTCATGCCTCCCATCATTTTCATTAAATTCTTTCCGCCTGGGCCTTGCATCATTTTCATCATTTTGCTCATTTGGTCGAACTGCTTCATCAGTTGATTTACTTGCTCGATTTTGGTTCCGGAACCTTTTGCGATTCTAGCTTTCCTTTTCACATCGATTACTGCTGGCTTACTTCTTTCTAATGGCGTCATCGAGTGTATGATTGCTTCAATATGCTTGAAAGCATCATCTTCAATTTCTACATCCTTCATGGCTTTTGAGGCTCCTGGTATCATTCCTACCAAGTCTTTCATATTACCCATTTTCTTTACTTGCTGAATTTGCGATAAGAAATCATCAAAACCAAATTCGTTCTTAGCGATTTTCTTTTGAATTTTTCTTGCTTCTTCTTCATCAAATTGTTCTTGTGCTCTTTCTACTAACGACACAACATCACCCATACCAAGTATACGCTCTGCCATACGAATAGGATAGAACACATCGATTGCGTCCATCTTCTCTCCTGTACCTACAAACTTAATTGGTTTGTTTACTACTGATTTAATTGAAATAGCAGCTCCTCCACGTGTATCTCCATCTAACTTGGTAAGGATAACTCCGTCGAAGTTTAATATATCATTAAATGCTTTTGCAGTATTTACAGCATCCTGACCTGTCATAGCATCCACAACAAATAAAGTTTCTTGCGGCTGGATTGCTTTGTGAACACGTGCAATCTCGTCCATCATTTCCTGATCTACGGCTAAACGTCCTGCTGTATCGACAATAACAACATTAAATCCGTTAGCTTTAGCATGTTTAATCGCATTCTGTGCAATCTCTACAGGATTTTTATTTTCTGGTTCTGAGTAAACCTCAACTCCTATTTGATCTCCTACAACATGCAATTGGTTTATCGCCGCTGGACGGTATATATCACACGCTACTAAAAGCGGTTTTTTATTCTTTTTTGTTTTTAAATAATTAGCAAGTTTTCCTGAGAAAGTAGTTTTCCCTGATCCTTGCAATCCTGACATTAAGATAACGCTTGGTGTTCCTGACAAGTTTATTCCTGCTACATCACCCCCCATTAACTCAGTAAGTTCGTCTTTTACCAACTTAACTAATAATTGTCCTGGTTGTAACGTAGTTAAAACGTCTTGACCTATTGCTTTTTCTTTTACTTTGGTAGTAAAATCTTTAGCAATTTTAAAGTTAACATCGGCATCAAGTAAGGCACGACGAACTTCTTTTAAAGTTTCGGCAACGTTTACTTCTGTAATTTTACCGTGTCCTTTTAATATATGGAAGGCTTTATCTAACTTATCACTTAAATTATCAAACATACTATTTTCTTTATTTGAAGTGCAAAGATAATCTAATTAGACATTTCAGGCAATTTTTATTTAACTGCAAAATACGTTTTGATTTTACTGCAAAGTTCGCAAAGTATTACGCAAAGCTCGCAATGCATTTTCTTCGCAAAGTTTCTTGTTTCTCGCGGATTTAGCAGATTATTTTTTAAAGTACAAAAGAAAAAAGCGCAAAAGAAAAAACCTTTGCGCCTTTGTAACTTTTTGTCTATGAACCTTTAAATTAAAATTGAAAATAGATAAATGGTTGTGAACCTGCAACTGCTGTTGCGTAAACTATCCAATATACAAATCCTAAAACTATTGCTTTTCCTATTAATGGAGTATTATCGAACACAAACTTCATTTTAGCTATAATAGTTTCTGGTAAAAAGTGCCATACATAACCAAATAACATCAATAAAAATACATTTTTATATCCTATTATTATTGTTTGCCAATGCTCTGGTTCAAATGTTAACTGACCAATATTGTTAATTACTTGTATTGCCGTATCAAAATCTTTTGCACGGAAGAATATCCAACAGAAAACTACAAAGTGAAATGTAAGTAATATCGAGAAGAATTTCCAAATAGAACTGAATCCGTTACTTTCTTTCTTAGAAGGAAAAAGCTCTACAACTATTTTATGAACTGCCAAAGCTAATCCGTGTAATGCTCCCCAGATTATAAACTGGGCTCCTGCGCCGTGCCACAATCCTCCTAAAAGCATTGTTGTAAATAAATTAAAATTAGTCACCATCGTCTGTTTTAATTTGCTTGAAAGCAAAAATGACAAACAAAAAACAGCTATTCCACCTACTGCTATTACCAGCGGAACAATACTCTCTGCTGAGTTTGTAATTCCCCAAAGTAATAATCCGAAGAAGAATAAACTAGGAAATAAAAATCCTGCAAATGTCCCTTCTCTGTTTCCTCCAATAGATATATATAAAAAGTCTTTTAACCAAGTTGATAACGAAATATGCCATCTTCTCCAGAAATCAGTAATCGACACCGATTTATATGGTGTTCTAAAGTTAGCTGGTAATTTAAACCCAAGTAATAATGCAATTCCGATTGCCATATCTGAATATCCTGAGAAATCACAATAAATTTGGATTGCATATCCATAAGACGCCATTAAATTCTCGAATGAGGTGTAACTCATAGGCGTATCAAAAACACGGTCTACAAAGTTGACTGAGATATAATTCGAAATCACTGTTTTCTTAATTAAACCTCCAATAATTAAAAACAAGGCATTATTTACATCCTCTTTGGTAAGGTTTAATTTTTGATATATCTGTGGCAAGAAATCTTTGGCTCTTACAATTGGTCCAGCAACTAATTGCGGGAAGAAAGAAACAAAGAATAAATACTCAATATAATTTTTCGTTGGTTTAATCTCTTCACGATAAATCTCAATGATATAACTCATCGATTGAAATGTATAAAATGAAATTCCCACTGGAAGAAAAATATCATGTAGCTCAAAATTACCATGAAACATATCGTTATATGTAACAATCATAAAGTTCATGTACTTGAAATACCCTAGCAATCCTAAGTTTAGGATTACACTTATTATCAGGTATATTTTCTTTCGAGACTTTACAGTTTCATTGTAAATTATTTGACTCAATCCGTAATCTACAACTGAGGAGACTAATAATAGTAAAAAATATATTCCGCTAGATTTATAATAAAAGAAAAGCGAGAATAGAATAACATACGTTAATCTTAAATAAAATGTTTTGCGTAAAAAAGCATACACAAAATAAAAAACCAAAAACAATCCTAAGAATAAACCGGTATTGAATAATAATTTTTCTTCTGGATTATATATAAACCAACCCTTAACTTGTTCTAATGTAAGCGCACCAAAATTTTGAACGAACCAATCATTAATGCTATCAACTGTTATCAACTTATTTTTTTAATTTAAAATTATTGTATTCGTTTAATAATGCTTTCGAGAACAAGTTTCCTTGTTTTTCATATCCTTTTTTGGAATAATGTACCCAATCTGGACCTATTAATCCTTCGGCTTTTAGCTTTCCGATTCCTTGCATACCTCCAAACTCATTATACAGATCCCAAACTGCTAATCCATCTGTCTGAGCTGTTTCATATATGTGTTTTGTATAATCGGCAACAAATGTATTGGGTTTTCTTCCTTTTAATAATGATGGCGGTGGCGTCATAACTAGTACAGGAACATGAATATTTTGCGCTTTTAGATTGCTTATAAACTCTCTTAATTGTTTTATGTAACTCGAAGCTTCTAATCTATCATAACTTTCGTTTGTTCCTAATGACAAAACTATCATATCAGGATGCAACGATTTTAGTTGCTCAAAGAAAACTGGATATTTATTATAATCAGAGAACTTTGCACCATTTACTCCAATACCGCTATAAATTAATCCTGACGAATTTTTCTCGAGAATCAATCCGTTAAGCTCATATTTCTTAGCATCTTTATTTGGAATAAGATAAATTTTATCTAACGCTTGCTCTGTATTATAGTAATGTGAGAATGAATCTGATTCTATATCTAAAGGAACGTATTGTGATTGTGAGATTGTTTTAGGGCGTGTTTCATTTGTTACAATCTTTAATGTCCTCCCCGCTCTAATAGCATTCGATTTTAAATGATTGGCTCTTTTTATCTCCGCAATCGAAACGTTGTATTTATCCGCAATAAGCGAGATTGCCTCTCCTTTTTTGATTTTATGCGTAATTACTTTTCGCTCCGAGGATTGAATCATATTTGTTTGAATGCGAGTTGCCAAATCAAACATATGCTGGTTTTTAGGTGTAATGATCTTGATTGTATTAAACTTATACACTGGATCTTTTACATTAACTTCGATTACAAACCCATCTGTGTTTCTCCAAAGTGCTATTCCGCTTAAGCCCATTGGACAATCTTTTACTGGAAGAATATTTCGATAGCTTTCCCAAACTTTATTCGAACGGAAACGTTCGTTATAAGAACCATTTGTTTTTGCTAATGAATATGGAAAAATAAAACCTCTTCCTGCATTTCCTAATTCTTTTTGGAGATCTTTTCGAATTTCATTTGTCATCAGATCACTCTGAATGTGTGAATCTCCTATATGAACAATATTTATTTTATGGTTACTATGATTTTCATTGTCTTTTAATCTCTTAAAAAAGTTATCTAATACTTTCGCATTATAAATTTGATTTCCTACCAAAGGCTCTACAGTTGTTGTATCTATATTGCTAATCATTTTTTTGGTCATTAAAATTGGCTCTGCCTTTTGTGCTTTATTATTAGACGCAAAAAGAAGACAACAAAAGAAAATAATAAGTTTATTCATCTACACTATCGTTTATTACAGACATAGAGTCTGTATTTGTTTTCCTGACTGTTTTTCCTTTTTTTATGCCCGCTTCTCTTTTTTCACGTAAAACTTTATATTGTTCGTATCCTTTATTTAATTGATCATAAAGTAATCCTCCAATTGCTTTGGCTCCGCGTTGATTAAAATGCGTATAATCTTTATTCGCTTTTGCTGGTGCTTCATCTACCCATTTTACCATTGAACCGTCTCCACCCATCAAAGTATATAAATTCACAAATCCTGATTCTGTCTCTAAAGCATAACGTTTTTGAGCTTTCATTAAAGGAACAACTGCTGAATCAGTTTTCATTTGCATATCATATTTTGTCGATTTATCGGCAGTCGAAATGATTAAAATAGAAACTCCTGGAAAAGATGCTTTTATTTTATTAACCGCTTTAGTCATCCCTTTTCCGTACCAAGAATAATTTTTTGTACCATAATTCAAAACGTTAGTTCCATAATGAAGTATGATCAAGTCATATTTTAAATTGGCATTAAAACTTTGCATTACATTGGCGTCAAAAATAGAAATTGGCATTCCCGAATTCCCTCTTTGCGAAAAGTTGTCTACATGGACTCCACTTCCATTATCAAAATTAAAGCCATAAATTGGAATTGAATCTGCATGAATAAAATTAGCTTTAAATCCTTTTATACTTTTAGAAGTCACTTTTATAGTGTTGACCAAATTATTTGGAGCAAGAATTTTGGATATAGTATCTTTACCTATTATGAAATTTACTTTCCCTGATTTTGATGATTTTCCGTAATACAAAGTTGGATTATCCAAACTAGTAGCAAATTTACTTAAACCTGCTTCGTATGAAACCCAAGTTGAATTTGACTTGTCATTTGCAAAAAAGACGTGTCCATTTACTCCAAAAGGACTTATCGGTTTCTTTACATTAAGATATGATTGTGCCTTCCAGTTTTTAGAAGATAATGATTTCACCGAAGCTCGTGATGCAGATGACTCTGAACTGATAGAAACAAACCCAACTCCTGTACCTCCAAATCGCTCTTGGTAATTATTTCTAACATCTTGCACGATTAAATCACCATCTGTCATTGAATCACCATAATAGGCAATTCTTACTTTTGCTTCTGGATGTTTTTCTAATTGGTATAATTTATCGTAAAAAGAAATCAGGTATTGATATCCCTTATAATCATCGAAAGTTTCCGATGGAAATTCTATACCCTCATTAGAATTAAAAGTAATATTCTCCTGTCCTTGCTGGTCAGCATCAGTACTATCTCCTTTTTTAGATACTCCCTCTTTTTCAAATGATTCTAAAAGCATACTATCCACAAGTACATTTTTGGAGTCAACTTTACTTTCAGGGAAAATTTTATCTGGTAATATTTGTTTAAAACCAATGAAAGCTACAAATGCTAATGCAATAATTGCAAAAGACTGAAAAAAATAAGATTTTGTATTCACTTGTAATTATAAATTTTGAAGACTAAAATCAATAAGAATCCTACTACTCAAATTTCCTATTAATTTAATTAAAACATTTGCAAAGATAGAATAAACAATAATCTATCTTTCTTTTTTTTTGATTAAATGAAAAATAAAAAAGAGGCTAGATAAATCTAACCTCTTTCCAAAAAAAAAATAAAAAAAACCAAGTAATCTTCTAATTGAATTTAAACATAGTCTTGTTTATATAAGTCGATAAACCATAACGCTACCTGTTGAAATAACTTATCATTTTTTGTTTCCATTAAAATTGGAAACTTTATTTTCACAATCTTAAAATAAGCTGTTTTAGATATTACAATTATTGATATATAATCTTCCCTGACTTTACTTCTTGATTATCTGACATGATTTTATAGTAATACAACCCTTTTTTATAATGAGTTGGAATATTCCATTTTACAACTTGATTTGGAGTAACTGTCCCTTTAAACACAGTTATTTTATTACTCATGTTCTCAGAATAAACAACTAGCTCTATTGCTCTATTTTCAGAAAAACCAGTAGCAAAATTAACTGCATCTGATGTTGGGTTAGGATACATTACTAACGAATCTAATTCTGAATTAAGCTTTAAAGTAGAAATAGGCAATATAGTGACCCAATTACTTATTGATTTTTGCCCTCCAGACCCTACAAATCTTCTAATAGCCAAACTAGGATAATTCTTTAAATAGTCATACATACTCTGTTTAAGTTCAAAACTTTGTCCCGTATCTGGTAAAATGTAATACGGTTCTTCGCCTCCCAATAACTCCCATGAATATTTGTAAAATCCAGTCCCTCCAGTTGGCAAACTACCTGTTATTTTACTCCCATTAATTGAAATTATATTATTCTCAATATCGGGAGTAGGTAATATCTTCACAAAACTTGTCACTTTGGTTTGTCTACCAGAATTCACATACCTCCTTATAGCCAAGCCAGGATAAATCTTTAAATAATCATATATACTCTGAGTAAGTTCAAAATTCTGCCCACTCCCTGTCAGCATTATATAAGGATCTTCTCCACCCCATAACTCCCATGAATATTTATAAGAACTAGTCCCACCTGTTGGTAAACTCCCAATAATTGTAGAACCACTTAACATAATCGAATTATTTTGTAATTCTGGTGCTTGATTAACTGTTATTGTAACCTCATTACCAATATATAAAACACCTCTAGTCGCAGTAATTCTATAACTAGTTGTCTCAAAAAGTAATCCTGGCGAATATCTAGTATCTACTGCTCCAGGAATAGAAGTCCAAACTCCATTTTCAGTTTTACTCTCCCATTGCAAATTATATCCAAATATTCCTTGAGTAGAAACTACAACTGGGGATAAATCCCCTTCATTTATAGTATGATTTGATACTATTGTGCCATTATAATTTGCATATATGGTAATATCAGTATTTAAAACTGGATTTGTAGGGTTCGTAGGGTTCGTAGGATTGGTTGTAGAGCTACTTTTTGTGATTTTTTTATCCCCACTTTTATAAGTTGACCCTGAATAAGCTTTATATTCTGCATACAAAACACCCCCCGTGAGATCGAAATCACTTGCATTCAAAGTAATTGTCATTGTCCGCCCTGCAGAACCTCCTCCTGAAAAAAGTAAATTCCCTCCGAAACCACCTAATGGATTATTAGCAGGAGAAGATCCATTTTTTTTATAATAGACGTTTATACTTCCTGGAGTACCGTCACTTGGTGATTTTGTTGCGCTTACTCTAATATGGAACGATACCGAAACTGATTCTTTAACTCCAAAATCTATTTTTTCCGCAGACTGACTATTAACTGTCATATTACTTAGCGTCACGCTAAACTGTCCGTAAGAAAAAACACTAAAAAAGACCAGTGAAACCACTAATAGTATTTTTGTTTTCATAGTAATTTATTTTATTAATAGCTCTGGGGGACTTTTATGATAAAATAAGGAATCTTAGTAAAACACTAAGATTCCTTATTCTTAGATTATTTTAATAACGCATATTCAAATGATACATTACCTCTTTCTCCTGCAGTATTTATCATAGTAAGGAATTTAACTTTATAGTAATTCCCTTCTACATCTTTAACGACAAAGAAACGATCTGTCCTGATACTTGGTAATGAACCTTGTCCTCCGCCATTTCTCCAGTTAGCACCAATAACTCTCTGATCAGTTGTTGATTTTGCAAAATCAGTTTCAACAACTTTCGCTTTTGTAAAATCGGCATAAGATCCTCCAGTTGCAACCAAAACTTGATATGCCTGAGTTCCACCTTTCATATTTGAAACGATGAAGTCAGAAAAACCATAACTTACATCACCTTTTCCTCCATTGAAGTAATTTGTGAAAGTGGTAAAATTCAAATCCCAATTCGCTTTTTGTGGCTCCACAGACACTTGCTTCCCATCAGTTAAGCTGAAAAAAGTAAAATTAAAATCTGACGTTTTTGTAACAATTTTTTCTTGAAAAGTTGTTGAAGCTAAATCAGCATATTGGATTTTATATCCATTCCCACTTCTTAAAATTCTAATTTTTTTCCATCCTCTTGGATCTCCATCAACTTCAACACTACCAATAGCTGCCTTTTTTGTTGCAATTTGTGCACCAAGGTTTACTAAATATACTTTGTTATCTGCATCTGTAGCTGAAATCTCTGCAATTGCAGTTCCAACTCCTGCTCCTGCTCCTTTTAAAACTCCAGTAGGATTATCTACATAACCATTAGATGCTAAAGTTTCACCTCCTCCAACAGATACATCAGAATTAATTTCCTGAACCAAAGTAATATCCGAAGTTTCTAGTTTTTTCACAGCCATTTTAACAGATCCGTTGATTGCAACTCTAAAATCTGAACCACTAGAAAATCCTAAATCCCATGTTGCTCTATTCACAGACTCTATCTTTCCAGTACTTAAATCTACAAAAACCTGATTTGGCTGATTTGGCCCGCCCACACTTGGCTGTAATACTTGTCCAACAGAAGGACCAACTGGTGTATTTGTATCATTGTTGTCATCGCTTGAACAAGCTCCAAGCGTCAATAATGCGAATGATAATAGTAAAAATGTCTTTTTCATTTTATTTGATTTTATATTTAAAGATTAAGGTTATATGCTAATTTTATAAAATAAGAGCGTCCATAAGCAAGCATCAGATCAGAAGGCCCTGCATGCCCCGCAGATTGACTTGTTTTAGTCTGATTAACATTGGTTACATTACATATGTTTCTAGCTCCAATTGTAGCTTCTAACTGGTTTTGTAAAAAAGTTTTTCGAAGAGATGCATCAAGCCAATTACTTGCTGATATATCTGAAATGACATATTCTGAAGTAGTCTCTATAAATTGTTGTGATTTTCCGTTGTATTTATAATAAGCAGAAAGAGTTGTTCCCCATTTCGGGATTAAATAAGAAACACTACTATTTAAGTTAAATGAGTATAAAAATTTATCATCCGAAGAAAACTTTAGATTTTCTATTTTACGAGAAACACCAACCAAAGATGCCCCAAAATTGAATGTCAAATTCTCTATTTTGAATTGATTCATTGTAGATAAATTCCACATTTTGTATTTACTAATATTAAAATATTGATACTCTGGATTTCCTGTATCTGGATTAGATCTTACCCAAGCCATATCAATTCGATCATTTACATTAAGAAAACTTCCTGCTAGCGTATTTGATATTTGTAATCCTGAAGCTAAAAAAGATATCTTTTTCAAACTGGCTTCAAAAGAATTACTAGTTTCTGGAATAAGATTTTCATTTCCAATAAAAAAATGGCCGTCAAAAATTAATTTTGAATACAACTCTTCAAAAGTTGGTGTTCTAAATGAACTTCCAAATGAGCTGCGAAGTTCAATTCCTTTATCAAATAAATATCTTAAACCTAATGATGATGCATATTGATTATCAAATTTAGATTGAGCTGAAAAACGCAGTCCTGGACGAATTGAAAATCTTTCGGTTGCCATAATTTCTGAAGAAGCAAAAAAATCATAATTCTCAAGTCTTTTACGAACTGGAGTAAACTTATTACTTCCTTCCTGAACCAATGAATAGCCTTGATTATTTACAAACTCATATCCTAATTGCAAATCAACTTTTTTGTCTGAGAAAAAATTACTTAAAGTTCCCGTAGAATAAAGGACTTCCATTGACTGATCTTTAGTAGTCGCATTATCTCCTTCATTTTTAGTAAATAAATAATATTTAAATGTTTCAACATCTCTTTGTTGCTTTTGATGCGAAAGCGAAACATTATAATTCAATTGTGAAAACAATTTACCAGTAGCATTTAAATTATGAAAATACCTATTAGTAAAATATCTTTTATCATCTGAGTATCTATACGAGCCTAATGCAGGATCATATTGTGATTGTACTGTAGCATTATAGTAATCTACATCTTCCTTCAAATATTCAAATTTGTAAAAAAATCGAAAATTATTTTTATGATAAGCAATTAAAGCTGTACTGTTTAGCTGTTCTTTCGGCAGCCATCTATATCCACGAGACTCATCATTTTGAATATAATCTTTCCCTTTTTTGTCATCTAAAAAGCCTCTAAAGTCATTTCGATTAGCTCCTAAACTTACAAACCAATTTTTATTAAAAGTGTGAGAAAGTTTAAGTGACTGTATATGACGTCCTTCATTAAAAAGCGCATATTCGTCTTTAACCGTTTCCTCTTGTACTGAAGCTGTCATACTCCATTTATATTTTGATGATTTTTTTGTAATTATATTTAAAACACCACTAACAGCATTACCTCCATATGCTACTCCCATCGAACCTTCCACAATTTCTATCTGCTCAACATCATTCAAATTTATTTGAGATAAATCGGTATTATTCCCCAAACCAGCTTCATTTACCAAAGGCACATTATCTACCAAAATCTTGAAATATTGTGCATCTAATCCAAATAGCGATACTGTAGAGCGCCCACTTGTTCCGCTTGGCCTTACATTAATATTCAAATACTGATTCAGAACATCTGATAAATTGTTGGCAGCCAAATTCTGAATGTCTTTGTTTGTAATCACACGCACATTAAAAACTGACTTTTTTATAGATTGTGGTTCAAATTGCCCCGTAACAACAACTTCTGATAATTCGTTGGAACGAATACTATCTTTTTGTTTTTGCTGAGCAGAAAGCGTTTTACAAAATACTAGAGCAACAAATAGGATGATTTTGATTTTCATTATTTTTAATTAGTCTTAATAACTTCGGCAAATATATAATTATTTTAATTCATTCTAAATAAAATTTATATATTTGCTAAAAATTTTAAATCAAAAAAACTAGTTATGATTACAAAAAACCTCTGTTTATCAGCCGTTATGGTGTTATCAGTAAATTTTGGATTTAGTCAGGAATCGAAAAAACAACAAGACATTAAATCAATAAAGTCAATGTGCGGTTGTTATGAAGTGAAATTTAATTTTGCTGAAACGTTCCAGTATCCTAAAGATTCTCTTACTTACAAACCTTCAGAAACAAAACACGAATCTGCTTTAGAATGGGTAGAGTTATTAGAAGATACTCCTAACAAAATAGTGATGCAGCACTTATTAATAGTAAGTGATGATATGATTATCAAACACTGGAGACAAGACTGGTTATATGAAAACACTGACTTGTATTTATTTGACAAAGGAACTTCTTGGAAATATAAAAAATTAGATACAAAAGCGGTAAAAGGGCAATGGTCTCAAAAAGTATATCAAGTAGATGATAGCCCAAGATATGAAGGTTCTTCTTCATGGGTACATGTAGACGGGCAAGATTACTGGGTAAATACTACCGATGCGCCGCTACCTCGTAGAGAACAAACAAAACGTAATTATTATAATGTTCTAAAAAGAAGAAACATTCATGAAATCACAGCTACTGGATGGAATCATGAGCAAGACAATGACAAATTGATTCGCGGTGATAGCGGAAAAGATGTTTTGTTAGCACAAGAAAAAGGAATGGATGTGTACACTAAAGTTGCAGACATTAAATGTATCGCTGGGCAAAAATGGTGGAAGGAAAACAATGCACTTTGGAAAAACGTTCGTGATAAATGGCAAACTCTTTTTGACAGACATCAAGACTTAAACTTAGAAGCTAAAGTAGATAGAAAAGCACTTTATTCTCTTTTGTTTGATTTAAAACCAACTGCTACAAAAGCAGAAACAGATGCAATCATCAACAAGTTTGTAAAAAAATAAAATATTTTGTGTTAGTTATAAAAAGAGCCGTTAGTTTAAAACTAGACTGCACCCAAAAGTTTAGACAAATTTATAATTAATTTTGATAATGATGAGCTCGATATTGTATCGGGCTCATTCCTTTTAAATTCAGTTTGATTCTTTCATTATTGTAATATTTTATATATTCTATAATTTCCTTTTTTAGATGATTTATGTCTTTAAATTTCATAATATAAAATAGTTCTGATTTTAATATGCCAAAGAAATTTTCTATAACTGCATTGTCTAAGCAGTTTCCTTTTCTTGACATACTCTGCACTAATCCTTTCTCCTTCAAAAGCTGATGATATCGCTTCATTTGATACTGCCAGCCTTGATCGGAGTGTAATATTAAATTAGTATCATTTGATATTCTTCGAAAAGACTTTTTAAGCATATTGGTGATTTGATTAAAATTTGGTCTTTCAGATAAATCATAACTTATTATTTCCCCATTGAAAAGATCAATTATAGGTGATAAGTACAATTTATTACCTGAGATATTAAACTCAGTTACATCGGTAGCCCATTTTTGATTGGGTTTATCAGCCTTAAAATTGCGCTGCAATATATTAGGAGCTATCTTTCCTTGTTCTCCTTTATATGATCTGTACTTCTTGATTCTGATTAAACTTTTTAATCCTAAAATTTTCATCAATCGCAACACTGTCTTGTGATTAATTAAAATTCCTTTTTGCTTGATTAATAAAGTAATACGCCTGTAACCTAATCTACCCTTATGATGATTGTAAATCTGTTTAATCAAATCTTTAACATCTTTGTATTTATCAATTACTTGACTTCTTTTTTCATAGTAATAATAAGTACTTCTAACCATGTTCGTACAATTTAGCAAGAGGTCTAAATCATATTTATGCCTTAGTTCCATTATGGTTTGAGCCTTTTGTTTTGATTGGCTTGTTCGGCTTGAACTAAGGCGTTGAACTTTTTTAAAATTTCGTTCTCAGCTCGTAAATACTCCAGTTCCTTTAAAAGTTCTTCTTCCCTAGTTAAGGGTTTGTCTGTTTTTCTCTGTTTTCTCTTAAAATTCATAGATCTGGGTCTTCCTTTAGGTTTAGATGATAATCCCTCTAAACCAAAGTTAGCAAAATCTCTTTTCCATCTGATAATAATTGAGTCTGAGGGAATGTTAAATTTTAAACGAGCTTCCCTTAGTGATAATAAATCCTTATCTATTGATAGTAATACTTTTTGTTTAAAATCAATGGAATAGACACGATTCTTCCGTGGTAACAATCCGATTGTTCCATATGCTCTGTAAAAGCTAACCCATCTACGAATATTTGACTCACTAATACTCTTTTCATTAGATACCGCTTCACTGGAGTATCCTTTCTCGATAACTAACCTTACACATTCAAGTTTGAATGCGTAATCATACTTGACTTTTCTTTCCATAAAAATGCCCCCAAATAGTGTCTAACTTTTTGGGGGCAGTCTAAACTAACGGCTCTTTTATTTTTACATTCTTTCAGGAACTTCTATTCCTAATAAACTGAAACTTGATTTTATAATTTCTCCAACTTTCTGAGAGAACTGTACTCGAAAAATCTTTTTGGTTAAATCTTCTTCTCCTAAAATATGTACTGATTGATAAAAGGAATTATACTCTCTTACCAAATCATATGTATAATTAGCAATTAATGCTGGACTATGATTATGTGCTGCATTTTGGATTACTTCTGGGTAAAGCTCGATTTGTTTCACCAATTCTTTTTCTTTTTCATGAAGCTCTTCGATTCCTGTTAATGTAACAGAAAAATCAAAATCTGCTTTACGAATAATCGACTGGATTCTGGCATAAGTATATTGAATAAACGGACCTGTATTTCCAGCAAAATCAACAGACTCTTCTGGGTTAAACAAAATACGTTTCTTTGGATCTACTTTTAAAATATAATATTTTAAAGCACCAAGTCCGATTGTATTATATAGCTTAGCTTTTTCATCGTCAGAAAAACTATCTAGCTTACCTAAGCCTTCAGATATTTCTTGAGCTGTATCGGTCATTTCCTGCATTAAATCATCGGCATCTACTACAGTTCCCTCACGGCTTTTCATTTTTCCCGAAGGTAAATCAACCATTCCGTATGATAAATGATATAAGCTTGAAGCCCAATCAAAACCTAGTTTTTGAAGAATTAAGAACAATACCTTAAAATGATAATCTTGTTCGTTTCCTACTGTATAAACCATTCCTCCAACATCAGGATGATCTTTTACACGCTGAATTGCAGTTCCTATATCTTGCGTCATATAAACTGCCGTTCCATCCGAACGAAGTACAATTTTACGATCTAATCCTTCATCTGTTAAGTCAATCCAAACTGAACCATCAGGATCTTTTTCAAAAATCCCTTTATCCAAGCCTATCTGAACAACATCTTTTCCTAATAAATAGGTATTACTTTCATAGTAATAACTATCAAAATTTACTCCAAGATTTTTATATGTAATAGCAAAACCATCATAAACCCATTGATTCATTTTGGCCCAAAGTTCTTTTACAGCTTCGTCTCCAGCTTCCCATTTTAAAAGCATTTCTTGTGCTTCTAAAATTATCGGTGCTTGTTTCTTAGCTTCCTCTTCGGTTTTACCTGCTTGAATTAATTCATTGATTTGTTCCTTATAAACCTTGTCAAATTTGACATAGTAATTCCCAACCAATTTATCTCCTTTTAATCCTGTACTTTGGGGAGTTTCTCCGTTTCCAAATTTTTCCCAGGCCAACATCGATTTACAGATATGAATTCCTCTGTCGTTTATAACTTGAGTTTTATATACTTTTTTACCTGATGCTTTAATAATCTCTGCAACTGAATATCCTAACAAATTGTTACGAACATGTCCTAGGTGCAATGGTTTATTTGTATTTGGAGAAGAGTACTCAACAATAATTGCTTTATCTGAAGGATTTGGTTCTACAAAACCATATTTTTTTCCATCTTTTATGCTATTAAAGAAATTCACATAATAAGTATCTGCGATAACAATGTTTAAGAAACCCGAAACCACATTAAAACGAGCTACCTCTGGAAGGTTTTCTACAAGATAGTTCCCTATTTTATTTCCTAATTCAACAGGATTGCTTTTAATCACTTTTAATAAAGGAAAAATAACCATCGTAATATCTCCTTCAAACTCTTTTCTAGTAGTTTGAAATTCGATTTTATCTACAGCTACATCAAATAAGGCTTGTATTGCTTTTTGTATAGAAGGCGTAAGAATTTGTGATAATGACATGTAAACTTAATTTTAAAGACTGCAAATATACTGCTTATTCGTCAATTACAGAAAATGTAAAAGATTTAAAATCTAAGAATATCATGCACAATTAATACTGAAACAATTAAAACATCAACAATTTATTCAACTATAAATCATTGAAATACAAAGCACACTTCATATTTTTTCTATTTTTTTCAAAAATCCTGTAACATAAAACCAAAAGAATAGTCTTAATAGAAACTTTAAATAAATTTTAAACGAGAATAATCAACTTGTATTTAAAGATAAATCATCAATCAAAAAACAATTAACCTATTCTAACAAAATCAAATCCTATGAAACTTAAAATTATCATGTTATTGCTTATCGGAGTAATAACATCGGTACAAGCTCAAAATTCTGGAAGTATTTCTGGAAAAGTACTAGAGAAAGCCACTAATTCTCCAATCTCTTATGCTACCATTGCCGTAAAAGAAGAAGGTAAAACAATTGCAAGCGGAGTAACTGATGACAAGGGAGATTTTAACATAAAAAACATTCCTTTAAAAAATTACCTTTTAGAAATTCAATATATTGGTTTTAAATCATACAAAGCCAATCTTTATTTTAATGAATCAAAAAAAGAATACACTTTTAAAGTTGCTCTTGAAGAAGAAGCTACACAACTTAAGGGAGTAAACATCGTTAGCGAACGTTCGACTATCGAACAAAAAATCGATAGAAAAGTAATTACTGTTGGTAAAGACCTTACTACTGCTGGTGCTTCGGCTTCGGATATTATGAATAATATTCCTTCGGTAAATGTAGATCAGGATGGTAAATTATCGCTGCGTGGAAACTCTAATGTACGTGTATTAATTGATGGAAGACCATCTAACATTGATCCTGCTCAATTGCTAAAACAGATTCCATCTACATCTATTAAAAAAATTGAGTTAATTACTAACCCAAGTGCTAAGTATAACCCAGAAGGAATGTCTGGAATTATAAATATCGTTTTACATAAAAATGCCAATACTGGTTTTAATGGAAATTTCAATGCTGGAATAACTTTTGGTAAAACAGCTAAATACAATAATTCATTAGATTTGAATTACAAAGTAGGAAAGGTAAATTTCTTTGGAACTGCTGGGCGCAACTTTGGAGTTTATGCTAATGGCGGTCAAATTAATAGATTAGACAGAGATTTAACTCAAGGAATTGATGTTACAAGTGATAATGATTCTCACCTTTATAAAATTGGTATGGATTATTACATCAATGACCACAATACTATTTCTTTTTACACGAATCAAAACTCATTTGATGGTTTTACGAATGTAAATACTGATATTAATTATGGTGTAGGTACTACAAATGGTTTTCAAAAATCAAAGTATGACAATAAGAACAATAACAATACCTATAATTTAGCATACAAGCATCTTTTCAAAAAAGAAGGCCATACTCTTGACGTTGAAGGAAATTATAATGATTTCAAGCAACCTCAAACTGCTTATTTCGATTCAAAAAACATTAACAATATAGAGTCGTCAATTTACAACGATTACATAAAAGATGCTAGAAAAAATAGTACTATAAACGTCGATTATGTTAATCCGTTAAATGAGAAAACAACATTTGAGGCTGGTGCCGAAGCAAGAATCACAAGAACAACAAATGATTACGCTACAGAAAATCCTCTAATTGTTCCTGCACAGCGAGCTTCAAATTATACATATGATATTGATATTTATTCAGCTTATGTAACTTTTGGTCAAAAATTCAAAAAATTCAGCTACCAATTAGGAGCACGTTTTGAAAGTTATAAAGTTCAAGCTAACTTAAATCATAATCAATATAAATTTGACGATGATTATATCACGCTATACCCATCGGCTTATTTCACTTATAACCTTAATGAAAATAACACATTCCAATTTAGTTATAGCCGTCGTGTAGATCGTCCTAGTTTAGAACAAACAAAACCAATCCGTGAATTTTCTACCCCATTGACAACGTCTTTAGGGAATCCAGAATTAAGACCACAATTCACTAATTCGGTTGAAATAAACTACACTAAACTTTTTGGCAAAAGTACTTTTACAGCAGGAGTTTATGTAAGAAGCATCAATGATCAAATTAGCCGTACGCTAAAACCTGATGACAGTGATCCAACAAATCAGAAACAAATTATGACTTATGCCAATTTCGACCGCAATACTGCGTATGGATTCGAAATGTCAGCAAATTACAAAGCTACAAAATGGCTAGACGTTCAACCGTCTATCGATTTCTCAAGTATAAAACAGCAAGGAATTGTTTTTATTATTGACCCAGTAACAAACGCTTCAACAGCAATCGATAAAAAAATTGATGCTAACTCATTTAACGCTAGACTTAATGCAAATTTTAAAGCAAATAAACGTTTGAGTTTCTTATTATTTGGATTTTACAGAGGCCCTGTTGATGGAATACAAAACAACAGTCACGATATGTACAAAATGGATGCTGGTACTCGCTACACCTTGCTAGACAACAAAATGACTTTAAGTTTACGTTTTAACGATATCTTCGATACTATGAAATATGCTTTCGATGCTACAAACCCTTACCCTCAAAACGGAGAGTTTACATGGGAGAGTCAAACTGTTTATTTTGGTCTTAGCTACAACTTTGGTGGTGGTAAAAACAAAAGCTTACAACGCAAGCAAAGAGAAGACAACACCAATAAAGGTGGTGGGGGAATGTTTTAATCTATCACCCTAATTTTAATTTTTGAATTATTTTAGTAGTAAAAGCCCAGAGAATTGCCACTCTGGGCTTTTTTATTCAAAGGGTTTACAATTGCGCTTTTAAAGCATTAATTTCAATTGCACTTGCTGTTTCTCCTGAATCAGTAATCGCTGATGAATGAAAAAAAGTGTTTCCTAATTTTTCTTTTAGCAATCCTATATTCGAAGATCGAAGCCCTCCGCCTGGCATAATTACTATTCTATTATTTGCTTTTTGAACAACGTCGATAAGAACATCAATTCCTTCTACCACATTTTTTCCTTGCCCCGATGTTAAGATTGTTTTAAAACCACAACTAATTACATCTTCAAGAGATTTAGCCACATCTGAAACAACATCAAAAGCACGATGAAATGTACAAGGTAGTGGTGCTGCTAAATTAACTAATTCAATGTTTTGCTCTAAATTGACACTTCCGTCTGCATTAAGATTCCCAAATACAAAACCATCAACCTTATCGTTTTTATATTGGATTATACTTTCTTTCATCTCCTGAAATTCAGCATCACTATAGACAAAATCTCCTCCACGAGGTCTTATAATAACATTCAAATCAATCGCAGCTTTTTCTCTAGCAGCTTGAACTAAACTCAAATCAGGAGTTGTTCCTCCTTCTTTCATATTAACACATAACTCAATTCTATTTACTCCATTAGCTTGAGCAATTTCGACAGAATCAAGATTAAAACACGCAATCTCTAATTGACTTTTTTCCATTTTAAAATTATACTTAAACAATTATAGTCTTTGACTTGAATACATTTGAACAAAATCAAACAAACTCTATCTGATAATAAAATTATGTTGAACCGAAATTAAACAAAAAAACCTATTCAGTACTGAATAGGTTTTCTTAAAAAACAAAATATTTTTAAATTACCATTTGATAATTGCGCTTCCCCATGTAAATCCACTACCAAATGCAGCAAGAACTACAGTATCTCCAGATTTAATCTTTCCTTTTTCCCATGCTTCTGTTAATGCAATAGGAATAGATGCTGCTGTTGTATTACCGTATTTCTGAATATTGTTATATACCTGATCATCATTCAATCCAAATTTCTTTTGAATAAATTGAGAAATTCTCAAGTTTGCCTGATGAGGAATCAACATATCAATATCTGAAACCTGCAAATTATTGGCTACCAAACCTTCATTTATAACTTCTGCAAAACGAACTACCGCATTTTTAAATACAAATTGTCCGTTCATATAAGGAAAATAGCTTTCATCGTTCGGATCATTATCTGCTAAGATATCTGTCACCCAACGTGCGCCCATTCCAGGTGCGGTTAGTGATAATTCTTCAGCATGTTGCCCTTCTGAGTGTAAATGTGTAGATAATATTCCTTTTGTAGTATCTTCTTCTCTACTTAAAACTGCTGCTCCTGCACCATCTCCAAAAATTACAGAAACACCTCTACCTCTGGTAGTCATATCTAAACCTGTAGAATGCACTTCTGAACCAATTACCAGAACATTTTTATACATCCCAGTTTTAATATATTGATCCGCTACAGAAATAGCATATACAAAACCTGAACATTGATTTCTTACATCTAATGCTCCAACAGTTTTTAATCCTAAATCACGTTGTACCAAAACTCCAGGTCCTGGAAAATAATAATCTGGACTTAATGTTGCAAAAACAACAAAATCGATATCTTCTTTTGCTACTCCAGAACGTTGGATAGCTATTTCAGCAGCTTTTACTCCCATTGAAGTTGTAGTATCTTCTCCACGAATAATATGTCTGCGTTCTTCGATTCCTGTTCGTTCTTGTATCCACTCGTCGTTAGTATCCATTATTTTTGACAAATCGTCATTGGTAACTACATTTGAAGGGACATAATATCCTAATCCCGCTATTTTTGAATGATACATATTTTTTTATTATTCGTTAAAAATTTGGATTGCAAATCTAAACATCTTTTAAAAATCATGTACACAATTTAGTCATTTTTTCGTAATTAACAATTCGATATACTATTCTCACTGACTTCCTTTTACAACTTCATATTAAATCATAAGAAAAATACCTTTATATTATAAAAAAACATATCTATATTCTCTTTCATTATTATAATGTAACAAGTTTAAACTACTTTAGACAAATTATAACAATCCTTAATTATAAAAGTTTCAATCATGAAATTAAAAATTATCTTACTCCTATTTTTAAATCTTGGCTTAGTAGCTTCCGCCCAAGAAAACCTAACGTATCAAAAGCCTTCAAAATCAATTTTGGATTTAGCTGATTACGAAAGAGCTCCCACTGTATCAATGGATACAAAAAAAGAATACATGCTGTTAAGCTACAGAAACACCTATAAAACCTTAGATGATTTAAGCCAAGAAGAACTTCGTTTAGCTGGTTTAAGAATTAATCCTATAACTAATATTTCGAGTACAATAACGTATGCTAAAAATCTCAAATTGAGAAAAATCAGCGATACTAAAGAAATAGAAATAGCAAATCTGCCAACAAATCCACAAATTAGCTATACTTCATGGTCACCAAATGATAAGAAGATTTTATTTACCAATACCACAAAAACTGGAGTAGAACTTTGGATTATAGATGTTGCTACAGCAAGAGCAACTAAACTAACCGATGCTACATTAAATGCTAATCTTGGAACTCCATTTAGCTGGTTTAATGACAATGAAACTATTTTAGTAAAAATGCTTCCTAAAAACAAACCAGCATTATTAGACTCTAAAAAAGATTTACCTACTGGTCCAATTGTTTCAAATGCCGATGGTTCTAAATCACAAAATAGAACCTATGCAGATATGTTGAAAAACAAAAACGACGAAATCAATTTTGAAAACATCATTACTTCTGAAATCTATAAAGTAAACATCAACAATGGTACAGCTACTTTATTTAAAAATGCAGCAATGTATTCTTCTGAAAGAATTTCTCCTGACGGAAACTACATAATGCTAACAACAATTGAGAAACCGTTCTCTTATATTGTTCCATTAAACAGATTTCCATCAAGGGCAATTGTTTATGACAAAAACGGTACTGAAATAAAAACCGTAAACGAAGTACCTCTTTATGAAATTATGCCAAAAGGTTTTATGGCTGTTCGTAATGGAAAAAGAGAAATGTCATGGAGAAATGACAAACCTGCAACACTTTCTTATGTGGTAGCTTTAGATGAAGGAAATCCAGCTAATAAAGTTGATTTTAGAGATGAAGTATTTCTTTGGAATGCACCATTTAACACCGAAGCAACTTCATTAGTTAAAACACCTCAACGTTATAATGGAATTATTTGGGGGAATGACAATACAGCAATCCTCTCAGATGAGTGGTATGACACACGCAATACTAAAACTTATTTGATTAATCCAGCTGAACCTACTCAAAAACCAAAACTGCTTTTTGATAGAAATTCACAAGACATCTACGCAGATCCAGGTAATTTTGAGTACAAGAAAAATCAGTACAATAAATATGTTCTTGCTATAGAAAACGACAATGCTTTTCTTCTTGGAGAAGGATTTACAAAAGATGGTCAATTTCCTTTTATTAGCGAACTTAATCTTAAAACATTAAAAACAAAACGTCTTTATACTTCATCATTTAAAGATAAAAAAGAAGAAATTTTAAGCATTGAAGATTTTAAAACAGGAAAAGTTTTGGTACAAATTCAATCCAAAAATGATTATCCTAATTATTATTTCAGAAACATCAAGAAGCAAAATAGTTTAACTCAAATTACTTTTTTCAAAAATCCATTTGAAAGCATTAAAAATGTAAGCAAAGAGGTTATTAAATACAAACGAAAAGATGGTGTTGAATTATCTGGAACTTTATATTTACCTGCTGGATATGACAAGGTGAAAAAAGAAAAACTACCGTTGTTAATCTGGGCTTATCCTGCAGAATACAAAGATAAAAACAGTGCAGGACAAAGTAGCCAGAACCCAAATGAGTTTACATTTCCTTATTATGGATCATTTATATATTGGGTGACTAAAGGTTACGTTGTTCTTGACGATGCTTCTTTCCCTATTATTGGAGAAGGAACTACTGAGCCTAATGATAATTTTATAACACAACTTGTTGATGATGCTGAAGCAGCTATAGATGCGGTTGATGCTTTAGGATACATAAACAAAAAGAAAGTTGCAATTGGAGGACATTCATACGGAGCTTTTATGACTGCTAACTTACTTACACATTCTAATCTTTTTGCTTGTGGAATTGCAAGAAGTGGAGCTTACAACAGAACATTAACTCCTTTTGGTTTCCAAACAGAGCAACGTAACTATTGGGAAGTTCCAAATGTTTACAATGCAATGTCGCCTTTTATGCATGCTGATAAAATGAAAACACCACTGCTTTTAGTACATGGTGAAGCTGATAATAACCCTGGTACTTTTACTTTACAAACAGAACGTTATTTTCAAGCTATAAAAGGATTAGGTGGACCAACGAGAATGGTTATTTTACCAAAAGAATCTCATAGCTATGTAGCTAGAGAGAATATTTTACATTTGCTTTGGGAGCAAGATCAGTTCTTAGAGAAAAATTTAAAAAACTAAATTTTCATTAGACTATTTATAAAACAAACCCGACAGGTTTTTAAAATCTGTCGGGTTTATTGTTTTATAGGGCTAAAAAAATTATCTAATTACCACATTATCTAATTTACAGATAATTTAAACTTAAAAATATTTCCTGCTCCAGAGGCAAATCTATTTCACTTTCAAAAAAGATCAATTGCCTTTTATAAACTGTTTCAATTAAATAGTGATTCCCTCTAAAATAAGTTCTTCTAATCTTTACTGGCAAGTTAGATTCTACCACCATTTTTAATTGATGCGGATATACCAGCGTTTTATGCATTTCATCTTCATAAGAAACCAATAAATGAGTAGGAACTTCATTTACTTCCCCAAAGAGCGACGCTACATATCTAGTTTCAGGGTCTTCGTAAATTTTTGTTGGATTATCTTTAACAAGAACTTCACCGTTTCGCATTACAATTGCTTCATCTGCAAACGACAAAGCATCTGTACTATCGTGGGTAGCTATTATACAAGTAATTCCTTTTTGCTTTAAATATCTAAATAGGTTTCGGCGTAAAGCATTTTTACGAAAAGCGTCGATTTGGCTAAAAGGCTCATCCAATAAAATTACTTCGGGTTCTAAAGCCAGAACTCTTACCAAAGCTACTCTTTGTTTTTGCCCTCCACTCAATAAGTTTGCCTTTACATTAGAAAACTGTTCCATTTCTACCATTTCTAATAGTTCCTGAACACGTAGTTTCTTCATATTAGCAAAACCATTTGAAAGAAACTTACCTACATTTTCAGCAACTGTTTCAAAAGGAGACAGATCAAAATCCTGGGCTAAATATTTCATATACGGCATCCCTGGAACCAAATTATACTTTGGACCTAAAATTGGCTTTTCATTATAAAAAATCTTGCCTTCATTTAAATCATATAACCCATATATTAATTTAAGAAGTGTACTTTTTCCACAGCCACTCTCACCAATAATAGCAATATTTTCACCTTTATTTATGGTAAAAGAAACGTTTTTTATTACAGGCTTTTCGGTATACGAAAAGGAAATATCTTGAACTTGAAGCATTGGTTGGCATTGAAAAATTGAGGATACAAAGATAGTTCCTTTACCAAAACTAAATCAGAGAAAGTTATTAAATTATCTACAAAAAAAAAGCTGCTTTAAAAAGCAGCTTTTTTTTATTTATTAAGATACAATGCTTATTTACCAGCTTTTGCGTCATTTACCATTTTGTCATTTGCAGTAATAGCAAATTCTACACGACGGTTTTGAGTTCTTCCTTCTGGAGTATCGTTTGTTGCAATTGGGTCAACAATTCCCATACCTGAAGTTTTGAATCTACTTGCATTTAATCCTTTTGAAATTAAATACGCTTTTACAGATGCAGCTCTTTGTCCAGAAAGTGTTAAGTTATATTCTGGCTTACCTGTATTATCAGTATATCCAAAAATTTCGATATTAGTATCAGCATACTCATTAAATACTGGAACTAATTTATCTAAATTAGCTTTTGCCTGAGGAGTTAAAGTTGATTTATTAGTATCAAAACGTACTGCATTTTCATTTAAAACTAAGTGAATTCCTTCTCCAACACGCTCTACATCTGCACCTGGTAAAGCTTGATCGATCTCTCTAGCTTGCTTATCCATTTTGTTTCCAATAAGAGCACCAGTTCCACCACCTACGGCAGCTCCAATAGCAGCTCCTAAAGCAGCGTTCCCACCTTTTCCTAAATTGTTCCCTAAAATACCTCCTATAAGAGCACCTGCAGCAACACCTATTCCTGCACCCTTTTGAGTATTATTTGCGTTTTTTACCGAATCGCAACTTGTAAAAAAACTTGTTAATACAAGTAAAGTACTCAAACCTAAAACTGTTATCTTTCTCATGTGTTTATATTTTTATATATTTTAATATTAATTAGCTCTTTGAAATTGATATGTTACATCCTTAACTTGTCCACCAACATTAATGTTATCAATTAATTGAAATGAATTTTCAGTTAGGCCAGCCACTTTTAGTAAATATCCGTCTCTCACTTTTTTTGCCTTTACACCAGCATCAAGAATCTTAAGCACAAACATACCTTGACTATTGATACTCCACACAATAGGAGAAGAAAAAGCAGTACAACTAGGTGATGCTAAAGCCATCGACCCTTTGTTATTGTTTGAAATAAAATTCCAAGTACTACCAATAAAGCATTTAGAGTCAGCAAGATCAAATGAATTTACTTTAATATACTCTGACCCCGGATAAGAAACATTGGTTAAAATCCAATTTCCTTTAATTGCTACTTGAGAAGGCCTATCAAGTTTTGTAGAAAGTGGTTCAGCTCCATTAGATGTAGCTGTTGTTGAGGCTGATTTGCATGCAAAAAGCGTTACGGCTATTATGCATATTAAAATAATTTTTCTCATCGTTTTAGCAAATTTAAAATTAATACTCCTACAAAGATACAATGCAAAAAAATTAAATATGTTTAAAAATTTATTTTTTTTATTTCAGAATTAACACTTACGACAATTTGTCACCCCATTTGCAATTGGTATTCTATTTGAAGAATCTGAAATGCATAATGTTAAACTTAAAATTTAAAAAAATATGACAACAGGTAAAATTAATGTTTCAGTAGAAAACATATTTCCCTTAATCAAGAAATTCTTATACAGCGATCACGAAATATTCTTGCGTGAGTTGATTTCTAACGGAACCGATGCTACTCTAAAATTAAAACACCTAATAAGTATCGGTGAAGCCAAAGTAGAATATGGCAATCCAACTATTGAAATTAAAATTGACAAAGAAGGAAAAAAAATCCATATCATCGATCAAGGTCTTGGAATGACAGCTGACGAAGTTGAGAAATATATCAACCAAGTTGCTTTTTCTGGAGCTGAAGAATTTTTGGACAAATATAAAGATTCAGCAAAAGATTCAGGAATCATAGGTCATTTTGGTCTTGGTTTTTACTCCGCTTTTATGGTTGCAGAAAAAGTAGAAATTTTCACTAAATCATACAAAGATGAGCCAGCTGCTCATTGGACATGTGATGGTAGCCCAGAATTTACTTTGGAGCCAGCTGACAAAACTACACGTGGAACTGAAATCGTTTTGCATATTGCTGAGGATTCTTTAGAATTTTTGGAAGATTCTAAAATCCATGAATTATTGAATAAGTATAACAAGTTTATGCCTATTCCAATTAAATTCGGAACAAGAACTGAAACACTTCCTAAGCCAGAAGATGCTCCGGAAGATTATATAAATGAAACTATAGAAGTTGACAACATCATCAATAACCCAAATCCAGCTTGGACAAAACAGCCAACTGAATTATCTGATGAAGATTATAAAAGCTTCTACCGTGAGTTGTATCCAATGCAATTCGAAGACCCATTATTTAATATTCACTTAAATGTTGACTATCCGTTTAACCTAACAGGAATTTTATATTTCCCAAAATTAGGTTCAGATATGCAAATTCAGAAAGACAAAATCCAATTATACCAAAATCAGGTTTATGTAACTGATAACGTAGAAGGAATTGTTCCTGAATTTTTAACAATGTTAAAAGGTGTTATCGATTCACCAGACATTCCATTAAACGTTTCTCGTTCTGGATTACAAGCTGATGGTGCAGTTAAGAAAATATCAAACTACATTACCCGTAAAGTAGCTGATAAATTGAAAGCATTATTCAACGAGAACCGTGCTGACTTTGAAGAAAAATGGAATGACATTAAAATTGTTTTAGAATACGGAATGCTTTCTGAAGACAAATTTTATGAAAAAGCTGGTGCTTTCTTTTTATATCCAACAGTAGATAATACTTATTTTACGCTAGAAGAATTAAAAGAGAAAATAAAAGAAAACCAAACTGATAAAGACGGAAAATTAGTTGTTTTATACGCTGGAAATAAAGATGCTCAACACTCATATATTGAAACAGCAAAAGAAAAAGGATACGAAGTATTGCTTTTAGATTCTCCGATCATTTCTCACTTGATTCAAAAAATTGAAGGAGATAATAAAGATTTAACATTCGTTCGTGTCGATTCAGACCATATTGATAACTTAATCAAAAAAGACGAAAACACAATTTCTAAATTATCTGACGAAGAAAAAGAAGCTTTAAAAACTTCATTAGAAGCATACATCCCTAAAGCGTACAGTGTACAATTGGAAGCTATGGATAGTCAAGCTGCTCCGTTTATCATTACGCAACCAGAATTTATGCGTAGAATGAAAGAAATGAGTCAGTCTGGTGGTTCTGGAATGTTCGGAATGGGCAATATGCCTGAGATGTATAACTTAGTAGTAAACACAAATTCTGATTTAGCTACTAACATCTTGAATACCGAAGACAAAACACACCAAGAACATTTAGTTAAACAAGCATTAGACTTAGCTAAATTATCTCAAAACTTATTAAAAGGTGAAGCATTAACTGCTTTTGTAAAAAGAAGTTTTGAAATGATTAAATAAGAAGATATCAAGCTCTAAAAGCTATATCATTACTAAGCTCCTCAAGTTATACTTGAGGAGCTTTTTTTATTTACAACCAAAACTACACTAACACAATAAATTATTAATCAAGTATATATACGCATTTACAATAAAAATTATTTATATAATTTTATTACTTTATTTCAAGTTCAAAATCAACCTAGCACAAAATAACATATTCATTAAAACACAATCTTAAAATCATGATTCATATTAGAGTAAATATATATAGAGGATTGCTCCAGTACCAGTTAAAGTGTACATCGACAAAATTGATAGTTTAGATGATATACATATAACAAGATCAGAATCATTTACAGAAAGTATTAATTTATCAAATGGAATTTATACAATAATCATTTCTGGAAAAAACCCTCAAGGAGGAGAAACCATAATGTCCTTCTTTGGAACAGACTCAACCGGAAAGGAGTTTAATTACAAAAAGACATAAAAACACGAATTTACTATTTATTAATTTAAAACTTAATATCATGGCACTAGAAAAAAATATGAATGGCTCACAATAGAAAATGGTCCATTAATGATCCAAAACGCACTTGCTCTCTATGATACAATAGAATCTCCTGGCACAAAAAACAACCCTGTAATTATCGATTGGGCAAAACAGGTTGGAGGAAGCGTTGCAAACGTTTATAAAGCAGATGAGATTGCTTGGTGCGGATTATTTATTGCAGTTGTAGCCCAAAAAAGCGCTAAAGAAATTGTAAAAGACCCATTATGGGCTCTAAACTGGGGAACTTTTGGTAAACATGTCGAGACTCCTATGTTGGGAGATGTTCTTGTTTTTACTAGAAAAACAGCTGACGGAAAAAAAGCTGGTCATGTAGGCTTATATGTTGGCGAAGACGACACTTGCTATCACGTTCTTGGCGGAAACCAAATTAATAAAGTATGCATTATACGAAAAGAAAAAGCACGACTGTATACATCCCGAAGACCTAGTTATAAAGTTCAGCCTAAAAATGTAAGACGAATATTTTTGACTAATTCAGGAGAAATTTCCAATGTAGAGCAGTAACTTTTAATTAATCCCCAGTCTTCAGAACTTAGGATTTGATTGAAAATATTATTTTTTATTTCATAATAGGTATTTGATTTTATAATTAAATTATCATGTCAACCAAAATAGGAATATACGTCACTGGCCTTGGGCAGTCTATAGATAATGAAACTGTTGAGAAATATGCCGAAAGACTTATAAATGAATTAAGTTTTAAAACTAGCAACATTAGTTACAGTCTTAAAATTGAAAAAAAATTCTATCAAACCGATAAAGAATGTACTGTTGTTAGTCTTTTTCAAAAGAATAAGAATACACTAAATAAGAACCAGAAAAAAAGTCCTTTTTACAAAATATACGATTTTCAATATCATCGAATTTTAACCGACAGATTTAATCATTATAACATCATTGTAAAAAACTTGGTCTTATTTGGTTTAGTCTTAAAAAAACTTCCTCAAATCTTTTTACGCCTTTTTAATGGCAATGGCTTTAGCAGACCTCTACAAACCTTTTATGCCATTTCTATCTTATTTACAATCTCAATTTGTATTCTTTTTTTAATTCCTGGTTGCATCGAACTTTTAACAACAGATGATCCTAAAAATCAAACCTTAATCGAAAAAATAAATATTTTCCTTTGCTCAGAGTCTATACCAACTATACCAGTAAAGCTTATAAATTCCCTCGGAAAAAAAGTACTTGCAATAACAACTTTAATTCTTCTATTTATTCCGAAATCTAAAACAATCATTACTTCGCTTGCAACCGAATTTTCATGTGTTGATAGCTATATTACAAATGGGGAGCAAAGCCAAATTTTGCTAGGTAATCTAGATTTATTAATAGAATATATTGCGGAAAAAGAAGTTAATCCTGAAATACATTTTCATGCTTACAGTTTCGGGAGCATACTTGCCATAGATACGCTTTTTCCTATTGCAAAAATACCTCCATCAGACAATATTCAAAAATTAACCAAACTGCTTATTACTATAGGAAACCCATTCGAATTTATCAATGCCTACTACCCCACTTTTTATAACGATAGATGTGACATAATGAAAGACCGTATAAAATGGTTAAATATTTACTCTATTGCAGATGTTTTCTCTACCAATCACAGAAGAGATAATACACGAGGTGAAGCTGAGTTTGGCATAAAAGATATCTCGCTAACTCCAGAAAACATTAACTACGAAATCACATCCGACAAGTCTGGTTTGGTTGCTTTTTTCTCCTTAAATAGCATTAAGATGCACAGGTGTTATTGGGACAAATGCACAATAGGTCAGAGTTGCATGAAAGTATTATTACCTAAATTAATCGACAACAAATACTTATAGACAAAAGGTTGCCAACGAATCACTAAAAATAAGTATTAATTTAGATAACAAAAACTAGCCCCATGAAACCTATCATCTTTATTCCTGGAATTCAAGCTACGAGTCTTGTTAATAGTAACACTTTCGACTTTAATTATATCTGGAATGCTTACGACACATTAGGCTCCTCTATTGGTTCATCAATTTTTGGAGCTTATATTAACGAAAACCTACAATTTAATCCTTTACGATCAAGGAATTGAAACGATAATAGAACGCAATCATATCGCTAAATTTCCATATGAAAATTCCATTGCTAAATTAAAAAACAAACTAAACGAAACCAGAGCATACAAAAACACACCTGCATTTTTATTTGGTTACGATTGCGAATGTCGAATATGGAAAGTGCCAAACGTTTAAAGATTTATATCGAATACCTCAAGCACAAACTCCAAGATCAAAATATCGACGGATTTCGATTTATTACTCATAGTATGGGAGGGTTGGTTTTAAACTGCTACTTAAGTTTATTAAAAGATGATTTTACCGGAATTGACAAAATAGTCATGAATGCTCCTCCATTTTTAGGATCTCCTTATGCATTAGTTCACATGGTAAAAGGCGATGGTGGTTTAAGAAGTATCCTAAATTGGGTGATAGGAAGAAATGAGGATATGCGCAAAGTTATTCGAACTTATCCTGGAGTTTATGAATTATTACCCATTTACAAAGATGCTTTAACTTATACGGATAATAACGAACCACTAGATCTTTTGAAAAAAGAATATTGGCAAGACAACTTATATAGAGATATCGAACCTCTTTTTGATTCTAGATTAGCACTTTTAAAAGAATTTCGTTCTCCTACAGGTTTAAAAAATTTATCTGATTTACCTCAGGTGCTAAAAGACAGAATGATAATTATTGTGGGGAAGATGACAAAACATTTACTAAAGTAAAAGTTCTAAAAAAGGAAACAACAACATTACAAATTTAGTAGACTTAAGTTCTCTTAACGACGGTAGAGAATCTGGTGACGGAACTGTTCCGTTTAAAAGCTCTTCTATCTATGCAAAAGACATTAAAACATTTGCTGTAAAGAAAGAAAACTTCTTTGATGAAATAAGTAACAATCTCGATTTTCATGGTTTATTCCTAAATGATAGCCGGGTACAGAATATCATACAACGGTATTTTTTAACTGAGAGCGCCAATCCAAAACTCAGCGGTCTTAAAAATTGGTGGGACACTCCTAACGGAAGTGTTAGAAAAGTAGAGTGATTAAACTATTATGAATAATCTATAAATAAAACGATTTCGGAAGATTATCTGTAAAATCACCCATCGAAACAATACTCTAAATACAATATCCAAATTAAATCCATTTTTTTAATTACTTACTAAAGACTATCTTTGCAGGCTTTATTTTTAAAAACAGAAGCAATAAATTACATAAAATGATAAAAAGTAACGTATTAAAAGGAGTATTTCTAGTAGCATTTGGCGCAACAAGTTATGGCATGTTAGCTACTTTTGTAAAAATGGCATACGATGAAGGATTCACTACAGCAGAAGTAACTACTTCTCAATTTATATTAGGAATCATTGGAATCCTAATCATCAACGCTTTTCAAAAAGCAAAACATAAAAATACAGTTGTTAAGGCATCTCCAAAAAACATTGCACAGTTAATGATAGCTGGAACTTCATTAGGTATGACTAGTTTATTTTATTACCTAGCTGTAAAATACATTCCTGTTTCTATCGGAATTGTTTTATTGATGCAAACGGTATGGATGGGAGTTTTACTAGAAATGATTTTAGAGAAAAAACTTCCTTCTAAACAAAAAGTAATCGCTGTAATTATTGTTTTAGGAGGTACAGTCTTGGCTACTAATATTACTCAAAACGAGATTCAGTTAGATTGGCGTGGTCTTATGTGGGGTTGTTTGGCCGCTGCATCATTTACCACAACCATGTTTACTGCAAACCGAGTTGCTACCGAAATTTCGTCAGCACAACGTAGTTTATATATGCTTTTAGGAGGAGCAGTTATTGTCTTTTCATTTGGAATAGCGACACAAGTAACTCCTTTTAACTTCGAAATTTTCACAAAATGGGGTATCATTCTTGCACTTTTTGGTACAATTATACCTCCTATGCTTATGAACGCAGGTTTCCCTCTTACAGGAATTGGACTAGGAAGTATCGTTTCAGCATTAGAACTTCCTGTATCTGTAATGATGGCCTACGTACTATTAAATGAAGAAGTAATATTTCTTCAATGGATTGGTATAATTTTAATCATACTTGCGATTATTATTATGAATCTAAATTTTCAGAAGCAGAAATAAACAATTCATGATACTTGTTAAAAATAATTAATATATCATACTAAATTACTAATTATTTCATAAATTCGTAATAAATAACTATTATGAATTTACCTTGGCATATCTATTTAATGGCTTCGCTTTATATTATTGCTGGGATAAATCATTTTAGAAGTCCCAGAATGTATCTAAAGATCATTCCATCTTATTTTTCAAATCCAAAATTATTAAATATTTTAAGCGGTGTCGCTGAGATTATATTAGGATCACTCCTATTAGTCTCAGCGACATCCCATTTTGCGGCATGGGGGATTATTGCGTTATTAGTCGCAGTTTTCCCAACACATATATACATGTATCAAAATGAAAAAGCAAGTTTTGGATTACCTAGATGGATTCTACTATTGCGCATACCTTTTCAGTTAGTTTTGATTTATTGGGCTTATCAATATACTTTTTAACCTTTAGACATTAATTTAAAAACTTTTATTATGAAAAAACTTTTTGCAGAATTTTTCGGAACATTCTGGCTTGTATTTGGAGGTTGCGGAAGTGCAATTTTCGCGGCAGGAATTCCAGATCTAGGAATTGGATTTGCTGGAGTAGCTCTAGCTTTTGGATTAACAGTTTTAACAATGGCTTATGCTGTAGGACATATATCTGGTGGCCATTTTAATCCAGCTGTATCATTTGGACTTTGGGCTAGCGGAAGATTCCCCGCAAAAGACTTAGCACCATACATTATTGCACAATGTATTGGGGCAATTGCGGCAGCAGGAACTTTATTTTCAATTGCATCTGGCAAAGCAGGTTTCATGATAGACAATACCAAAGCTGGTGCCTTTGCATCAAATGGTTTTGGAGCTTTTTCACCAGACGGATACTCCTTACAATCGGCATTTATAGCAGAGTTTGTACTTACTTTATTTTTCTTATTAATCATTCTTGGCGCTACAGATAAATTTGCAAATGGAAAATTTGCAGGAGTGGCAATTGGTCTAGGATTAACATTAATTCACCTAATAAGCATCCCGATCACAAATACATCTGTAAATCCAGCGAGATCTTTATCGCAAGCAGTTTTCGTTGGAGGTGAACCATTATCTCAAGTTTGGTTATTTTGGGTTGCCCCAATTTTAGGAGCAATTGTAGCAGGAATTATATATAAAACATTGTTACAAAATCATGACGCAGCTTAAATTATTATATTAAAATCGATTATTAATCCTTTAAACTTTTAAAATATGGAATTTTTATATTTCTTACTTATTGGAGCAATTTCTGGTTGGCTAGCTGGCCAAATATGGAAAGGCTCAGGTTTTGGAATCCTTGGCAATATTGTTGTTGGAATAGTTGGTGGACTTATTGGTGGATGGATTGCTGGCAAACTAGGTATCGGTGGTGGCGGTTTACTATGGCAAATTATAATTGCTGTTGGTGGAGCTTGGGTTTTATTATTCATTATTAGTTTAATAAAAAGAACATAAACCCCTTACCTACTTGTTGCATTTACAAAACACCAAACAAGTAATATCGTTTTATACAAAGAGAAGAAAATAAGTCTTACCACTTCATTTCTTCTCTTTTTACTTTATAGCAATCATGCTTTAATTACAATACTGAAAATCACAATTTTAAGCCCCATTTTAATTTCATATCAACAAAATCATTAATTTTGAGTAAATACTTTCGTAATGGATGAAATTATTTCTTACTTCAGTACTATTCCATCTTCACACAGAAGTTTAATTCTCGTAAGCAGAATAACTTTTTTTTGGCTCATAGAAAACACTTTTCCTCTCTTTAAGTTCAACTATAAAAAATGGAATCATGCTGGAATCAATTTTTTCTTGACATTTACTACAATCATTATCAACTTTGTTTTAGCATTTATCTTATTAAAAACTGCTGATTGGGCAATTAAAAACAATTTCGGCATTTTACAATGGTTACCCGAAATACCATTATGGCTATATACCATTATAGGATTACTATTATTAGATTTAATAGGAGCGTATTTGGCTCACCTCACCCAACATAAAATTAAATTTTTATGGCGCTTTCATCTTATTCATCATACTGACACCTGGATTGACACCACAAGTGGCAATCGACATCATCCTGGAGAAAGTATAATTCGGTTTATTTTTACAACTTTTGGTGTTTTAATTGTGGGGAGCCCCATGTGGATGGTTTTTCTATATCAAACATTATCTGTTATATCTACTCAATTTACCCATGCGAATATCTCTCTACCCGATAAAGTCGATTCTTTTTTGAGTTACTTTATTGTTTCTCCAAATATGCACAAAATACATCATCATTATGTATTACCCTATACAGATAGCAATTACGGAAATATTTTTTCTGTTTGGGACCGTCTTTTCGGAACATTTATGACACTACCAAAAGAAAAAATCATCTATGGAGTTGACACTCATATGAACCCTGAAGAACACAATAACTTGAAGAATTTATTACAAATTCCGTTTCAGAAACAACGTTCGCAAAAAAACGGTTAAAATCAACAAAAAAAATCTACCATAAGCGACGAAGTAATTATTTTTTTCATTAATATTGATATCTAAATTGAAAATCAATCTATTATTAATCATTAACCCCTATTTGAATTAATTTTCACGTGATGAAAAAGAGTAACCGTAAAGAATTGAACTGGGAACAAACAGAAAAACTTGTTACATTAGCCCTAGAAGAAAAGAATCCTTTTGAAATTATCAAAAAAGAATTTGGATTGGCTGAAAAAGAGGTTTTAGAAATTATGAAAAAGAAAATGCCCGCAGAGAAATTTGAAATGTGGAAAAAGAAAGCTATTGCTAACAAACCTAAGCCAAAACCAGTCAAAATAGATGATTTTGATGAAGATTTGGATGGTAAATATTACATAAAGAACAAATTAGACTAACTATAAAACTCCTGGAAACAGGAGTTTTTTTTTACACCTATAAATAAAATTAAAATGTTTTTGTAACTTACTTCAATCTATAAAGACCAATAGTAAAAATAAACTCATAAGTTATGAAAAGAATAATAGCCACATTAGCATTAGTAGCTGTATTTATAGGCTGTAAAACAGCTAGCTCAACGAATAATACAGTTGCAAAACAAGAAATAGGGGTCAGTATAAATCTTACTGATGTAAAAGAAGACAAAGTCCTAGTTACGATTACAACCCCTAAAATCAATACTGATGAAGTAACTTACAGCATCCCTAAAACTGTTCCCGGAACATATTCTGAGGATAATTACGGTAGATTCATTGAGGACCTGAAAGCGTTTGATTCAAAAGGAACACTCCTTCCTGTAAAAAAAACAGATGACAACACTTGGTCAATATCTAATGCAAAAACATTAAAAACGATTACTTATTTAGTCAACGACACTTTCGATACTGAAAAAGGTACAGGATTTGGCAATGACGATATCTTCTCTCCAGCAGGTACAAATATCGATTCTGGGGTTAATTTCATGATAAACACGCATGGTTTTGTAGGCTATTTTCAAGACAAATTAGACATTCCTTACAAAGTAACCGTTACACATCCAGCATCACTTTGGGGAGCAACCTCAATGACTGATGAAGATGCTAGCAATACTAGCGACGTA
The DNA here is from genome assembly GCF_003668995.1 of Flavobacterium sp. 140616W15. Classification (NCBI taxonomy): domain Bacteria; kingdom Pseudomonadati; phylum Bacteroidota; class Flavobacteriia; order Flavobacteriales; family Flavobacteriaceae; genus Flavobacterium; species Flavobacterium sp. 140616W15. The sequence goes on from NZ_CP033068.1 coordinate 3,216,598, forward strand.
TTTACAACCTCTCATTATGCTGTTTTGGTAGAAAACCCAATCATGTACTCTAAACCCGATTACACCTCATTTGATGTAAACGGAATGGAAATACAAATAGCTGTATATTCACCAACAGGAAAGTATACCGCAGAAAGTATCACTCCTGAAATGAAAACAATAATGACTGCTCAGAAAAACTTTTTAGGAAAAATAAACTCAACTAAAAAATATACTGTTTTATTATATTTATCAACCATGAAACCTGATGATGCGCATGGGTTTGGAGCTTTAGAGCATCCTACTGCAACAACTGTTGTTTTACCTGAAATGATGCCTAAAGATGAATTAATAAAATCAATGAAAGATGTGGTTTCTCATGAATTCTTCCATATTGTAACTCCATTAACCATTCACTCAAAAGAAATTCAATATTTCGACTATAATGCACCCAAAATGTCTGAGCATTTATGGATGTACGAAGGCGTTACCGAATATTTTGCAAATCTTTTCCAGATCAATCAAGGCCTAATTGACGAACCTGAATTTTATTCCCGTATTGCTGAGAAAGTAGAACATGCAAAAAAAATGAACGACACTATGTCCTTTACAAAAATGAGTGCCAATGTCTTAAAGCAACCCTACAAAGACCAATACTTAAATGTATATGAAAAAGGAGCACTTATTGGAATGTGTATCGATATTATTATTAGAGAAAAAAGTAATGGTCAAAGAGGAATTCTAGACTTAATGCATAAGTTATCGGATGAATATGGCATCACTAAGCCATTTAACGACAATGAACTCTTTGCTAAAATCACACAATTAACTTATCCTGAAGTTGGATCATTTTTAGACACTTACGTAGCAGGAACAACTCCAATCCCATACGATTTTTACTTAAGTAAAGTTGGAGTAACTAAAGCCACAGAGAAAGTTCCTGGAACAATTTTCTTAAAAGGCCAAGTTCCATACATCACTATAAACCCTGAGACTAAAGAAATTATGGTTATTCCAGAAATCGAATTAAACCCTTTTTTCAAAGCACTTGATCTAAGAGGAGGTGACTATATTTTATCTATAAACGAAAAGCCTTATTCATTGATAAACATATACGACATGATAACCGAAAGCCAATCATGGAAAGAAAACACCCCTATAACCATTAAGATAAAACGCAATGGTAAGGAACAAACTTTAAAAGGAGTAGTTAAACTTCCTTACGAAGAAAAAAATACTTTTAAAGCATCAGACAACTCCAAGCAAACTCTTAGAAACGCTTGGTTAAAAGGATAATAAGAAATAAAAACAAAGAAATCTCAATTTAGAAATAGATTGAGATTTTTTTACAAATTAAAAGTTTAGCTATGTTTATATTAAAACTATTTTCTTTATTTTGCACGAAAATCTATAAACAATGAAAAAAACTATTATTGCATTCGTTACCCTTGTTCTTTTAGCTTCTTGTAGCAAAAACGAATCAAAAACCAATTTGCATATTACAGGAAATATTAAAGGATTAAAAAATGGTACCTTATATATACAACGAATTGTTGACACCTCATTAGTCGCTATTGATAGTATTAAAATCGATGGTAATTCAACTTTCGAAACTAACATTGAATTAAAGTCTCCAGAAATGCTTTATTTATTTCTAGATCGCGGAGTAAGTAACTCACTAGACAACAATATATTATTCTTTGCTGAACCAGGTAATATAAACATCGATACAAATCTAGACACATACATTTCAGGCGCTAAAATTACTGGATCAAAAAATCAAGAATTATATGAGGATTACCGAAAAATAAGCTCACGCTTTAATGATTCTAATCTTGATCTTGTAGCGTTAAGGTTTAAAGCAATGAAAAGCAATAACCAGAAAACATTAGATAGCATCAACGAAAGACAAGAGTCAAATATCAAACGAAAATACTTATATGCTACAAACTTTGCTATCAACAACAAAGATTACGAAATAGCACCATATATTGCTTTATCTGACATATATGACATTAATATTAAATTCTTGGATACAATCCAAAAATCGATGACTCCTAAAGTAGCTCAATCTCTTTATGGAAAAAAACTTACCGAGTATGTTGCCAAAATAAAGAAAGAACAATAACATAGACTCTGATCATTACAACAATATCAATCCTGCTTTAATAAAAGCAGGATTTTTTTTTGACTTTTTCAAATTACATTCTACGAATCCTATAATTTCATATCCTTCTCAGGAAACCTACAAAACTAGAACTTAATCACATTTAAAAACCAAAGCTTAAACATATCATACCTCTGCTAACGCATTTATCACCTCTTTAAAACACAATGTCAATCCAGTTAATCTTTATTTTACTTCACATTAAAAATAAAGATCTTTAAGCCTTAATTTTAAGAGCTGAGAAACACCAAATTCTTTTTTCTACAAGCTAACTAATAGCTATCAAGTTTTAGTATTGATCCGATAATAACAATAGAAACTCAATACAAGGCAAAAAAAAACCATCATATTTCTATGATGGTTTTAACTCTGAGCCGGCGGAGGGACTCGAACCCACGACCTGCTGATTACAAATCAGCTGCTCTAGCCAACTGAGCTACGCTGGCGACTCATTACGGGTGCAAATGTAAAGTGCTTTTTTGAATTTTCCAAAAAAAATTTTACATTTTTAATACAAATAAAAAACCATCCTTATCGGATGGTTTTATCTTGAGCCGGCGGAGGGACTCGAACCCACGACCTGCTGATTACAAATCAGCTGCTCTAGCCAACTGAGCTACGCTGGCGACTCATTACGGGCGGAAATGCAAGAATAATTTGGTTTACCAAAATAATTTCACACTTTCAATACTAATAAAAAACCACCCTTATTGGATGGTTTTATTTTGAGCCGGCGGAGGGACTCGAACCCACGACCTGCTGATTACAAATCAGCTGCTCTAGCCAACTGAGCTACGCTGGCGACTCATTACGGGTGCAAATATATAGCTGTTTTTTGAATCTCACAACATAAATTTGCACTTTTTTATAGTTTTTTCCGACTACAATTCGTTGATTTTAGCAATCAATTGATTAGCAGTTTCTTCCAATTCAACATTGATTTGTTTGAAGTGTGATTTTTTATTTTCTACGTTCTTTGCGTTCACTTTTGTGATCAAAGCATCAAAAGCAGCAATAGCCTCATCGATTAAAGCATTAGTTTCTGTAGATGGTTTCCCTGTAGTAGAAATTTCAAATAAGTAAACTGCTTCAATAATATCTCCTAAAACGTAGTTGATGTCTTTCTTTAAATTCTTAACGTTTGCCATTTTATTTTAATTTTAATTTGCGTTTGCAAAAATACACATAATCTTTGTATTAGTAGCTATGAAATGTAAATTTCTAAAATTGAAGCTTTTCCATTGAGAATGAATGCATTCATAGTAGCAGGAATTAACACAGTATCTCCTTTTACGTATATAAATTTTTCTCCATTATATTCTATACAAAAAGATCCTTCAACACACATATACACAGTAAAGCTCTCTTTGTTTTTACATACCTCAACCTGACCTTCTAACGGTATAAAATTTGTAGTGAAATAAGAACAATCAACTACTCCATTAGATTTGTTTAGCTCTTTATCATATTTCTTATACGTATCTACTTTATTATAATTAATAGCATCCAACGCCAAATCTACATGCAATTCTCTTTTATTTCCTTTTGCATCTACTCTATCAAAATCATACAAACGATACGTAATATCTGATGTTTGTTGAATTTCTGCAACTACCAGTCCTGCTCCTATCGCATGAACTGTACCTGTTTCCAGAAAAAAAACATCTCCTTGTTTAACTTTTACATCATCAAGAATAGAAACTAGCGAATTGTTATTTAGATTTTCAAGATATTCCTCTTTACTTGAATTTTCCTTAAAACCTACAATAATCCTTGCATCGGCATCAGCCTGCATAATATACCACATTTCTGTCTTACCAAAAGAATTATGTCGTTCTTTGGCTAGTTCATCATTAGGATGTACCTGTATCGAAAGATCTTCGCGAGCATCAAGATATTTAAAAAGTAATGGAAATTGTTTTCCAAATCGTTTGTAAACTTTTGTTCCCAAAATTTCATTTGGCAATTCTTCTATTATACCAGTAAGTGTCTTTCCTTTCAAACTTCCGTTTTCAACAATACTTACGTCCCCTTCTACAGTAGATAATTCCCAGCTTTCGCCAGTAATCTTAGACGTAATTGGCTTATTTAATACAGTTTTTAATTTTTCTCCTCCCCAAATTCTGTCTTTCAAGATTGGTTCGAATTGCAAGGGATATAATTTTAGATCCATCTATGTTATTTGTTTTTCATACAAACTCATTCATTTAAAAAATCTTGTATGATACTATATTTTTAAACTTATGATACTAATTCTTTAATTGCTTCAAGCGCTTTAGGAATATGCTTGGCAGCAACCATACTATCATAGATCAGGATTATAACTCCATTTTTATCGACAACATAAGTTACTCTTCCTGGTAATAATCCAAGTAGTCCAGAAGGAACTCCAAAAAGAGTTCTTATTCTTTTATCTGCATCTGAAAGAAGTACAAATGGCAAATGGTGTTTATGAGAAAATTTTTGATGAGAATCAACACTATCACTACTGATACCTATTACTTCGGCTCCTAAAGCTACAAAGTCTTCATATTGATCTCTAAAACTACAGGCTTCTGTTGTACAGCCTGGCGTATTATCTTTAGGATAAAAATAAATAACCAAAGGTTTACGACCAAGCACATCTTTACTTTCAAACACTTCTCCATTAGCATCTTTAGCTGTAAAATTCGGGATAATATCTCCTACTTTTAATGACATTTTATTCTCCTTTATAGGTTACAAAATTACGAGCAGTTTCATATAACACGATTTCTAAATCAAAATCGGGATTTATTTTTTTCTAATTTTATTCCATATCACTACTACAATATGTTCTGCAGTTGGATTCAAATCTTGAAATTCTGGCACATCAAGATTAAGATTCTTATGATCAAATGGCAATTCTACTTCTTGATATATAATATCTGCCAATATTTTCACATCTATCACAAAACCAGTTTCTGGATCAACTTCTCCAGTAACACTAACAGTTAATTCATAATTATGACCATGAAAATTGGGATTATTACATTTCCCAAAAACGGCATCATTTTTCTCTGCAGTCCAATCTTTTCTATACAGTCGATGAGCAGCATTAAAATGTGCTTTCCTTGATATCGTTACTCTCATGTAGGTTTTGGTTTAAATTTTATGGTCTTCTAGAAAATAATAAAACTCGTCAAAAATTATTTTGAACCAAACAGTGTAAATTTCAGGATGTAATTGCATATCTGTTTTTACATCTTCTATTTTCATCCATTTCCAAGCTTCTACTTCTTCTGGATTTATAGTAGGCATTCCATTATAACATCCAATCATAACGTGATCCAATTCATGTTCTGTCAATCCGTTATCAAAAGGAGCTTTGTATATAAAATGAAAAAGTTCTTTAAGTGGCGTTTTAAACCCCATTTCTTCAAACAATCTTCGACTTCCTGCTTCGATATTAGTTTCACCCTCTCGCTGATGACTACAACATGTATTAGTCCAAAGTAACGGAGAATGATATTTATGATGCGCACGTTGCTGTAACATGATTTCATTATTATCATTTAAAACAAAAACTGAAAATGCACGATGCAGAACCGCTTTTTCATGAGCTTCCATTTTTGGCATCAAGCCTATTTGCTCATCATTTTGATTAACTAATATTACGTTTTCTTCTATCATAATTGGTATTAAACACACAAAAATACGAAAAAAGAAATTGCTTTAGAGCCTAGAAAAAGTTTGTGAAAAGTTTAACGAGCCTTGCATTCAGTAAAATTTTAATTTTATATCATGATTATGAGTGTATTAAAGACATCCAGGCAGTAGTCTTTCATTTTAAAACTAAAATTACTTTTTATACGTAAATAACAATAGTTAAAACTTACTTAAATACATAGTTATTTGTAAAGTGCACGACAATTCACCAATTAAAGACACCTTACTTTTACATCACTAAATCAATTAATTATGAAAACAAGAGCCCGCTTTTTAAGCTTATTATTTTTGCTTCCGCTGTTTATCTTTAAAGCCTGTGGACAAAATAAAAAAGAACAATATACATCAACAAAAAATAATCCTATGGAAAATAAAATCAGTAAACCTGATAATCCATATTACTCGAATACCGACACTACAAAACTAAATCTTACAGATGCTCAATGGAAAAAGGTATTACCTAATGATGTTTACGAAGTAATGAGACAGGCCGATACTGAGAGACCTTTTACTGGAAAATACTGGAACACTGATGAAAAAGGAACCTATTATTGCGCAGCCTGCGGAAATAAACTTTTTAGATCTGGCGCCAAATTTTCAAGTAGTTGCGGATGGCCAAGCTTTTTTGAGCAAGAAAACAAAAAAAGTACTATTTACAAACAAGACAACTCACTAGGTATGGAAAGAACTGAGGTTCTTTGTGGTAGATGTGGTGGCCATTTAGGTCATTTATTTGATGATGGACCTGCTCCTACTGGAAAAAGATACTGCATGAATTCAATTGCACTTGACTTTATACCTGATAATAAATAACATTATGAAAAATACAATTTTAATTAGCCTTTTGATTCTATCATTTAATAGCTTTGGACAAACAAAAAAGCAATCCAACTACGACACTATTACACTTGGCGGAGGTTGCTATTGGTGTGTAGAAGCCGTTTATGAAAACTTAAATGGGGTAAAATCTGTTGTATCTGGATTTTCAGGAGGAAAAACTACAAATCCAAGTTATGAAGAAGTCTCAACAGGAAAAACTGGTTTTGCTGAAGTAGTTCAGATCACTTATGACAAAAACATAACAAACCTAGATGAGATTTTTAAAGTTTTTTTTACCGTACATGATCCCACAACATTAAACAGACAAGGTGCAGATGTAGGAAGTCAATATCGCTCTGTTATTTTTTACAAAAATGAAGAACAAAAAAATGCTGCAAATAACATTATAAACGCTTTAAAAAAAGCAAAAGTATATAATGATCCTATTGTTACCGCTGTAGAACCATTTACAAAGTTTTACAAAGCCGAAGACTATCATCAAAATTATTATGATAATAACAAAAACCAACCTTATTGTAAAATGGTTATTCAGCCAAAAATAGAAAAGTTTGAAAAAGTTTTTAAAGACAAATTAAAAAAGAAGTAATTATTAATTCACTAAGCCACTTACAAAAATAAGTGGCTTTTTTATTTTAAGAATCAAAGGTAAAATTTCGTAATTTGCATCAATCTATAAGACAATGAACCTTTTAACCAAACCAAAAGAAATGAAACACCTATTCCTATCTCTTTTATTCTTATTGTTTTTCAACCAAAATAATGCGCAAGAAAACATACCTACAGATTATCTTTCGAAAGAATTTCACAAAGACAGAAGAGAAGCTTTTAGAAATTTGATGCCCTTAAATTCTGTCGCAATAATTTTTTCGTATCCCGAAAGAAAATTCTCAAGAGATATTAATTATAATTTTCATCAAAATCCTGATTTATATTACCTAAGTGGTTACAAAGAACCAGATGCGGTTTTATTATTATTTAAGGAGACACAAGGAAGCGGTGATACTGCTTATAATGAAGTGTTTTTTGTTAGAGAAAAAAATACTGCCCATGAAATGTGGACAGGAAGACGTTTGGGCATAAATGGAACAAAATCTAAATTAGGATTTAAGGCAGTTTACAACGGAAAAGACTTCAAAGATTTTGATATTGATTTTAAAAAATTTGACAAACTCATTTATGATAAAATCCCAACCGACATTGGCAAAGACTCAAGTGGTTTCGACCTTTTTGGATTATTACAAACATTTAAGACAAAAGCTGCAATTACAAATGAAGATGTCAATTCTTTACTATTATTTGAAAACATCACAGCAACACTACGAGAAATAAAAACCCCTGAAGAGATTGATTTAATGCGTAAATCAGTTAAACTTTCCTGCATTGCACATAATGAAGTCATGAAAGCTATTACTGCTGATATGAGTGAAAATGAAGCCGATGGTATTCACGCTTATATTCACAGAAAGTATGGAGCAGAAGGAGAAGGCTACCCACCAATTGTGGGTGCTGGAGCCAATGGATGTATCTTGCATTATGGCGAAAATAATAGCACAAAAATAGACAATCAATTATTATTAATGGATGTAGGTTCAGAATACCATGGTTACTCTGCTGATGTAACTCGAACCATTCCCGCAAACGGAAAATTCACAGAAGAACAGAAAGCCATTTATCAATTGGTATATGATGCACAAGAAGAAATTTTTAAAATCTGCAAAGAAGGAACCCCACTTGCAGATTTAAACATCAAGGCCAAAGAAGTTTTAGCCAAAGGACTACTTAAACTAGGAATCATCAATGATTTAAAAGAAGTAAACATCTACTACCCTCACGGATGTTCCCATTTTCTTGGCCTAGACGTTCACGATAAAGGAAATTACAAAGGCCCAACAAGCTTGCTTAAAGAAAACATGGTTATTACAGTTGAACCAGGAATTTACATTCCAGCAAATAGCAAATGCGATAAAAAATGGTGGAATATAGGCGTACGTATCGAAGATGATATTCTCATAAAAAAAGACTCCTACGAAAACTTATCTATCGATTCTCCTAGAAAATGGCAAGATATTGAGAAACTAGCTTCTCAAAAAAGCAAATTCAATGAATTCAATCTACCTAAACTATAAACAAAAATCACTCTCTTCATAAACTTTTACAGCTACAATTAAACAAAAATGAAAGCATTAACTTTTTCCACATTTGGCAATTCCGATGTACTCGAATACATTGATATCCCTGATCCGCAATTAAAACACGACGAAATTTTAGTCGAAATGAAAGCCATTGGATTAAATTTTGCAGATGTATATCGTCGAAAAGGAAACTATCACCTTAAAGGAAATCCTCCTTTTATAGCTGGTTACGAAGGTTCTGGAATCGTAATAAACACAAACAACCACTCCGAGTTCAAAATTGGAGACAGAATTGCCTTTGCTGATGTTCCTTTTGCAAATGCAGAACTCGTTGCCGTTAATGTAAATCATGTAATTCCGCTACCAGAAGCAATCGATTTTGAAACAGGAGCTTCTATTTTACTACAAGGATTAACTGCGCATTACCTTGCAAAAGATAGTCACAAAACATTAAAAGGAGAAACTGTTATTATTCATGCTGTTGCCGGAGGAGTAGGACAATTCCTTACACAAATAAGCAAACTTTTGGGCGCAACCATAATTGGGTTAACCTCATCATCAGATAAAGCTAAAATCGCTATCGAGCAAGGAGCCGATTATGTATTCTTATACAATGATAACTGGAAAACATCAATTTTTAAAGTAGCACCAAATGGTGCCGATGTTGTTTACGATAGCATTGGCAGTACCTTAAATGATAGTTTCGAAGTAACCAAAAATTGTGGTCAAGTCGTATTTTTCGGAATGGCTGGTGGTGATCCTGAGCCAGTTGATCCAAGAATGCTTATGGATACTTCTAAAACATTAACTGGTGGCGATTTATGGAGTTATCTAACCACAAAAGAAGAAAGGATTAAAAGAGTCAATCAGCTATTTACATGGATTATCGAAGGAAAAATTTCTCTTGCCACACCCACTTCTTTTAAATTATCCGAAGGAAAACAAGCACATGATTATTTAGAAAGCCGAAAAAGCACAGGGAAAATAATTTTGATTCCGTAAATAATCTGGGCGTGCCACTAATATAAAAAGGGACTAACTATTGCATCGCTTAGTCGCCCCTTTTTATATTGCTGTCGGGCTTTCACTGCTACTTCGGTAGCTTAGCTCTATCCCTCATGCGGAACAGTATTCAGTCTCAGCTTTCACTTCTACAGACCTTGTCAAAGTTCTAAACTTTAACAAAGGCTATATAAAACAATTCATGAATTCGTAGCGACAAGCTACAACTGTTCAACTTCAATTTTTGTCAATTCAGATAATTCTAAAATTCTGGCAACATCACTTTTATTTGCCACAAAAAACAAATAATTATCTCCGTGCGTATCATAAGTCATTAATTCAAGACCTCTTTTTTCTAAAGCCGATTGAATATAAGGAAACAAATCATGACTATACGTTTCTTCAGGATATTCGAAATTAAGATCCTCACCTATCATTTCAGAAATAAAACTCTCAGCATCTTCAGGATCAAATTTCCAATCACTGTTCCAACAATCAATACTTTCAAAAAAGGCCCATTGCCCTTCAACTATCGCATGATACTCTGTCGCCTCTTTTTTAAAATTCTTTAAAAGTTTTTTTGACTGTTTTTTAACCAATTTTTCATCTACATCTCCTCTAGAAACCAATTTGATAAATTCTTCAAAAGTTTCCTGAGTAACCGCAACTTCTTCTGGCAATAAATTTTCTTGTGAAGGAAGTGCAACACTATCAGATATTTCAATTCCCATATATTGACAAATCCCCTGCAAGATTCTTTCGAATTCCTTGAATCCTATTTTCTGGATTTCATTTTTAGGATTATTTACATCAATATATTCCGTATCCAAAATCCCTTTTGTATAATCCAAAAAATAACTGTTATTGTATAAAATTCTGAAATCATTTGTCTCTAAACTATTAGTACAACAAAAGAAAATGATAAAATTATGCAAGACATGTTTTAGGTGTTTTTTTGATTCTGGAGTTGGCTCAGAATAAAACTGAATATGAATATAATCGTATTCTAATCTCTCTTGTATAACCTCTTCCGAAAGCACTCCGATATCAATCTTTTTATACAATTCATTTAAAACCTCATATGCATTCTTGAAACCATTTTTCTTGATTCCATCCCTTCCTTCTTCATGATCAAACGAACTTGGGAATGAATAAAAATTTACAGAAACAGTATCATGAACCCCTTTCATTTTAAATTCAACACTATTTACCTCGTTATATAAATAAGAGTAGATGGAATATATAACATCAAAAGAAACAATTGATTTTGGATCATTATTTCTGCCAAAAAAATTAGAAAAGAAATTTTTCATTACAATTTATTAAGTGATTTAATTTTTAAACGCTAATAAACGTTAATTATCTGAATACTCAAAACTAGCATCCATTTTATCAAATGGGATAATTTCAACTAATATCTTTTTTAATTCGACATCACTTAATAACCCTCTTTTAGTTTCTTTCGCTTTAGGCAATAAGATTTCATAGTCTATAATTTCTCGATTAAATATAGTCTGCAAAATATCATTTTGCTTATCCGTTAGGTACTTTTTATGAGTTTTAAGAACCTTATCAAGATTATCTTTAAACTCCTTGTCACTTACATCATTATAAATATCTTGATCAGACATATCTGTTAAAAGCATTCTAAAAATAAAATCCTGCATATTCTTTGCTAGATAATTTACTTCATTCGCATCATGCCAAACAAAAACCACAGGATTCTCTCCATTATTTTCTTCATTTAAAAAAAACAATAATGATCTCCAGCTCCGCTTTGTCCGAATGGTATAAATTTGAATTCTTCTTTTATCTGACGATAATCCTCTGGATCTAATAACTCTTCTATTGCTTCATTTACATTATTGAGATCAAGCAACTCAAAATCATAAGAATGTAAAAGCAACGGAGGGTTTTCTTTTAATTTAGGATAAACAGTCAAATACCAATCAGGACCATATTCCCCAACAGTAAGCATCCCGTCTAGAGAAAGGTTCTTATAAATAATTGGATATGTAAATCCATATTTTTCTTCAATATCTAATAACATCATAATATATATTTAAAAAAAATTGCCTGGTAATTAAACCGTAATCTAAAATTACAATTTAACTACCAAGCAACTAAAATAAGAATATTTTTACCGCTATATAAGCATCCCGCAAATTATTTTAAAGCTTCGGCAATCATCAAAGCACATTTTTCTCCATCGATAGCTGCCGATATAATTCCGCCAGCATATCCAGCTCCTTCACCGCAAGGATACAACCCTTTTATCTGTAAATGCTCATAAGTTAATGGATCTCTCGGAATTCTTACTGGTGAAGATGTTCTGCTTTCTGGCGCATGAAGTATTGCTTCATTGGTTAAATAACCACGCATTGATTTACCAAATTCAGAAAAACCTTCACGTAATATTTGAGATAAGAAACCTGGAAAAACCTGTCCCATTTCTACCGAAGTAGTTCCAGGAACATAAGATGTTTTAGGAATATCCGATGAAACTTTATTTTGAGTAAAATCAACCATACGTTGTGCCGGAACTTTTTGAGTTTCTCCCGCCAAATGCCAAGCTTTCTGTTCAATACTTTTTTGAAATTCCATTCCAGCCAAAGCTCCGAATTTAGCAAACGGCTTAAAATCTTCTAATTTTAATTCGATTACAATTCCAGAATTAGCCGTAGCCTGATCTCTTTTAGAAGGAGACCAACCATTGGTAACTACTTCACCAGGACTTGTAGCACAAGGAGCAATTACACCACCTGGACACATACAAAATGAATACATCCCTCTCCCTCCCACTTGTTTCACTATAGAATATGGCGCTGGCGGCAAATGCTCTCCACGGTAATCACAACTATATTGTATACTATCTATTAAAGATTGAGGATGCTCGGCTCTTACACCCAAGGCAAAAGGTTTAGCCTCAATAAAAATTTTCTTTCTATCTAATAGTTCAAAAATATCACGAGCAGAATGCCCCGTTGCTAATATTAACTTATTAGCATTTATCGTATCTCCATTTTGAGTTACAACTCCTTGAACTTCGTTATTTTTCAAAAGAATATCAGTCACTCGGGTTTCAAATAAAACCTGACCTCCATATTCAATAATTTTCTCTCTAATATCCTGAATAATCTTTGGCAACTTATTAGTTCCAATATGCGGATGCGCTTCTATCAAAATATCTTCAGAAGCACCAAAAGCCACAAATAACTCAAGAATCCTTGTTACATCTCCACGTTTTTTTGAACGAGTATATAATTTACCATCTGAGTATGTTCCTGCCCCACCTTCTCCAAAACAATAATTAGAATCTTCATTTACAAAATGCTCTGTGTTTATTGCTTTTAAATCTCTTCGACGACCACGAACATCTTTTCCTCTTTCAAGTACAATTGGTTTCAATCCTAATTCTATTAATTGTAAAGCTGCAAAAAGACCCGCAGGACCTGCTCCCACAACAATTACTTCTTGTGCTCCCGATACATTTTTGTAATCTGGAATTTCAAATTTAACTGGCTTAAAAACTTCATCTTGCAAATAAATCATCACTTTCAGATTGATTTTTATTGCTTTCTGTCGGGCATCAATCGAACGCTTTAAAATAGATACATGTTGAATTTCCTTTGGAGAAACCTTAATTTGTTTCGACAAATGTTCTTTTAGCAACAACTCGTTTGCGGCTATTTCGGGCGATACTTGAAGTAAAAGTTCTCTTGGCATTTTGTTTTATTTATTCAATTAGCTTTTCTATTTATGAAAAGAACGTGCAAAAATAACATTTTGAACTGACTTTATATAATTAACCGCAAAGTGCGCTAAGTTTTTTTTAAAGTTATGTTTTTACAAAACACAAAGTTCGCAAAGCTAGATCAACACAAAGCTTTGCGAACTTTGTGTTTTCTATACATGAAATAAAATTAGCTCTTTGCGCACTTTGCGGTTAATTCCACAATAAGTTTTTCAGTCTTCATAAGAAAGACTTTGTACCTTTGCCTCATTGAAACTTTGTACCTATAAATAATGTCAAGAAAAATAAAACTAATATGGGATTTCCGTGGTCCTGCCTCAGCAAAAACTGCAGAACATCATGAGATTCATTTAAAAGAATTCATTGCTATCGAAAAGCTACCTTTGAATATAACTGGATTTACAATCCTAAACGATATGTATGCTATTGCCTATATGGTTGTAACCGATGAAAACATGATTCAGGTACGTGATGCTTTAAAACCGCACCGAGGGGAAGTATTCCCTGAGACTTCTTAGTTTGCAGTCACATTTTTCAGTCGCAGTACTGAACTTGATTCAAAACAACAGTTGCAGTTTTCAGTTGCAGTGCAGAACTTGAAACAAAAAAACAGTCGCAGTTATAATCTCAGTAAAACTGAAAACTAAAAACTGCGACTGTACACTTTTAATTAGCTACTTCACTAATAAATTTTATTCGCATTAGGCGTAATTCATCGATATCATATTCTCCATCAAATTCTTTAAGAGCATCTTCTATTTTATCTGATTCTGATTCCATAAAGTATTCGTGAATTTCTTCTTGCTGATCGTCATCAAGCATATCATCTACCCAATATTTTATATTAAGTTTTGTTCCTGAATATACAATTTGCTCCATTTCTTTAATCAAGGCATCCATCGAAAGTCCTTTTGCTGAAGCAATATCATTAAGTGATAATTTTCGGTCGATGTTCTGAATAATGTATAATTTATTTACAGAATTAACTCCTGTAGATTTTACAACCAAGTCATCGGGACGAATAATATCGTTTTCTTCAACATACCTATTTATTAAGGCTACAAAATCTCCTCCATATTTTTTTGCTTTTCCTTCACCTACTCCATGAATATTATACAATTCGGCAATAGAGATTGGATATTTTAAAGCCATATCCTCGAGTGAAGGATCTTGAAAAACCACAAATGGAGGAACACCTAATTTCTTAGCAACTTTTTTTCGTAGTTCTCGTAACATCCCCATCAAAACTTCATCGGCAGTACCTCCTGATTTTGATGCCGTTACTATAGCTTCATCTTCACTTTCATTATATTCATGATCTTCTGACATCATAAACGAAACTGGTTTTTTAATAAAATCCAATCCTGCCTTGGTGATTTTTATGATTCCGTAGGTTTCTATATCTTTTGACAAATAGCCTGCTACTAATACTTGACGAAGTAATGCCATCCAGTATTTTTCGTCATGATCTGAACCTGACCCGAAATAAGATTGCGAATCAGTTCTGTGTGCTTTAATTACTGCATTTACACGTCCTATTAATGTAAATACTATTTCTTTAGATTTATAAATATGTTTTGTATCACGTACAATTTCCAATAATTTCACCACTTGATCTTTGGCTTCGATTTTGGTTTTCGGATTACGAACATTATCGTCCATATCAGCTCCTTCTCCTGTTTCGCTGTCGAATTCTTCTCCAAAATAATGAAGTAGGAACTTTCTTCGTGACATCGATGTTTCGGCGTAAGCCACAACTTCTTGCAACAAGGCAAATCCAATTTCTTGTTCAGCAACTGGTTTTCCTGACATGAATTTCTCTAATTTCTCTACATCTTTATAGGAGTAATATGCCAAGCAATGTCCTTCACCTCCATCTCGTCCTGCACGACCTGTTTCTTGGTAATAACTTTCGAGTGATTTTGGAATATCGTGATGTATTACAAAACGCACATCGGGTTTATCGATTCCCATTCCGAAAGCAATAGTTGCTACTACAACATCTACATCTTCCATAAGGAACATATCTTGATGTTTTGCTCTTGTTTTTGCATCCAATCCTGCATGGTAAGGAACTGCACTAATTCCATTTACTTGCAAAACCTCTGCAATTGCTTCTACTTTTTTACGGCTTAAGCAATATATAATTCCGGATTTTCCTTTGTGTTGTTTTATAAAACGAATAATATCCGATTCTATATTTTTAGTTTTCGTACGAACTTCGTAATATAAGTTTGGTCTGTTAAACGACGCCTTGAAAGTATTAGCGTCGGACATGTCAAGATTTTTTAAAATATCTTCTTGAACTTTCGGTGTAGCAGTTGCAGTAAGACCAATAATTGGCACATCACCCAACTGTTTAATAATATGTTTTAGATTTCTGTATTCAGGTCTAAAATCATGTCCCCATTCTGAAATACAATGCGCTTCATCGATAGCGACAAATGAAATAGGTACATTTTGAAGAAACTGAACATATTCTTCTTTGGTTAATGATTCGGGGGCAACATATAACAATTTTGTCAAACCAGAAGTAATGTCCTTTTTTACTTGAGCAATTTCTGTTTTGGTAAGTGAAGAATTCAGAACGTGAGCGATTCCGTTTTCTGAAGAGAGACTCCGAATAGCGTCTACTTGATTTTTCATCAAAGCAATTAAAGGAGATACAACTATTGCTGTTCCTTCCTGAATTAAAGCGGGCAATTGGTAGCAGAGCGATTTTCCTCCCCCAGTGGGCATAATGACAAAAGTATTTTTTTTATTGAGTATACTTTTTATAACCTCTTCTTGCAATCCCTTAAATTGGCTAAAGCCGAAATACTTCTTTAATTCTTTATGTATTTCAATTTCGTTTGAATTCATTCTTTATTTTATGGTATTTTGTATAAATTTGCATCAATAAAGATACAACTTTCTTTTACACTTACAAATTTTAACTATTCTGTTTTGATAACAAAAGAAAATATATTAGCTATTGCTAAAAAAACAATACTATCTGAAAGTGAAGCAATTGCAAAGCTAATAAATTTTTTAGATGAAAATTTCACTCAAGCTGTTCAACAGATATACGAAACAAAAGGTCGATTAGTAGTCACCGGAATAGGAAAAAGTGCAATAATTGCACAAAAAATGGTTGCTACTTTCAACTCTACTGGAACACCTTCATTATTTCTTCATGCCGCTGAAGCAATTCATGGTGACTTAGGAATGATTCAGAATAAAGACGTAATCATTTGCATCTCTAAAAGCGGTAACAGTCCAGAAATCAAAGTTTTAGTTCCGTTATTAAAACGTTTTGGTAATACACTAATTGCTATTACAGGAAACACAACTTCTTTTTTAGCAAAAGGCAGTGATCATGTCTTAAACACTACTGTTGAGATGGAAGCTTGCCCGATAAACCTAGCTCCAACCAATAGCACTACTGCTCAACTGGTAATGGGAGATGCTCTTGCGGTTTGTTTGATGGAAATGCGTGATTTTAAACCAGAAGACTTTGCTGTTTATCATCCAGGAGGCGCATTAGGGAAAAAACTTTTACTTCGTGTAAAAGACATGATTGAACATTCGTTAAAACCTGCTGTTGCCCCCGATTCTCCAATCAAAAAAGTTATATTTGAAATATCAGAAAAACGACTAGGCGTAACTGCTGTTGTAGAAAATGATAAAATAATCGGAATTATCACTGATGGTGATATCCGAAGAATGCTAAACGACAGAGATACTTTTGCCGATTTAACCGCAATAGACATTATGACTAAAAATCCAAAAATGGTATCATCAGATACAATGGCTGTCGACGCATTGAACATATTAGAAGATTTCTCAATTACGCAACTAATTGTTTCTGACAACGGAGAATACAAAGGCGTATTACACTTACATGACATTTTAAAAGAAGGAATCGTATAATGACAAAGAAAAAAAACCTAGGCGAAATGTCGTTCTTAGACCATCTTGAAGAATTAAGATGGCTATTAGTTAGAAGCACAACTGCCATAATCATAATGGCCTTTTTAACTTACTTTATAAGTGACTACTTATTTGACGTAATTATTTTCGGACCAACAAGACCAACTTTCTTCACCTACCAGTTTTTTTGTGAGTTATCGCATAAACTAGGATTTGCTGAGAACATTTGTATTACCGAAATGCCATTTATCATTCAGAATACGCAAATGGAGGGTCAGGTAAATGTCTTTGTATGGATGTGTATTTTAGCAGGATTCATCTTGAGTTTTCCATATATTTTATACGAAATATGGAAGTTTATTAGTCCAGCACTATACGAGAAAGAGCGTAAAAATGCCAAAGTATTCATTTTTGTTTCCTCATTACTTTTCTTTTTAGGCGTAATATTTGGTTATTTTGTAGTAATACCAATGTCAGTAAACTTCGTAGCGACTTTTACAGTAAGTGATATTGTAAAAAATCAATTCACACTAGAGTCTTATATGGGAATGGTAAAAACAAGTATCCTAGCTGGCGGACTATTTTTTGAGCTACCAATCGTTATTTATTTCCTTACCAAATTAGGATTGGTTACTCCTCGTTTTTTAAGAAAATACTGGAAATATGCTGTGATTATAATTTTAATTGTAGCAGCAATTGTAACTCCTCCAGATGTTGTGAGTCAGACAATTGTAGCTGTACCAATGTTACTAATATATGAATTAAGTATCTTCATTTCGGTACTTGTATATAAAAACCAAAACAAAGAATTAAATGTCTGATATCATTCAAGAATTTAACGATTATCGTTCTAAAATGAACGAGAAATTACTAGCAGATAACAACAAAATTGTAAAGCGAATTTTCAACCTAGACACTAACGCATACGCTGCAGGTGCTCTTGATGTTAAGACAAAAGAACTTTTAGGCTTAGTTGCCTCAGCCGTTTTACGTTGTGATGATTGTGTAAAATACCATCTTGAAACTAGTTTTAAAGAAGGTGTCACCAAAGAAGAAATGATGGAAGCAATGGGAATAGCAACCTTAGTCGGTGGCACGATCGTAGTTCCTCATTTGCGAAGAGCATACGAATTTTGGGAAGCACTAGAAGAGCAAGGGAATTAGAAAGTGGGATAATTAGATAATTTTCTTGACAATATGTTAATTCATTTATTCTATTGATTTATTTTCTTTTATTTTGCTCATTGGAGATATAATTATCTCATTATCAAATTGACATATTATCTAATTAAAAAAAATGAAACTAAGAGCCGATAATTTAATCAAAACCTACAAAGGCCGTAGTGTAGTAAAAGGTATTTCTGTCGAGGTAAATCAAGGAGAAATAGTTGGCCTTTTAGGTCCAAATGGTGCTGGAAAAACCACATCATTTTATATGATTGTAGGATTGGTAAAACCCAACTCGGGTAATATTTATCTTGATGATTTAAACATCACCGATTACCCTATGTACAAAAGGGCACAGCACGGAATAGGGTATTTGGCACAAGAAGCATCTGTTTTTAGAAAACTAAGCATTGAAGACAATATATTAAGCGTACTACAATTAACAAAGTTATCCAAAGCAGAACAGGTGGCAAAAATGGAAAGCCTAATTGAAGAATTCAGCTTAGAACACATTCGTACTAACCGAGGGGATTTACTTTCGGGAGGAGAACGTCGTCGTACCGAAATTGCAAGAGCTCTTGCTACTGATCCTAAGTTTATCTTACTAGATGAGCCTTTTGCAGGAGTTGACCCTGTTGCCGTAGAGGACATTCAGCGAATTGTAGCTCAATTAAAAAATAAAAACATCGGAATCCTAATTACTGACCATAACGTACAAGAAACTCTTGCTATCACTGATAAAACATACCTAATGTTTGAAGGAGGTATCCTAAAAGCAGGTGTACCTGAAGAATTGGTAGAAGACGAAATGGTACGTCGTGTATATCTAGGTCAAAATTTTGAACTACGTAAGAAGAAATTGGAATTTTAAAACGAATTCATATTCAGTATCCAGTCGCAGTATTCGGTCTAAAAAAACTTGAATACTGCGATTTTTTTTTACTGAGACTGTAATCTTCAACTAAAAACTAAGACTTAATCGACTGTTATAAATTGTAATTGCTGTAAATCTCCGTTGTAGATATTTACATCTACTGTATGTTTAATTCCTGGCACAGTTGCTTTTTCTGTAAATTGCCAAAATAGCCAATCCTCATCGATTTTTTCTCTGTAAAAATTATAATTGGCTATCCAAAAAAGATAATCACTAAATTCTTCTTTTAAGAAATCATCATAATAACTTTCGCCTGAATAAATTATTGGGCGCACTTTATAATGTGCTTCAACCTTATCCAACCATCTTCTTAATCCCTTTTTCAAACTATCAAGAGATTGATTTTTCGGCAATCTTTCGATATCCAAAACGGGAGGTAAATCGCCTTTTTCTAGTTTAACTGTTTTAATAAAAAGGTCTGCCTGCTCAATAGAATTTTCATTTGGACGATAATAATGATACGCTCCACGAATTGTTTTATTTTTTTTAGCTCCTATCCAATTTCGTTTGAACTGATAATCTTTTCTATCTTTTCCAACAGTTGCTCTAATAAACACAAAATCTATAGGGTATTTTTGCTCTAAGGTATCAACATAAGACCAACTAATTTTTCCTTGATATTCGGACACATCTAATCCAATCGATTTACCTTTGTGATTTGCTAAAACCTGAAAATTTCTAACATCAGAAAGACGTTTATCATCGGTTTCTTTTTCGACAACTTTGTCTGTTTTAAAACTAAAGTAATAAGCTAAACCATTACGATAATGATAAACAGCTCCTAGAAAAAGACCTATAAAAATTGATACTATAAGAAACCGAAAAACGCGACCAAATGAACTACTTGATTTTGATTTACGATTTGAAGTTTGCTTTCTTTTAGTAACTTTTCTTTTCATTCAATAAAAAAACTACTTTTTAGAGAACTTATTGTTTATTACAGACAATAATACATAAGTAATAATTACTAATGGAATTCCTAGATATTTAAAGAAAATCAATAGCAATAATGAGAACACTAAAAACCCAACCTGTAAAGCATTATCTTTTAAATTGAATTTTTTAATTTTCAATGCAAACAAAGGAATTTCAGCATTTAAGATATAAGCACTAAATAATGCTATTGCCAATAAAATCCATTGATTTGTTAGAATTTCAAGAATCATCAATGAATCTGAATATTTCAAAACTAAAGGTAAACTCAAGATAAACAATGCATTTGCAGGAGTTGGCAGACCAATAAAAGAGTCCGTTTGACGTGTATCAATATTAAAATTTGCCAATCGATAGCAAGAGCCTAAAGTAACTATAAATCCTAAAAATGGAGTAAATACAGGTCCTAATATATCATGAGAGCTTGAACTACTAATAAACAAGCTGTACATTACATAACCAGGCACAACACCACTAGTTACCATATCTGCCAATGAGTCTAATTGTAAACCAAGCGGGCTGGATACTTTGAATAATCTAGCAAAAAACCCATCAAAAAAATCAAAAAATATTCCTAAACAAACAAAATAGAAGGCCATTTCATAATCTAATTTAGAAACAAAAACAACTGCTATACAGCCACAGAAAAGATTAATTAATGTAATAGCGTTAGGAACATGTTTTTTAATATTCATTGCAAATATATTTTAAGTATGATAAACGACAAATTTACTATAATAACTGAATGACTTGTACGTTTTCATTAGAGTTTTTTACACAAAAGTGAGACTTTAGCATTATTTACTAAAAGGGATAAATAAGCTCAGTAAAATATTATATTTTTGATAAAAATTAAACAGACTTCGGTTTATAAAAATTAGCTCTTGAAGAAAATTTTATTGTTTTTACTGTTTTGTGTTTACACAACCAATTACAGCCAATCTGTTCGAAAATACTCTAATGAGTTTATGAATATTGGTGTTGATGCCGCAGCTCTCGCTATGTCGAGCGCAGTTGTTGCTTCTACTAAAGATGTAAATTCAGTTTACTGGAATCCAGCCGGATTAGCCAATTTAGAAGATCATCAAGTTGCTTTAATGCATGCAAATTATTTTGCCAATATTGCGCAATATGATTATATTGGCTATGCGAGTCCAATAGATGATCGAAGTGCATGGGGAATTTCATTAATTCGTTTTGGTGTAGATGACATTTTAAACACGACTGAATTAATCGATAGTCAAGGCAATATTGACTACAATCGAATTAGTCTTTTTTCGACTGCCGATTATGGTTTTACTTTTTCTTATGCTAGGAAATTACCTGTTGCAGGATTTCAATATGGAGTAAATGCTAAAGTTATCCGACGTATTATTGGAAAATTTGCTAACTCTTGGGGCTTTGGATTTGATTTAGGGTTGCAATTTGAAAAGAATGACTGGCATTTTGGTTTAATGATACGCGATATCACAACGACTTATAATGTTTGGAATATTGATGAGAAAGAATACAAAAAAATATCGGATGCGATTCCTGGAGAAAATCAAGATTTACCCGAAAGCACCGAAATTACATTACCTAAAGCACAATTAGGTATTGCGAAAAAATTTATAATTAGATACGATTATAGTGTTTTGGTTGCTACAAATATGAATATGCGTTTTGAAAGAACAAAAGACATCGTTTCTAGTAACTTTGTTAGTATTGATCCTGCGTTAGGATTAGAGTTTGGTTATACTGACCTTGTTTTCTTAAGAGCTGGTGTTGGAAATTTTCAAAATGTAACACAATTAGACAATTCTGAAAAAGTTGGTTTTCAACCTAACATCGGACTCGGTTTTAAATACAAAGGTATTCAGGTAGATTATGCCTTAACGGATTTAGGAAATCAGAGTGCAGCTTTATATTCAAATATATTCTCGCTGAAAGTTGATTTAGGCGTATTCAGAAAATAAAAATATCAAAAGAGTATTGATAATTCATTTAAAAAAATATTTATGAAAACATATTCATCGAAAAAAACATTGTTACTACTTTTATTTTTTGTGTTTATCAACCATAGTTTTGGACAAAGTCTTGTATTGTCTAATGATGCCAAAGTTAGCGTTATAACTTGTGGTACTGGTAATGAATCCTATTCTCTTTTTGGTCATACAGCTATTCGAATCGAAGATTCTATCAATGCTATTGACTTAGTTTATAATTATGGAACTTTTGATTTCAGAACGCCAAACTTTGTTGCTAAATTCACAAAAGGGGACTTACAATATTATGCTACCGTACATCCATACATCGATTTTATAAATGAATACGATAATGACAAACGAAGTGTTTACGAACAAGAATTAAATATTCCGGAAAATCTGAAACAAAAGTTATTCGATAATTTAAATAAAACACTCCTATCAGAAGACAGATATTATACTTATAAATTTATTGATAAAAACTGTACTTCGATGGTTGTTGACGTTATCAACAAATCTCTCAACGGAACAGTAATTACAAAAAAGGGGGATACAGACAAAACCTACCGAACAATTCTTTATCCTTACTTTGACGGACATTTTTATGAAAAATTAGGTATTAGTATCATTTTTGGAAAGAAAGTAGACGAATTAGGAACAAAAATATTCTTGCCTTTTGAGCTAAAAAACAGTTTAGCTAAAACAACTTTTCAGAATCACCCTTTAGTTAAAGAAACTAAAACTATTTTATCTTTTGATAAAGTGCCAAGTCACTCTTGGTGGAATAATTGGTACACTTACATTATTGTATTAGCATTTATCATCTTCATAAATAAAAGAAGTGTTGATAAATTTTATCTTTTAATAATGGGACTATTGGGTCTATTTTTCGTCTTTGTCAGTTTCTATTCTCTACACAAAGAATTAGAATACAATTACAACATCCTATTATTTAGTCCTTTCTTATTAATTCTTTTGGTTCTTAATCTCATGAAAAATAAAAAATGGACGTATCGTTTTTCATTAATACATCTAATTTCACTAATTACGTATGCGTTATTTATGATTAACAAAGCGTCATTCCTAATCGTTTTACCTTTGATTATAACTAGTGGAGTTGTCCTTATACGTATTGCTATTAAGAATAAGAAACCAATACCTATTATTATATAATTATTGTCCTCTATAAAATAAAACTGTAGTGATCGTTTTAAAGGTAATACTCATATCAAGGAAAATGCTTCTGTGCTTGATGTAATATAAATCGTATTGTAGTTTTATTAAACTTTCCTCTAATGATTCTCCATAGGGATAATTTACCTGTGCCCAACCTGTTAAACCTGGCTTTATAATATGTCTTGTTTCATAAAATGGCATAACCTGAGCAATCTCTTTTACAAAAAAAGGACGTTCTGGTCGGGGGCCTATAACTGCCATATCTCCTTTTATGACGTTAATAAACTGAGGTAATTCATCAATTCTCGATCTACGCATCATTTTACCAAAAGGAGTTATTCGGACATCATTTGTTCTAGCAAAAGCAACTCCTTTAGATTCGGAATTCTTTACCATTGTTCGGAACTTGTATATTTTGAAAACTGCCCCGTCTTTCCCTATTCTTTCTTGGGTATAAAAAAGTTCTCCCCTGTTTCCTATACAATTTCCAATAAAGATAAATGGTATTAAAATCAATCCCGTTAAGAGTCCAAACAAAGAAAAAACAAATTCAAAAAGACGTACAGCCACTAAATACAACTTGTTACTGTTGCTACGACTAAATGGAAAAAAGCGATAAAAGTCTCTCGCTATATATTGCAAAGCAATTCGTTGTGTCTTACTTTCGTATACTTGAGTATATTCTCTTATTATTTTACCCGACTCAAGTAAATGTAATAATTGCTTATATAAACCAGCAGTAATTCCGTCTGCCTTTTGTGATGCAATAACAATTTCTGAAACTCCATTTTCAAGAACAAATTCTTTTAACTCTTTCTTTTTAATTTCTTTTATATACCGATACACTATTGGATTCTTACTTGGAGTATCTAAGTTTACAAAGGCAATTATTTTATAATTAGGATCAACATTCTCTAATCCCAGAACTAATTCTTCTAATTGGTCTTGCTCACAAATTAAAACTACATTTTGAAAAAAACGATGTGAGGCAAGAAAGTAAACATAAAAAAAACGCCAAAAAAGGAGAACAAACAGTATCGTAAAATAGAATATAATTATCGAAACTCTTTGTTTTGGTAATTCTGGTGATAAAACTGGGGTTAGCAAATAAACCAAAACTGTAGTGGAAACAGTAATAACAGTACTTCTAAGTATTAGAAACTGATTACTTGCTACTTGCAAATTATACATTTCGAAAATTAGCCCAAAAGTATTGAGATATATTACCAATACAATTGCTCCAAGATAGTTAGTACTTAAAACATTAAAATAATGGTAATCAAAAACATGACCTAGAAAATACAATGCTACTAAGACAAAAAAAGAATCAAAAAATCGAAGAAGGACTTTTCGTTCTGATATATCAAAATGGATTTTATTTTTTTGAGGCATTAAAATTATATCAATTATGTTGTATGATTAAATTTACTAAATTAAATCATACAAGAGAAAATAATCTAAAATTAATCGCTCAGAATGCTTACTATAAATACTAGTCCTTTTTGTGTAATTACCTACTTTTATTCTTAATTACGTTAACAAGAGTTAATGCATAAACAAATGCAGGCGCTGCGGTTCGCATAGCAGCATGATTAATTGTTAAAAGCCAAAAGGCATAAAATGACAAAAAGTATAGGTTACTTGTGTGGGTATAATACAATACAAAAGGCATTATGATAAGTATCAGTAATCCAGTTATTCCAAATACTCCATGCTCACTTAACAGACGCGTTATTTCATTATGTGATGCAACATCTACTCCAAAAGCCTCTTTCCTATATTCTTTACCAAGTCCAGCTCCAACTCCCATTATCGGGTTGTCAAAAAAGGTTTTAATATCTACAGCAATAATTGCTTCCCTACCTCCTAATCTATCTTTTTTGACTCTTCCTGCTGCGTCCTGATTAGCATAACGCTTCTCTATCAATCCAGAAGTCTGCATAGAAGTATAACTCCAAATTCCTACTCCCATTATAGCAGTAACGATAAATACTAAAGCCAGTTTATAATTTACTTTTGTACTCGAATAATAATACAGTAACAATAATAATATAACAATCATAACTACCCCAGTAATTACACCTCCTCTAGAAAAAGTAACAATTGCTCTATAACTAATAACTAAAAGTAATATCCCGTTGAGGATTTGCATCTTTTTTGATTTGGAAAGAGAATCAATTGAGTAAAAAACACAAACATTCCTAATCCTAAAATAGTAGAAACCTGGTTAGGTCCAAATCCTCCTGAAGTTTCAAAATTAGACTGAGTTCCTGTAACAACACTCTGTACACTAGGATTATATAAGAACAAATAAGTAGTAATTGATATGATCGGCAATCCCATTGCAATAATTATCTTCTGTAATTCTTGAAAAGTTATCTTTCTATTAAAAGTATATATCGCACAAAAGGCCAAACAAAAAGGACCCGATAAATTAAAAACTAAAACTTTTTTTATATCTACAGATAAAATATCTGCAGTGGCCGTTAATAAAATACCTGGAATTAATAACACCAAGAAAAACCAATATAGAAATGAGTTAATCGTAAAGCTACTATAGGCCATGCCTAATATCATAAAAAAAAGCACACTTAACTTAATATACTCATTATTAAAATTCCCTCCAGTCATTCTTAAAAAAACCTCAACTCCAACTAAGTAAGCGACTACTAAAAGCACTTCATTATTTTTGTTCTTTGTTTTAACAACGAAGAACATACCAATGATTGGTATTAAAAGTGCGTAAATTTTAGAAGAAAAAGGCACTACAAAAACCACCAAAGCAATCAATGTGTGGATAAAAACTAATCTGTAATACGAAAAAAATATTTTTTCATAATTATAATCTGTTATAAGCTAAAATTAATTTCTGAATTACAACATCCTCTACATAATTTTCTAATACAGTTTTTTTTAAATTCAATCCTAGTTCATTTCTTAGTTCCTCATCTAAAATTAACTTAATTATCTGATTTTCTAATTCCAATATTTGTAAAGGATTAAATAATAAACCTGAATTATTGTTATTGATTATTGAAGAACAATACCCTGTATTTGTTGAAACTACTGGCAATGAAGCAAGTCCATATTCTAATAAAGTCAACGGAAAACCTTCATGTGTAGAAGTTAAAACTCCTATTGTTGCTTGAGATAAAATAGAAGTAATATCACTCCTTGAATTATACAAATGGATATCATTTTCTAGAGCATGTTTTTTTATAAATATTTTTATTGATTTCGAATAATCATCTAAATAGTCTTTACCTATTAAATGCAAACTCCATCCTAAATGATTTAATTTCAAATTCTCAAAAGCCTTTAGCATTATACTATGATTTTTGGGCTCCTTTAAATTTGCTAAAAATAGTATCCGTTTACCAGCAACGCCTTTTAAAGATGGATCTTTTTCAACTTTATTTATAATTTTTATAAAATTAGGAATAAAATACACTTTTGAACACAGCATATTTTTTTTATTCCATTGTTCCAATAACGGATTAACCACAAAAACAGATGAAAAAAAAGGAGACAACAGAATTAAATATCTGTTTTTAATTTGAGTTTCATCTATGCGTTTACCATAATGATCGTGCCAAGTAATTTTAATTTTTGGCAATGTCAGTTTTAGCAAAACTGCAATAAAAAAAGAGGAGCTATGAGCATGAATAATAGTAACTTTATTCTTTATTATGAACTTTCTAAGCCTTAAAATTGCTTTAAAATCTATTACTAGTTTTCTATTTAAAAACAAATAAGAAACATCTGAATCAATTTGTGTCTTAAGACTACCTTCTTTACGCGTAGCTACTAATCCTGAAAATTCAATCGTTTTGCCAAGGGCGTTAGCAAAATTTACTGCCATCCGTTCGGCCCCACCAGCCTCTAATGAATCTATGATTTGCAAAACCCTCATGATTGCAGTATTTTTTTTATTTCAGTTTCAAAGATATCTTTTGTGAATTGTTGCGACCATTCTGATGCTTTTATACTTTTATCCACATAACATTTCCTGTCTTCTATAATTGCTTCTAACTGAATTGTATCATTAGACAAATTCATCTCTAATAAAACTCCTCTATCGCCATGATTTAACATAAATGGCACACATGAAACAGCTGTCACTACGGGAACACATCCCCAAAACATTCCCTCTGCAATCGCTTTTGGCCATCCTTCACTTTTAGATGGGAGCAATACGAAATGACTTTTTTGATATGCCTTTTTAATTGTCTCTTGGTTTTGATTTCCTTTTAAAAAGATGTTTTTTTCTAATTGATTATTTTGAATGTATTCTTCTAAAACAGTTCTTTCAATTCCCTCACCATATAAATTTAAATTTACATTTTTTCCTTTTCTAATAAGTTGTTCAACTAGTTGTATTGCATAGAGCGGATTTTTACCCCTAACTAAATTTCCAACAAAAACAAATTCTATAGTTTTATTAAAATCTGTTTTTTGAATAACTTCTTTATCTTTTTCAGAATAGGTAGCCGTAAAAAAAGGTTTACAGTTTTTAGATTGCCTTGGCCATTCTCCATAAACCAAAACCTGTATATTTTTAGTTAAGAAAGTATTACTTAAAATATATTTCTGCAATTTATAAGACCATGGTTGCTTACTCTTAGGGTCCCAATTTCCTGCGTATTTAGCAGTCTTTTTTTGTTGGGAAAAAGAATTTGGACAAAACATCCCAATAAACCAATATTTCCTGGGCAACGTAAATGAATATGATCTGCATTTTTCATTGCCTGATAAATAATTTTCATGTTTACAAAAACACTATAGAATGAATTCAATACCGCGGCAACTGATTTAATATTAAATTTTATTAATTGAATTGGCGGAAGCATATTGAATGGAATTTCTGAAATTAATAAACCTTCATCTGTTTCCCAAATAGGAGCACAAAATTGTACTTCATCTACATAATGACTCCAAATCTTAATTTCGTTTATATAAGGACTATAGGCATACCATTTATCATGAGAAGCTATTAAGGGAGCAGAAGATATGATAAGTAATTTCATTAAATATAGCCCTCCGAACCTTTATCTGAAATTCTAATAGCTGGTACTCCTAATACAACTCCATTATCTAGGACATTTGAATTCACAAATGTATTTGCTCCAATTAGAACATTATTACCTACAGTAATTTGTCCGACAACAGTCGCATTTGCTCCAATATAAACATTATCACCAATGCTCGGTACTCCTCGTTGCATTGCAAGTCCTGAAACCCCTATTGTAACCCCTTGAGAAAGATTACAATTATTGCCCATTACAGTTTTACTGTTCAATATTATACCTCCAAAATGACCTATGTAAAAAGATCCTCCAATTTTAATTGATGCTGGTAAAGAAATACCAGTTAAGATTTCAATTGTTTTTTGCCATAATAAACAACCAAATAATAGAACCTGTCTTATTCCAATTATCTTTACATTTCTATAAATAAAACTTGCAATACGATATTGAAATATTGCCCAAAAACCTTGGGTAAGAAATAAGATGACAAAAAAATTGCCTCCATATTTTTTATACTTTTTATAATCTGATTCTATCAATTGAAATAAATTCATATAACTTTTGTCTTTACTAATTTAATTCACTAATCAAAAAATATTACTCGTTAATCACTGATTGATAAAAACAAATATTCTGAGAAACAACAGGACTTAGTCCATATTTCTTAAGTACAAACTCTCTTGCCTTTTCCCCTATTTCTTTTGCTTTGTTCTGGTTTGAAAAAACCCAAATGATTTTCTCGGCTATATCTTCAGGATCATATGGATCGCATAACAATCCTGTTTTATAATCTTCTATTGTTTCTGGTCCAGGTCCTAATTTTGTAAATATAACTGGTCTTTCCATTGCCATGGCTTCTGGTGCTACTAAGCCTTGAGTTTCTATATGGGATGGAAAAACACATATGGAAGCTTTTTCATAAATTTCAGGTAACTGTGTCTGCGAAACAGCTCCATAAAAATGAATATCTTTTGAAATCTCACCTAATTTAGGCAATTCTTTTTCTTTAAGTAACTGAATATAAGAACTTCCATCTAAAAAAAACCAATCTCTACCGTATATTTCTAATATTGCTTCAGGATATATGTCTTTTACGAATGGGAAAGCCTGAATTAATTGACGTATTCCTTTTTTTTCGCAAACGGTACCAACAAAAACAATTTTAGCTTTAGCTAAATACTTTTCAGTGGGTTTAAAAAGTTTACTATTTATCGGATTATTGATATAGCCTAGTGGTTTATCATAATAGCTTAAATACTTCTCGGTATGATTTTTTACATATCGAGAAACTGCTATAAATCCATCACTGTTTTTGAAAGATTTTTTTTCTTGAAATCCTTTCCATTTACTAATTCCTCTGTTTTCGCCTTCTGCAAAAAAGTGATGTCCTCCGTGCAGTCTGATGATATATTTAATATTTTTTATTTTTGATATAAAAGCCAGACCTAATTCAGAAGTTTCAATAATATTAATGGGATGCTCTCTATGAATTTCTTTAATTTTATTATTAATTGCTTTAAAATTAAAATGCCAGGAAATCATTTTTATAGTACTCCTTTTAAGGCGATGAATATGAACTCCATATACAATTTCGGTTTCATTATTCGAAGTATAATTCAATCCTATTACCGAAACTCTGATTCCCTTGTCAATTAATGCTACAGCCAATGTTTTTGTAAAGCTTCCTATTCCCCCATGCGGGAAGCCTTCTTTTGGATATTCATTTGTTAGGAAACAGATGTGCATTTTAGTCTGTATTAATAATTTCTTTTATTTTAACCGAAGAATTTTTATAATCTTCTAGAACAATAGCTCTCCATATAACCATAACTGGGCTACAGTTCGTATCTAAAGTTAATTTTTCTACAATTTCATCTTTACTATCGAGCCAAATCACTGCATTTTTACTCGGCATGCTTCTAAAATGTTGAAATTGATAAATTGTTTTAATTGACCAATCTTTTACTTTTTTATTTTGTTGCACATAATTAATAAACACACACGGTTTATTAAACATTGAAAAATCAAAAGCCATTGTAGATCCTACATTTACAACTATATCAGAATAAAAAGCAGTACTGACAAGTAGTTTCACATCTTCGGCAGAAGGATAAATAGCATTCCATTCTTTTGATGAATTAAAGTGCCACAAAGGGGTTGCTTCTTTGATAAAGTTACTATAATTTTTTACTACCGAGTCAAATCTTCCTGAAAAATCTACAGGACATCTTCTTAACAGAATTTGATATTTATTCTGCAAGTTGGCTTTCGTTAATTCTGTAGCGATGTCTGTTAAATAACTCGGATCATCAGGAGACGTTTTAGTATCATCACCCGAGAAACAAATGATTCTTTTATTTGGGTCTAAATTATATCTTCTATAAAAAACTTCTTTATCAATTATATTTTCATCATTTTCATAGAACTCAAATTGAGGGGTTCCAGTAATATGAATATTACTCAAAGGAATTTCAGGATAATACAACCTCAATTCTTTTTTCATATAATCTGACCATACTAAATAAGTATCTGCTCTTAAGGCCATACGCGCTTTCGGTAAATTATCCCATGAATAAATTACTGTTGTCGTTTTGATTCCAAGATCTGAAGCAACTGCAAAAATTGTAGCCGCTTTTAGAGCTCGTTGGTGTGAACAAAAAATAGTCTTTGGTTTATTTTTTATTAAGATCTCTTTTACCTCATCATAGAAACTATTTTGACGAATAGCCTTTTGATATTTCTCTTCTAATTTTAAAATGCTAGAATACATCTTAAAAAAAGGAGCTAGTCTCTCAATTATCTTGTAAAATATTTTTTTGGAAATACTTCTTTGGCTCCAGTTCCAATTAGTTAATAAGGATTCATTGTTAACTAATTGGGTATTATAACGTAATCTCGAAAGACAAATTAATTCTCTTAAAAACTTCTCTTTGGCAGACTCTCTATAAGTAGGAATTGTGATTTCGTATTCAATTACTGCATTGCTTTGTATTGCATTTACAGTTTCGGAGTCGAAGTTATGAAACAACACTAAATCCTTGTCAGTATCCTTAAATACATTAGAATAAAGGTAATTCTTAATTCCGACCCCATCTGGGAAGAGTAAAAAAATCTTGTCTTTTTTCATTCAAAAAATCAATAAATACTATTAATTTAATAAACCTACATACCAAGTATTCCTCTTTAAAACTATATCTCGCTAGTTTTTAACAAAAAAATCTTTCAAGATTCTAGCTGTAAAAATTTTAGCACCAGCATCATTCATATGTCCGCAGGACGAAAAATACTTATCCTCAACAACTACGTTTTCATAATTATGAATTTCTGGATACGCTTTTTTAACTTTATCAAAATATTCCATTCCTTTAACATTTTCGCACATAGGTGTCATTACAGCTATAAAGTTGATGTTATTGGTTTTACAAATATTTTTAATTTCTTCATAATATTTATTACGAGGCAAAGGGTTTAGATTAACAATATTGTTTTTCATATTCCCATTTTTATATTTTCCCAATGGATAATATCCCAGATTGTCTAACGCATTTGTTTTAGCGCCAATAGTTGTAAAGAAAATTTCTCTAAATCCAATCTTACCATCGTACTTTACATATCTATAAAATGGGATATAATATAACTCATTAAAATTTTCTTGTGATGAGAAATGTTCTTTTATAACTTCTGAATTACGAATATAAGGCAAAAATTTAGTTGCAACACCTTCTGCTTCCTCATCATTTGACAAATTCAAATCAGCTTCTAAAATTACATTCTTAATAACATATTTTCTTTCAATCATTAATTTCAGCATTAATGAAGCCTCAAACAAATGCCCTCCACTCATTCCATAATTAAATGCCTTTAGTCCTTTATCCTCAAACATTTGTGTTACAAAATGATTATTGGCACGAGAAGAACCTAAAATAACTACGTCATATTTTTTAGCTTTAGAATTAAAAACGGTCTCGATCTTTCCTCTATTCTTAGACTGTAAAAAAACATACGTATAAAGTCCATCTAAAATTACTGAAACCAAAATTATTATGGCCAATATTTTTGCTGTATAAACTAAAAAATTCTTCATTAAAACTGAAAATATATAAATTCTTTATAATCTGAGTAGGTCCCGAAAGCAATTATTGCTGTTATCGCTAAAGCTAATTTTAACATGTTCCTTTTCCCCGATAAGGGCTCTATCTTATCACGATTGTTCCATTCGACTAAAACGAATATTCCAATCAGTGCTAGCAACTCATAATTATATCGTTCATTCGATAAATATTGAGCTTTAAAACTCCCATCTGTAATTATTCTTTTCAGATATAAAACTGCATCAGAAATAGATCTCGCTCTAAAAAATACCCACGCAACACAAGTGAGTAAAAAAGTATATAGAATACTCATAATTACTCTGACAGAATCAAAATTAAATTTTAACTCAATAGCACCCATATTGTTTCTGTTACTGCTTGATAATAGTAAAGGCAAGAAATAAATGGCATTAATAAGTCCCCAAACAACATAAGTCCAATTTGCTCCATGCCAAAATCCGCTTACTATAAAAATGATAAAAGTATTTCGGATTTTCATCCAAATTCCTCCTTTGCTACCTCCCAATGGAATGTACAAATAGTCCCGAAACCAAGAAGAAAGCGAAATGTGCCAACGACGCCAAAACTCGGCAATATCTCTAGAAAAATAAGGATAATTAAAGTTTCGCAATAAATCTAAACCAAAGAGCTTAGAAACCCCAAGTGCAATATCTGAATACCCTGAAAAATCACCATAGATTTGAAATGCAAAATATACTGCGCCTAAAACAAGCGAGAAAGAATTCATTGAAGGATAATTATCAAAAATCGCATTAGCATAAGTGGCACAAGTATCTGCAATAACAACTTTTTTGACTAATCCCCAAATGATTTGATATACACCTTCTTTAGCCAACTCAGAGTTAAATTCTCGTTTTACTTTTACTTGAGGTAATAAGTGAGTGGCTCGCTCTATTGGTCCTGCAACCAATAACGGAAAATAACTCACAAACAAAGAGTAATCTACAAAGTTATATTCGGCTTTTATTCTTTTATAATAGATATCAATCACATAGGACAATCCATGAAAAGTATAGAACGAAATTCCTACTGGCAGAATTACATCTAATAAAATAGGGCTTGCCTTAACTCCTACCGAATTTAATAAATCGGAGAAAGAAGCTGCAAAGAAATTGTAATATTTAAAAATTCCTAAAAAACCTAAATTGATTATAATACTCAACCAAAACCAGAATTTTCTACTCTTTTCTGATTTTCCTTTTTCTATTTGGATTCCTGTATAATAATCCAAAAAGGTAGAAAAAACCAAAAGAAATAGAAATCTCCAATCCCAACAAGAGTAGAAATAATAACTCGCAACAATTAATAAAGCATTTTGTGAACTTTTTGTTTTATTGAAAACAAACCAATACAAGAAGAAAACGATTGGCAAAAAAATAGTAAACGCTAAGGAATTAAAAAACATAAATTATTATAATGATATTAATGAACATCAGGCTTTGCAACATAGATTCCGATTTTTTTAATTCTAAAAAACTTGAATTTTATTCCGTTAAATATCTTTAAATTTCTTCTGATGATTGAGCTGCCAAATATCGTTTTTCTTTAGCGAATCTAAAAACATTTTTTTGCTATTTCCTTGACCAAAATCAGTAGTTTTTACTTTAACTTTATGTGAATTTATAATAGAAAGTGCCTCTTTTATACTTACCATAGAATAGCCTGTATTTACAATATCCGCATTTATTACTCTATTTTGCTGGCGAGTACCTACATTAATTATTGGGATTCCGTAATATGGGGCTTCACGAATTCCAGCGCTACTATTACCTATAATAAACTGACTGTTTTTTAATAAAGTCAAAAAATACTCAAAACGAAGCGATGGAAAAATTCTGAATCTTGTGTTCTGCCTCAATCTTTTAAATTCATCAAGAATAAATTGACTCCCTAAATCATTATTTGGAAAAATAACCACATAATTACGATAATCTTGTAACAGACAATCAACAAAAACTTTCGCAGCCTGTTGCATTACTTGAAATTCTGTAGTTACAGGATGAAACATAACTAGTGCATAATTTTCAAACGAAATTTGATAATATTCCTTAACCGTTTCTAAGCTTGGAAGCGTATTTGAAAACATAACATCGATATCTGGAGATCCAATTGTAAAAACAGATTCCGAAATTTCTCCCATTTGAATAAGTCTTTTCGCTGCTTCTGTATTCGACACAAAATGTATATGACTTAGTTTACTAACACTATGCCTAATTAATTCATCTACAGTTCCCGAAACTTCTCCGCCTTCAATATGAGCAACAAGAATATTATTTAGAGATCCTACAATAGCACCCGCAAGCGTTTCTACACGATCACCATGCACAACAATCATATCAGGTTTTATGCTTTTACAATAATTAGACAAGCCTTCAATCGTTTTGGCTAATGTTAAATCCATTGTTGTTTCATGAGTATGATTCTCGAATATAAAGACATTTTTAAAATTACAACGCTCAATTTCAATCAGTGTATATCCATAAATTTCTTGTAGATGCATTCCGGTAACAAAGACAAAAACTTCAAATTCGGGTTGGTCTTCCAGAATTGAAATTAATGGTTTTATTTTACCAAAATCAGCTCGCGTCCCAGTTAGGAAAAGTATTTTTTTTATTGAACTACTCAAAATCTATAAAATCTAATTGCTCATCATTATCAATATCTCTCGTAGCTACTTTCCCAATTAAATCATTAAAATATGCTGCTAAGATTTTACCTGTTCCTGGTCGTTTTACCCAAATATTTTCTTTTGATAATTTTTCTCCTTTTTTTATTGGAGCTATTGTACAGACTGTCGCAAAAGCAAAATCAATTGTTACTTGTTCTTCTGTTGCTGGTTTTTTTGTACCTCCACGCATTAAAGCGATCTCTGAAGATGAAACAATTAATTCCTGACAACTTTTTTCATCCATACTACAAATAATATCTGGACCGACACGTTGCATATGATCTGTAAAATGTCTTTCTAAGACACTTGCTCCTAATGCCACGGCACCTAAACAAGCATTATTATTTAACGTATGGTCGCTTAAACCAAATACTTTATCTGGAAAAGCCTGATTTAATTCTAACATTCCACCAAATCGAACTAAATGGGCTGGCGTTGGGTATAAATTTGTAGTATGCAATAACACTACAGGAATACTATGTTTATCAAAAATTGCTACTGCTTTTTGAACACTTTCTATCGTATTCATACCAGTACTTAATATAACTGGTTTTCCAAATGAAGCAATATGCTCTAATAATGGATAGTTATTACATTCACCAGAACCTATCTTATAAGCTGGAACATCAAATTTTTTCAATCGTTCGGCTGCCGCTCGTGAAAAAGGCGTTGATATAAAAATCATTCCTTTATGTTCAACATAATTTTTAAGTTCAAGTTCATCAGCTTCATTCAATGAACATCGTTCCATAATTTCATAAATAGAAACAGTGGCATTACCTGGAATCACTTTTTTTGCTGCACCACTCATTTCATCTTCTACAATATGAGTTTGATGCTTTACTATTTCAACTCCAGCTCTACAGGCTGCATCAACCATTTCTTTGGCAACTTGTAGAGACCCTTCGTGATTAATTCCAATTTCTGCAATAACTAAAGGTGGAAAATCCGGTCCTATTTTCCTTCCAGCAATTTCTATATATGGTTTCATAAATATGGGGCGTTTTTTTGAAAAAGATATTCTGCATAATCTAGATCTTCTGGCAGATCAATATCAACATTGGCAAAAGCATGATTTACTACATACGGACAAGCATTTTCTGAGATAATAATATTTTCAAAAATTAAAGAAGCTTTAGTAATATATAATAATCCATTTTCTGAAAAAATAGGAACTAAATCCTGACTTCGCTGTCCGATTGTATAATTAAATGGAATAAATTTATTTTCTGATATTTTTCCAAATTTTTGATAATTTCTTGAAACAGTAAATAAGCTATCCAGATTTTCATTTTGATAAAGGCTAAATGTTTCCTTCAATAAATTTTCTGGCCGCAATGGATTTGTTGGTTGTAATAAAATAATATTTTCTATCTCATCATTATCTATATATTCCAAAGCATGAATTAATGCAGTAATAGTAGGTTCTAAATCACCCGAAAGTGATGCTGGTCTATCAATAACTTTAGCCCCGTACTGCAGTGCAATAATTTTTATCTCATCGTTATCTGTTGAAACATAAATATCATCAATGATGTCACTATTCTTTTGCGCATATAAAATTGAATGTACCATTAGTGGCAACCCTCCAAAGATTTGAATATTCTTCTCTGGTATTCGTTTTGAGCCTCCTCGTGCTGGTATTATAGCAATTGTTTTACTCATAGATACTATTTGCATTTGTGAATTTCTTAAAAAACAATGGCTTCAATTTTTCTATTTCAGCTTCGTTTTTATCCCACCATTTCAAATCCTCAATTTCTTTAATTATTGTATTAGAAAAACGTTTGTGTAATAATTTAGCAGGTACCCCTCCCACTACAGAATAAGGCTCAACATTTTTTGTTACTACACTACCAGCTGCTAAAACTGCACCGTTTCCGATAATTACATTTCCAACTATAATTACCCCATGTCCAATCCAAACGTCGTTGCCTATTATTACCTTATTCTCCTCTCGCAACTGTTTTAATTCACCGTTAAAAAGATTCTTACCAATATATATTGACATATTATTAGTTGGGTGATTTTTTGTAAAAATAGCCACATCGGCTCCTATTTGGCAATATTTACCAATACTCACTTCACCATGTATATAATTATTATAGCCTAAAGTAGTAGCATATCCGATATGTATTCTGCCAGAAAAATTGCATCTATCAGGTATCCCATTTTTGCCCTCAAATACAACATTTTGAATACCTCTTGAATAACCAAAAGACTCAAACTTATCGTTTGACTCGACTGAGTTTAAAATCTTATATATTATTTTCTTTAGAAACTTCTTCATTACTGTACAAAATATAGTCCTTTACCAATAATTTTAAACGAAAAATAACCTACCATCAACTTCAAAACCCATTTTAAATAATCGGATCTAAAAACAAATGTCTTTTTTATTAAGCTCAAATACAAATAAATACTTCTAGGATGCTTGTGTAATATAACTAAATTTTGCACTTGATGTTTGAATAAATAAAATTTAATATTTTTGGAAAGTTTTCCTTTTTCATTCAAAACAATAACAATTTTAACAATTGCATTATGCCGTGATTCTGCTACATTAATATTATTATTAGATGAATTAGAATTTTCATGAATTCGATATAAAGATAAATACTCATTAACAAACGCTAATGCAGGATTCTCAGATAACCTTCTTATATGAAAATCTCTGTCTAACATTTTCAGTAACTGTTCGTCGTATAAAACCTTATTCTCAAAAAAAGACCTCCTCCACATTATATCATGCATATACCAAGAAACTCTCAACGAAATAAAATCCTCTAAGATGTTTTTGGTCAAACGAGTACGCTCTTCTTTTTTTATTATGAATTTGTTACTATCAACCATTATTGTTTTAGACAATACCCCATCGATTGCAGGATCTTTTTTTAAAACCTCAACTTTTAATTCCAAATGTTCAGGCAAAA
This sequence comes from Flavobacterium sp. 140616W15, assembly GCF_003668995.1. Classification (NCBI taxonomy): domain Bacteria; kingdom Pseudomonadati; phylum Bacteroidota; class Flavobacteriia; order Flavobacteriales; family Flavobacteriaceae; genus Flavobacterium; species Flavobacterium sp. 140616W15. Next base: position 3,254,985 of record NZ_CP033068.1, read on the forward strand.
TCCAATCATCTGAATCTAAAGATAAAACATAATCGCCAGTAGAATTCTCAATACCAAAATTTCGAGCTGCATTAGGTCCTTTAGGTCTTTCTGATGGCCTATTCAAAAATATAAACCTACTGTCTTTAGAGACTAAATCATTTACAATTTTTTCTGTATTGTCTGTAGAACCATCATCTACAATTATACATTCCCAATTGGTATACGTTTGGGCATAAACACTTTCTAGAGTGTCGAGAATAAGATGAGCTCGGTTATAAGTGGCGATAATTATTGAAACTTTATTTGCCATATAAAATTAAATAAGAGAACATTTTCTTATCAGCCTAACAAAATATCCCTTTAAGAAATAGGGAATTACATTTATAGGATTTCGTTTTTCAGAATTTCTTTTACTAATTAATCTATCATTTTTTAAAATACTAAGATCTAAATTTTGATCAATAGTATTTCCCATATGATATGCAAATGCTTTGGGCAAGGAAACTCTATAATATCCTAATTTATCTATTGGAATATCCAAAAAATCTAATTCACCTCCAGGAAAAACATAAATTGGTTTTTGAAATGGTAATTTTTTAAATATTTTTTTTCTGTAAGTAGATGCAAAGTGATTTGCTCCTACGATAACTCTGACATCCTCTTTTTCAAGATAATATTGTTTCTCTTTCCAATTTGTTTTTTGGGTTACAAATAAATTTGCATTACCAATACTATTCTCAAATAATTCTAAATCGGTATCGGCTACAATTTTTCCTTTTTTAATTTTAAAATATTCTGAATAGAAAATAGAATTATTACAGTAAAAAGCCATATTGGGATCAGGTGTTAAACCTACAACTCCAACCTCTTTAAATTTTTCAAAAACGTCTTGAACTTTTGATTGCCAATTATTTAAAAAAAACACATCTGCATCTGCAATGGTTAAAAAATCTTCATAAGAAGCTCTTGCTTCTTGTAAAACAGCATATACTTTACCTTTATTCTCAGCGTATTTTACATACTTATCAATTATTTTTTATCAAAATAACTTTCAATTAAACATTGAACATCATAATTTGAATTATTGTTTAATATAGTAATTGCAGTGTTGTCTGTATCTATTGTTCTAATTAAAGACTCAATACAAAATTTAAAAACATCCAAAGATTCTTTATAATAATCATCTTCATTTTTCGGTATAAAAACGGGGATAATTATCCTGTGTTTTTTATACACTAATTTTCTAGATTCTTTTTTCTCTGGATTTTGACCTACTCGCATCTTTATTAATTCTTTTAAGAATGAAAAGCATCTATTTTATCTAAAATTACCTCACTGATATTACTATCAAATTTTCTAGCAAACAATTTATAATCAGATTGGGAGATTAACTCTTCAAAATCTGCTGTACTGAATGTAACTGGTAAATCGCAATTTTTCTTCTCCCAATTAACATAAGTGAGAAATGGCATAATTTTAATTTTGTTATTCTCCTCTATCAAGTACATAATAATCGATTGAAAAAACATCTCATCTGGAATTAATGAATAAGTATGATATTTAACAAAATCAGGATATTCATCAACAAACTGGATTATTTTTTCAGCTGTTTGTGTTGTCAAAGCCCACCATTGGCTTCCTCCGTAGGGTTTAATATAATTAGGATATTTTCTTCTTTTTAAAACTTTTAAAATAAAATCGTAACGCCCAACTCTAATTAATCGATAGATTTTTTTTAGTGTCTCTTTTGTAAAAAAATCTGCTTCTAGAATCGCCCCAATCTGAATAAAATCCTCTTTTCTAGAAGATAAATTAAATTTATACTTTTCAATTCTATCTATCGACAAATGTTTTGTTGGTAACGGAACAATGTCAATAAATTCATTTCCTAAATTTGATGCAAAATAAAATTTAATATCATCATTTGACTTAATCGGGTAATCTTGACCACTCAGCAGTACACAATAACCATCTTTCTTATCTCTTACTATTTGTTTTAAAGCATTCACCGTAGCATTAACAATTCCTATATCTCCCCATATTCCTTGCTTACGATCCCCAACAAAACTTATATTTGGTAAATCAGCTAGTTCTTTTGCAAATAAATCTATTGAAGTATTTTTATCTATATGAACATAAAAAAATGCTTCAGGAGTGGTTAATTTCTGAATTAAACGTCTTAATTGTTTTGGATATCTATGAGCTAATATGATATAGTTTATTTGCATATATTAGGCGTTCATTCAATTAACTTGCTTTTTAATTTTTCATTAATTCCAATAGTCAATTCTCCTTCATTAACGATTGTAAATCCATAATTATCCAGAACTGCATAAATTTCTTGTCTACAATCAAACTCGTCATGAATCTCCATAGCAATACATTTTGTTTTACTTAAGAATTCCAAATTCGAGACAGAAGATACAAAAATTTGTTTTTCGGCACCTTCAATATCTATCTTTAGTATATCAATATACTGAAAATGATTCACTTCTGCCAAATGATTTATTGTATATGCCTGCAAAGCATTACTTTCATCAGACTCTTCAACTCTAAATGACCAATCTGACCTGTCTCTAAAATCATTTATAACTTTTATTTTTGAGTTTGAAGACCATACTGCTCCATTAACTTTAATAAACTCAAAATTTGTTTTCTCTTTTAAATTATAATTCAACATTTGGAAATTTTTAGTATCAGGCTCAACAGCTATTATTCTTGCACTTTCAAAATGTTCTGTAAAAAAAAGAGACGTTAATCCTATATTAGATCCCGCATCTATTATATTGAGAGAGTAGCTTTCTTTATATGTAAAATTATTTTTATAATACGTTACTACCGAAAGATATTCACTACATTCATTAACTTGATAAAAAACATCAAAATCACTTGATGGACGTTTTCTAAGCTTTACTAAATTAGAAAACTTAGTTTTAAAATCTGTTATATAATATTTTTTAGTTTCCTCAACTAAAAAGCCATCATACTTTACTAAATAAGAGTAATAAAGATATAAATCTGACTCTTCTTTTGAAGGTTTAATCTTTATCTTTTTTTTAAATTTATATATAACTAGTTTCAATAAATTTTTAAAATCAAATCTTTTCAGATTCTTAATCATTTTATTTATCTTCATTTTTAAAGGTATATATAGAATTTAATATTGATCAATTAAAGTTAGATTCTGAAATAAACTAAATGCTTATAGTTTATTTCATTGCAACATAATCATCCAAAATAACGATTCAGGAAATAGTCTGGTCGAAAATAAATATGCATTCTAGAGATATTTATTTTTGCTTCTGGATATATAAAATTATTTTTTTTGATAGCTTTTTTCAAAAGTTTAACTGCGATTAAATGTAAAATAAATGGATTTTTAATTCCCATTTTCTTTAAATTCAAAAACATTTTATTTTCAATTCCAATGTATTTTTTAAGCTGAAGCGAAAGTCTTTCTGTATTATTATGTTCTCTATAAAATGCTAAAGGTTCATTTATGTAATGTAGCTTATGTCTGTAAAACATTCGTTGGTAAAAATCGATATCCTCCCCTACTTTGATCGTTTCATCAAATAATAAGTCAGATTGAAAAACATTTTTTCTGATTAAAGGTGTTGGTGACTTGACTACCCAGCATCCTAAAGCATTCCAAAAAACATATCCTGAGCGTTTATCTATTTTATTTTGAGCGGCTCCAAAATAGCTTCCTGTTAATTCTCCCTTTTCATTCACCACAGCAACTGAAGAATGCACACAATCAACAGAATGATTTTCAAGTAGTATCTTTACTTGTTTTTCTATTTTTGAACTTTCCCAAAAATCATCATCATCTAAAAAGGCTATGAATTCACCTTCCGACAAATTAATCCCATAATTTCTGGCTGATGACAAGCCTCCATTCTCTTTATAAAAATAAGTACAATTTGAAAATTTATCACAAATTGATACTGCATAATTATCTGTAGAACCATCATCAATTACTATTATTTCAATATTTTTATAAGACTGATCTACTACCGATTGAATAGCAGTTTCTAAATATTCCTTTCGATTATAAGTTGGTATAATTACAGTTACTAAAGGAGTCATCATTTTCTGAAAATTTTAGAAACAAAAAAACAGATCAATTTATAAAAATATAATGCTTTGATTTTCTTGCCAGATTGAATTTCCTGAATACTTGATGTGTTCAAAAAATCATTCTTATGCGTCCAAATGTAATATTTTATGTAATACTCTATAAATTGACCGTACTTATCCGTTTGTTTAAAATAATTTAAATATTGTGCTTTCTCATGATAAACTTCTTCTAATTTATTTTTGTTTAAATAGGATGAAGTTGATCCTTCATGCCTTCTAAAAAAATTCAAATTTTTATTATGAAAAACAAAGGAGCTATTTTGTAATAAATGAGACCATAAAAAAATATCCGAACATAATCTATTACTAAACACTTCAGACGGAATTCCTGTCTTAGGCTTTCTAAAAACTACAGCACTCCCATTCGTTATATAGGTATTAAAAGGCATTCTGCCTAAAAAAACACTACTATCTAGAACTTTATAATCATTTATTTGAACATTTAAATCTTTTGTTCTATTGACTGAATCATAAATTATTCTATTATTTTCAATATAATTGCTTCCCGAAAAAGCCAAAGAAACTTCTTTATTTATATCTAAAATAGAAACCAATTCTTCTAAGAAAGTCGATTCTGAATAATCGTCTGTTTCGGCAATCCAGATGTATTCAGTTGTTGCTAGTTCAATTCCTTTTTGCCAAGAGAAATAACCGCTTCCAGAATTCACATCGTTTATAATAAAGCGTTTTAAATTAAAATTTGGATTCTCTACAAGAAAACTCCTAATTATCTGAACACTATTATCTGACGATTGATCATCAATTATAATAGCTTCCCAATTTTTATAGGTTTGATTAGAAATACTTTTTAATCGATCTAATAAAAATTTACTATGGTTATAGCTTGGAATTATTATAGTGACATTAATCATCTATTTAGTTTTCGTTATTCTTTTAATATATCTTAAAACTTTTTTCTTGTTAAGGTTAACTACTTTTTCTTTGATTATGTATGTTTTCCAGAAGACTTTAAATAAAAATGATTTCTCGAATGTATTCTTTCTACTATAGGCAGATTGATAAAAATTAAGTTTATTCTGTAAACTTAAAACATTGTTAGCTTGCCCTATATTATGTTGTCTGTACTCCAAATTTGTATTTTTAACTTTCTCGGCTCTCCATCCTTTTTCTACTATTCTTCTAAATAAATTATAATCTTCGGGAGTACCCGTTTTATGATACCCTCCAACTTCATTAAATGCAGTTCTTTTGAACATGGAAGATCCATGAATAAAATTTTCTTTTGAAAGATTTTCTAATGACTCTTCTCGATTATTAAAATCGGGGAAACAAATCTGATAAAATGTATTTTCAATAATTCCTGCTCTTCTATCTTCAGAAAATTTAGAATAAGCTAGTCTTGCTCTCGGACCAAAAAAAGTATAGTCCGTGTATGCAATTGCAGTATTTATATTCGCATCTAATTTTCTAGCACACTCTTCAACATAGTTACTTAAAAGTCTATTATCTGCTCCTAAAAAAAATACATATTCTGATTTTGTCAAAGAAATTGCTTTGTTAAAATGAGCTACAATTCCCATGTTAACATCGTTCCGATTATACGCTATCAGTTGTGGATATTTTTTAACATATTCATTTGCAATTATTCCTGTTTCATCGTCAGAACAGTCATCAGAAATAAGAATTTCATCTGGAACTATTGTTTGCCTTAATACTGATTCAATAGCTTCTATAAGATAATCTCCATAATTATAGGAAGCAATAATACATGCAATTTTATTAGCTCGCAGTTTTGTGTCATTAACAACTGTAAGTCTATTGTAAACAAATTTATCTTCATTGTTTCCTTGTATGCAGGAAACAGCACCTTCAAATCGCTTTCGCACTTCTTGAATAACCAATTCATTAAATTCTCCATGCGGATAAGCAAACCAAGTAAATCCACTAACATCTAATTGCTTCACTTTTTCTGGAACAGTAAGTTCTGCAATTATAACATCCAAATCCTGAATATTTTTTAAATTAAGATGACTTTTAGTGTGCCATTGTAATCTTCCTTTATTCGCAACCAACAATTGCAATTCTTCATAATTTACAAATGGAGCAATTGGTTCTATCGAATCGAACTCATTATCTAAACCTATATAATCTGAAGTCAAAAACAACTCAAATGGATAATCAAAATGTCTTAAAATAGGTAGTCCATATTCTAGAACATTTTTGTAAATACCATCAAAAGTAATTACAACATGATTTGGATTTTTTGAATCATAGTCCTTTAAATACACAACCTCTTTACTTGAAATTTCAGACATTTGTCTATAAAAATCATTTACTGTAACCCACCACATTGATGGACTACTAAGATGTATTTTATGATACATTAAAATCATTTCGAGTACGTTTCTAAGTTGTGAGTATATTTTCTATAATTATAAAAAAGTTGTTTTGTTTTTAAGTACGGAAATTGAGCATTATACCAATCATTTATATGTACAGACACAAGAACACCTTTATCTTCTAGTATTTTATCAATTAGTAAATAAATTAAACTCGAAGATTTTCCTATATATTGAGGATAAAGAACTCCTGTAATAATTATCAAATCAAACTTAATATCAAATAATTTGTCAATATCATATATTGACCCTTGTTTAAAAATTAAATTGTCTCTTCTTATTTTATTTGCAAAATCTATTGCTGCTTGTGATATATCAATTCCGTATACCATCTCACCAGGTAAATTTTCAGTAATAAACCCTTGTCCACATCCGATGTCTAATACGTTTTTATACTTTTTGTCTGGAATTTCAGCAAGCAAAATTTCTTTTCTTAATACGTCTTCCTTATTTTCATTATATCCCCAAGGATCTTCTGTTTCATACCATTTCTCTAACGCTTCTTTTTCTTGTATCATAATGCGTAATTATTGAATCCAATTATGTTCAACTGCAATCATTCCCCATTCTGGATTTACTGTTTTTCCATTTCCATAAATATCATTATCCTCTACGTCAAAACTTAATACATCAAGAATATAATCTTCTAATCCAAAAATTGAACTGACAAAGCAATTAATAACATAACTACCTTTTACTAATGGAAGATTCGGCAGCTCACAAATTACTTTACCTTTATTAGAGATGTCTTTTAATTGATTTTTAAAAGTAGAAGAAATGCTTATTATTTTATCCTCTCTAGTGTTCCAAATACTCATTCCAAATTCATTAATTTCTATTTCTTCATCAATATTATTATATTCAATCTGAACTGAAAATTTAGATCCTGTCATCACCTTAAAATTATTAAGAATAATAACATCTGAAATTCTTATTCTACCTCTCCCAACCCTATCTTTTCTTTCTTTAATATTTACATTCGAAATGTTATTTTTATCAGATAAATATTTCTCTATTGCAGGTAACACCTCTCCTTCAAAAACCACTTTGCCGTATTCCAAAACAATTGCTTTAGTACACAAACTTTTAACAGCAGCCATATTGTGACTAACAAATAAAACGGTGCGTCCTTCGCCTTTTGAAATATCTTGCATTTTACCGATTGCTTTTTTTTGAAATTCGGCATCGCCAACAGCTAAGACCTCATCTACAACCAATATTTCTGGCTCTAAAAAAGCGGCAACAGCAAAAGCTAACCTAACAGTCATACCGCTACTATATCTTTTAACTGGTGTATCAATATAACGCTCACAGCCTGAGAAATCAATAATTTCATCTAATTTTGATGTAATTTCTTTTTTGGTCATTCCTAAAATAGCTCCGTTGAGATAAACATTTTCTCTTCCTGTAAGTTCAGGATTAAATCCTGTACCGACTTCAAGTAAAGATGCAATACGACCTCGAGACTTAATACTCCCCGTAGTTGGTGCCGTAACCTTCGATAAAATTTTTAGCAACGTAGATTTCCCTGCTCCATTTTTTCCTATTATACCTAGAACTTCTCCACGTTGAACTTCAAAATTAACATCTTGCAAAGCCCAAACGTAATCACTAGTCCCTTTTGTACTACAATCATTTGCTTCACCAATTTTTAAATATGGATTTTCTTTTCCGCGTATGCGATGCCACCACCGATTTAAATCATGACTTAAAGTTCCTGTACCCACTTGTCCTAAACGATATTGTTTAGAAATATTTTCAACCTTTAATATAATATCTGTATCCATTTTATTAAAAATTATTTTAAACCAAATAGTAAGGATTCTTATAAAAAATATTATAGACTATACCGTATCGATAAAACTTTTTTCTGTTTTATTGAAGACTAATAATCCTGCAAAAAAAATAATAACTGTTATAATAAAAGTATAAAGAAGACCATAGAAAGAAATATCACCTATATTCAAAAGCATATATCTTGATGTCTCAATTATATAGGCTAACGGATTGTATTGTACTATCCACCCATAATTGGGTAATTTATCTTTAATTAATGCCATTGGATATACAACTGCAGAAAGATACATTAGTAGTTGTACTCCAAAATTAATTAAATTACTAAAATCTCTATATTTAGTAACGAGCGAAGATATCAGCATACCTAAACCTAACGCAAGAACCCCCATTAAAACAACCAATAGAGGAAAAAAACTGTTACAGCATTTAAACTAATAACAGCTCCTTGAGAATAATAGTAAATATAGGAAGCGATAAAAATCAAAAACTGAATTCCAAATTTTATCAAATTTGAAATTACAATGGATAAAGGTGTAATTATTCTTGGGAAATATACTTTTCCAAAGATTCCAGCATTAGCTCTAAAAGTGTCGGAGGTTGCTGTAAGACAAGATGTGAAGTAGTTCCAAACAGTAATTCCTGCAAGGTTGAATAAAAAAGGAGGTACAGATTCGGTATCGATTCCGGCAATGTTATTAAATAGTATAGTAAATATTATAGATGTAAGTAAAGGCTGGATTAAATACCAAAGTGGCCCTAAAACTGTTTGTTTATAAACCGTTACGATATCTCTTTTAACAAAAAGAAACAACAAGTCACGGTATTGCCAAACTTCTTTTATATGTAGCGAAAAAAAATTATTCTTAGGTGTTATTTCAAACAACCAAGGAGCCGAAACATCTTTTGATTTGTTCATGAATAGCTTTAAAATTCAGTATTAAAAGCGAGCAACCAATATATTTTAATAACCTAAATTATGGAATATTTTCACAACAAAATAATAATTAGATACATTTTTACTGTATCTTTTTATTTTCACAGAAACAAAAAAAGGTGTTTTTATTCAAAAAAACACCTTAAATATTTAAACTTAAATAAACTTAAATTAAAGAATTATTTATCAAGAATTTCAAAACTAGAGTTCATACTTTTAAACTCTGGCACTATTTTTTTCATTTTGGCAACAATATCATCGTTATCAAAAAATTTAGATATCCCTATTAACTCATCGATTTCCACGTGTAGGGTCTCATATTCATCTTGAATTTCTTCAGCAATCATAATTTTGTTATGATATGTTGGTAGCGTTTTTGATGTATCATTTAATAATTCTTCAAAAAGTTTTTCTCCGGGTCTTAGTCCAACAATTTGAATCTTAATTTCTTTATCTGGAATAAACCCTGCTAATTTTATCATTTTTCTAGCCAAATCAATAATTCGAACTGGTTTACCCATATCAAATATATAAATTTCACCTCCATTACCCATTGCTCCAGCCTCAAGAACTAATTGACATGCCTCCGGAATGGTCATGAAATATCTAATAATATCAGGATGTGTTATAGTAAGAGGACCACCTTCTACAATTTGTTTGGTAAATAAAGGCACTACCGATCCATTGGAACCTAATACATTTCCGAAACGTGTTGTAATAAATTTTGTAGTATCGTTTCCTTTTTCTTTTTGATTTTTTAAATGTAGTGACTGCACATATTTCTCAGCAATTCGCTTGCTTGCTCCCATAACATTGCTAGGGTTAACAGCTTTGTCTGTAGAAACCATAACAAACTTCTTTACTTTATATTTACAGGATAGATCTGCTAAATTTTTAGTACCTTCTATATTTGTCAATATAGCCTGAGATGGATTTTCTTCCATTAAAGGCACATGTTTATAAGCAGCAGCATGAAAAACGACTTGTGGCCCGTAAACTTTGAATACTCTCTCCATTGCTTCTTTACTTTTAACATCAGCAATTACAGCATGAATTCTACAACTCGAGATTATATTTTGAGTTTCTAAACAAAGACTATGTAATGGAGTTTCTGCTTGATCTAATAAAATTATATTTTTAGGGTTAAAACCTATTACCTGTCTTACAATTTCACTTCCTATTGACCCTGCAGCTCCTGTAATTAAAATAGTTTTATCTTTTAATTGCTTAGATATAGATTTACTATCTAATACTATGGGTTTTCTTTCCAGTAAATCTTCAATTTGAATATTCTTTACCTTTTGAGAAATTTCTTTTTGGTTTTCCCAATCCGAAATTAAAGGCACGGTGTACACTCGATAATTAAATTCTAAGCACTGATCTACAATGATCAATTGCTCATCCTTAGACAAACTTTTATCTGCGATAATAATCCCCTCAGCAGCAACCGACCGCATCAATGCAGGCAATCTTTTCTTTTGAATCAATATGGGTAAATCCAACATTCTCTTTGAAGCATTTTGATTGTTTTTATCCACAAAACCTACAATTTTGAAACGAGATGGTGTTTCAAATTTTAATGCATTAGCAACCGATATCGCATTGGCGTCAGTCCCATAAATAATAGTCCTTATCAACTTAGCATTAGTCTTTTCAGCAAAATAAAGTTCAAATGTTTGTTTAACAACAACTCTATATAAAAACAAACCACAGAATGAAAGCACTATATTTATAAAAAGCGCTGTATTTAAAAATGCTTTATCACCATGATATAGTTCAAATAAAAAATTAAAGAACAAGAAAACAATCAGCACTGACATTTGTGAAAACAACAGCTTAACAGCATCAATATATGATGAATGTCTAATTATACCTGAATAAGTCCTAAATAACCAGAAGAAAAAAATATTAACGCCCAAAAGCGAACCTACAAAGTAAAACTCATGATGTGTTATAATGTAACCTAAACCTGTACCCTTAAATAATAAATAAGTAAAAGTAAAAGAGAAAATCAACACCATAACATCCATAAAAACTATAATCCACCTCGGCAAATAACTCAGATTATGAATATTAAGCCTCAAGTTGGTTACAGAAAAATACTTAGCAAATAAAATTGCAAGATTGGTTGGTTTATTATTCAAATTAGTTAGTCTTAGAATTAAAGAGTTCCATAGTAAGTACAAAAATACAAAATAATAGATTTAAAAAATTAAATTTTATTTCCAGCTCTCTTTTGTTTTAAAAAATCCATTAAATAAGCTCCATAACCAGACTTAACCAGGGGTAGCGCTAGCTGTTCAAGTTGAGTATCATCAATGAAACCTTGCCTCCAAGCAATTTCCTCAATACAACCAACTTTTAAACCTTGTCTTTCTTCTAAAACCTGTACAAACTGCCCAGCTTGCATCAAACTATTAAAAGTCCCCGTATCAAGCCAAGCTGTTCCTCTGCTTAAAATTCCAACTTTTAATGCGTCTTTTAGTAAGTATACTTTATTTACATCGGTAATTTCATATTCTCCACGGGCACTCGGCTGAATATTTTTGGCTATTTCAACAACTGAATTATCATAAAAATATAAACCTGGAACTGCATAATGAGATTTAGGGCTCTCTGGTTTTTCTTCTATCGAAATGGCTTTTAAATCATGATCAAATTCTACAACCCCATAACGCTCTGGGTCCGAAACATGATATGCAAAAACGACCCCTCCATTTGGCTTTGTATTTGAACGCAAGAGCTCTTGCATATTGGCTCCAAAAAATATATTATCTCCTAATATCAAAGCGACATCATCCTCTCCAATAAATTCTTCTCCAATTACAAAAGCCTGTGCTAAACCATTTGGAATGGCTTGTTCGGCATAACTAAATTTACAACCCAAATTCTCACCATTCCCTAATAATTTTTTAAAATTTGGTAAATCATGAGGCGTTGAAATAATCAAAATTTCATTTATCCCTGTCATCATCAAAGTCGATAATGGATAATAAATCATTGGCTTATCATACACAGGCATCATCTGCTTGCTCATTGCCAGTGTCAACGGATGCAATCTTGTACCAGAACCTCCTGCTAAAATAATTCCTTTCATTTCTTTTAATTAAATCAATTTATATTAACAAAAAATCAACAACTATAACTGTGTCATCATTTTTTTTAAACTCTCTTTGTAATTTGGAACATCTACAGCATAAACTTCCATTATTTTATTTTTATTTAATAAAGAAAATGAAGGACGTTTCGCAGGAGTAGGATATGCTGAAGAAGGAATACCTTCAACTTTACAATCATACCCTCCAACTTCTTTTATAGCCAATACAAACTCATACCAACTAATTTCTCCTTCATTCGAATAATTATAAATTCCTGAAATCCATTTCTCTGATGAAATGATTTGAATCATTACTAGTGCTAAATCAGCTGCGTAAGTTGGCGATCCGATTTGGTCATTAACTACACTTATCGAATCTCTTTCCTGCATTAATCGTTGCATTGTTTTCACAAAATTATTCCCAAATTGGCTATAAACCCACGATGTTCTTATGATAATAGCATTTGGATTCTCTTGCAAACAAACTATCTCCCCTGCTCTTTTAGTAGCTCCGTAAACATTTATAGGTTCTGTTGGAGCTTCTTCATCAAGAGCCACAGAAGATGCCCCATCAAAAACATAATCTGTAGAAACATGAATTAATTTAACTGTATTTTTAGCTGCATATTTAGCCAATACTTCTACTGCTAAGTGGTTAATTACATTAGCTAATTCCTTCTCCGTTTCTGCTTTATCAACAGCTGTATAAGCACCACAATTTAAAATAATTGAGGGGTTTATATCATTTAATTGTACTTTAAGTAAATCTAGATTGTCTAAAGTAATTATGGTTCTATCTGCAAAAACCCATTGAAATTGAGGGTAATTTGAGGACAACAAAGAAAGCTCAGATCCTAGCTGTCCATTTGCTCCTGTTACAAGTATTTTCTCCATTAAAACAAACTATTGCAATTGTCAATAAAAGGGAGAATTTGATCTTTTTCAGAAACTATCGCCTCCTCTAGATTCATTCCCCAATCAATATTTAACGATGGGTCATCATATTTTATTCCGCCTTCCGAAGCTTTATTATAGAATTCATCACATTTATACATTACCGAAGCTGTTTCACTGATGACTGAGAAACCATGAGCAAAACCATGAGGTACTAGCAATTGTTTTTTATTTTCAGCAGATAGTAATACACTAAATGCTTTTCCATAAGTAGAAGAGTCTTTTCTTAAATCTACCGCAACATCAATTATTTCTCCCTCTAAAACACGTACCAATTTAGTTTGTGTGAAAGGAGGATTTTGATAATGTAATCCTCGCAAAGTTCCTTTTTTAGAAAAGGATTGATTATCCTGCACGAAATCAATATCAATTCCTAAATCTTTAAACTTAGTCTTACTATATGATTCAAAGAAATACCCTCTTTCGTCTCCAAAAACGGTTGGCTCCACAATTACCAAATCTTTTATAAATGTTTGTTCAATTTTCATGGTAAAATATAATTCTTATTTTATTATTTAAAAAAAGTTTTAATTACTTCTTCAATTCTATTTTTATCTTCGTTTGTAAGGTTCGATCCAGAAGGCAAGCACAAACCCTTTTCGAATAAACTTTCGGCTATTTTTTCTCCATAATATGGATATTCTACGAATAGAGGTTGTAAATGCATCGGTTTCCAAAGCGGACGCGTTTCAATATTTGCCTCTTCAAAAGCCAACGTTAAAGCCTCTCTATTAATTTTCTTCTCACAGTCATCTTCAATCAAAATTGAACTCAACCAATAATTAGAGAAATAATCTTCATTTGGTTCTTCGAAAACAGAGACTTCATCTATGTCTTCAAATACTTTTTTATAAAAATCATGCATAGCTCTACGCAAAGTAACGTTTTTATCCAAAACTTCCATTTGCCCACATCCTATTCCTGCACAGATGTTGCTTATTCTATAATTATAACCTATTTTACTATGCTCATAATGCGACGCATTATCTCTAGATTGAGTTGCATAAAAAATGGCCTTCTCCTTTAATCCTTGTGAATCACAAACTAACACACCTCCGCTCGATGTCGTGATTATCTTATTGCCATTAAATGACAAAACACCGTAATCACCAAACGTTCCACACTTTTTACCTTTGTAACTACTCCCTAATGCTGCTGCGCTATCTTCTATTATTGGAATTCCATAACGATTAGCAATTGAAAAAATTTCATCTATTTTATATGGCATCCCATACAAATGAACAGCAATAATGGCTTTAGGCTTCTTGCCTCTTGCAATTCTATCTTTAATTGCAATTTCAAGAAATTCTGGACAAATATTCCAAGTATCAAGCTCACTATCTACAAAAACAGGAATTGCTCCTTGATATAAAATAGGATTGGCAGATGCTGCAAATGTCATACTTTGACAAATAACCTCATCCCCCAACTTAACCCCTAATAAAATTAATGCTAAATGAATGGCTGCAGTACCTGAATTTAAAGCTACAATAGATTTGTTTTTTTCAAAAAAGCCTTCTAGTTTATTCTCGAATTCATCAACATTTGGTCCGCCAGTAGTTATCCAAGAATCATTCAGTGCAGTTTGAATGTATTTTTCTTCAAATCCACTTTGCTGGGACAATGACAAAAAAATTCTTTTATTATTCATTAATTTTCCAATAATCTGAATCATAACGAACATCATCTTCACTAACATTTACTAAGGGCAAAGTCGAAAATGAAATTAATTTGGAGTCTTTTTCCAATGCCTGAATCGCGTTAGCATATCCTGCAGGTATATGAACAATTTTACTTTCGGAAGCAGAAACGGTAACTGTTTCAATTAATAAATCTTTAGAAGGATTCTCCCAATTATCTACTTTTACAAAATGAATTTTGAAGCTTCCGCTTAAACAATAAAAATTTTTAGCATCTAATTTATGTCCTTGCCAAGCACGAATAGGATTATCATCTGAATTACTAATAATGTAAAACCTTTCAACAGCTGTAAAACTAAAGTCATTTACATACGAAATAGTCCCACGATGGTCTGAGAAATTTCCTCCTTGAATTATTTTTGGAATCATATATTGACTTTTAAGTTATTTTTATTCAACAAATAAAATTTCATTGAATAGATCAAAAGTAGCGGTGTGATTACGATTATGAATAATACTATATCATTAACCTTTTGATATAAAAAAACAACCAAAACCGAAACAACTGCTTGTACAATTGCGTAATATAAAGCAACTAATCTATGTTGAATTTTATATTCGTTACTTAAAACCTGATATAAGTGCAAACGATGGGCTTCAAAAATATTTTGTTTTAAATACAAACGATGCATAATTGTACATATTGCATCCACTCCATATACAGCCAAAAAAAGAAGCCAAATAAGAGAATTTGTGATTACAATAAGCCTTAATACTAGATAGATAACCCAAAAAGCAATAGCTATGCTTCCAACATCTCCAGCAAAACATTTGGCTTTTTTTCTATAATTAAAAAATAAAAAAACTAAACTAGCTATCATTGCATATTTTATAAAACTACTATCAATAAATAGCTGAATGTTTTTATTTACATACAGTAATGATCCCATAACAACCAAAGTATACAAACCAGTTATTCCATTAATCCCATCCATAAAATTATAAGCATTAATTAAGCCTATTGCAAGAATGTATGCGATAGCAACTGTCCATACAGGCATAAAATTAAAAACTCCTGAGTCATAAAAAACAAGAGTTATAGCTATAAAATGTATTGAAATTCGAATTTTATTAGATAAACTCTGTATATCATCCCAAAAACTAACTAAAGTAACTAAAGTAATCCCTGTAAAGAAAAAATAATTACTTTGGATATGCTGTGCAAAGTACAGCAAGGCAGAAAACCAAAAAATAATTCCCCCTCCTCTTAAAGTAATTTCTGTATGAGAGCTTCTCTCATTGGGTTTATCTATGATATTAAAATGATTCGCTACTTTAAAATAAAGTAACATTATAATCATCAGTAGAAGTCCTAGTATTATGTATTGCATTATTTACTTTATGAAGCTTTTTATTGTTTTCTCTAATCCGTCTTGGGCCGTATTTGGAAGTTTATCAATTCCTATCGCAGTTTTAATTTTTTGATTAGAAACTCTATAATTTTCAGTCAACTTTTGCACTGTCTCAGAATTCAAAGGAAATCTAATTACATCTCCAATTTTAGCAATTCCATTTATAATTACTTTAGGAATTGCAATAGATAAGTTTTTTTTGTTTGAAACAGAAGATATAATTTGAACTAATTCGTTTGTAGATAAAACCTCATCATCAGCAAAATTATAAACTCCTGATGGAATTTCTTCATTTAAAAGAATCTCTCTAATCATAAAATTAAGATTATCAATTCCTAAAAATGACCTATGATTATCAAATGCGGCCAAAGGATAAGGAATTCTTTTCTTAACCACATTATAAAGAAGATTCAAATTTCCCTTATTTCCAGGGCCATGAATCATACAAGGCCTAATAATAAAAATTCTTTTACCGTGTGGAATTTCTTTCGATAAAATATATTCTTCCGCTTTTAATTTCGACTGTCCATAAGGTGTCTTGGGACTAGGTTGAATATCTTCATATAAAACCTCCAAAACATCATCAGCAACTGCTTTTACACTACTAAAATAAATAAAATTTTTTATTTCACTTTCTAAGAAAGCATCGAATAAGTTTTTGGTTAAATCTGTATTAACTTTAAAATATTCTGACGCATTACTTGTGTTTTTTGTATCATGTGCTTTGCCAGCAAGATGGATAATTACATTAGCTTTAAAATTTAATTTCCAGTTTGGATTTCTTAACGAAATAGAATCTACTAAATAAGAGTGGTCCGATAAATAATTAAAAACATTTTTCCCTACAAAACCTGATGCTCCAGTTATTATTACTTTATTCATTTATTTAATCTAACTTATTTTGCTTTTTAAAATCATTAATTAAACTTAATTGCTCTTGAACAAAAAATGAACGGGAGTATATTTCTCTATCTAACATACAATTTGAAGATAAAATTTTAAGAGCATGATTCTCTTCATTTAAGTATTTTAATTTCTCTACAATTTCATTAGCGTCATTGCTTTTTGAAACTGATTTGATTAAATATCCATTAAAGTTGTTCTTTACTATATCTGAATTTCCTCTCTCATCTAAGGTAATAACTGGCACTCCCATAGCCAGAGATTCAACTATACATACAGGTAATCCTTCTTTCTTACTTGGGAATAGAAAAACATCTGATATTGCTAAATATTTCTCTACTTCCGAAGTATAACCAATATTAATTATTGATTTATTATTATTTAAATCTCCTTCTTCATTTAAAGTCAGTCCTGTAATATGTATTGGATCTTTTCCTCCAACTAATAATAACGCAAATTCGTTTGGATATTCTTTAATTAACTTTGCAAAGCTATGAAAGACTAAATCAAATCCTTTAAATTCTACAAATCTACCTGTATAAGTGATAATAAATTTACTTTCTAATTTTAAATCCTTTCTTATGTTCTCCTTATCGCTTTCTTGGAATTTATTCCCATCAAATTTATCAATATTACACCCGACGCCGCAGGACTGATATTTATTTGCTTTATTACTGAAAAATCTTTTAACTAAATCAAAATCTTTATTATTTATAAGAAATATCTTGTCCAGCCTAATAAAACTAAACATTTCAACAAAACTAAACATTATTTTTCTGAGACCAGTGCTAGCATTCATCCCCAATCCATGAAAAGTCCCCCAATACTCAACATTTTTATTTCTAAGTAAAATTACTGGAAAAATCCCAGTTGTAAAATGAGCATAAACTAAATTTGGTTTAATTTCTTTTACCAACTTCCTAATCCTAAAACTACTCTTTATTAATTTTGTTATAGAAGTAGTCCTTGGTATATCTAAAAAATGAAATGTTAAATCATATTGGGTATAATCAAATTTGTCGACAATATTGATTACATTAGAACGAGAGCAAATGATATGAATTTCATTTTCTAAACTTAATGCTACACTTATTTCTGCTAAAAAATTATTAAAACTACCATAATCTGTAATAACAATTAAAATCTTCATATTTTAAATAATTTACTCTAACAATCTTTTGTATAAATTTATTTGTTTATCTATCATAAAATTTATGTCAAATTCTCTTGCTCTTTCAAAACCGCTATCTGATATTTTATTATAAAGATGACTATCTTCTAATAATTCCTGGATTTTTTTTGCCAGTTCCATTTCATTACCTTTTTCGAATAAAATACCACCACCATTTACAACATTTGCTAATCCCACAACATTTGACGCTATTAATGGTCTTCTTACTGCCATACCCTCAACAGCCGCCAAACCAAAACCTTCCCAATGCGAGCTAATTACTGAAATATCAGATGTTTTTAATAAGCTTGGTACATCAATTCGAACTCCAAGAAAGAAAACACGTTCTTTCAGACCTAATTTACCTACTAATTCTTCACATTCATCTTGCAAGGGTCCATCCCCAATCAACAATAATTTCACATTTAAATCTAGGTATTGCAAAGCTTTAATTACAGTTTTTTGATCTTTTTGAGGTCTAAAACCTGCTACCTGAATTAATAATTTATTAGATTCTAAAATCCGATTATCAATTTGCATTTTATGCATTACTTTCGCTCCCATAATTGAATGCAAATTAACACCATTTTCAATTACACAAATATCTTTTGATTTGAATTCACAGTGTTTAAATAAAACCTCCTGTACCTCATTAGTTATACAAACAATTTTATCATAAAATCTATAAATGTTTTTATCTAACATCTTAAAAAAAGGTTTTTGCATTCTCCTATTAGATGTACTATGTTCTGTAAAAATAAGTTTAGTTTTAGAAAAACTTATAAATTTTGCAATTCCTACCCAATATTGAGCAGGAAATAAATGAACATGAACCAAATCATATTTTTTCAAATATGGAATGATTTTAAAAATATGTGTTGGATTATAAGGTGAGCCTTTACCTAATGAAAAAATATTACAACAATCTAATTTCTGTAATTCTTTCATATAAGGATACTGAGTATCATCCAAAACCAACAAGTCAACTACTATTCCTTTTTCTTTCAATAAAGGAATAGTTTCTAAAATTAATTTTTCTGCTCCTCCTGTAGAAAGATTATTTATTATTTGCAAAATTTTCATTAGTTAAATGGCTTTTAATAAATTTTCCCATTTCATTAGAACTTCTTCAGCAGAGAATCTAGCAACCTCACTTTTAGCAGAATTACTCATACTACAGCGTACTTCTGGGTTATTCATTAAATAATGAACTTTTTCACTAAAACTTTTAAAATCATTCATATCTACTAAAAACCCTGACTCCACAGAAATAATTTCCTCAGGGCCTGTAATACAATTATAAGAAATTGTAGGTAATCCAAAAGATTGTGCTTCAATCAAAGTCATTGGAAGTCCTTCAAATCTAGAGGTCATACAGAGAAAAGAAGCATTTTCATAAAATTTATCGATTTTATTATTACTTGGTACAAGAATAATTTTATCCGAAAGATTATAATTGCTGATTTTTTGTGCTAATTCAGAATAATCTGGTCCATCTCCAATAATCTGGAGATACCAACCATCTTGTATATCATAATTATCATATAAATATTTCCAAACATCAATTAACAAATCAAAACCTTTTTGCGGAACTAACCTCCCAATTGCGACTATGTTTTGGGAATTACTATTATATATCTTATCAGTAACCGGAAAAGGTGATGTATTTGGAATAGACATTATTCTCCCTTTAATAGATAAATTTTTACACCACATTTTTTTATCTCTCTCTGTCAGTGTTATTATTATATCAGCACTTCTAGCTGCAATCTTTCGAGAAAAATTTCTAACACGTAAACCTAAATTAACAGTAAAATTAAAATGTTCCCAAACCACATACTTAATATCCCCAAACAAACGTAAATAGGCGACTACTGGGTACGTAAAAATAGTTGACAATACTTCTACACTAATTAAAAGATTAACTTTGTTTCGCTTTACAAAAACTAGTAATCTATAAATTGTATTAAAATAAAATAAAACTTTAGAAAAAGTATTTCTTGATTTTGGTTTTACACTATGAAGAGATTCCTGAATTACATTTTCATCAATTTTAAAAGAATCATTGGACACACTTCTATAAATAGATAAAATGAAAATTTTGTTATTTTCATTATGTGTCAATTTATTTGCAATCTCTATGGTTGATCTCTCGGTACCTCCTTTTAGGCTAGAATCTGGAAGTAAAAATAAAATATTCAATATTTTTAATTATTAGTGAATTATTAATCGAAAACAGACTGATAAGGAAAATAAGTAAAACTAATTGCCTCATCATTATACCTCGTATTTAAAGTTTTAAATGTATTTAACAAAATTAGAACAAGTAACAACAATCCTATAATACGATATCTAAAATTATAAATCAAGATAGGTAATATAATAATATCTAACATCCTAAAATAGACATTTGTACGAAGTGAAAATTCCGAAATGGAGTTAAAAACCATAAAATAAATTAAACCTAAAAAATAAATATTAACAAAAACGTTAATTATCTGAGGTTTATAAGTGGTTCTATATTTCAAAAAAAGTAAAATACAAAACATAATGATTAATAAAAAAAATGTAGAGCTAAATCCAATTCTATTAGCAAATTCGGAACCAGAATATAATTCTGCTTTTGAACTAAAGCTTTCAATTGGCAAAAGAGACATCAATTTAAAAATCATCCCTTTTATGTCGAAAGCAACAAACGGGAGCAATAAAAATATTGAAGTAAAGTAAAAAAATATAGATTTTTTTAAATTATAAATAAAATATAATGGTAAAACACAAATAGCTGAAAAATGAAATAAAGTCGCCAATAAAACTACTAATAAAAACTTCTTCTTTTTTTCATTTATAAGACAATCGTAAGCATAAAAAATAATCCCCATACCAATACCATGACGAATTTGCCCCATCTCTTTTATCATAAAATCAGTAGAAAAATATATAATTAAAGAAAGAAACACAAATGGAGAATATTTTAAAAAAAATTAATTTTAAATAAAACTCCTATTGCTGCAATAACCAATAAACTAATTTGAAAAGAAGAAATACTTAAAATCCGTAATAAAAAAATATATCCTGGCTCAGTAAACTGAATCATCCAACTATCTAGATTACCAGACTCAACCTCTTTAAACATAGCCTCATAAGCATCAATGTCAGGGCTTAAAGTTCTTAATCCGGCAAAAAAAACAAAAAAACAGAAATGGAAATAAATAAAAACTTCTTACCTATTGAATTTTCAAAAAGATTAAAGAAAAAAAAATCAAATACTGAAAGGAAACACAGTATTAATAATATTAATATATAAATTCCCATTCTTTAATTAATCAAAATTTCATGCTTAAATTCTTCTTCATTATAACTATTAAAAATGTCAGCCACCACTTGTTCATTATTAACACATTTAAAAGTATGTAAAATATCTTCTAGATATTTATTTAGGCACATATATGAATAATTATATATTTTAAAATCTCCAATTTCTTCAAGTTTAACAATAGGGGTGATTCCGTAAAACAAATACTCAATTAATTTTGTAGGATTTGCAACTCGATTTACAATACTATCGTCTCGTAAAACAAAACCATAATGTGATAATGTATAAAAATTAGCTAATTCATCAGGATGAACAGAATCTAAATAAATTCTTTTATTAATATTAAATTTATTTAATATTTTCTTCATTTCAACAATATCATTAACTAATAAAATATAAACAACATTTTGATCATTCTTTTTGTTATTAATAGATTGTAACATCAAATCTATATTTTGCCAAACATGTAAACCTCCACTATAAATAACAACTACATCATTTGTACCAATACCAATCTTTTCTCTAAGTTTGTCTAAAATTAATTTATCTACATCATCACCTTTTCTTATGTTATCTGGCCAAATACCATAAACCAAAGACTTAAAACTTGCATTAGCATATTTTTCTAAATAATATTGATGCATACTTTCAGTTACAAAAACAGCCGTATTTATATTATTAAAACATAACTTTTCCGCAAAACTCAAAATTTTTGAATAACCAATCTTACCTCCCATTTCTTGCTCTTCAGGAACAGTACCATGCACATCAAGAATAACTTTAGATTTATTAATCGGAAAAAAAGGAATAATCCACATTAGATTATAAATCGTATGTGCATAAACCATATCGCTTTTGCATAACTGATAGAATAAAAAAAAGAAACCTGTAAAGAAATTAAGGTTCCAAACAACTACTCCATCAGTATCATGATTAACTTTTTCTGGAACAATATAATGCTTTAAAGAAATCTGGATGTAAACACGTTTATTTTCCTTAATCAGATAGTCTACTTTTTTTATTCTTTGAAGGAAACCATCTTTTTCATTTTTACTATTTGGAAATGGCGCTATTACTAATATATTCATGTTTAATTATCTTCTAATAATAATTTTATTTTTTTCTAATTCTTGATAACTCACCTAAAAAAAAATGGCACAGTATAGTCCACTACGCAATGAAATTATTCTTTTTGTATTTATAATTCCAATCTTATCATTTTATCTTGTGGCAAATAAGCTTTGCAAACTTCATTATTTGACAGTTGTTTTATAAAGTTTAACATACTTTGACCTTTGGGTATATTGATAAAGACTTATTCAAAAGAAATAGACACAAAGAAATTGAGTGATTAACTCAATAAAATTATTTTATTTCATTGTATCTTTTTGCGAAGTCCAATAACATAAAATCTGCTTTTAATTTTCTTTCTTTCAAAGTATCCCCATAATCAATATCATAGTTTAACTGACCAACTAACTTTTCCAACATTTTAATATCAAAAGGTTTTTCCCAAAGTTTTATTTCTTTAACTTGTTCTGTTAAAATTTTTAATTTTGGTTCTACCTCAACACATATAACAGGTTTTTGCAGTAAAGCTGCTACAATTGCACCATGATAACGGGCACTTATAAATCCATCAAATTCATTTAATTCTTCCAAAAATGATTTGATCGAATATTTTATAGGATCCCAAATTAAAACTTTTTCATTTTTCGTTTTTAATATCCAATCCTTGTCTTTTGAAGGTGCGAAGATAATAAACTGTAATTCAACATTCGAATATGACTTATAGAATCCTATTAAGTTATTAATATAATTTTTTCCTGATTCTTCCCAGTTCCAATCTCTTACAATGATTCCTATTTTCTTTTTTGGTTGTCTATCAGTAGTTGTTTTCAATTCAACTTTTGTGAAATAAGAAGAAAAAACGACATCAGCCCCTAAGGTTGCAGGAATATTCCAATCAGTACAATACTGATTCGAAACTTCATCTCTAACTCCAACAAATTCAGCCTTAGAAATTTTTTCTTTAGCATTTAAAATTGCAACTTGATTTTCGTAAAATGGTCCAATTCCAAAACCTAAAAAAGCAATTTTAGATTGATTTATAATATTTTTAGTAAAAATATTTTTTATTTTACTTTTAATAAGACTCGGATTCCTAAGAGCAACATTAATTTTTTTAAGTAAAGATGTGTCATATTTATTTTGGAAAGCAAAGAACTGAGTTCCACCTCCATATACCTCCCAATCTGGTAAAAAATTTGGTTCTAAATAAGTACTATTAACTAAAAGATTTTGAACGTAATCATTATAATCACCAACAAAATTCAATTGAACATTTTCAAATTCTTTTAAAAAAAAATTTTCAAATACACACATTAACAAATCATCTCCAAAATTAGTTTCTCCGTAAGCTCCTTTTATAGTAATTTTTGTCATTTTTTTATTGCAATACTATTTTTTTTTCCAACAATGCATTTCTTAACAACTCATATGGTAACTCTTGTACAGTTGTACCGTTTTTTAAGGCTAATACAGCAGCAACTGCTGAAACCTGACCTAGTGACATATAAACAGGCTCCATCCTTATAGAGCTAAAAGCAGGACGTGTTGCAGACAGACAAACGGGTACAAATAAATTAGTACATTGTATTCTTTTTGGGACTATTGCACGATAATCAATCGGATATGGCTTAGGGGTTCTCGCCATAAATTGACCTTCATTCTTTATATTTCCCTTAATATCGATATAGCGTTGAACAATATGAGAATCCATGGGATAATCACCCAAGGAGATTCCTCTATCAGCAACAATCTTACCAGCACAGTTTCCTTCAGTCATAATATACTCACTTATCATTCTTCTTCCTTCCCTAATATACAATTGGTTAGGCCAATTGTCAGTTTCTACAAATTCATCTTTTGCTAACCCCCATTGTTTGTAAAAATTACGGATTCTTTCTGGTACTTTTGGATGATTTGTCAAAGTCCACAAAAAACCCATCTGATAACGCTTATGGTCTGCAACTATCATTTCTCTTTCTGCATAATTTGCTTCAGGATAATTATAATTTTTACCTACATAATCTGTTGAAATAGGCCCCATATTATTCGAATCTGTTTTTCCATTAGGCAATGGCATTAAATCAAAAAAAGAATGACCTTCATACCTCTTGATGTACTCAAACAATAAATCATAATCATCTTCATTATAGTCGAAAGGCTTTTTTATTGGCACCTTATTTATTTCTACGTTAGTTAAGCACATTCTATAACAGTAGGCTTGTATTTTTCTATCTCCGGTTCCGTTACTAGGTATATTTAATGGAAATCCTGTGCCTAAACCTTTTATTCCATCTGGAAATTGGTTGCGATCACCATTAGCCATAGTGTACACTCCGTTTACTTGTTCATTATATTGGCTATTATTTTCTCTCCCATATGTATATGAAACTCCTGATTTTGCCATAAGATCCCCTTCGTAAGATGCATCAATAAACATTTTCCCTTTTATGACTAAACCTGATTCCATTTTTATGGAAGTAATAGCATTTAAACCGTTTTTATTAACACCTGTAGCTAAATTAAGCCTTTCGTTATGCAAAATCGGAATAGCATTTTCGATGATAAAATTCCTAAGTATATACTGAGCTGCCTTAGGCTCAAACCATATCATTACATCTCCATTATATGAGTATCTTTCATAATTACTTGCTTTTCCGCTAAACCAATTATGGGAATTACTATAATACTTTTTTATTGTTTTATAAAAATCCCTCGTAATACCTCCTAATATACTAACATTAAGCACATCCGTTATTCCAAGTCCATTTGCAGTCATACCTCCCAAAGCAGTATTCAAAGGCTTTATAAGTAGAACACTTTTACCAGATTTGGCAACTTCAACAGCTGCAATAATTCCAGAAGCTGTACCACCATAAACAACCACATCATATTCTTTAGCAGTATCAATATTTTTAACACCATTGGTCGTATCGAAATGTAAAATAGGTTTTATTTCGGCTATATAGTCCTCTTTAGAGCAAGAAGAACACAAAATAAAACAGAACCCCAAAAAAAAGTGAAACGTAAATTTAAACAATACATTCCAAACTGATGAAAAACAAATAAATTCAGATAATTCATTTTTAACAAAATTGATACATTATACAACTCTTCAATATATTACTTCACAACGAACTAACTCATAACATCCTAATTATTCATTATAATTCAGGTTTATTTCTGGCTTTAAATTCTTTATTAATTTTTCTTTAAGATAGATTTTATTTTCATTCTTTAGTCGATAATAATGTTCAGAATCCCTACTTTTTATAACTTTACAAGGATTACCAATAACAATTGATAATGGAGGAATTGTTCCTGACACTACACAACCAGCGCCAATAATACAACCCTCCCCAATATTGCTTCCTGGAGTAATAATTACATTTCCACCAACCCAAACATTTTCCCCAATTATAACTCTTCTAAAATCAAATGTTTCATCGTAAGGAATGTACTTTGAATTTTTAAAATTATGATTTGCCGAATGTATAACTAAATTTGGTCCAATAATAACACCGTTCATTATTTCCACCTCACCTAGTCCATTTATTTCAGCATTAGGTCCAATGTAAATATAACTACCAAGTGATACTCTTTCTGGGTAAAATATTAATGTTGAAGAACTAATTTTATTATTAACACCAATTATTTTGAGTCTATTCAATAATCGTTTTAATTTAGCATTTTGATAAAATTCAAATATCATTTTTCTAATCATTTTTTAAAAAATTTAATATTATTTTTTTATTAATAAACGATACCAAAATTAACATTAAAACTAACAAAAGTAACTGAAATTTGAATCCTAAGATATTCATTAAATAAATCGTAGCAATGATGAAAATTAAAGACATTATATAATAAAACTCATTTATCCCAAGTTTTAATTCTTTTTTTAAATCAAAATATCTCAATAGATATACAACAAAGAATCCCGAAAAATAAGATACCGATATGCCATATAAACCCCATCGTTCTACCAATAGAAATCCTAATACGATAGATACAACACCTCCAATTATTGTAGTAGAAGTTATTTTTGCAGTGCTTCTTCTTTTTTGATAAATAAGACTAATTAATGCTGCTACGGTGTTAAAACCTACACCTAAATACAGGAAAGGCATATATTTCCAAGATTCATAAAACTCATTATTAACAACGTATTTAGTGTAAATAGGTGCTCCTGCAATAAGAATAAGGATTACACTAAATTCTATTTTTATAAAGTGAACCAATAAGTTACTAAAATCTTCCATTTTAATATCTTTTTTAAGGAAAGCATCTTGTATAGGTAAAACAAAAACTGAATTTATGATAACTATTATCGATGGAAATCTAGACGAAATGGCATAAATTCCGTTAGCTTCAGGTCCTAAATAATGCAAAATTATAAATTTGCTTGCTGAACCTATAGCCCACCAACTCATCAAATTAGGAATAAGAGGAAGTGAATAATGACACATCTCTTTTAATAATTTTTTATTCAAATATTTAAAAGAACAATATTTAAATATTCTAATTTGAAAAATCATGAATAAACTAGCAATCGTGTAGGCAACAATATTAGCAAGTAAAATCCCTTCTACTCTTAAATGAAGTACATATATGAATACAACATTAAAGATGATTACTAAAAATGTGGTAATAAAACCATTTACTGCAAATTTTTTAGTATCTCCTTCACCTCTTAAAATACTTTGCAGTATTGGTAGTAAACAATTTAAAAACATTAAAGTAAAAAAATATTCTTTGTATTCAAAAGTTTCAAACACACTGTAAATTAGAAAAAGAAAAGAAAAAAAGAAAAACCCAACACCAAACGCAATCATGGTATTGGTAATTATTTCTGCTTTTAATCTTTCATTTTGTTTGTCTCTATCAATTAACCAGCGATAAGCAGAATCCGATATTTGCAAAGAAACGAGAGGAACAAACAAAGTAATTGTAGTGATAAAGATATCATATTCACCTAAATCTTTTTTAGTTAGTAAAAAGGTGTAAAATGGAAGGAGTAAAAAAGATATTATTTTTGATCCAAAACTTCCTATAGAATAAATTAATGTTTCCTTAAACAGTTTTTTCCCAAGGTGGTCAGAAGAATCTCCCATATTTAATTTGTTCTTATGAATTCTACTATCCTTTGGCAAGCTTTACCATCTCCATAAGGATTATGTAAAGCACTCATGTACTTATAGTGCCCAATATTTATTAATAAATTATTTGTTTCTGAAACAATTCTCTCTTTATTAGTTCCAACTAAAATTACCGTTCCGGCATCAACTGCTTCTGGTCTTTCTGTTGTATCACGCATTACCAAAACAGGTTTACCTAAACTAGGTGCTTCTTCCTGTACACCACCAGAGTCTGTTATAATCAAATACGATTGTTTCATTAACCAAACAAAGGCTGGATACGTTAAAGGGTTAATCAAATTAACATTAGAAATATTTGATAAAATTTCATAAACCGGTTCTTTTACATTCGGATTTAAATGTACTGGATAAATCACTTGAACATTTAGATGTTGTTCTGCAATTTCTTTTAAAGCCTCGCAAATATTATTAAACCCTTGTCCATGATTTTCACGTCGATGGCCAGTCACTAAAATAATTTTTTTAGAAGAATCAATTATTGTTTTTAAATAATCTATTTCCTCATTATCAACATTATCAACTATTGAAACACTTGCTAATAACGCATCTATTACAGTATTTCCAGTTACTAATATGCTATTCGGGTTGATGTTTTCTGCTAATAAATTATTTTTTGAAGCAGTTGTAGGAGCAAAATGAAAATCTGCAATACGTCCAGTTACTTGGCGATTAATTTCTTCTGGAAATGGAGATCGTTTATTATGTGTACGTAAACCTGCCTCTACATGACAAATTTTTGCACCTGAGTAAAAAGCTCCAATGCTAGCTGCCATTGTAGTAGTTGTATCACCATGAACATAAACATAATCAGGTTTAAAATCTTCTAAAATTGATTTTAATCCTGAAATAATATCTGCAGTTAAAGAATATAAATTCTGATTAGCTTTCATTAAATCTAAATCATAATCTGGAGTAATTTTAAAGAAATGTAATACTTGATCTAACATTTCACGATGTTGGGCTGTTACACAAACTCTGGTTTCAAAATGATTTGTATTTTTTTGAAATTCTTTAACTAGAGGAGCCATTTTAATAGCTTCTGGTCTTGTCCCAAAAATGATTAAATTTTTAATCTTCATATATTAATTGATATTAAAACTTTAAATTAAATAATAGATAGTATACTATGAAGAAAGGGCTTCTTTAATATATTTTTTAACAATGATAACTAAAACACAAATGAATCCAAAAATAAAATATCCAATTATCATTCCTTTAGCTTTACCAAAATGCTCTTTTGCCAATGGCAAGATAGGCCTGTCTATCACCTGAATTAAAGGTGTTTCTTTACGTAATGTCACTTTAGCTAATTCGGTTTGCTTTACTAATTCAGTTAAAATTGCTGTATTAGCTTGAACATCTACTTGCCTTCTAGAAGATGGGGCCCGTCTCACATTTAAAGCTGGATTTAAGTTAAACGTTTTGTCCGTAGCTATAGCTACCCCAGTAATTGCTCCATTAAGTTCTCTTCTAATAGAGTCAGTTTGTCTTTCTAAAATCAACATGTTCATTCTAGATTTTTTACTTTTAGTAGCCACATAAAAATCTGATACCTCTTTAGCTAATGCTTCACAGAAATATTTAGCAAATAATTCATCCGTAGAAGAAACATCAATATTGATTATCGCTATTTTTTTATCTTTTTGTCCAACTACCAATCCCCTTTTAGATAATCCTTGATAGATTGAGCCTAAAATACTATCATGCACTCTTGTAAAATATTTACGTTTTGTATTAGGTAAGAAATGAATATTAGCTAGTTTCGGTTTTTCTTTCCAGTTGTCTCTAAACTTATTAATATCAATATACATTTCGGCCAAAGAAATTTCCTTGTCTTTATAGTTTACAGAAGTTAATAAAGTTTGCTCTACCATTCTACGAGATTTAAGCAACTGTGTTAAATTGGAACCTGTAAAAATACTTCCTCCACCTCCTCCAAGATCTAAACCTAAAGAGCCCGCTAAACCTAATGCACTTCCTAAACCTCCTCCCGATTTTTCTTCTTCTAATGCAAATGTCAAAGTAGCTGTATAAACAGGTTTTTTATCAAAGAATATACAATTCCCAAAGATGCTCCAATTATCCCTGCTAAGACAATAATTTTCCACTGTGATAACAGATAAAAATACCATTCTTTTACACTTAATACTAATCCTTTTAACGAAATTTCATCGTCTTGAATTGATCTCTTATCCATTTTAAAACTTATTATTATTTAAAAGCAGTGATAATTAATAATGCTAAACTAGAAATCACACTACCAATACCAACCCATTCTCCCGTTGTCATCTTTTTAACTACTGGTCTTTCAGGAACTACAATTTGAGAATCCGGAGTTACCTTGGGATAGGACCTAAAGAATAAGAAAGAACTTGCTACAGCAGCTTTTCCATTCGGGTAAATTATATAGGCTTTTTTCTTCCACCCCATATTATCAACACCTCCAACAGCATTTAAATAGTACTTGAAGCTTTTCCCGCTTCTATAGGGTATTTCCGAAGTCAACAATACATTACCTGTTACTTTTACTCCTTCATTATAGGTAGCAACTTCTATTTCATCCCCAGGAAACAAAGTAACATTTGAGTAATGATTTTTATCTTTTACAATTCTTTCCCAATCGATTGGAATCGTTGCATATTTCAGTTCGTCTTTTAATTTTTTAACTAATTGTTTCTCCTTTAAAGAATCGCCATTTCTCAAATTTAAATCAATACTTTCTAATTTCTCTATTTGTTCTTCTTTAATAGGTCTTTTTATTTTCAATCCATCCAAATTAGCAATAGATGTTAATCCTCCAGCACGCATTACAACGTTATATACCGTTTCTTTTTTGTTTGCCAAAACATATTTACCAGGATAAGAAATTGCACCACTTATTTTAACCATCTCTGGTTTTTCATAAACAGCCATTCTTCGTATGTTAATAACATCAAAAGGCATTAACGCGAAGTTTTTAATTTGTTCATTATTTCCATCATTAATTTCCAACTCAAATACATCTACTCGTTTTGGGTCTGCATCATTAATAGCATCCGATTTTTTCATTCTAGCAATTTCAACTCGTTTTGATGCTGAACCTGTTAAACCTCCAACTTCAACAACCAAGTCGTTCAATGTTAAGTTTTCATAAAACTCGTACTCACCTGGATTTTTAACTTCTCCATCAATCGTAACTTTGTATTCTTCTCTAAAATCCAAAATAGAATATACTGTTACAATATCTTCTCTTTTAATAATACGTCAGAATTTAAATCCCCTGAAAGTGCTTTTGCTAAATCAACATTTACAATTTCTGTCGTTAAATCCGATTTTAAACGAATAATCCTGGCTCGTTTTGTATAAGCATCTTCTTTTAAACCTTCTGCTCTTGTTATTAATTCAGAGATACGCATTCCTTCTGTAAAAGAATAGAAATCTGGTCTAAACACTGCTCCTTCAACTTGAATACGATTTTCAAATCGATTTAATATTTTTGCCACTTTAACAACATCTCCAGATTGAGGTTGGTATATGTTAAATTCACTTTCATTAACATCATGAACCTTAAACTCTTTTCCTGTTTTCTGTAAAACATTTACCGAAGCTGTATAAGCTAAGTCATTAAATCCTGATGTAAAAGATAATAAATCATTAAAAGTCTCCCCTTTTTTCATCTCAAAAATTCCTGGACGTTTCACCTCTCCTGTTACTGTTACTCGCATGCTGTAAGCTGGAATTCGAATAACATCATTTTCTTTCAAGCCAACATTATCTGATTGATCTCCTTTTAGTAAAAACTTATATATGTCTATATTTCTATAAACCCTGTTATTACGAATCAATTCAATATTCCTATAGCTACCATTTTTGCCTGGTCCACCTGCTAAATGCAAAGCATTATATACTGTCGCCAAAGAAGACACTGAATAATTACCAGGTTGTTTCCCTCCAACAATAGTAATTTTGATTGTTCTTATTTTTGCTAAACTAACACTTACTTGCGATTGACCTGATCTAACCGTACTATACACTTTTGCAATAGCAGCTTTAATTTTTGTGTAGCTGCCTCAATAGTCATTCCCGATACAGCAATTTGACCGACATATTGTATCGTAATCTTTCCTTCAACACTTACAGGAATATTATCTTCAAATTCCTGAACACCATAAACACTAATTTGTAATTCATCTCCAGGCCCTAAAATATAATTCATTGGCGTTGCCAATTTCAGATCAGGCTCAAAATTCAATGTAGGATTATCAAATAACTCGGAACCAAAGATTAAAGCATTTATAGAATCTTTTATTTTAACATTGATAATTTCTTGCTGTTTCCTTCCGAATTCAGTCTTTTTATTTTTGCCATCCTTACCATCTAAATCTTTATCTTTTGGATCTTTATCTTTCTGGTCTTTTTTAGAAACCTGATCTAATCTTATTTTCAATTTAGAAAACTCAGATTTACTCATTCCTTTTGATAGAATTGCTTCCTCTGCATCGTCTATACTAAGACTTTTAGCTTCTAATTGATTTTTGATTTTATTAATATCACTATCTGATAAATAATCAACTTTAACAGCACTTAAATCTTTAGACTTTAAAATATCTTGAGCTGACATATTTAATGATACCAAAAGAGCAAAAAATAATATAAATACTGCCGTTATCTTTTTCATATAGTTTATTTTAATAAAATTCATTTAGGTAACTTCTAATTCAATACCCTGAATTAAAAATTACAAATATCTAAGAATATTGTTTTTTATAATAATCTTTATAAGTTCCAGAAGTCACATTTTGCAACCATTGTTCGTTACTTAAATACCAATTTATAGTTTTTTCTAATCCTTCTTCAAAAGTGACTGAAGGCTTCCATCCTAATTCTCTATTAATTTTAGAAGCATCGATTGCATACCGCAAATCATGCCCGGGTCTATCTTTTACGTAAGTTATCAATTCTTGAGAAGTGCCTTTATCTCTTCCTAATTTCTCATCCATGATTTGACACAATAATTTAACCAAATCAATATTCTTCCATTCATTAAAGCCTCCAATATTGTACGTTTCATGATTTTTCCCTTCATGAAATACTAAATCAATAGCATTAGCATGATCCTCTACAAATAACCAATCACGAGTATAATTACCATCTCCATATACTGGCAATGGCTTATTATTGATGATATTATTAATAAAAAGGGGGATTAATTTTTCAGGAAAGTGATAGGATCCATAATTATTAGAACAATTCGTTAAGACATAAGGCAAGCCATATGTTTCACCATATGCGCGTACAAAATGATCAGAACTTGCTTTTGAAGCTGAATAAGGGGAATTAGGATCATAGGCTGTTTTTTCAGTAAATAATCCTTCGGCTCCAAGTGACCCATAAACCTCATCGGTACTAATATGGTAAAATCTCTTACCCTCTTGATTATTCTTCCATTGATTTTTTGCTGCATTAAGTAAATTCATCGTTCCAATAACATTCGTTTTTACAAACGAAAGTGGATCTTCTATTGAGCGGTCTACGTGAGACTCGGCTGCCAAATGCAGCACTCCTTCAAACTCATTTTCTGAAAAAAGATTATTTATAAAGGATTCATCAACTATATCTCCTTTAACAAAAGTATAATTGGGTTTATTTTCAATATCTTTAATATTCTCCAAATTACCTGCATAAGTCAATGCATCTAAATTAAAAATATGATATTGTGGATATTTTGTCACAAAACGTCTTACTACGTGCGATCCAATAAATCCAGCACCTCCTGTTATAAGTATTTTTTTCATTTTTATCTTAGTTCAATAATTCAGAGTTCCGCCTCTCTAATTCTCCATATAAATCCTTGACATCTTGCGAATTTTCTTTTTGCAAAATCAAATTAGCTGTATCTGTGTGCACAAAAATAGTATTTTTTAATCCCAAAAATGTTGTATGCTTATCAGAACCAATAACCATATTACCAAACTTATCTACAAAATGCCCTTTAGTAATTAAATAATCATATACTGATTCAAAAGATCCTAAATCAGACCAAGCAAAAGCTGCTGGAACTACTTTGATCTTTTTACTACGTTCCATAACCGCATAATCAATACTTATAGAAGGAATATCTAGTGATAAGTCTAAATCTAAATTACCATTTTTATTATTCTCCCAAACTTTTTTAGATTTTTCATATACTTCAGGCTGATATGTTTTTAATTCATCTAATAACACACCTGCTTTAAAACAGAACATTCCGCTGTTCCATAAAAAATTACCTCTTGCAATAAAATCCTTAGCTGTAACACTATTAGGTTTTTCACGAAAAGAAACTACGTCATCACCTCTCGATTCGATATATCCATATCCTGTTTCTGGCTTCGTTGGTACGATTCCAAACGTTACAATGTATCCTTCTTCTGCCTTAGCAATTGCTTTTTTTATTGCTTGATTATACTGCCCCATTTCATCAATAATATGATCCGAAGGTGTTACGATTAATATATCGTCAGGTTGAGAAGCAAAGGCGGCAAAGGCAATAGCAGCTGCTGTATTTCGAGGAGTTGATTCTACAATATTAATATAATCCTTTCCCAACTTCTTCATTACCTTTTCACTCAGATGACAATTATCAATGTTTCCAACAACCATAACTTTGTCTGCCAAATTAGCATTTCGTTCCACCGTCATTTCAAACAATGATTTTTCTTCAAATATCTCTAAATATTGTTTGGGCATGCTTTTACGAGAAAGTGGCCACAATCTACTACCTACTCCACCTGTTAAAATAACGTGAGTTATTGGCATTCCCATATATTATATCCTTTTTAATTGTTTTTCTGCAACCTCTTTTCTAAGATTACTACTTGAGAATCGATGATCTCTAACATTAAAGTATAACGTTATTCCTTTTTGCTCACAATAAGCACGTCCAGTAAAATTTTCATTCCTATATTCATCACCAATAATACGAACATCTATTTTGAAAGAACGCAAAATATCTTCTAGATCTTGCTCTGTTGCATAAGGAACAATTTCGTCAACAAATTTGCATCCTTTTAATTGTATGTATCTTTCTACTACTGTTTGCGAAGGAATATTTTTTTCTGGACGATCAAGTGTTGGATCTATTTGCAAACCCACTATTAAATAATCACATTCCCTCTTTGCTTCTTCTAACATCTTAATATGCCCAGCATGCAATAAATCAAAAGCACTAAAAGTTATTCCTACTCTCATAATTTAATTTAAAATTTACAGTCTAT
Organism: Flavobacterium sp. 140616W15; assembly: GCF_003668995.1. Taxonomy (NCBI): domain Bacteria; kingdom Pseudomonadati; phylum Bacteroidota; class Flavobacteriia; order Flavobacteriales; family Flavobacteriaceae; genus Flavobacterium; species Flavobacterium sp. 140616W15. The sequence goes on from NZ_CP033068.1 coordinate 3,290,153, forward strand.
TATCTGCAATATCTCCTAATATTCCTTTTACATCATACAACAAGCTATTTTCTTTTTGTAGTTCTGAAAAATTTAAATTCAAAAATCAGCATGTGCTACTCCTAGAACAACTGCATCAAATTTTTGATTAGGTATTATATTGATTATATCTAATTTATATTCTTTATATACTTCTTCTAAACTTGCCAATGGGTCAAATATTGTAACTGTAACCCCATATTCTTTTAAAGCATTTATTAAATCTACAATTTTGGTATTACGCACATCAGGACAATTTTCTTTAAATGTGATTCCGAGCATTAAAATATTAGCTCCATTTACATAAATTCCTTTTTTCAGCATAAGCTTGATCACTTGAGAAGCAATGTACTCTCCCATGCTGTCATTTAAACGGCGTCCTGCCAAAATAATTTCTGGGTGATATCCAAATTCCTGAGCTCTTTGTGCTAAATAATAAGGATCAACACCAATGCAATGACCACCAACTAATCCTGGCTTGAACGGCAAAAAATTCCATTTTGTTCCTGCAGCCTCTAAAACAGCCTGAGTATCAATATCCATTAAATTGAATATTTTTGCTAATTCATTTACAAATGCAATATTAATATCTCTCTGTGAATTTTCGATAACCTTAGCCGCCTCTGCAACTTTTATTGTCGGTGCTAGATGTGTTCCTGCAATAATTACAGTTTTATATAATTCATCAACTTTTTTACCTATTTCAGGTGTTGAACCTGAGGTAACTTTCAGAATTTTCTCAACCGTATGCTCTTTATCTCCTGGATTAATTCGCTCCGGCGAATATCCTGCGTAAAAATCAACATTATATTTCAATCCAGATATTCTTTCCAGAACGGGAACACACTCTTCTTCAGTGACTCCAGGATAAACAGTAGATTCATAAATAACTATATCTCCTTTTTTTAAAACCGAAGCAATACTCTCACTTGATTTATATAAAGGAGTTAAATCTGGTCTATTATTCTTGTCAACTGGAGTTGGAACTGTTACTATATAATAATTGCAATCTTTTATATCCTCCATTTTTGAGGTACAAAACAAACCAATTGCATCCCCTGTTTTGTCAAGTAAAACTTTTTGCAAAGTTTCATCATCAACTTCAAATGTCGTATCGGTACCTGATCGCAATGAACTTACTCTTGACTGATTAATATCAAAACCAACAACAGAATACTTTGTAGCAAATAATCTCGCTAATGGCAATCCAACATAACCCAAGCCTATAATTGCTATTTTTACGTTTTTTTCCATATATTTCTAGTTGTATTTCATCATTATAATCATTTATTCCCACAGCTTCGCTTATCCAAGTCACATTTTGACCTAGATAACCGAACATACACTTTTGGCAAATATACCATAATAAGGCTATTAATTCAATAGCAAAAACTACTGAAACAATAAAAAATAAATTATTAAGTAGCTAAAAAAACACAATTGGCTAAAAGTCAACATAAAAATATTCTTAACTCAAACACAAGGCATAAAAAAATCACTAAAACTAGTGATTCTTTTTTATGCAAATTATCACAAATACCTCACAATTATCTTGTTAATTTATTTGTATTTTATTTTTAACACGCAACCTAATGACTCCAAAACTAATGTATAATGAGTATTAGATATTTCTCGAACTATTGCATCCTGACTACTAAAAGCACCTGAATCTAACTTTATTTTATCTCCTATCTTAAATGGAGCTACTGAAACTTCGCTAATCGCAGGAGATTCTATGCTACTTTTAATAATCCTAATTTCTTCATCACGAACAATTGCCGGTTTACCCAACCAAAATAAATAACGAATAACTCCAGGAATTTGAAACACTAAATTTCTATCCAAGTCTTCTAATTGAACAAAAACATAAGAATTAAACAAAGGCACTTCTACCTTTTTTTTTCTATCCGACCATTGTCTTATTTGAATAATCAATGGGCAATAACACTTTACCCCTATCTTATTTAATTGATCCGCAACTTTTTTTTCCCATCTGGGTTTAGTATAAACTACATACCAATTCATTATTATTTATTTTGTTATGAATTTTATCTACAAACATCAATACAACAGCAACTAATTCATTACAATATCATGACCCAATACCCAGATATACAAATCCGATTTTCTTTAGCTCTTCTTTATCTAATATATTTCTTCCATCAAAAACAAAAGCTGGTTTTTGCATTGAATTATAAATTCTTTCCCAATCATATTTCACAAACTCATCCCACTCAGTCAAAACAGCAATCGCATGAGCTCCGTTACAAGCTTCATAAGCATTTTCAAAAGTAGCAACTGCTTTAGTATTCTCTTCTAAAACTCTAGTTTCTAAATAATTTAAGTCATTTAGCATCTTTTCCCTAGAGACTTTAGGATCATAAACAGCAATTTTAGCTTGTTCGTTAATCAAATCATCAGCTACATAAATCGCTGCTGACTCACGCGTATCATTTGTATCCTTTTTAAAAGCCCAACCTAAGAATGTTATTTTTTTGCCTGAAACGGTATTATATAGTGTCTGAACAATTTTATTGGAGAACCTTTTCTTCTGATGGTCATTCATAATAATCACTTGCTCCCAATAATCGGCTACTTCATTTAATCCATATGACTTTGCAATATAAACTAGATTTAAAATATCTTTTTGAAAACATGATCCTCCAAATCCAACAGAAGCTTTAAGAAATTTAGAACCAATTCTTGTATCCATTCCAATTGCTCTTGCCACTTCATCTACGTCAGCTCCAGTCTTCTCACACAATTCAGACATGGCATTGATTGAAGATATTCTTTGAGCCAAAAATGCATTTGCAGTCAACTTTGATAGCTCTGATGACCAAACATTTGTCGTTAGAATTCTATCTGATGATACCCAATTCGAATACACTTCTACAAGAGCGTCTATTGCTTCTTTACCTTCTGATGTAGCATCACCACCAATTAATATTCGATCTGGATTTAACAAATCTGTTACTGCCGTACCTTCAGCTAAAAACTCAGGATTTGATAAAATTTGAAATTGAACTCCATTTCCTGTATTGTCCAAAATACTTTTAATAGCTTCAGCTGTTCGTACTGGCAATGTCGATTTTTCGACTACAATCTTATTATCTTTTGCAATCTTGGCAATTTGTCTTGCACATAATTCAATATACTTTAAATCTGCTGCCATTCCTTTCCCTTTTCCATAGGTCTTAGTAGGCGTATTTACAGATATAAAGATAATTTGAGCCTCATCTATAGCTTTTTCAACATCAGTAGAAAAGAATAAGTTTCGACCTCTCGCTTCGGCTACAATCTTATCTAGGCCAGGTTCATAAATTGGTATATTATCGGTATTCTCATCATTCCATGCCTTGATTCTTTCTTCATTTAAATCAACTACTGTAACTTGTATATGCGGACATTTTTGTGCTATAACTGCCATAGTTGGTCCACCTACGTAACCTGCACCAATACAACAAATCTTTGTGATTTTCATCTAACTAAATTTACAAATATTTTTTATTCTGTTTTTATTCTATTTTAAAGAAAACTATTTCTTTAAGTTACTCCAATACCAACTTACAGCTTCTTTCAAACCTTCTTGTAAAGAATATTTAGGATCGTATTCTAATAATCTTTTTGCTTTATCTATACTTGCTAAAGAATGCGGAATGTCTCCTGCTCTAGTTGGCCCATAGGTTATTTCTATAGACGCAATTTTAGCATCATTTTCGGATAAATATTTTTTTAAATAACCAACTAAATCATTTAAGGTATTTCTATCTCCATATGCAGTATTATAAACTGTATTAACTGCTTCTGGATTCTTAGTCGTAATAGCCAAAGCATTCATTTGAATCACATTATCAATATAAGTAAAATCACGCGAAAAATTCCCATCCCCATTAATAACTGGGCTTTCGTAATTCATTAATTGCATTACAAATTTAGGAATCACCGCTGCATAAGCTCCTTTTGGATCTTGTTTCCTTCCAAAAACATTAAAATAACGCAATCCAATTGTTTCCAACCCATAAGTTCTGCTAAAGATCTCAGCATATAACTCATTTACATATTTTGTAATAGCATAAGGTGACAATGGTTTTCCTATTACTTCTTCTACCTTTGGTAATCCTTCTGAATCACCGTAAGTAGACGAGCTTGCTGCATAAATAAATCGTTTTACTTTAGCATCTCTTGAAGCCACAAGCATGTTTAAAAATCCCGAAACATTAACGTCATTCGTTGTAATTGGGTCATTTATGGATCTTGGAACTGAACCCAAAGCTGCCTCATGTAAAACATAATCAACCCCTTGAACCGCTAAAATACAATCAGCTATATTTCGAATATCTCCTTCAATTAATTTAAAATTGTCATTCGCAACAAAATCTTTTAAATTATGTCGATGACCTGTCGAAAAATTATCTAAACAAACAACTTTATGACCTTGCCCTAAGAAATATTCACATAGATTAGAACCTATAAAGCCAGCTCCTCCGGTAATTAATATCGTGTTTTGTGATTCCATAATTAATACTTTAAATGACTCGATATTATTTTTTACTGAATTTATTAAAAATCGCTTTTAATAAACTTACTTTTTTTGATTCCTCGTGGTATCCATTAGAATAACTTCCATAGCCGTATCCATATCCATAAGTTGCTCCGTATTTGGCTTTATTCTCAAATCCATTCAAAACAATACTTGCATTTGTGAGTTCTCCTCTTTTAACCCTATTATTCAACAACGTTATCATATCTTTTTTGGTATAATTTTGTCTCACAATATACAAAGTTACATCACTATATTGTACCAATTCTAAAGAATCTGAAACAAGTCCAACTGGAGGCGTATCTAAAATTATGTAATCGTATTTTGTCTTCAACTCATTCATGAATTCTTTCATCGTTTCTCCTAAAATCAATTCAGAAGGATTTGGAGGAACTGGTCCTGAAAAGATGACATCCAAATAAGGAATCTTAGTTTTATTTGTAATTTCTTCTAAGTTTTTCTCCTTAATCAAATAATTAACCACGCCCATTTCATTAGTCAATTCAAATTCTTCTGCCAACCTTGGCTTTCTTAAATCAAGACCTACGATAACGGTTCTTTTTTCACTTAATGCAAATACAGTAGCTATATTAATAGAACAAAACGTTTTCCCTTCACCACTTATCGATGAAGTTATCATTAATGTCTTTGCTCCATCAACTTGTTGCTTTTTATATAAAAACTGTAAAGAAGAACGAATTGACCTAAACGACTCAGACAAAGCAGATTTAGGCTTACCAAACACCGCTAAATTCGTGGCCTCATTATTTACTCCCACCACTCCAATTAATGGAATCTGTGTTTGCCTACTAACATCTTCTATATTCTGGATCGAGTTATTAATAAAAAAAATAACACATATTAATAATAACGGAATTAGCACCCCCAAGAACAATGCCAAAACATAATTAACTGATGTCTTAGGCCCTATCAATCCACCACCAATATCTTTGGCTGGATCTATAAAATGAATATCCGATAAATTAGCCGCTTTTACTATATCTGCCTCACTTCTTTTTTGAAGAAATGTACTGTAAACATTATCGCTTAAATCGTACTTTCTCTTAATTTTCAATAATTCTTGTTGCTCTTCTGGCAATTTTTTTATTGTACTTTCTGTCTGTCCAATTTTACTATTAACCATTTCCAAATCATATTGTAAAGAAAACTTTGCCGAAGCAATATTTTCTAACAATACATTCTTGATAGCCATCATTTGATTATCAAAATCTTTAAAAATCTTATCACTTTTTACTGCATAGGCCATTTCTGATCTTTGTGCAGAAAGCGATATTAACTTAGAAACATTTATAACAATGTTTGGATCTTCTATTCCTGCAACTGATGGAGCGGGCAACCTAGAATAATCAACACTGTTTTTTAAATATGTTTTTAACGAATTATAATATGCTATTTTACGAGTAACCTTATCTTTTTCGACATCAAAGTCCATGATTTTATCTGAAAACTTACTCCCTCCTTCTTCTATATTATAAACATTTTTGCCTTTTCGAAATGTCTTTAATTCATCTCCAGTCTGCTTTAACTGCGCCTCCATTGCCACAAGTGTACTATCTATGAAATTAATTGTATTTGTCGCAAATTGATTTTTACTATCAAGTTGAATTTTTATTAGCATTTTTACTGTCGAATTTAAATATTCAACCATTCGTGCTTTATTGGTTCCTTGCATTCCTAATGTAATTATCGAACTTCCTCCTTCGTCAGATCTTACACTTATACCACGGTATTGCGCAACCGTTCCATCAAAATCATTAAATCGCACAAAATATTCTTTGCCTTTATAAAAACCAGGATTATCATTTATTTGCAATTTCCAGTTTAAGAAGGGCAACGAAACTTGTTCTCCAACTTTATACTTCTTTACAAAATCTCCTATCTCTACAGCCGTGCTACTATATGAATTATTAGCATAAGTGATTAATGAAACTGAATTATTCTCAAAAGGAATTCTAATTTCATATTCATTAGCATTTAAAAACTTAATACTAATTAATGCCGCTGCTAATTGTCCTTTCGATTTATCTATAGCAACAAAAAAAGGGACAGCTCCATAAGAGTCTACCATATTATACTTGCCTTGTTCTAGATAATCGATATAATATTGCAACTTATCAACAACTCGCTCATTGTGAGATCTCGATTGTAACACTGTGATTGTATTACTTATTTGATCGGAAGTTCCTCCCCAATTAAATACTAAACTTGTATTTGAAGTAAAGAATGGATTATTTTCTTCTTTTATGGAAATCAAAGTTTCCATTCCATATATTTTTTCTTTACGAATATTTACCTGATAAGCAATTGCAAAGGAAATTATTAAACTCAATAAAAACCATTTCCAGTATCCCCCAATTTTCAACAAAAAACCTTTAAAATCAAAATCTGATTGATTGTCAAAAATCGAAAAATCTTTTATGTCTAACATTTTGTAGGTTTTTAAAGTTTTAAAAGTAAAAATGTAGTTGTTGCCAAAGAAATTATAGTGATTATTGTTCCAATAGATTCTATTCCTGTTCTACCCGTCCCCCAAGTTTTTTGCTTAAGTGGTTTTACATATATATAATCATTTGGTTGTAAAAAATAATATGGAGATTTTATTGCATTAAGATCCGTAAGATCTATATCATGCATTTCGACTCCTGTTGGTGATTGACGAATAATAGTAACGGCTTTTCTATTACCTGTAATTGTAATATCACCAGAATTAGCAATGGCCTCCATTACATTTACCTGTTGCTGAAAAAGTGTTTTGGTACCTGGAGATCCTACTTCTCCATTTATTGTATATCTAAAACCTCCAAGCTTTACTGTTACAAATATATTTGCTTCTGGCTTGAAATGTTCGTCTAATAATTGTTTTTCTATTTTAACACGTACTTCTTCAAGTGTGTATCCCATAACATTTATTTCCCCCAGAACTGGCATTCTTATATTTCCATGATCATCAACTGTAAAGCCATCAAAATATAATCCTGCTTCTGAGTTAGATAAATTTTGTCCTACGGTTTTATCTGTAGTATTAAAAATAGCTACCAACTTTGGATCAATTGCTTTTATATTAATACTTAAGATATCATTAGTCTGTAATCGATAGGGTTTTGATTCTACAGCAGCAACAATATTACTTTCAGTACTTGTTGTTCCTTTATCTTGTAAATAAACTAAATCATTTAGCGGAATGCATGATGCAAAAAGAGTGCTAATAAGCAACAACAGATAAAGAGAGTTTTTATTCATTTACAGAATTTTAATAGCAAATATAGCTTTTCATTTATTATTTAGAAAACATCAATTTTCTCGACTGACTCTGTTAACTATTTTTAAACGTTTTCTCAAACGGAACCCTATGCAATATACTTCGTCCAAGGGTTACTTCGTCTGCATATTCTAATTCATCTCCTACAGCAATTCCGCGTGCTATTGTTGAAATTATAATTTCAGCATCAGCTATTTGTTTGTAGATATAAAAGTTGGTTGTATCGCCTTCCATTGTTGAGCTTAAAGCAAAAATGATTTCGTTTACCCCACCTAACTTTACCTTTTCTACTAAGGTAGTTATATTCAACTGACTTGGTCCAACTCCTTCAATAGGAGAAATTTTCCCTCCTAAAACATGATAAATCCCTTTATATTGCCCTGTGTTTTCTATAGCCATTACATCGCGAATATCCTCAACTACACATATTGTCTGATGATTTCTTGCAGTGTTAGCACAAATTTCACATACTGCAATATCAGAAATATTATGACAGCTTTCGCAAAATTTAATATCGGCACGCATTGTCATTAATGCTTCGGCTAAAAAACCTGTTTGTTCTTTGGGCTGTTTTAATAAATGTAAAACTAATCTCAAAGCTGTACGCTTACCAATACCTGGCAATTGTGACATTTCGCTGACTGCTTTCTCTATTAATTTTGAAGAAAATTCCATGAAGACAAAAATACTAAATTTGTGGGTTTACTCGACTTTTGTTTTATGGAAAATAGAAGTTTCAAATAACTGAGATTTTACATTTCATAAAACTTCTTATTATAATTGTTCTTATTAGGAACTAGCCCAGATAGAAGCGACATCCTTTTTCTGTTCGCCACAGCGAACAGAAAAAGATATAGCGGATAGCTGGAAATAGCTACTAAAAAAACAATAAATTAATTATTTTACAGAACTAATACTGATTTGTTGTAAGCAAAACTAATGTACAGGCAACTTGAGCCTTAATGTTATTAAGTTCTAACAACTGATACAACTCTGGATTTTCAGTTCCTGGATTAAAAATCACTCTCTTAGGCTTAGCTTCTACAATATAATTATAATAATCTCGCTGACGCGATGGATTCAAATATAAAGTAATTGTATCGATATTTTTAAGCGGAATTGCCTTTGTATGAATTTTTACTCCAGCAACTTCTCCAGCATTTTGTCCAATTGCCAAAACGGTATGTCCTTTTTCTACTAATTTATTTATAGCTAAAAAAGCATATCTATCTGGCTTGGTAGTTGCTCCAAGCACTACTGTTTTTTTATTTTTCATTGTCTTTAATATATACTACAAAAGTAATCAAAAAGGTTTAGCTCTTGGATGATTTAAAAAGTTTAGTTATTTTTCAACAAAATCAATTACCTATTAATTAAACTACAATCATATCTTTTAAAAAAGACTATTTTTACAAGACTAAACAAGACTTTATGGATCTATTTATTTACTTATTTGCTGCTCTTTTCTCGGTATTAAACCCAATTGGAACAGTTCCAATCTTTGTAGGATTAACACAACACGACTCCAAGAAAGAGCGTTCCAGAATTTCTTTATGGACTGCAATAAATGTTTTCCTAATCTTAATCGTTTCATTTTTTGTGGGACAATATATGCTAACTTTCTTCGGAATTAGTATCGATGCTCTCCGTATTGCTGGAGGAATTATAATTGTAAATTCAGGATTCTCTCTACTTTCAGGAAAATTCAACAAGAAAAGAGGGATAAACAAAAAGATAGAAACAGATGCACAACAAAGAAATGATATTGCTCTTACCCCACTTGCAATCCCGATGCTTGCAGGCCCTGGATCAATATCTTTATTAATTGCTTTTTATCAAGAACACCACCAAACTAGCGAAGTTATAATAGGTTCATTTGCTATTTTAGCAATTGCTGTTGTAATTTTTATTATTCTTAGAAGCGCACATTATCTTGCTAAGATACTTGGAGCATCAGGAATTGTTGCAATATCTAGAATAGTTGGCTTTATTGTAATTGCAATTGGAATACAATATATAGTGAGTGCAATTATCAATATAATTAAAGTGAATTTAATGTAATTTTGATTTCGCTAAAAATAAAAAAAGGGATAAATACTTAAAATTTATCCCTTTTTTTATAATTCTGTTTTAACTTATGCTCTTGGTAAAAATACTTCTGCCATCATACATCTTGCACTTCCTCCACCGCAAGCTTCGATAGTATCTAAACTTGAACTTAAAATTTCCGCATGGTTTTCTAATTGTGAAATTTGCTTTGGCGTTAAACTTTGATGAGCTGAAGCACTCATTACAATATATTTTTTATCATTTGCTCCACGAACTTCAAGCATATTTCCTGCGAAATTATTTACTTGAGCTTCTGTAATTAAAATAACTTCTTTTTTATCCGCTTTTAGATTTTCAAGAACCATTTTACGCTCTTTTTTATCATCAATACAGTCTGCACAAATCACAGCAAAAGTCTCTCCTAAACACATCATAACATTAGTATGATAAATTAGTTTTCGTTCTCCATTAACAGTTTGAAATGCTTCAAAAATAACTGGTGCATAATCAAAATCTTCACAGAATTCTATAAATAATTCTTCATCAGCTCTTGGTGACAAGGCGCAATATGCTTTTCCATTTGCTCTATCCAAAAGTAAGCTCCCTGTTCCTTCTAAGAAAAAACCATCCTCTTCTGCCGATGTATAATCTACGATATTATTGATTTCGAATCCTTTTTCTTCTAAAATATCTAAGATATCTTCACGACGCTCCTGACGACGGTTTTCGGCAAACATAGGATATAATGCTACATCCCCATTTTCATGAAAAGAAACCCAGTTGTTTGGGAATATACTATCTGGCGTATCTGGATTTAGAGTATCTTCTACTACGGTTACATCTACTCCAACTGCTCTTAATTTCTCAACGAAAGCATCAAACTCTTGTTGTGCTTTTGCATTTACTGTAGCTGGCAAAAGCCCATCTAACACTTTTTGATAATAATTGTTTACTGCCGTTTGTTCATTCATACGGAATGCCACTGGGCGAATCATTACTATTGCGTTTGTAGTTTGTTTCATTTTATTTATTTTTTTGTTTCAAACTTCAGGTTTCATGTTTGCAATAAACTTGAAAACTAAAACTTAAAAACTATTTTTAGTCTCTAATTAACGGCAATGTCGAACATCTTAACAACCCTTCTTGTTTAGCTATTTCAGCATAAGGAATTTCTTCTACAACAAAACCATTACCTCTTAACCAATTATTTAGTCTCGTAAAATTCTTCTCTGACACAACAACATTTGTATCTATTGAAAAAACATTAGAATTCATATAATACATTTCTTCTCTCTCGATATGAAATAAATTCTCTTTACCAAAAAGACTCACTAGATACATATAATCAGCTTCTTCACGAAATCCTCTTCTATAAATAATTCCTTTATCTTTCCCTACTGGTTGAAAGCAACAATCAAGATGCAAAGCATTATCGCGAGCTTCAATTTTAGATTTAACTAAATCAAACTCTTTAACTATTTTATTTGGAAACAAATTTCTAATGAATTCAACTCCCTCCATATTTGTTCTTGCGGTAATATAATCTTTATAGTCACTTCCTTTATAAGTCCCTATAAAAATATAATCATTCCAAAGCATAACATCTCCTCCTTCAATATGCACTTCTACAGGTGGACGAACAACTTTGTTAGGATCCATTTGATCTATTATGTATTGGATTGCATCCAACTCACGTTCTCTATCAGGTAAAATATTCGATTTCACAAAAACGTCATCTATTACGAAACCAATATCTCTAGCGAAAATCTGATTGTAATTTTCAATCATTTCAGGACGAAAAACTGTCACATTGTATTTTTGAAGTACTGCATTAAAAGCTTCCATTTCGGCAACCATATCAGACTCTACTGGATAAGTTCCTGCCTTAATATGCTCCAATGATTTCGGATCATACGCTTCCTCTATAGTTGGCGTAGGTCCGTTATGAACTGCAGATCCCAAAACTACAGCCCGTAATCTTGATGTTTCGTTCTTTACATTTAATTGTAACATATTCTATTATTTGATTTCAACAAAGATAAAAAAAAGCTTCACAGTTAAGTGAAGCTTTAAATTGAATTTTATTTATTCGATTTGAATTCTCTTAAAGGATGACCAGTATATATTTGTCTAGGTCGACCGATTGGTTCTTTATTTTCACGCATTTCTTTCCATTGCGCAATCCATCCTGGTAATCTTCCGATAGCAAACATTACTGTAAACATATCAGTAGGAATTCCTAATGCTCTGTAAATGATTCCTGAGTAAAAATCTACGTTAGGATATAAGCTTCTTGATTTAAAGTATTCATCTTCAAGAGCTGCTGCTTCTAATTTTTTAGCTATCGCTAAAATTGGATCATCAACACCTAATGTATTTAAAACTTCATCTGCAGCTTTCTTAATAATTCTAGCTCTCGGATCAAAGTTTTTATAAACTCTATGACCAAATCCCATTAAACGGAATGGATCATTTTTATCTTTGGCTTTCGCCATAAATTTATCTGTATCTCCACCGTCTTTATTAATCTCTTCTAGCATCTCAAGAACAGCTTGGTTTGCACCTCCATGAAGTGGTCCCCAAAGTGCAGAAACTCCAGCAGAAATCGAAGCAAATAAACCTGCATGAGAAGATCCAACCATTCTTACTGTAGATGTAGAACAGTTTTGTTCATGGTCACCATGTAAAATGAACAATTTATCTAATGCATTAACTATAATAGGGTTTGCTGCATAAGGCCCAGTAGGCAATTTAAACATCAATTGCATGAAGTTCTCTACATATCCTATCGTATTGTCATAATAGTTTAATGGATACCCCATAGTTTTTCTATACGTCCATGTAGCAATAACAAGAAACTTAGCTATTGTTTTACAAACAGCCTCATACATTTCTTTTTCATTTTCTACATTTACCGACTTAGGATTAAAAGCTGTCAAGGCACTTGTCAATGCAGACAAAACCCCCATAGGATGAGCCGTTTTTGGAAAACCATCAATGATGTTTTTCATTTCTTCGTTTACCAAAGTATGCTTTTTAATATCAGCATCAAATTGTGCTAATTGTTGAGCAGTTGGTAATTCTCCAAAAATTAATAGATAAGATACTTCAGGAAAACTTGCTCGTTCGGCTAAATCTTCGATTGAGTATCCTCTGTAACGTAAAATTCCTAATTCACCATCAAGAAAAGTAATTTCACTTGTACAAGAACCAGAGTTTTTATATCCTGGATCAAGAGTAATGAAACCAGTTAAATCACGTAATTTGTTAATATCGACAGCAGATTCATTTTCGCTTCCAGTTATAACAGGAAGTTCAATTTTCTTACCATCTACTTCTAGGGTAGCTATTTTTGACATAATATAATCGGAAATAAATCTTTTAAATAATAATTTATCAAATCTAAGGAATTTAAGACTAACTAAAAAAGGAATCTTGCTATGAATTTGTTAAAACTCCAAAAAAAAACCATTCGTTTTCACGAATGGTTTTTTTTTTAAATATATAACTCTTACAATTATTTAATCTTGAAAGCATTTAATCCAGGAAAATAAGCAGTACTACCTAGCTCTTCTTCAATTCTAAGTAATTGATTGTATTTTGCCATACGATCTGAACGTGAAGCCGAACCAGTTTTAATTTGACCACAGTTTAATGCTACTGCTAAATCTGCAATGGTATTATCTTCAGTTTCTCCTGAACGGTGAGACATTACTGAAGTATAACCTGCATTTTTAGCCATATTTACTGCTGCAATAGTTTCTGTTAATGTACCAATTTGATTTACTTTAATAAGAATAGAATTTGCAATTCCTTTTTCAATTCCAGTAGACAAACGCTCCACATTAGTTACAAACAAATCATCACCTACTAATTGTACTTTATTTCCAATTTTCTCCGTAAGCAATTTCCATCCATCCCAGTCATTTTCATCCATTCCATCTTCAATAGATATAATTGGGTATTTAGCTACTAATTCAGCTAAGTAATCAACTTGCTCAGCAGAAGTCCTTACTTTACCTGTTTCTCCTTCAAATTTAGAGTAATCGTATTTACCGTTTACATAAAACTCAGCAGCTGCACAATCAAGAGCAATCATAATTTCGTCACCGAAAGTATATCCTGCATTTTCAACAGCTTTTTTAATAGTATCTAAAGCATCTTCAGTACCACCTGGTAAATTTGGAGCAAAACCTCCTTCATCACCTACAGCTGTACTTAATCCTCTGTCATGCAAAACTTTTTTCAAGCTATGGAAAATTTCAGTTCCCATTTGCATAGAGTGAGAAAAAGAAGTTGCTTTTACAGGGAAAATCATAAATTCTTGGAAAGCAATCGGAGCATCAGAGTGCGAACCCCCGTTAATAATGTTCATCATTGGTACTGGCAATGTATTTGCCGAAACACCACCTACATATCTATATAAAGGCAATCCTAACTCATTAGCTGCTGCTTTTGCTACAGCAAGAGAAACACCTAAAATAGCGTTTGCTCCTAATTTAGATTTATTTGGAGTTCCATCTAAATCGATCATAGCTTGATCAATTACATTTTGTTCAAAAACTGAAACACCAACTAATTCTTCTGCAATAATAGTATTTACATTATTCACTGCATTCAAAACTCCTTTACCTAAAAAAGCTTTACCTCCATCACGTAATTCAACCGCTTCATGTTCTCCAGTAGACGCTCCAGACGGAACAGCTGCTCTTCCTAAAACTCCATTATCTGTAATTACATCAACTTCAATAGTAGGATTACCTCTAGAATCAAAAATTTGTCTTGCGTGAATTTTTATTATAATACTCATTATTTTTATTTTTTATTATTAAATTATAAATATTTTTCGAAATTATAAAAATATTTAACACCAATTAAGTTCCTTAGCAATAAAATACTTTTATTTATTAACTCAATCGTTTTAGTTTAATTCCCCTTTATGTTCTCAATAAACTGATCAAACAAATAAGATGAATCATGTGGCCCTGGACTAGCTTCTGGATGGTATTGTACAGAAAAACAATTCTTATTTTTCATACGCATACCCGCAACAGTTTCGTCATTAAGGTGCAAATGTGTAATTTCTAAATCCGGATGATTATCTAGTTGTTCTTTATTAACAGCAAAACCATGATTTTGCGATGTAATCTCACCTTTACCTGTAATTATATTCTTAACTGGATGATTTATTCCTCTATGTCCGTTAAACATTTTATAAGTAGAAACTCCATTTGCTAAAGCAATAACTTGGTGTCCTAAACAAATACCGAATAATGGCTTATCATTTGCCAAGATCTCTTTAGCAACTTCGATTGCACCAAATAATGGATCTGGATCACCTGGGCCATTTGACAAGAAATATCCATCTGGATTGAATGCAGATAAATCTTTAAATGTCGAATCATATGGAAACACTTTGATATAACAATCTCTTTTTGCCAAATTACGCAAAATATTCGTCTTAATCCCTAAATCTAATGCTGAGATTTTATAAGTTGCGTTTTCATCTCCATAAAAGTACGGTTCTTTTGTTGATACTTTAGAAGCAAGTTCCAATCCTTCCATATTGGGAACATTTGCTAATGCGATCTTTAAATCCTCTATAGATGTCCCGTCAGTACAAATAACAGCATTCATTGCTCCGTTATCACGTATATAACTAACTAATGCTCTTGTATCAACATCAGAGATGCAAATAAGATTTTCTTTTATAAAATATGACTCTAAACTCTCTGAAGCACCTTCTCGAGAATAGTTAAAGCTAAAGTTTTTACAAACCAATCCTGATATCTTGATACTATCAGACTCTATTTCAGAATCATTTACGCCATAATTTCCTATATGAGCATTGGTAGCAACCATAATCTGACCAAAATAAGAAGGATCTGTAAAGATTTCTTGATACCCTGTCATTCCTGTATTAAAGCAAACTTCGCCAAAAGTTGTACCACTAATTCCGATTGATTTTCCGTGAAAAATTGTTCCGTCGCTTAATAAAAGAATGGCGCTTTGTCGTGTTGTGTATTTCATTTGTAATTAGATATTTTGCAAATTTAATTTTTTAAAAGAGCGAGTGCAAGGTTTTTTAAAAAATTCATCTCTAAAAATAAAACCCTAAGAGGGGAAAGTGTTAGATTATTGTGTTTTAGTTTCAAAAAAAACAAAAAAAAAGGATAAACTAGTAACTAGTTTATCCTTAATTCTTATTGAATGATTATTTTCATAATTATTCAGAAGCTTCAGTTGTCGTTTCTGTATCAGCAGCAGGAGCTTCAGAAGTCTCTTCAGCTTTCTTTGCTTTTCCACCACGACGGCTTTTTGCTTTTTTAACTTCTTTTTTACCTCCGTTGTAAAGTTCATTGAAATCAACAAGTTCGATCATCGCCATATCAGCGTTATCTCCTAAACGATTTCCAACTTTAATGATACGAGTGTATCCACCTGGACGGTCTCCTACTTTAGCAGCTACATCTCTGAACAAGTCAGTTACAGCATATTTGCTACGTAAGTATGCAAAAACAATACGACGATTGTGAGTCGTATCTTCTTTTGATTTTGTGATTAAAGGCTCAACGAATTGTTTAAGCGCTTTAGCTTTAGCAACAGTAGTGTTAATACGTTTGTGCTCAATAAGAGAACAAGCCATATTAGCCAACATAGCTTTTCTATGTCCAGTCTGTCTGCTTAAGTGATTGAATTTTTTTCCGTGTCTCATTGCTATGTTAAATTTAACTCGCCTAAGCGAATTAGATTATTCTTTATCTAGTTTGTATTTAGCTAAATCCATTCCGAAAGTTAAATTCTTAACTGCAACAAGTTCATCAAGTTCAGTTAAAGATTTTTTACCAAAATTACGGAATTTCATTAGGTCATTTTTATTGAACGATACTAAATCACCAAGTGTATCAACTTCAGCCGCTTTCAAGCAATTTAATGCTCTCACAGATAAATCCATATCAACAAGCTTAGTTTTAAGCAATTGTCTCATATGTAATGACTCTTCATCATACGATTCTGTTTGTGCAATTTCGTCAGCCTCGAGTGTAATTCTTTCGTCAGAGAATAACATGAAGTGGTGAATTAAAACTTTAGCAGCTTCAGTAAGGGCATCTTTAGGATTAATAGATCCATCAGTTTTGATTTCAAAAACTAATTTTTCGTAATCTGTCTTTTGCTCAACACGGAAGTTTTCAATTGCGTATTTTACATTTTTTACCGGAGTAAAAATTGAATCTGTAAAAATAGTTCCAATTGCAGCATTCTGTTTTTTGTTCTCCTCAGCAGGAACGTATCCTCTACCTTTTTCGATCGTTAAATCGAAATTCAGTTTAATTTTACTATCTAAATTACAGATAACAAGGTCTGGATTCAGTACTTGGAAACCTGAAATAAATTTTTGAAAATCACCTGCTGTTAATTGATCTTTACCAGAAACAGAAATAGTAACTGATTCATTATCGATATCTTCAATTTGGCGTTTGAAACGAACTTGTTTAAGATTAAGGATAATTTCGGTAACATCTTCAACAACACCTGAGATAGTAGAAAACTCATGATCTACACCTTCAATGCGAACGGATGTAATTGCATAACCTTCTAATGCTGAAAGCAAAACTCTTCTAAGTGCATTACCAACAGTCAATCCATAACCAGGTTCTAAAGGTCTAAATTCGAATTTACCTTCAAAATCGGTTGAATCGATCATGATAACTTTATCGGGCTTTTGAAAATTAAATATTGCCATAAATTTCGACTAAGTCAATTATTATTTGTTGTACAACTCTACGATTAATTGTTCTTTAATGTTTTCTGGAATTTGAAGTCTCGCAGGTACAGAAACAAAAGTCCCTTCTTTAAGATCATTATTCCAAGTAATCCATTCATAAACATGACTTGAATTAGATAAAGAACGTTCGATAGCTTCTAAAGATTTAGATTTTTCACGAACAGCAACTTTATCACCAGGCTTAAGGTGGTAAGAAGGAATATTAACAACTTCACCGTTTACTGTAACGTGTCTGTGAGATACGATTTGACGTGCACCTCTTCTAGAAGGAGCAATACCCATTCTAAAAACTACATTATCAAGTCTTGCTTCACATAATTGTAATAAAACCTCACCAGTAACTCCTTTAGTAGCTGATGCTTTTTCGAATAAATTTCTGAATTGTTTTTCTAAAATTCCGTAAGAATATTTAGCTTTTTGCTTCTCCATTAACTGAACAGCATACTCAGATTTTTTTCCTCTTTTTTTAGCCATCCCGTGTTGTCCAGGTGGGTAATTTCTTTTTTCGAAAGATTTGTCATCTCCGAAGATTGCTTCGCCAAATTTACGAGCGATTCTTGTGCTTGGACCAGTATATCTTGCCATTTTAAATTGTTTAAGATTGAGATTATGAATTCAGGTCTTATCCTTCGATAATCTATTTTCAATCTAGGTTATACTATATTTTTTGAGTATTAAACTCTACGTCTTTTAGGAGGACGACATCCGTTGTGAGGCATTGGAGTAACATCGATAATCTCTGTAACTTCAATTCCACCGTTATGAATAGAACGGATAGCAGACTCACGTCCGTTTCCTGGTCCTTTTACATAAACTTTAACTTTTTTAAGTCCTGCCTCAAGAGCTACTTTACTACAATCTTCTGCTGCCATTTGAGCTGCGTACGGAGTATTCTTTTTAGAACCTCTGAAACCCATCTTACCAGCTGAAGACCAAGAAATAACTTCACCTTTCTTATTAGTCAAAGAAATGATAATGTTGTTGAAAGTGGCAGAAATATGAGCTTCACCCGTTGATTCAACGATAACTTTACGTTTTTTTGCAGTTGCTTTAGCCATATTACTTATTATTTAGTTGCTTTTTTCTTGTTAGCAACAGTTTTTCTTTTACCTTTTCTTGTTCTAGAGTTGTTTTTAGTTCTTTGTCCTCTTAATGGAAGACCAGATCTATGACGGATACCTCTATAACAACCAATATCCATTAAACGTTTGATGTTTAAAGAAACTTCAGAACGTAATTCTCCTTCAATTTTAAAAGATGATACTGCTTCACGAATTGCTCCGATCTCATCATCATTCCACTCTTGAACTTTTTTATCTTGGCTTACTTGAGCTTTTTCTAAAATCTCAATAGCTCTACTTCTCCCTAATCCAAAGATATAGGTAAGTGCTATAACACCTCTCTTATTTTTTGGGATATCTACCCCTGCTATTCTTGCCATAATTATCCTTGTCTTTGTTTAAATCTAGGATTCTTTTTGTTTATTACGTACAATCTCCCTTTTCTACGCACAATGATGCACTCGGGACTTCTCTTTTTTACTGATGCTCTAACTTTCATAGTGAATATCCTTTAATATCTATAAGTAATTCTTGCTTTTGACAAGTCGTAAGGGCTCATTTCTAGTTTCACTTTATCACCAGGTAATAATTTGATGTAATGCATACGCATTTTTCCAGAAATATGAGCAATTACAATATGTCCATTTTCTAATTCTACACGGAACATCGCATTTGATAATGCTTCAATGATTGATCCGTCTTGTTCTATTGCTGATTGTTTTGCCATATAAAAATTAAGCTACTGCTTTTCTATTTTTACCAGTCTTCATTAAACCATCATAATGTTTGTTTAACAAGTATGAATTGATTTGTTGAATAGTATCTATTGCAACACCAACCATAATTATTAACGAGGTACCTCCAAAAAACATTGCCCAAGATTGTTGTACATCCATAAAACTTACAACAATGGCTGGGAACACAGCAATCAAAGCAAGGAATAAAGATCCTGGGAAAGTTATTAAAGACATTACTTTATCAAGAAAATCTGAAGTTTCAACTCCTGGTCTAACACCTGGAATAAAACCACCACTTCTCTTTAAGTCATCAGACATCTTATTAGTAGGTACTGTGATCGCAGTATAAAAGAAAGTAAATACAACAATTAAAGTTGCAAACACAAAGTTATACCAGAATCCAAACATATTACTAAAAGTACCTACAATTGATTGTGATGCGTCTGATTTTGATAATCCAGCTACAGCCGCAGGAATAAACATAATTGCTTGAGCAAAAATAATCGGCATAACCCCAGAAGCATTAAGCTTAAGTGGAATCCATTGTCTATTTCCTCCCATCAAATCTTGCTCATAATCACCTGAAGTTGTACGACGAGCGTATTGTACAGGGATTTTACGAACTGCCATAATTAACAGTACACAAGAAATGATTACTAATAACCAAATAATAATTTCAATAACTAATAACATTGGTCCTCCATTGTTATTGGTAACTCTGGTTGTAAATTCTTGAATAAAAGCTTGTGGAAAACGAGCTAATATACCAACCATAATCAACAATGAAATTCCATTTCCAATACCTTTATCTGTAATTTTCTCTCCTAACCACATGGCAAAAATTGTACCTGTAACCAAAATTATCACAGAAGAAAATAAAAACTCAAAAGAATTAAAACCTAGTAAGAATGCACTACTAGGTAATGTTCTATATAAATTATAGATGTAAGTTGGTCCTTGAACTAGTGTAATAACAATAGTTAACCAACGTGTTATCTGATTAATTTTTTTTCTACCGCTCTCCCCATCATTTTGAAGTTTTTGTAAATACGGAATCGCAATTCCCATTAACTGTACAACAATAGACGCTGAAATATAAGGCATAATACCTAAAGCAAAAACTGAAGCTTTAGAGAATGCACCTCCGGTGAACATGTCTAGAATAGATCCTAAACCATTTTTTGTTTGTCCCGCTAATCCAGTCAATTGCGTTGCATCAATTCCAGGAAGCGTAACGTGTGCTCCAAAACGATATACTAAAAGAAGTCCTAAAGTAATTAAGATTCTATTTTTTAGTTCTTCGATTTTCCAAACATTACTTATTGATTCAATAAATTTCTTCATACAATAGAAAAATTATATTGTTACAGCCTCTCCACCAGCAGCTTCAATAGCAGCTTTTGCAGTAGCAGTAAATTTGTGAGCAGTTACTTTTAATTTTGCTTTCAACTCTCCTCTACCTAAAATCTTAACGATTTCATTTTTGGTAGCTAGACGATTAGCCACATAAACTGTCATATCAACAGAGTCTGTAATAATACCATTGTCTACTAATAATTGAAGCGTATCTAAATTTACACCTTCGTATTCTTTACGGTTGATGTTTGTGAAACCAAACTTAGGTACACGTCTTTGAAGTGGCATTTGCCCTCCTTCAAATCCAATCTTTTTAGAATAACCAGAACGAGATTTTGCTCCTTTGTGACCTCTTGCAGAAGTACCACCTTTTCCTGAACCTTCTCCTCTACCTAATCTTTTATTTTGATTGTGCGTTGACCCTTCAGCTGGTTGTAAGTTACTTAAATTCATAACAGTATTTGTTATTTAGCTTCTTCAACAGAAACTAAGTGTTTAACTTTGTTTATCATCCCAAGGATAGCAGGATTTGAATCATGCTCTACAACTTGTCCCATTTTACGTAGACCTAAAGCTTCCAAACCTCTTTTTTGAGAAAGAGGACAGTTGATTTTGCTTCTTACTTGTTTTACTAATAATTTAGCCATAATTTCCTTGAATTAACCTTTAAAAACTTTTTCTAAAGAAACACCTCTTTGTTTTGCAACAGTATAAGCGCTTCTCATTTGTAATAAAGCATCAAAAGTTGCTTTAACTACGTTATGAGGATTTGATGATCCTTGAGATTTAGATAATACATCGTGAATACCTACTGATTCAAGAACTGAACGAACAGCTCCACCAGCAATAACTCCTGTACCATGAGACGCAGGAATTAAGAATACACGTGCACCACCAAATTTACCTTTTTGTTCGTGAGGAACTGATTGTCCATTCAAAGGAATTTTAACTAAATTTTTCTTAGCATCTTCTACTGCTTTCGCAATTGCTTCAGAAACATCTTTAGATTTTCCTAATCCATGTCCTACAACTCCATTTTCATCACCTACAACTACAATAGCAGAAAAACCGAAAGCTCTACCACCTTTTGTAACTTTAGTAACACGATTAACACTTACCAGACGATCTTTAAGTTCAAGACCACTTGGTTTTACCAATTCTACATTTTTGTATTTAGACATAATATATTAGAATTTAAGTCCAGCCGCTCTTGCGCCTTCTGCTAATGATTTAATACGACCGTGATATAAGTATCCTCCTCTATCGAAAGTTACTGTATCAATCCCAGCTTTTAACGCTTTTTCTGCAACAAGTTTTCCAACTGCGTTTGCAATTTCTACGTTCGTACCTTTACCTATTTCTTTTTCTCTTGAAGATGCAGCAAATAAAGTAACACCGTTTACGTCATCAATAAGTTGTGCGTAAATTTCTTTGTTACTTCTAAATACAGATAGTCTTGGTTTAGCAGCATAACCACTAATCGTTTTTCTAATTCTGAATCTAATTCTCTGTCTTCTATCAGATTTTGTTAATGACATAATCTTATTTTTTAAGCTGATTTACCTGCTTTTCTTCTTAATACTTCACCTACAAATTTAACACCTTTACCTTTATATGGTTCTGGCTTACGGAAACCTCTAATTTTTGCCGCAACCTGACCTAAAAGTTGTTTATCAATTGATGTTAATTTTACGATAGGGTTTTTACCTTTTTCAGATATTGTCTCTAAAACTACTTCAGGAGCAATTTCTAAAACAATATTGTGAGAATATCCAAGAGCTAAATCTAACTTTTGTCCTTGGTTTGAAGCTCTATAACCTACCCCAACCAACTCTAAAGATTTAGTAAACCCTTCATTTACACCAACAATCATATTATTGATTAATGATCTGTAAAGTCCGTGTTTTGCTCTGTGATCTTTGTGATCAGACGATCTTTCTACTAATACTTGATCGCCTTCAACTGTAACAGTTACGTCCGAAAACTCCTGAGTAAGTTGACCATTCTTTCCTTTTACTGTAATAATACCATCTTTAACTTCAACAGTCGTAGCAGCAGGGATTACAATTGGATTTTTACCTATTCTTGACATCTTATATAGTCTTTATAATTAGTATACGTAACAGATTACTTCACCACCTACATTTAATTGCTTAGCTTGTTTTCCTGTCATCAAACCTTTTGATGTAGAAACAATAGCAATTCCTAATCCGTTAAGGATTCTTGGTAAGTTAGCAGCACCTGCATATTTACGCAAACCTGGTTTACTAATTCTTTGGATATCTTTAATTACCGACTCTTTAGTATCTTTATCATACTTCAAAGCGATTTTGATTGAACCCTGAACGGCGTTGTCCTCAAATTTGTAACTCAAGATATAACCTTGATCAAATAAGATCTTAGTTATTTCTTTTTTTAGATTAGATGCCGGAATTTCAACAACTTTGTGGTTTGCAGCCACAGCGTTACGAACTCTCGTCAAATAATCTGCAATAGGATCTGTATACATATGTATTTGATTGCGATTATGGTTTTCGGGAGACACTCGTCTCCCGAACCTTTAATCAATTAAAATTATTTTTTGGTTTGCAAAAGTAATAACTTATTGCGAGATTACCAAGACGCCTTTTTAACTCCAGGAATTAATCCATTATTAGCCATCTCACGGAAAGTTACACGTGAAATACCAAATTGACGAATATAACCTCTTGGTCTACCTGTTAATTTACAACGGTTGTGCAAACGAACTGGTGAAGCATTTTTAGGTAATTTTTGTAAACCTTCAAAATCTCCAGCTTCTTTCAAAGCTTTTCTTTTCTCAGCATACTTAGCTACCGTTTTCTCTCTTTTCACCTCACGGGCTTTCATTGATTCTTTAGCCATGTCTTAATTCTTTTTAAAAGGTAAACCTAATTCAGCCAATAATGACTTTGCTTCTTTGTCTGTTTGAGCAGTTGTAACAAAAGTAATATCCATTCCTGAAATTTTGTTTACTTTATCAATATCAATTTCTGGGAAAATGATTTGCTCTAAAACTCCAAGGTTGTAATTACCTCTTCCATCAAAACCAGTAGCTTTGATACCACTAAAATCTCTTACACGTGGTAAAGCAGAAGTAATAAGTCTATCTAAAAACTCATACATTCTTTCACCACGTAAAGTAACTTTTGCACCAATCGGCATCCCTTTTCTCAATTTGAATGACGCAACGTCTTTCTTTGAAATAGTAGATACTGCTTTCTGTCCAGTGATCTTTGTTAACTCATCAACTGCATAGTCAATAAGTTTTTTATCAGATACAGCTGCACCAACTCCACGGCTCAAAACGATTTTTTCCAATTTAGGAACTTGCATTACGTTTGTGTATCCGAATTCCTCTTTAAGAGCAGAGATTACTCTACTCTTATATTCTTCTTTTAGTCTAGGTGTATATGCCATTACTATAGTACTTGATTAGATTTTTTTGAAAATCTTACTTTCTTATCTCCTTCTACTCTAATACCAACTCTAGTTGCTTCCTTAGTTTTAGGATCAATTAGTGAAATGTTAGATATTTGTATAGAAGCTTCTTTCTTAACGATACCACCTTGAGGGTTTTTAGCACTTGGTTTTGTATGTTTCGAAACCATGTTTACACCTTCAACTATCGCTTTATTTTTCTCACGGTAAACACGTAAAACTTTACCTTCTGAACCTTTATGGTCTCCAGCAATTACTCTTACGATATCTCCTGATTTTATTTTTAGCTTTATCATCTTAAAACGAATTAAAGCACTTCTGGTGCTAATGATACAATTTTCATGAATTGTTTTTCACGAAGTTCTCTTGCTACCGGACCAAAAACACGAGTTCCTCTCATTTCCCCTGCAGCGTTCAATAGAACACATGCATTATCATCGAAACGGATATAAGAACCATCAGCTCTTCTCACTTCTTTTTTGGTACGTACAACAACTGCAGTTGAAACAGCTCCTTTTTTAACGTTTCCGTTAGGAGTTGCATCTTTGATAGAAACTACAATCTTGTCACCAACAGAGGCATACCTTCTTTTGGTACCTCCTAAAACACGGATAGTTAAAACTTCTTTTGCTCCCGTGTTATCTGCTACTTTTAGTCTTGATTCTTGTTGTACCATAATTATTTAGCTCTTTCTAAGATTTCAACTAATCTCCAACATTTTGATTTACTTAAAGGACGCGTTTCGCTAATTCTTACAGTATCTCCAATGTTACAGTCGTTTGTTTCGTCGTGTGCAACGTATTTCTTTGTTTTCAACACGAACTTACCGTATAATGGGTGTTTTACTTTTCTTACTTCAGCAATAACAATAGACTTGTCCATTTTATTTGAAGTAACAACACCAATTCTTTCTTTTCTTAAATTTCTTTTTTCTTCCATCTTTCAGCAGAATACAATTATTGTAACTCTCTTTTAGTTAACTCTGTAGCCAATCTTGCAACTGTTCTTCTTACACTTCTAATTTGAAGTGGGTTCTCAATTGGAGAAATAGCGTGGGCCATTTTTAGGTCAGCATATATCTTCTTAGTTTGACTAAGTTTTTCTTGCAACTCCGCTGCAGAAAGATCTTTTATTTCTGATTGTTTCATAATATATTATAAATTATGCTTCGAAATCTCTAGCAACAACGAACTTAGTTTTTACTGGAAGTTTTTGCGCTGCAAGACGTAAAGCCTCTTTTGCAACTGACAATGGAACTCCTCCAACTTCAAACATTATTCTTCCGGGTTTAACAACTGCAGCCCAATATTCTACTGCACCTTTACCTTTACCCATACGTACTTCAAGAGGTTTCTTAGTGATTGGTTTGTCTGGAAATATTTTGATCCATAATTGTCCTTCTCTTTTCATGAAACGAGTTGCAGCAATACGCGCAGCTTCGATTTGACGAGAAGTTAAGAACATTCCATCTTCATGTACAGATTTAATACCAAACATTCCATTAGAAAGTTCAAATCCTCTTTGAGAATTTCCTTTCATTTTACCTTTTTGTACCTTACGGTATTTTGTTCTTTTAGGCTGTAACATTTTTCTTTAGTTTAAAAATTTACTTTCTTTTACGAGCGTCTGGTTTTGAACCTTTATTAAAGTTAGATTTGCCACGAGGAGCATCTCCACCTTTTCCACCACCAGCTTGTTTTTTATCCATTCCAGCAAGTGGAGAAAGATCTCTCTTTCCATAAACTTCACCTTTCATGATCCACACTTTGATCCCCATTCTACCGTAAGTAGTGTGAGCTTCTGCAAGTGCATAATCAATATCAGCTCTGAAAGTTGATAGAGGAATTCTACCTTCTTTGAAACCTTCTGAACGTGCCATTTCAGCTCCATTCAAACGTCCTGAAATCAAAACTTTGATACCTTCAGCGTTCATACGCATAGAAGCAGCAATAGCCATTTTGATTGCACGTCTGTAAGAAATACGACTTTCAATTTGACGTGCGATGCTTGTCGCCACAAGATAAGCATCTAATTCAGGTCTTTTAATTTCAAAGATGTTAATTTGAACCTCTTTGTCTGTAATTTTCTTAAGTTCTTCTTTTAACTTGTCTACCTCTTGACCACCTTTTCCGATAATAATACCAGGTCTAGCAGTAGTGATAGTAACGGTTACAAGTTTCAAAGTTCTCTCGATGATTACTTTTGATACACTAGCTTTTGATAAACGAGCGTGGATATACTTTCTGATTTTGTGATCTTCGGCAAGTTTATCACCGTAATCATTTCCACCATACCAGTTTGAGTCCCACCCTCTGATGATACCAAGTCTATTTCCAATTGGATTTGTCTTTTGTCCCATGCTGCTTAAGAATTGCTTTGTGTGTTATTGATAGCTCCAAGCACGATTGTAACGTGATTAGAACGTTTTCTTATTCTGTGTGCACGACCTTGTGGAGCTGGACGAAGTCTTTTTAACATCATTCCACCATCTACTCTGATCTCCTTAACAAATAATCCAGCTTCTTCTAAATTACCTTCACTATTTTTTTGCTCCCAGTTATTGATTGCAGATAATAATAGTTTCTCTAATTTTCTTGAAGCTTCTTTAGAACTAAATCTTAAAATGTTAAGTGCTCTTTCTACCTTCTGACCTCTTACCAAGTCCGCTACTAAGCGCATTTTTCTAGGTGAAGTAGGGCAGTTATTCAATTTTGCGAAAGCAATAGACTTATTAGCCTCTTTTCTCGCATCTGCTGTTTCTCTTTTACGAACTCCCATTGCTTCTTATTTTTTACCTTTATTTTTTGCTCCAGCATGACCTCTAAAAGATCTAGTTGGTGAAAATTCTCCTAATTTGTGACCTACCATGTTTTCTGTTACGTAAACTGGTACAAATTGACGACCGTTATGAACTGCGATAGTTTGTCCAACGAAATCTGGAGTAATCATAGAAGCTCTAGACCAAGTCTTAACAACTGCATTTTTACCACTTTCTACGTTTTCTTGAACTTTCTTGTCTAACTTATAATGAACGAAAGGTCCTTTTTTTAATGAACGTGCCATATCTTAATTATTTCTTTCTACGTTCTACGATATACTTGTTACTCGGGTTTTTCTTAGAACGAGTTCTATAACCTTTAGCTGGTATTCCATTTCTTGAACGTGGATGTCCACCAGAAGAACGTCCTTCTCCACCACCCATTGGGTGATCAACAGGGTTCATTGCAACAGGTCTTGTTCTAGGTCTTCTTCCTAACCATCTTGTTCTACCTGCTTTACCAGATACAACTAATTGGTGGTCTGAATTAGATACCGCTCCAATTGTAGCTGCACAAGTTAACAAGATCAATCTTGTTTCACCAGATGGCATTTTAATTGTAGCATATTTTCCATCTCTCGCCATCAATTGAGCAAATGTTCCAGCTGAACGAGCAATTACTGCTCCTTGACCTGGTCTCAATTCGATACAAGAAATAACAGTTCCTAAAGGAATTCTACTTAAAGGCAATGTATTTCCAATTTCAGGTTGAGATTCTGGACCAGAAACTAATTTCTGACCAACTTTCAATCCGTTTTGAGCAATTACATACGTTTTCTCTCCATCAGCATAAGCTAATAAAGCGATAAATGCAGTACGATTTGGATCATATTCGATCGATTTCACTGTAGCAGGAATTCCTTCTTTTGTACGTTTGAAATCAATAATACGATATCTCTGCTTGTGACCACCACCCGTATAACGCATGGTCATCTTTCCTTGACTATTTCTACCTCCAGAGTTTTTTATCGGCGCTATCAAAGAGCGTTCCGGCTTATCAGTTGTAATGGCGTCATAACCATTCACAACTCTAAATCGCTGACCTGGGGTAATAGGTTTTAATTTTCTTACTGACATTTTTCTATCTTAGATATTGTTGTAAAAATCAATTGTTTCTCCTTCTTGTACTTGAACAATTGCTTTTTTGATTGCATTTGTCTTTCCGCTGATCAAACCACTTTTTGTGTATTTTGTAGTTCTATCCGGTCTTACATTCATTGTGTTAACACTCAAAATAGTTACTCCATAAGTAGCTTCAACAGCTTTCTTAATCTGAACTTTATTTGCTTTTTTGTCAACAACAAAACCGAAGCGATTCAAAACTTCACTTTCCTTGGTTACTTTTTCAGTTACTATAGGTCTAATTATGATGCTCATATTCCTATTATTTGCTTAAATTTTCTTCAATTACCTCTAAAGAGCTCTCCAATAACACTAAATTATTAGCATTTAGAATAGCGTAAGTGCTTAATTCATAACTACTTACAACATTAGAAGCTTTCAAATTGCGTGACGACAAATATACATTTTTATTTGACTCTCCCAACACAAATAGAGATTTTTTATTTTCTAACCCTAAAGCTTTCAAAACGTTAATGAAATTTTTAGTGTTTGGTGTTTCAAAATTAAAGTCTTCCAAAACAACAATACTTGCTTCTTTTGCTTTAATAGAGAAAGCTGATTTTCTAGCCAATCTCTTCAAGTTTTTATTCAATTTAAATGAATAACTTCTTGGTCTTGGTCCAAAAACTGTTCCACCACCTTTAAACAAAGGGTTTTTAATACTACCCGCACGAGCAGTACCTGTTCCTTTTTGCTTTTTAATCTTACGCGTACTTCCCGCTACTTCAGCTCTTTCTTTAGCCTTGTGAGTACCTTGTCTTTGATTTGCTAAATATTGTTTAACATCAAGATATACAGCGTGATTATTTGGTTCAATTGCGAATACTGAATCAGAAAGTTGAACTTTTCTTCCAGTATCTTTTCCGTTGAAATCTAATACTTTTACTTCCATTACTTCTGAATGATTACATAAGAGTTGTTATGACCAGGAACACATCCTTTAATAACTAGTAAGTTCTTTTCAGCAACTACTTTTAAAACTCTAAGGTTTTGAACTTTTACATTGTCTCCTCCCATTCTTCCAGCCATACGCATTCCTTTGAATACTCTAGATGGATAAGAAGAAGCTCCCACAGAACCTGGCGCTCTTAAACGGTTGTGTTGACCGTGAGTTGCTTGACCAACACCACCAAAACCGTGACGTTTTACAACCCCTTGAAAACCTTTACCTTTAGACACACCTTGTACATCTACAAATTCTCCTTCAGAAAAAATAGAAACATCAATAAGATCTCCTAATTTTTGCTCTGTTGCGAAATCTTGGAATTCAACGACTTTTTTCTTAGCTACAGTTCCCGCTTTTTTAAAGTGACCTAAAGCCGCTTTTGTGGAATGTTTCTCGTTTTTGTCATCGAAACCAAGTTGCAACGCTTCGTACCCGTCAACACCTTTGGTTCTGACTTGGGTAACAACGCATGGACCAGCCTCGATTACTGTACAAGGAATATTTTTCCCGTTTTCATCAAAAATACTAGTCATGCCGATTTTTCTACCAATTAACCCAGACATAAATATTAATTATTAATTATTAAATATAAATATAGAACGCAGCTTTTAACCGAATCCTATTTTTTAAGAGGTGCAAAAGTATAACTTATTTACACACAAACCAAAAAAAATATTTTTCGCTTAAAAACAGCGTCCTTTTTTACTCTTGAACTACTTAAACTTTGATCTCAACTTCTACTCCACTTGGTAATTCAAGTTTCATTAAAGCATCAATAGTTTTAGATGAAGATGAATAAATATCAATTAATCTCTTATATGACATTACTTCAAATTGCTCTCTCGCTTTTTTGTTAACGTGCGGAGAACGTAGTACAGTGAAAAGTTTTTTATGTGTTGGCAACGGAATTGGACCTGTTACAACAGCACCGGTACTCTTAACTGTTTTTACAATCTTTTCAGCAGATTTATCCACCAACATGTGATCGTAAGATTTTAGTTTTATTCTGATTTTTTGACTCATTTTCTTAAAGATTAAGCGTTTCCTTTTGCTTTTTTGATAACTGCTTCTGAAATATTAGAAGGCGTTTCAGCGTAGTGTGAAAATTCCATTGTAGATGTTGCTCTACCAGATGAAAGCGTTCTTAATGTTGTTACATATCCAAACATCTCTGACAAAGGCACATCAGCCTTGATAGTTTTAGCACCATTTCTATCACCCATGTCATTAACCTGACCTCTACGACGGTTAATATCACCTACGATATCTCCCATGTTTTCTTCCGGTGTAATAACCTCCATTTTCATGATTGGCTCAAGAATGATTGCTCCCGCAGCTTTAGCTACTTCTCTATACCCCATTCTAGCTGCAAGCTCAAAAGAAAGCGCATCTGAATCGACAGGGTGGAAAGATCCATCAGTTAAAGTCACTTTTAAACTATCTACTTGGTATCCTGCTAAAGGACCAGTTTTCATAGCTTCACGGAAACCTTTTTCTACAGATGGAATATATTCCTTAGGAACGTTACCACCTTTTACAGCATTAATAAACTGTAATCCTACAGGAACTTTACCATCAACTTCATCAGCTGGCCCAAGTGTAAATACGATATCTCCGAATTTACCACGACCTCCTGATTGTTTCTTATATGTTTCTCTATGCGTAGCAGTTTTAGTAAACGCTTCTTTATATTCAACTTGAGGCTCACCTTGGTTCACTTCAACTTTAAACTCACGTTTCATACGATCAATCAAGATATCCAAGTGAAGCTCACCCATACCTGATATAATTGTTTGCCCTGAAGCCTCATCTGTTCTAACTGTAAAAGTTGGATCTTCCTCAGCTAATTTAGCTAAAGCCATACCCATTTTATCCACATCAGCTTTAGTTTTAGGCTCAATTGCAATACCAATTACTGGAGCAGGGAATTTCATTGACTCAAGAATAATTGGGTGTTTTTCATCACACATTGTATCTCCAGTCTTAATATCTTTAAACCCAACTGCCGCACCAATATCTCCAGCCTCGATATACTCGATAGGATTTTGCTTATTAGCATGCATTTGGTAGATACGAGAAATTCTTTCTTTATTTCCAGAACGAGTATTCAAAATATATGAACCCGCATCTAAACGACCTGAATAAGCACGGAAAAAAGCTAAACGACCAACATAAGGATCAGTAGCAATTTTAAATGCTAAAGCAGCGAATGGCTCCTTTACATCAGGACGACGGATAATCTTCTTTTGATCTTCCTCTAACAATTCAGCATCATCAGGATGAATACCCTCAATACCTTCTTTATCCATAGGAGACGGCAAATACTTACAAACAGCATCTAACATAAACTGAACTCCTTTATTTTTAAAAGAAGAACCAGCAAGCATCGGAATGATTGCCATATCTATAGTAGCAGCTCTTAAAGCATTATTAATCTCTTCTTCAGTAATAGAATTCTCATCTTCCATGTACTTATCAAGAAGATTCTCATCATAGTCAGCAACCGCCTCAATAAGTATAGATCTAAATTCTTTTACCTCTGCAAGCATATCCTCAGGGATAGGCACGATATCAAAAGTAGCTCCTTGAGTTTCATCATGCCAAATAATAGCTTGATTCTTAACCAAATCAACCACACCTTTGAAATCATTCTCTTCACCGATTGGCAAAGTGATTGCAACTGCATTAGATTTCAACATATCTCTAACTTGCTGACATACATTCAAAAAGTTAGAACCTTGTCTATCCATTTTATTAACAAATCCCATACGAGGAACTCTATATTGATCAGCAAGTCTCCAGTTAGTTTCTGATTGAGGCTCAACACCATCAACAGCACTAAACAAGAAAACCAACCCATCAAGTACACGTAAAGAACGATTTACCTCTACAGTAAAATCAACGTGTCCTGGAGTATCAATAATATTAAAATGATATGGTTTTGATTCTGGCAAAGCCTTACCTTGCTCTGTTGGAAAACTCCACTCACAAGTTGTAGCTGCAGAAGTAATTGTAATACCTCTTTCCGCTTCTTGCTCCATCCAGTCCATTGTTGAAGCACCATTATGCACCTCACCAATTTTATGTGTTTTCCCTGTATAAAAAAGGATACGCTCTGTAGTTGTTGTTTTACCAGCATCAATATGCGCAGCAATCCCTATATTTCTTGTATATTTTAAATCTCTAGCCATTTCTTATGAATTAAAATCTAAAGTGAGAGAATGCTTTATTAGCTTCAGCCATCTTATGAGTGTCCATTCTCTTCTTAACAGCCGCCCCTTCTTCTTTAGCCGCAGCTAAACATTCTGAAGCTAACCTTTGAGCCATAGATTTTTCATTTCTTCTTCTAGAATAAAGTATCAACCACTTCATTGCCATAGAAATCTTACGATCTGGTCTGATTTGCATTGGAATTTGGAATGTAGCTCCACCAACTCTACGACTACGTACTTCTACGTGAGGCATAACATTAGTTAAAGCATCTTTCCAGATTTCTAATGATGATTTTTCTGAATCTTGCTTTTTAGATTCAATGATGTCAATTGCATCATAAAATACTTTAAAAGCTGTAGATTTCTTACCGTCCCACATTAAGTTATTCACAAAACGCGTTACCAACTGGTCATTAAACCTCGGATCTGGTAAAAGTGGTCTTTTCTTTGCCGCTCTTTTTCTCATGTCTTTTTTTTAAAAGTTTAAATTACTTTTTTGCTTCTTTTGGGCGTTTAGCACCGTACTTAGATCTTCTTTGCGTTCTTCCTGCAACTCCTGACGTGTCAAGCGCTCCACGAACGATATGATATCTAACACCTGGTAAATCTTTTACCCTTCCGCCTCTAACTAATACTATCGAGTGCTCTTGTAAATTGTGTCCTTCTCCAGGGATGTAAGCATTTACTTCATTACCATTTGTCAAACGTACACGCGCTACTTTACGCATTGCAGAGTTTGGTTTTTTTGGTGTAGTAGTGTAAACACGCGTACAAACCCCTCTTCTTTGAGGACAAGAATCTAAAGCAACCGATTTACTCTTCTTAGTCATCTGAGTTCTTCCTGTTCTTACTAATTGTTGAATTGTTGGCATAATTAATACTAAAAATTTATTATGTATATTAAATTCCCGCTTTTTACGGGGTTGCAAATGTATAAAATATTTTTCACTATACAAACGTTAATGCATTAATTTTCAATAAGATTATTTAACCTTATGATTTTAATCTCAAAGATTAGATATTTGTATTATTTTTAATAAAACACTTTTAAAACTTGAAAACACTTTTCACTTTTTTTCTAATAATGACTTTAAGTTTACAATGTCGCGCACAACATTTTGAATTAAAGATAGCTGGAGAAAATAATTTAGACGAAAAAATCATAGACTCCATCCCATATTTAAAAAAACACAAAACCGTCAAATCCATCACTGATGAGATACAATTATTCTCAGAAAAACTTTCAACGAAAGGCTATATTGACAACAAAATAACATCAAACGATCACACAAACGACAGCTTATACATCATCAGATTCAGCCTAAGGAAGAAAATAAATTTCATACATATATATATAGACAAAGAAAACACAATTTTAAAAACAGTATTCCCTAACATAAAAGAAGATACCCTCATAATTCCGTACGAAGAAATCGAATCACTATTAAACACAAAACTAAACCAACTTGAGCAGCTAGGTTACTCTTTTACAAATTTAAAACTAACAAACATCCAACATAAAAAAAACACTCTTTACGCTAATCTAGATTTCAAAAACAAGAAGAAAAGAGAAATAAACTCAATCATATTAAACTTCACACAAAACAACCAATCAAATTTTTTTCCTAAAGGCCACCTAAAACAACTTAACAAAAAATACAACAATAAAACCTTCAACCAAGAATCCATAAAACAACTCTACCAAGACATAAACAATTACGAATTCGTCTCTCAAACCAAATACCCAGAAATACTTTTCACGAATGATTCCACCAAAATCTATACTTATATTGAAAAAAGAAAAGCAAACACCTTTGATGGCTATATCGGCTTCACAAACAGCGAAAGCAAAAAAGTAACATTTAATGGATA
This sequence comes from Flavobacterium sp. 140616W15, assembly GCF_003668995.1. Taxonomy (NCBI): domain Bacteria; kingdom Pseudomonadati; phylum Bacteroidota; class Flavobacteriia; order Flavobacteriales; family Flavobacteriaceae; genus Flavobacterium; species Flavobacterium sp. 140616W15. The sequence goes on from NZ_CP033068.1 coordinate 3,324,412, forward strand.
CTTAGACATCACCTTACTCAATACCCTTCATGCTGGAGAAAAATTTTCCTTATACTGGAAAAGCGACGGAAGCCAACAAAAAACTTTTAACACAAGTTTAGAGATCCCATACATTTTCAAAACCCCATTAGGAATAAAAGCTCAACTAAACATCTTTAAACAAGACAGCACGTTTCAGAATAGCAAAACCGCAATTAACCTTGGATACTACATCAACTATAACTCAAAAATATACTTAGGCTACCAATCTACAGAATCAAGCGACATACAGAATACAAACAACTCAACAATCAGTGATTACAAAAACTCATACACCACAATAAACTACAATTACAAAAAAACAAACTACAACAACAATCTATTTCCAGAAAAAGCACACATAAACTACATAGTCGGCTATGGCAAAAGAAACACAAATAACGAGCCTGAAACTGCAAAAAATAGCAAGCAATTTTACAGCTCGTTTAACATAAACTACAATTTTAAGCTAAACGAAAAGAATTATATTAACATAAATTCACAGAATTTTATCTTAAAAAGCGACAACTATATTATCAATGAATTATTAAGATTTGGAGGCATAAATTCAATTCGTGGTTTTTCAGAAAACAGCCTACAAGCGAATTTCAATTGTCTAATTCTTACAGAATACAGATACTTAGTTTCACAAAACCTATACATCAATTCCATAGCAGATTATGGTATATACCAAGACTTAACAAACAATATTAATCAAAAAGAAATCAAAAAATTAATAGGAATTGGCATTGGAGTCACCATACAAACTACAAATGGATTATTAAAAATCGCCACGACAAACGGAAGCTCTAAGACGCAAAATTTACAATTAAACAACACTATCATAAACATAAGTTATAATGTTAAATTTTAGTGTTTAACAAAAAAATATTTTTATTTACTAGGAAAGTTAACAAATTATTAAGAGTTTTGCGATACTAATTCAAAATATTTAAAAATGAAACTAAAGTTCAATGGATTCTTAGTGCTATTCTTAGTACTAGTCGCGCAACTTACTTTTGCGCAAGAAAGAGTTGTTTCAGGGACTATTTCCGACAATGCGGGCATGCCATTACCAGGCGTGAGTGTATTGGTCAAAGGAACTAAAACCGGAACACAAACCGATTTTGATGGAAAATATTCTATCAAAGCTTCTTCAAGCCAAGTTTTGGTATTTAGCTACATTGGGATGAAAACCCAAGAAATAGCTGCAAGTTCTTCAGTAATCAATGTGAAACTGGCCGATGATTCAGTAGAATTAGAAAGCGTTGTTATTACTACTGCATTAGGGATCAAAAGAGAGAAAAAATCACTTGGATACTCTGCTCAAGATGTAAAAGGTGAAATAATCAGTGAAGGTGGAACAACCAATGCTGTTTCTGCTTTATCTGGAAACATTGCGGGTCTTCAAGTTACTGCTCCATCTACAATGGGTGGTTCTACAAGAGTTATCTTAAGAGGTGTTGGATCTGTTACAGGAGAAAACAAACCACTTATCGTAGTTGATGGAATCCCATTAGACAATGGAAATTACAATGATTCCAACACCACAAGAGGTGCTGGAGGTAGAGATTACGGAGATGCTTCTGCGGATATTAACCCAGACGACATTGAATCTGTAACTGTATTAAAAGGTGGACCAGCTGCTGCATTATACGGAAGTAGAGCAGGTAATGGTGCTATCTTATACACTACTAAATCTGGAAAGAAAAAAGGTGGTAAAAGCGAATTCTCTTTCAACACAGGTCTAACAATGGAGTCTATAAACATCAGACCAAATTTACAAAGATCATATGGTGGAGGTTCTATGTCAACTTTCAAAACCCAAGTTATTGATGGCAAAACTTACAACCTAGCAGAATATGATGTAGATGAAAGTTGGGGACCAAAGTTTGATCCAAACGTAAAATACTTACCTTGGAATGCTTTTGACAAAGAATTTGCAAATGATTACATGAAAGAGAGATCATGGACAGCTTCAGCAAATGATGTAGATTCATTCTTTAGAGTAGGTACAACTAAAACTAACTCTTTATCATACTTGACATCTACTCAAGATAGTAATTTCAGACTTTCTTATAGTAACCAACAGACTGAAGGTATAACACCAAATTCTTCACTTAAGAAAAATACTTTCTCGATTAATGCAAATTCTAAACTTGGAGATAAGTTTAAAGTTGAAGGAATGATGACTTTTGTACAAACTAAAGGATTCAACAGACCTGAAGTAGGATACGGAGACAATTCAGTGGCTCAAAAATTCTATCAATGGGGACAAAGACAACTTGATTTCAATGATTTGAAACAATATAAATTAGCAGACGGAAGCCAAAGATCTTGGAATAGAACTGCATGGAATGATGGAACACCATTGTACTCTGATAATCCATATTGGATCATGAACGAAAACACTTCTGACGACACAAGAAATCGTTTGTATGGTAATGCTAAACTAACCTACAACATAACTCCTGATTTGTATTTAGTAGGTAACGTTTACGGAGACATGTATACTTTGAACATTAACGAAAGAGTAGCAGTAGGTTCTCAAGCTACATCAAGTTTCAAATCAACTACACGTACTTTAAGTGATTTTAACTACGAAGCTCGTATTCATTATGACAAACGTTTTGGCAAATTCAGCATCAGTTCATTTGCTGGGGTTAACAAAAGAGTATCTGAATACTCATTACTAAGTGGCGAAACCGTAGGTGGACTTAATTTAGCTAACATATACAGCCTTTCAAACAGTGTTGAAAGTGCTCTAGCAAAAAACTCTGGAACCGATAGCCAAACAAACAGTGTCTATGGTTTTGTTTCTATCGGATATAATGATATGCTATTTTTAGAAGCAACAGACAGAAATGACTGGTTTAGTACAACATATAAAGATGTTAATTACGCTTCACTTACAGGAAGTTTTGTTTTCTCTGAATTAATGAAAAACTCTTCATGGCTTAACTATGGTAAATTAAGAGGAGGTTGGGCTCAAGCAGGAAATGCGACAAGTGCATACAGTTTAAATAACTACGCTGACACATATATCCCTTTCCAAGGAGATCCTAGATACAGTAATGCTCCTAGATCGAACGACAAATACTTAATACCAGAATTAAAGACTACTAAAGAAATTGGTTTAGAATTAAGCCTATTTAACAGAAGACTTAATATAGATGCATCTTACTACGATGTTCTAACAGAAAACTTAATAACTCCAGTACAAGTTTTCGATGGTACTGGTTACTCAAGTTCTAATAAAAATGCTGGGAAATTACAAAACAAAGGTTTTGAAACAACTATAACACTTACACCAGTAAGAACTCAAGATTTCTCATGGGACGTTACATGGAACTTTGCTAAAAATGAGAACAAACTATTAGAATTATCTGGAGACGCACAATCTTTATTATTACAAATTGCACCATTCCGTGCTTCATTGTACGCAATAGTTGGTCAACCATACGGTCAGATTTACGGAACAGATTTTACTTATGATGACAAAGGAAACAAAGTCATAGGAGCTAATGGTAGATACGTAGCATCAGGTCAAAAATCACTTGGTTCGACTACTCCAGACTACAATATGGGTCTTAGAAACTCATTCAAATACAAAAATTTCAGTTTAAGCGCATTATTTGACATGCAAAAAGGTGCAAGCTACTTCTCAACATCACATATGTACGGAATGTACTCTGGTATGCTTGAAGAAACTGCAGCAAACGGAGTACGTGAAAACGGGGTAGTTCTAGAAGGTGTATTAGCAGACGGAACCCCAAACACAAAATCACTTACTGGTGTTCAATGGGGTAAAACTTATTCTGCTGGTATAGATAAACTTAATGTTTTCAGTTCTGACTACATTAAATTAAGAGAAGTTATATTCTCTTACAGTTTCCCAGTAAAATACACAGGTCCTTTCTCAGCAGTTAAGTTATCAGCCTTTGGTAGAAATCTATTTACATGGAACCTAGACTGGAAAGGAATGGATCCAGAAATGGCATCATACGGTAGTGGAAACGTTCAAGGAATAGAAGGTGGTTCTTTACCATCAACTAGAACATACGGAATGAATCTAGAATTAAAATTCTAAAATAAGACAAAATGAAAAAAATATTCATATCATTATTATCAGTTATGGCTTTTGGCCTACTGACAACTACCGTAAGCTGTAGTGACGGTTTAGAAGAATTAAACCAAGATCCCTACAGACCAGAGATCGTTAAAGTACCTGCTTATGGAATTTTCAATTACGCAAATAAGTCTTTACTAGACGAAACAAGAAGCGTTTTCCCATCAGGAAGATTAGCGTTGCCTTGGGTACAATATTCTGCTCAGACAACTTATACTGAAGAAGATAGATTCCAATTCAGAATTTCATCAAGAGATGCTTATTTCCAAAATTTGTACTTTGTTGCAAGAGATTACAAAACAATAATCGAAGCAAATACAAATCCTGAAACAGCTCCAAAAAACGCAGCTTATGGTAATAATAAAAATCAAATTGCAGCCGCTAGAGTAATGTTAGCTTATACATTTTCAGTATTAGCTGATACTTATGGAGATGTTCCTTATTATTCATACGGAAATAATGATCCAGATTTTCAAGCATTACAATTAGATAAAAATATTGAAACACCAAAATTTGCTTCGCAATTAAAAATCTACACAGATATCCTAAAAGAGTTAAAAGAATCTGTTGCGATGTTGGTTATGAGCGAGCCAGTTTTCACAAAAGGAGATTATCTTTTTGGCGGAGACGCTGAGAAACTTAAAAAATTCGCCAACTCTTTACGTTTACGTATAGCAACAAGAGTAAACGGAGTTGTACCTGGAGCTGCTGCTCATATCACAGAAGCAATAGCATCAGGGGTAATGGCAAGTAATGATGATAGCGTTGGTTTAACATATGAGAACAACAACGTAAACCCTGCTCCTTTCTACAAAGGATTCTATTTAGAAAACAGATCAGATTTTAGAGTTGCAAACACTTTTATTGATTTATTAAAAGGTAAAATTGGGGTTTTTGGAATTGTTGATCCAAGATTACAAAAATACGCAGCACCTATTACTGCTGGTTTATTAGACATTAGAGATCAAGCCTATGCAGAAACTAACGACTTAACAAAGTACGCAGGTATGCCTTATGGTCTTGCAAATGATGAAGTTTCAACACAGAAAGCTAACACTTCAGTTTTTAGTTATAATGTATTGAAAAAAGATTATACTGAAATCATAATGGAGTACGCAGAAGTAGAATTTTTACTTGCTGAAAATAATGGATGGAGTGATACTAATTACAAAAATGGTATTAGAGCGTCTATGGAACGTTGGGGTGTAGATGATGCTAAGATTAATACTTACTTAGCTGCTGTAGCTGCTCCAAGTAAAGAAAATGTATTGACTCAGAAATATCTTGCTTTGTTTATGCAACCAGCAGAAGCTTGGGCTGAATACAGAAGAACAGGTTTTCCATCTTCTTTATTAAAACCAGGACAAAAATATCCACTAAATGTTCCTGTGGGTTCAAAGGTTGAATATACTTTTGTTCCATTAGAACCACTAACAGATTTGCCTACTCGTTTAACATACCCTACTAACTCAGCTACTCTAAATAGTGCAAACTATGCCGAAGCTGCTAAAAACATGGGTGGTGACAAACTAGATTCAAAATTAATCTGGGATAAAAACTAGTATTATTTTAAGTGTTATTTGACACTATTACAATAAGAAACCACCAACGAAAGTTGGTGGTTTTTTTTATATATTTGCATTATGGAAAAAGAACATCAAATATTTGGGATTAGAGCTATCATAGAAGCAATCCAAGCTGGTAAAGAAGTAGACAAAGTATTCATCCAAAAAGAAATTTCTGGTGAATTAATGAAAGATTTAATGAAAGTGATGAAACGCGCTAATATTAATTTTTCTTATGTACCTGTTGAAAAACTAAATCGCTTAACTCCAAATAACCATCAAGGCGCTGTCGCAACCATATCTCCAATTGGTTTTATCGACATAGAGCATCTAGTAGAATCGACTCTAGAATCTGGGTTAAAACCATTATTCCTGATATTAGATCAAATATCTGATGCTAGAAATTTTGGTGCCATTATTAGAACTGCAGAATGTACTGGAGTAAACGGAATCATTGTTCAAAAAGCGGGTTCTGCTCCTGTAAATGGAGATACCGTTAAAACATCGGCTGGTGCCGTTTTTAATGTTCCAATATGCAAAGTAGAACACATTAAAGATGCTGTATTTTACCTTCAAGGATCCGGAATAAAAACCGTTGCCGCAACTGAAAAAACAGATAAAAACATTTACGATTTATCACTAAACGAACCTTTGGCAATTATCATGGGATCTGAAGACAGAGGCATTAACCCTTCTGTTCTTAAAATTGTTGATGAAAAAGCAAAATTACCTATGTTTGGTACTATTGGCTCTTTGAATGTTTCTGTTGCTTGTGGCGCTTTCTTATATGAAGCTGTTAGACAAAGAAGCTAAATAACATAATCTTAGAAAGTAAATATAGCTTTCTAGTCGTTTAACAAAAAACTATACTTGTAAAATCAATATTTACGAGTATAGTTTTTTTGCTATACACACAACAGATAATAATTTTTAAAATTAAAACTAGTCAATAATATCTCAAATTAAACACAACCCTGGCTAGTTTCTTTAGTTTACAAAACGCACAATTCCTAAAAGTTACGTTAAACCCCTTCATCTATTTCTCAAAAAAAGCCAAGCATCAATATCTCAAATAACAATAAAAATTTTTCGTAAGAAACTAAGATAGCACTTAATATTGATTACAAGTTTCATCATTTCCTTAAAATAAATATGGTGATAAAAATCTACATAAAGCGATCCAAACAGATACAAATTTAAGTTCAATATAAGCGCATAAGGAAATTAAGCTAAAAAATAAACAATCCGTAGCAAAGAATAAACCTTCATAAAAAATGAGATGACTACAAAACAAATTGATGTATCCATATAAAATTCAAAAAAGTAGTGTTAACGAAAAAAGCAAAATAAAAACACTTATAATACATGGATTTGACAGTGGAAACATAGATTAAAATTTAATATTTCATGACAATCATTTATATTCAACTTAAAACCATAATTTACATAGTTAAAAGAGTGTTTCAACTCAATAATACTGTCTATACTCTACCAATTTTAAGAAATTAAAAGCAAAGAACGCAGTGAGCCCCCGTCATACATACAAATTATTCCTATTAAATGAAAAATTGAGCTCAAAAAAAATCACTTTTTATTCAATCCAAAAAATCATTTTTTTTAATCATAAAAAATAAAGCATTTCATTAAAAAAATGCAAATTTAATAAAAAGCACATAAAAATTTAACTTTACCTGTTTTAAAAAACAAGTAATAACTTACAATTAATAAATATTTTTAGTAAGAAATATAAACTTATTCCTAGAAAAAAGCTGTTTATTGAAATTACCAATTAGGTAGATTAACAATTTATTGTGAGTTTTGTGATTCTAATTAAAAATATTAAAAAGAATGAAATTAAAGTTCAAAGGGATCTTAGTGCTATTCCTAGCACTAATTGCGCAACTAACTTTTGCACAAGAAAGAGCTGTTTCAGGTACTGTTTCTGACAATACAGGGATGCCATTACCAGGTGTTAGTGTATTAGTAAAAGGAACAAAAACGGGAACACAAACTGATTTTGATGGAAAATACACTATCAAAGCTTCATCGAATCAGGTATTAATTTTTAGCTACATTGGAATGAAAACCCAAGAAGTAGCTACAACGTCATCTACAGTTAATGTAAAATTAAAAGATGACTCAGTAGAACTAGAAGGCGTAGTTGTTACAGCTTTAGGAATTAAAAAAGAAGAGAAAAAACTTGGGTATGCAGTATCTAAAGTTTCTGCGGATGAAATTACTAAATCAGGTGAGCAAAATGTTCTTCAAGCATTAGCTGGTAAAGCTGCTGGAGTACAAATCATCGGATCTGGTGGAACTCCTGGTGCATCTAGTAAAATTATCATTAGAGGAACAAATACTATTACAGGTACAAGTGACCCTCTTATCGTAGTAGATGGTATTCCAATTGATAATTCTACAACTCAAACTAGTGCAGGTGACAACCCTTTTAATGCAAACTTATCAGGAATCAATAACTCAAACAGAGCATTAGACATTAATCCTGATGACATCGAAAGTGTTACTATTCTTAAAGGACCTGCTGCAGCTGCTTTATACGGAGCTAGAGCTGGTAACGGTGTTATTATTTACACTACTAAGAAAGGTAAAAACGGAAAAGGACTAGGTATTGATTACAATAATTCGTTAGCTATAGACAAAGTAAGTCAATTGCCTGCAAGACAAAACAAATATGTTCAAGGTAATTATGACAAAGCTGGAGTTCCTCAATATGCATCAAATACTCCACAAAGTTGGGGCCCATCGGCTGCATCATTAGGTCTTCCTACTTACGACAATCCACGTAATTTCTTTCAAGAAGGTATTACTCAAACTAATAATATTTCGATATACGGAGGAGATGACAAAGCTACCTTTAGAGCTTCTTATGGTAACGTTACGCAAACAGGGATGATTCCTGAAACAGGATTAAAAAGAAATACTCTTAGACTTTCAGGAGACTTAAAATTAAGCGAAAAATGGAAAGCGGGTGCTAGTATGCAATACACGCACACAACTACTACTTTAGCCCAAAACGGTAGTAATGCTTCTGGAGTTATGTTAGGTTTAATGCGTTCTCCTATTAATTATGACTTAAGAAACTACAAGGATGAGTTTGGAAATAACACCAACTATTTCTCTGGATATGACAATCCTTACTTTACTGTAAATGAAAATCAAGCAACAAGTGATGTAAATCGTGTTTTGGGTAACATCTACTTAACGTACAATCATGCAAAATGGTTATCATTAACAGCAAAAGGTGGTATTGATACTTACTCAGACGCACGTAAACAAATCTATGCTGTTTCATCAAATGGTGATGATTTAGGTGGGATTGGTGAAGTTGCTTACAATAGCATCACAAACAAAGATTACTATGGAGATTTAATAGCTTCAGGTTTAATACCATTAAACTCAGAATCGATAAAAATCAACTATACTGCGGGTCTTAACTTACGTTCTAATCAATATTTAGATATATTTTCAAGAGGTAAAGGTTTATCTGTACCAGGTGTATATAATTTGGGTAACGCAACTCAATTATACGCTTCTAACGTAGAAGAAAACACAATTTCTAGAGCTCTTTTTGCTCAAGTAGATTTTGACATCAAAGATCAACTTTTCATATCTGGTACAATCCGTAAGGAATGGGCATCTACATATGGTGACAATGTAAAAAGTGCTGTATTTCCTTCAGGAACGGCTTCTTGGATAGCATCAAATACCTTTGATTGGGGCAATTTCGTAAAATTTAGCTATGGATATGGAGAAGTAGGTATTGCGCCAGCAGCATATCGTACCAAAAGTTTTTACTCAAAACCATCCATGACTGATGGGTTCACAAATGGTTTAAGTTTTCCTTACAATGGAATAAATGGAATGGCTTTAGCTGGTCGTTTATCTAATCCTGATTTAAAACCAGAAAGAGTATTAGGTCACGATTTAGGATTAAGTACTAAATTTTTAAACAATCGTTTAGCGATAGATGTGAATTTATACTATAAAACATCTAAAGATTTATTAATTGATGTACCATTACCACAGTCATCTGGCTTTGCAGCACAATATAAAAATGCGGCTGAATTAGTTAACAAAGGTATTGAAGTAGAGATTGGCTACGATATATTTAAAAAAAGCAATCCATTTCAATGGAATGTTAATTTAAACTGGGCTAAAAACGAAAATGAAGTAACAGATATATCAGGTGGTTTACCTGAAATATCAATAGAAACTGCTTTTGCATCTATTGGATATTATGCTGTAAAAGGACAACCATTAGGAAGTTTTTACGGAACGAAATGGAAACGTGATGAAAATGGGCAAAAAATCATTGGAAGCAATGGATTAGCTGTCGTAGCTGATGAAGTAGGGAATTTAGGAAATTCAGCTCCAAAATGGACTGGTGGTATCAGAAATACTTTCTCTTACAAGAGAGTAACTTTGTCTGCTTTATTAGATATTAGACACGGAGGAGAAGTTTACAATGGTACACTAGCTAGAATGCACAGCATAGGTGTCTCTGAAGCCTCTGCAGATAGAGAAAGAACTTATGTCATAGAAGGTGTTAAAGAAGATGGAACTCCGAATGACAAAGCAATAACAGCCCAACAATATTATCAAAAATATCTTGGTGATGGTGGTGGAGCAGCAGAAGAGGCAGTAGAAACTGTAAACTGGGTTAGACTTCGTGATGCAACAATTAGCTATGATCTGAATGTAAAACAATTCCCATTCGTAACTGCGGCACAAATATCTCTAACAGGAAGAAACTTGTGGATAAATACAAACTACAAAGGAGTAGACCCTGAAACTAGCTTAACTGGTGCTGGATCTAGAATTAATGGATTAGACTATTTCAACAATCCTGGTAGTAAATCTTTCATAATGAGTCTACGCGTAAGCTTTTAATTAAAAACTAATAAAAATGAAAAAATACATAAAAGGTATAATTCTAACAGCGTTTAGCATAACGTTACTAAACAGTTGTCAATCTGAATTAGATGAATTTAACAACAATCCTAATAACCCCTCAGTTAGTACCCCTTCTTTATTGATGGCTGCAATGGAAGTTTCAACATTTTCTACGCATACAAGTGGTTTAATGAGAAATACAGGCATTTTTACACAACATTTGGCGGGTACAAATATTGGGCAAATGGGACCAATCGCAAGTTATATTGTAACCGAAGGAGATGTAAACAATGAGTGGAACCTTATTTATGGTACTACTTTAATGAATGGACATATCTTAAATAGAGATTTTGCAAAAGACTATCCTTATTACAATGGAATAGGTCAGGTATTAACTGCTATAAATCTAGGATACGCTACAGATATGTGGGGAGATGTACCTTATGATGAAGCATTTCGTGCAGAACAAGGGAACAAAGCTCCTAAGTACAATACACAGCAAGAAATATACACCAGATTACAAACCATCTTAGATGATGCTATTATAAACTTAGCAAAACCCTTAGCTAGTAATGAAAAAGTACCTGAGGAGGACGATATGATTTTTAAAGGTGATACTAAAAAATGGATAAAAGTTGCTTACGTATTAAAAGCTAGATATGCTTTAAGACTGACTGCTATTGAAGGTAATGTTGCTGCTCAAAAAGCATTAGATTATATTACTCTAGCAGGTATGACTAAAAACGAAGATGATGCAAATACTTTGTTTACAAGTGAATCTAATAGTTTTAACCAATGGTATGCTTTTGAAGATACACGTGACAACTACTTAAAAGTGGGTAAATATATTGTTGATTATCTAAAAAACAACAATGACCCTAGACTATCAAGTATGATAGCCTTAACCAAAGCTCCAGTTCCTTTGCCACCGGGAACCATATTTATCCCAGAATATATAGGAAATGCACCTGAGGATCAATCATCTGTTGGAACTTCTTATATCGGAGCAGCATTTGCTAGTAAAGACTCTCCTATTGGAATTGTAACTTATGCGGAAGCAAAATTTATTGAGGCTGAAGCTAGAGCAATATTAGGACAATCAGGCGTACAAACTGCATTGAAAGATGCTGTAACTGCTTCTGTGACTAAGATTACTGGTACAGCTCCTACAGCAGGATTTTTAGCAACTGCAACTGCTGATTTTACTATTGCTAACATTATTCAACAGAAATATATTGCTCTATTTTTAACTATGGAGCCATATAATGATTATAGAAGAACAGGTTTTCCTGCGTTAGTTCCTAATCAAGATTCTAATACAAAAACTATACCTGTAAGACTACCTACTCCGTCTGATGAAAGACAATACAACCCAAACGCAACTGTGGTTAGTAATGTTACATCTCATATTTGGTGGGATAAAAACTAATACTGTTTAAGCAATAGTATTACAATAACCACTCTGAATAAACAGAGTGGTTATTTTTTTTATATGATTGTCTTCTAAAAAAATAAAACATCTACTTTAATTCTTTTCTGTTTTTGTAGCATTGTCATCTTCTACAAAATCATAAACAACATTTAAGTTAGAGGTAAAAAAAGATTCTCTCTCGACAATAATCTCTTCTGGTTCGGGTAAATTAACAAAATTACCTTGTTCATCAAAATGTTTCATAAAAGCATCTTCTTCAGGATTGAAATTAGGATCTTGCCAATCGTATAAAATAGGTTTTCGATATTCGGGTGTTTTATATTTTAATGATATTAAGAAACCTGTTATCAATCCCGCCAAATGACCTTCCCAAGAGATTGATGTGTCTACTTCTGGAAAAACATACCAAATCATCCCTCCATAAAGCAAAACAACGGATAACGACAAAGCCACTAATCGGTAATATTGAGTTTGTATGCCTTTGAAAAAAATAAAACTCACCAAAACATATATCAAGCCACTTGCTCCTATATGATAATTGGGTCTTGCAATGATCCAAGTAATTAATCCCGAAAAGAATATTCCGTAAAGAATTACGGGAACTGTTTGCTTTGGATAAAAAAATTGAAGCGCTGCCAATAAAACCAATAATGGTATCGAATTATTATACAGATGACTTATATCTGCATGGATAAAAGGACTAAATATGATTCCTTGTAAACCTGAAAATACTCTAGGGAATATACCGTATTCGTAAAAATCGAAATCATACCGTATTTGTAACCAATATACAATCCATAACAACAATACAGAAAACAATGGTAGTATAACAACCGAATTGGTAAACTTAAAAGGATTTTCCACTATTGATTATAATATATGATTAGTAGCTAAATTTATGTCAAAAATTTATCCAAAATAAATATAATGCTATTTTGTCAGACACTTATCTAATGCTAAAGCAGTTTTTTAGCCCAGATCGAAACGGCATCCTTTATTGTTGCTCCTTTAGCAATAATAAAGATATAGTGAAGAGCTGGAAATTGCTCTTAAAAAAAGCTAAATGTGATGACAAATCAAAATTGAAAATAGTAATTTTACAAAATGGAAGCACCATTAGCAGAACGCATACGACCACAGAAATTAGAGGACTATATTAGCCAAAGTCATTTGGTTGGACCAAATGGTTCTTTAACGCAACAAATAGTAAAAGGAATCATCCCGTCATTGTTATTTTGGGGACCTCCTGGAACAGGAAAAACGACTTTAGCTCAAATTATTGCACAGGAATCTAAACGTCCTTTTTATATACTGAGCGCTATTAATTCTGGGGTAAAAGATATTCGTGATGTTATTGAGAAAGCGAAACAAAGTGGGGGTTTATTTACTGCCAAAAATCCTATTTTGTTTATTGATGAGATTCATCGTTTTAGTAAATCGCAACAAGATTCGCTTCTTGCCGCTGTAGAAAAAGGATGGATTACTCTTATTGGAGCTACAACCGAAAATCCGAGTTTTGAAGTAATTCCTGCCTTATTATCAAGATGCCAAGTTTATATTTTGAATGCTTTTACAAAAAGTGATTTAGAATTATTATTACATCGCGCTATGAAAACCGATGTTATATTAGCTACTAAAAAAATTGATTTAAAAGAAACCGAAGCGCTATTGAGACTTTCTGGAGGTGACGGAAGGAAGTTGTTAAATATATTTGAACTAGTTATAAATGCATCACCAAATGATGATATAATTATTACTAATGATCGTGTGTTTGAACTGGTACAGCAAAACACGGTTTTGTATGACAAAAGTGGTGAACAACATTATGATATTGTTTCGGCTTTTATAAAATCAATTCGTGGAAGCGACCCTAACGGTGCTGTTTATTGGTTAGCAAGAATGATTGAAGGTGGTGAAGATGTAAAATTTATTGCTAGAAGAATGCTAATTCTATCTAGTGAAGATATTGGAAATGCAAACCCTACAGCATTTATTATGGCTAATAATACTTTTCAGGCTGTTACCACTATTGGTTATCCTGAAAGCAGAATAATACTAAGCCAATGCGCAATTTATCTCGCAACTTCGCCTAAAAGTAACGCTTCTTATCTGGCTATCGGTAATGCGCAACAACTTGTAAAACAAACTGGAGATTTACCTGTTCCTATACATTTGCGCAATGCCCCTACAAAATTAATGAAAGAACTGGGTTATGGAGATGATTATAAATATTCGCATGATTATGCAAATAACTTTGCCGAGCAGGAGTTTTTGCCCGATGCAGTATCTGAAACTGTATTATATAATCCCGGCAACAATTCTAGAGAGAATAGCAACCGGGAATTTTTGAGAAATCGCTGGAAAGACAAATACGGATACTAAATCCGTTTTTGTTTTAGAATTTAACGACTACTTTTTCTGAAACTAATTTGTCGTTTTGATAGTACTCAAAGTACCATTCGTTGTCTTTAACATTTAAAGATCCTTGAATATCTCCTTTTATAGCTATAAATGAATCTGGACGAGAAGTTTTCATTAACTTCATAACAACTTTTGGAGTTTTATCAATTAACTGATATCCTGTTTCTGTAGGTTGCGCATACAACAAATTAGGATCATCGTTATTCACAATAGTCTTAGCAACTGTAGTAGAAGCAACAACTAAAGGAGCCACTGAAACTGGCAGTTGATTATTTGAATTTGTTGAGGATTTGCCATTATATTTATAATTTAAAGCATTAACTGACATAAAAGCCTGATATAAAGCTTCAGAATATGCTTGGTCATATTCTTTTATTTTACTTCTCCCTACATCTGATGTAAAAACAATTTTCCCATAACAATCTTTAAATGTAATATACAGTTTTGTCACTAAAAAAGCATTGTCTTTAATTACATTTATATACAATAAATCACATCTGTTATAACTTTCTGAACCAGCTTCATCTGCATAAAATGCATCAAAACCAGCTTTCTTCAAATTAAACTTTGTAAGAGTAGCCAATCTATATTGATTATCACTTCTCATAAAATCATATTTCAACGGAACAACAACCGCTTTATAATCGTTCAGAGATTGAGAGAAACCGTAGCTTGAGATAAAAAAAGCAATAATAAGATTCTTGTTTTCATAGTTTTATAAATATTTTTTAAGTTCTAATAAATGATTAATTTGTTTTATATTTTGTTGTGCTTCAACATTCTTTTCATTAAAGAAAATTGCATCTATTCCTGCATTTAATGCACCTTGAATATCCGCATCTAGACAGTCACCAATCATAATACTATTTTCTTTTTTAGAATTAGCAACATTTAAGGCATATTCAAAAATAATAGGATTGGGTTTCTTTACCCCTGCCATCTCAGAATTTGTAATCGTTTGAAAATAAGACCCTATATTTGAGTTGGTTATTTTTCGATTTTGAACATCTGCAAATCCATTTGTAATGATATGTAACTTATATTTATCTTTTAGATATTCTAAAACCTCAATTGCACCATCAAAAAGATTATTATTATCTGGTAGTATTCGAATATACTCTTCAGACATTTCATCAATTAATTTATCAGAAATCTCATAATTCAAAGCATCAAAAGTATGCTTCAATCTATTATAACGCAATTCTATATGCGAAATTTTATCGTTTTGATATAATTTCCAACAAGCTTGATTTATGGGAATATATTGTTCTATAAACTCATTAATGTTGATTGTTGGATGGCTTTCTTTTAAAATAGTCTCAAATGCTAATTCTGAATTTTTATCAAAGTCCCAAAGGGTATGATCTAAATCAAAAAAAATGTCGGTAATCATGGTATTGTTTTTCATTCTTAAAAAATTCCTTCATCTACAAAACTATAATATTTTGACTCAGTTATAATCAAATGATCTAAAACTTTAACATCTAAACTATCCCCTGCACGTTTTAATTTATTTGTAATTTGCTTATCTGCTTCACTTGGCTTCAAAACTCCCGAAGGATGATTATGGCATAAGATTAAACCAGTAGCACCATTTTCGAGTGCTAATTTAAAAACCAATCGCACATCTACAATAGTACCCGAAATTCCTCCTTTACTTAATTGTGATTTTAAGATAATATTGTTTGAATTATTTAAAAATAAAACCCAAAATTCCTCATGCGGTAACTCTCCAATAATTGGGAGCATGATTTCAAAAACTCTTTTGCTAGATGTGATCATCGTTAACTCTCCAATGTCCTCCACTCTTCTGCGTCGTCCTAACTCTGTCGCGGCAATAATCGAGACTGCTTTTGCACTCCCTATCCCTTTAAAAGTAATTAATTGCGCAAGAGACAATTTGCCTAGCGAATTCAAATTGTTATCTACACTAGAAAGAATTCTTTTACTCAAATCAACAGCAGATTCATTTCTGCTTCCTGAACCAATTAAAATAGCTATTAATTCTGCATCACTCAAAGCATCTTTCCCTTTGAGAATCAGTTTTTCACGAGGCTTATCATCCTCGGACCAAACTGTAATAGGCAAATGTGTTAGTTTCATAAATACGTATCAAAAATTTTATTAAATATAAATTCAGATTTTTATGAGTGTGCCCACACAACTCAAATCCTCAATATTCATACAAATATCTTATTAAGCTAAGTTACATTTAAAATAAGAAAATTCGGTCAATAAAGCAAAAAAAGCTATTTTTAATATACTTAAATTAAATAAAAAAGAATAAAATATAGTACACTCCTATTAATGGCTATATAGTCTTGTGGTTGCAAACAAGAGCAAAGAGACAAAAACACATCGTATAACACTTTGACAAACAATACACTTTAAGAAAAACTATCGAATGTAGCAATTTCAACAATAGATCCAACATACATTATGACTCAGCTTATTTATGGATTGAATACCTGAATGGTGATGTTCTCCAAAACAAAGGATTCTGCACAGATGTAATTATAAGATCTTATCGAATAATGAAACATAGACTTACAAAAAGAAGTACATGAAGATATGGTTGCTAATTATTTGAAATATCAGAGTTTAAAATATGGGGACTAACAAAAACCGACGCTAATATAAACCACAGAAGAGTTCTTAATTTAGAAGTTATCTTTGAAAGAAATGGACAAAAGCTAACAGTAAACCAAGATCCCTCAATATATAAAAACAGAAGAAATAGTAACTTGGATGATAAATGAAAAACTCTCTCATATTGGAATTATCACTAATAAAAAAAACACGTGATGGAAAGCGAAACCTAATCGGTCATAATATTGGCGGAGGCCAAGTATTAGAAGACTACCTATTTAAATATAAAATTATAGTCCATTATACATATATATAATAAAAAAGCCAACTAGATCTAGTTGGCTTTGGTAAAAAAATTTTATTCCATTAATATTGAGATTATTCGATTAACACCTTTACATCATCAAAGTTCAAACCACCATAATTTCCTGAACTCATCAATAACAATGCTGAATTTTCTAAATTAAGATTAAATAAGTATTCTTTAAAATCATTTGGATTTGTATAAATAATCAAGTCTTTTCGATTAAATGCTGTTGCTATTTGCTCATAAGTAACTTCATCTAATTGCTTAATTTTTACTGCATCTGGCGAATAAAAAACAATAGCAACATCCGCATATTCTAATGCTCCTTCATATTCTTTTAAAAAAGCCGCATTTAGACTGCTATAAGTATGTAATTCTAAACAAGCAACTAAAGTACGATTTGGATATTGCTCTTTAACTGCTTTTGTTGTTGCGGCAACTTTACTTGGCGAATGTGCAAAATCTTTATAGGCAACTTTACCTTTTCCTTCTGCAATTTTCTCTAGTCGTTTAGAAGCTCCTTTAAAATTTGCTATGGCTTCGTAAAAATCGGCTTCATCAACACCCATATTCTGGCAAATCCATTTTGCTCCAGCAAGATTATTCAAGTTATGTGCTCCAAAAACTTCAATTGGCATATTCCCTTCTGGTGTTTCAAGAAGTGTTACTCCATCACTTACTGTATAATTTGGTGTATTATATGGTAATTTTCGAATTGGATTTGTAGCCGCTTCAGCCACACGTCTTACTTCTGGATCATTATCATTGTAAACCAATATCCCTCCATTTGTAATTTTCTCAATGAAAATCTCAAACTGCTCAACATAATTCTCATAAGTAGGAAAAACATTAATGTGATCCCAAGCTATACCTGAAATCAAAGCTATATTAGGTTGATATAGATGAAACTTTGGTCTTCTGTCTATAGGCGAAGATAAATACTCATCTCCTTCAAGAACCATAAAATCATTCTCTTCGGTAAGATGTACCATAGTATCAAAACCTTCTAATTGTGCTCCGACCATATAATCAACTTCGATATTATGATAATGCATTACATGCAAAATCATCGAAGTTATTGTAGTTTTTCCGTGAGATCCACCAATAACTACTCTAGTTTTGTTTTTAGATTGCTCGTATAAAAACTCCGGGTAAGAATAAATTTTCAATCCTAGTTCTTGAGCTTTAAGTAACTCCGGATTATCTGCCTTAGCATGCATTCCTAAAATTACTGCCTCAATATCAGAAGTAATTTTTTCAGGAAACCAACCCATTTCTAAGGGTAATATTCCTTTTTTTTCTAATCTCGATTTTGAAGGTTCAAAAATAGCGTCATCACTACCTGTAACTTGATATCCTTTATTATGCAATGCTAATGCTAAATTGTGCATGGCGCTTCCGCCTATGGCTATAAAATGTGTTTTCATTTTAGTTTGCTCAGTTATACGTTTGTTTGTCTTGATTAAATCAATTTTTATTGTTTTTATACTCCTCCAAAACTTCTTTTGCCTTAATAGGCTGATTCATTTTCTTTTGGTATAAGTTGGCAAGCATAGTATAACTTGCCTTAGATTTACTTGCTATAATTGCATGTTTGTATTGTCGCTCGGCATCAGAATATCTTTTAAAATATTCATCAATATGGCCTCTTGACATATATCCGTCTATGGGAGACAACTTTAATAATTCATCAGAATATTTTATAGCTTTAGCTTGACTCCCACCAACAATTGCTGGTAATTGTAGATTTAATTCTATAAGAGCCCAACGCGCTCCAATATGTTTTGGATTTAGTACAATTGCTTGCTCAAACGCTCCTCGTATTTCATCAATCATTCCGAGTGCCTTAAATTTATTCACCTCAAGAGCTTTCATTCCTAAAGCACCACCGTATTTATAAAAATTATTAGCAACTGCTGGCTTTAACTCTTTTAGCTTTTTATAATAAATTACAGCATCATTCCACTTTTTATTATGACTAGCAATATCACCCAAATACTCTAATGATTTAAAATCAGAGGGATTTTCTTTTAAAGCAGATTTAAAAAGATCCTCTGCCTTATCAAAATTCTCCGCATCAAATAATTTTTGAGCTTTCTCAAAAGTTGTCTGCGACCAGAATAAGGTCGGAAATAAAAGAAAGATTATTATTATTTGTTTCATACTCCAAAAATAGCAGAAATATAAAACGTATCGTTTCTTTTTAAGTATAAATTAGTAATTTGTAAGGAAATTATTTTCAACACAACACCAATCTTTTAAAATAATACTAAACCTGTTTTTATGAAGAATATCTATTTTGTCTTATTTCTAATTTCTGCCTCTTTATTTGGGCAACAATATGAAAAAAATTGGAATAAAGTAATTGAAAACGAAAATCTCGGCAAAATAAAAACTGCTAATAAAATTGTTGCTGAAATCTATAAAAGAGCTGTAGCAAATAAAGATGAAGTGCAAATTATAAAATGCTTCTTTTATAACTCGAAGTACCTACAAGTTGTTGACGAAAATGCTCAGTCAAAGATTTTGAACAACTTGAGGTTTGAAATAAATCGTGCTTCAATCCCATCAAAAGCAATTCTGAATTTGGTTTATGTTAAATGTTTAAATGATTATTTAGAAAGAAACCGCTATAAAATTAGCAATATAACAAATACTATAGAGGTCGATGACAATTTTTTAACATGGGCAACAGCTAATTTTGAAAACCAAATTAAAAATGCCTTGATTAAATCCTTAGAAAATGAAGCGATTTTAAAAGCTACACCACTAGTTAATTATGAAGCAATTTTTGAATATCTAACTTTAGAAAATTTTAAATCTCAAAATTTATATGATTACGTAATTTTAGAAAACATTGTACTATATACAAAAAAAATACAACCATGGGGAATCCAAAAAAGTGATTTCACTTCTTACAAAAAAGAACTTTTAGGCAAAACAAATGATTTTATAAAATTAAACTTGGACTTTATAACCAATGAAAATCTTCGTTTGGTTTTGTCTTTATATCAAAAAAAAGAAACGAATCAGCCTACAGCAGAAAATCAGTTTAAGCGTATTCTTTTTTCTAAAAATTATTTAATTGAAAATAACGATGATTATGTAAATTCATTAAACATCCTTCAAAAAAGTACTAAGAATGAACATTTGATTCAAAAAATTCAATTACAAAAAGCTATTCTTTTAGAAGAAAAGGCATCAAAAAAAACTCATCCTGATTACAACATCAAAGCAATTATAATTCTCGACAGTATCACAAGAATTAATAATCGATCAAATACGTACAAATTAGCGCTTGAAAGAAAGGAACGTATTAGGTCCAAATCAATAAACATTCAACTTCAAAAATACACTTACAATGAAGAGAATATCAGAGCTTACATCAACTATAAAAACGTAGATCAGCTTAAAATTTCATTTTACAGGATTAGTCAAAAGCAACTAAAAGAATATGAAAACAATTCTACTCAGAAGAAAGACTTAGTTGACTCAATTATCCAAAAGGAGCCGCTTCTTTCGTCAAAATTTTATTCATTAAAAAACAAAAAAGATTATTTTGAATATTCTACAGAAATACTATTGCCTAATCTAAAAACTGGCTCTTATTTAGTTTATTTTGAAAGTGAATCTGACACCAAAGATAAAAAAGCCTTCGCGTTTGAAACCATTACAACTTCAAACATTTCAGTACTAGCATCACAAAATGACTCAAAAGAAACATTTCAAGTTCTAGATCGAAAAACAGGAAAACCTTTAGAGAATGCAACAATAAAATCTCTTAGGTTCAATATCCAAACAGACAAAGATGGTTTAGCTTCTTATAAAAAAGATTCCATTTATAATTATAAAACTATCGAATTGTCTCACGCAAATGACACCATTTTAATTAGCAAAAATTATATTCAATACAGTAACATTTACAATGAAAATGAAAAAGAAGATTCAAATGGAAAAGTTGAATTTTTCCTAGACAGAGCTATTTACCGCCCAGGACAGACTGTATATTATAAAGGAATAGCTATTCAGAAAAATAAAAACAAAACGAATGTCGTTACAAATACAACTTTTAAAATTACAATTGAAGACCCTAATGAAGATAGTATTAAAGAGTTTAATGTAACAACAAATGAATTCGGCTCTTTTTCAGGAAAATTTACTTTACCAAAAAATGGATTAACAGGTAATTTTAGAATTATTACAGAAGAGCCTAATGACTATGAGAAAGATTCAATTTATAACAAAAAAAAAGCCCAACATCCTTTTTGGGATAATGTACATTTTGAAAATTCACAATCAGATTTCAGAGTTGAAGAATATAAACGTCCTAAATTCGAAGTTACATTTGAACCAAAAAAAGAAAGTTTTCAACTTAATCAAGCTATAAAAGTAAAAGGAACCGCCAAAGCTTTTGCAGGAAGCATCATTTCTGATGCAAAGGTTACCTATACTGTAACTAGATATATAAATTATTTTAGAAATTATTATGGACGGGAAGAACCCGAAGTTTTAGTAACAGAAGAAACTAAAACTGATGCCTCAGGTAAATTCATTATTGATTTTATGGCAGTTCCATCTAAAAACTCAAACAAAGAGCAATTACCTATTTTTAATTATATAATAAATGCATCCATAACCGATATTAATGGTGAAACTCATACTGCTGAAACCACTATAAAAGTAGGATATCATGATTTAATTCTTAATGCCACACTTCCTAATAAAATCGAGACTAAAAACAAAAATGAAATCACACTAACAAGTACTAATTTAAATGGAGAATTTCTAGCTACAAAAGGAGAAATTAAAATCTATTACATTAGTCCTTTCTCAAATAAATTCAAGTCTAGAACTTGGGAAAAACCTGAAATAAACAATATATCCGAACAAGATTTTGAAATATTATTTCCATTCGAAAACAATAAAAAAGACACATTAGATAAAGCTACTGGAACTTTAGTTTTTTCTAAGAAAGTCAACACTGAAAAAGATAAAAAAGTCACTTTAGACTTTATTTCAAATTATAAATCTGGTAATTACAAAATAGTTTTCTCAGCAAAAGACAGCTTCAATAATCCTATTGAAAGCTCATCCGAATTTAAACTTACGCAAAGCGAAGACAAATACGATACAGGGAAATTATTTACCGTAAAACAAACTAATGATGATCCTAAAAAAGATGGTTTTGTTTTATTAAAAATAACTTCGGTTATTCCTGAACTTTATATTATAACAACTGGAAATTATGACAGTAAAGTATTTTTTGAAGAAACAAAACATCTTAAAAATAATGAAGTCACCATGAAAATTCCATTGAAAAATGAATTTGAAAAACAAATTAAATTAGGATTTGAAAGTGTTTTTGAAAACCAAACCTTTAATGATGAAGTAGCAATAACTTTAAAAAATCATGTCCCAACATTAAACTGGAAAGTAGAAAGTTTTAGAAATAAAATACAGCCTGGCAGCAGTGAAAATTGGTCCTTTCAATTAAATACAAATGGCACTAGGAATGAAGCAGAAGTTTTGGCTTCTATGTATGATAGCTCATTGGACCAATTTACTACTAAAGATTGGAGTAGCTTAGATTTCAACCGATACAATTATAATGGAATCAATACTAAAACATATTTAGGATTTGAAAAAACATCTACAAGTGTCAGAAATCTAAACACATATTTGAAAGGTATACAAGTAAATAATGAAACTACAAATTTAATTTGGTTTGGATTTAATTTTAATACCCCCAATTCAATTTACCAACAAAAAGAATATCAAAAACAGCTTAGTAAAAAAACAAGAAAACCTGCCAATGCAAAACTAATTTGGGGCATAATCTCAGATAATGAAGGCTTGCCACTACCAGGAGCATCTATCACGGTAAAAAACACACCAAGATCTACAACATCTGACTTTGATGGTTACTATGAAATTGATGCCGCTACAGGAGAAGAGTTGGTTTTTTCTTACGTAGGAATGCAGACCAAAACTGTTGAAATAAATAATTCAAAAGAAATTACTATAGCCTTAGAAGAAGACTCTAATCAACTTCAAGAAGTTGTAGTTACAGCTTTGGGAATGAAAAAAGAAAAAAAATCGATGAGTTATTCAGTTGAAGCTACTGGAACTGGAACCGCAGCTATTGTTGAAGAAGATAATCAAGTAAATAATACTCTAGGAATTAGCGACAGTCTTCAAGGGTTTATTAATGGAGTTAGTATCTCTAAAAGTCCCACTAATAGATTAATCGTTCGTGGAGCAAGCTCTATAGCGACAAACAAAGATGTATTATGTATAATTGATGGAGAAATCGCAACCGAAGAAACAATTAAAAACCTAAATCCTTCAGTCATCCTTTCAGTTGATGTTATAACAGAAAAAAAAGCAACTGCTCTTTACGGAAACAAAGGAGCAAATGGGGCCATAATAATCACCACAAAAAATGCTATAAAAGAACTAACCCAAGTAAAAGCAAGAAAAAATTTATCGGAAACCGCTTTCTTTCTTCCAAATTTAAAAACGGATGCTAAAGGAAATGTTAGCTTTAATTTCACTTCACCCGAAGTTTTAACCGCTTGGAAACTCCGATTATTGGCACATAACAAAGATGCTGTTTCGAGTTATTTAGAGAAAAGTGTTATTACCCAAAAAGAACTAATGGTTTTGCCGAATTTCCCACGTTTCTTAAGAGAAAAAGACACGATTGTTATTAGTACTAAAATATCAAATATTACTGCTGAAGCTAAAACTGGAATTGCAATCTTACAGTTTTTTGATGCTACAACAATGCAACCAATTGATGCAAAAATGCTGAATGTAAAAAACGTTAAAAACTTTACTGTTGAGGCATTTGGAAATACAACTGCAAGTTGGACTGTTTCGATTCCAGAAGGCATACAAGGTGTACAATATAAAATTCTAGCTAAATCAGGTAATTTCTCTGATGGTGAAGAAAACATACTTCCTGTTTTAACAAATAACATGTTGGTTACTGAAAGTATCCCAATTTGGGTTCGAGAAAATTCAACCAAAGAATATACACTTGAGAATCTAAAAAATAACACTTCAACAACTTTAAAAAATCACCAACTTACATTAGAATATACTTCTAATCCTGCTTGGATTGCGATTCAGTCTTTGCCCTATTTAATGGAATACGAACATGAATGTGCTGAGCAAACTTTTGCACGCTTTTATGCTAATTCTTTGGCTTCAGAAATCATATCGAGTAATCCGAAGATTGCAACTATTTTTGAAAATTGGAGAAAGAACGAAAAACTGAATTCAAAATTAGAAGAAAATGAAGAACTAAAATCAATCATTATTGCAGAAACTCCTTGGTTAAATGACGCACAAAGCGAAGACGAAAAGAAAAAGAATCTAGCTCTTTTATTTGATTTAGAAAAAATGAAAACTTCACAAGAAGCTACATTTGATAAATTAAAACAAAAGCAAAAAATATCTGGAGGATTCTCTTGGTTTGACGGAAGTGATGAAAACGAATACATTACAAGGCACATTCTAGCAGGTTTAGGTCATCTATCTAAATTGAATAAAACAGAAGATAATAATGATAAAATTGATGCTATTGCCAAAACCGGAATTCCATTTCTGGATAACAAGTTTTTAGAATACTATAAAACTAAAAATTTAAAAGCAACCAATAAACTAATCTGGATTAATCCTTATTCTGATTTACATTATCTCTATACCAGAAGTTTTTATTTAGATAATTATCCCCTTTCGGATACTTTGAAAAAAGCTACTAAATTATATCTTGAAACCACAAAGAAAGACTGGTTAAAGTATTCTCTTTACGAAAAAGGATTAGCCGTCTTAACCTTAAATCGCTTCGGAGAAAGTGAAACAGCTAAAAAAATCATCGAGAGTTTAAAAGAAACAGCTTCTAACAATGAAGACTGGGGAATGTACTGGATTACGAATAAAGCGGGATGGTATTGGTATCAAGCACCTATAGAAACTCAGGCTTTATTGATTGAGGCTTTCGCTGAAGTAAATAATGACACTAAATCAGTAGATGCGATGAAAGTCTGGCTGCTAAAAAATAAGCAAACCAAAAACTGGCCAACTACAAAATCCACTACCGAAGCCGTTTATGCCTTATTAATGCAAGGCAAGAATGGATTAAGCATAAAAGACAATACTGTTATTAAAATTGGAGATGAAAAAATTCTAAACGAAAAACTAAACGAAAATGAAAAAGAAGCTACAACTGGTTATATCAAACTCAACTGGAAAGCTGATGAAGTAAAAAAAGAAATGGCTTCAGTAAAAATAGAAAACAAATCAAAAATCTCTGGTTTAGGAGGTATCTATTGGCAATATTTTGAAGATTTAGATAAAATTAAAACGAACCCAAATACAGCTTTATCTGTTTCTAAAGAATTATACATCAAAACAAAAACAGTTGACGGAGATCAATTACAGAAAATCACAACTAAGTCATCATTAAAAATGGGTGATTTAATTACTGTAAGATTAATAATTTCTTCTAAAGAAAATATGGAATTTGTGCATTTAAAAGATATGAGAGCTTCTTGTTTTGAACCTGTAAATGTTCTTTCAGAATATAAATACAACGATCGATTAGGTTATTATATAAGCACAAAAGATGCTGCAACACATTTTTTCTTTGATGAGATAAATAAAGGAACCTATGTACTGGAATATGATATTAGAGTAAACAATGGTGGTAACTTCTCTAATGGAATTTCTACAATACAAAGTATGTATGCTCCAGAATACTCAAGTCATAGCAAGGGAATAAGAGTCAATATAAAATAAGTAAAAACAAAGCAATAAAAAACCCCATCTCATACAAACATGAGATAGGGTTTTATAATTTTAGAAACTACTATTATTTGATAATTGTCATTTCGTCTACAATATGCTTTGCTCCAGCATATTTATCTATAATCCAAAGTACATAGCGAATATCAACATTGATTGTTCTTTGTAAGTTAGGATCAAAAATAACATCTCCTGCCATTGCTTCAATATTTCCGTCGAAAGCTACACCAATTAACTCTCCTTTTCCGTTAATTACTGGTGAACCTGAATTCCCTCCTGTAATATCGTTATCTGTCAAGAAATTTACAGGCATGTATCCTGCTTTATCTGCATATTGACCAAAGTCTTTAGCTTTATTTAATTCTAATAATCTAGCTGGTAAATCAAATTCTTGATCTCCTGCTTTATACTTTTTAACCATTCCGGTCATTGTAGTATAGTTATTAGTTTTAGCATCATTTCTTTTATCTTCTGGCAAAGCACGAACCTTTCCGTAAGTTAATCTCAAAGTTGAGTTTGCATCAGGATACTTAATAGTATTTAATTTAGACTCTCTTAAACCTTCTACTAATTTGCGGTAAGCAATTGCGAAGCTATCATCAGCTTTTAATTGTCCGTCAGTTTTAGCACGGAATTTAGTCATCAAATCATTAGATATAATGTACAATGGATCATGTACAATCGCTAATGGTTTTGGATCAGCCATAAACGCTAATACTTTATCCTTAGATGTAAAGTAACTTATTTCAGTTGCTTTTTTAACATCAGCAGTAAAATCACCGTTATTCTCTGATTTCATTTTAGCTATTTGTGGAGCTAAACCATACTCAGTAGCTTTAGAAGCATATAAATTCAATTGAGCAGTTAACACATCTTTTTCAAGAGGAGCATAAAACTCACCATAAATATTATCAATCAAAGCATTAATCTTAGGTAACATTTCTGCTTTTTTAGCATCATTTTCTCTGTAGTAAGCAATTAAGGCATTCCCTAAATTTACAGGGCCAGTTGCATAACTTGAAGTACGTAAAAGTTGCGTTAAATAATTATCATGAGTCGCTTTTAAATTCGTCTCTCTATAATAACCATTAATTGTTGGAATTACATTTTCGTATTTTTCTTTGTTTGCTGGTAAAGCTGCCCATTCATAAAACTTATCTTCTTGTTCCGTTTTGGTAGCTACTGTTCCTGCTTTAGTTAAAGCATCAATCATACCTTGACGGTTTTTCCAGTAATTAGCAGTCGAAGCGTATTTAGACGCGTATTGCAAACGAACTGTTGCATCTTTGTCCATATATTTTTTCATCTGATCCATTCCTGTTTTAGCTCCCTCAACCCAAGCAGGGTAAGCAAACTTAATATTTTGCTCAATTCCACCAGCTGGCATCCAACGGTTTGTTCTTCCTGGATACCCTAATATCATCGCAAAATCATTTTCTTTAACACCTTTTAAACTTACCGGCAAATAGTGCTTTGGCTGTAAAGGCACATTGTCTTTAGAATATTCAGCAGGATTTCCATCTTTATCTGCATATACTCTAAACATTGAGAAATCTCCAGTATGACGTGGCCATTCCCAGTTATCAGTATCCCCACCAAATTTCCCTACACTTTCTGGAGGTGTACCTACTAAACGTACATCTTTATAATCTTGATATACGAAATAGTAATATTCATTTCCTTGAAAGAAAGGACGAACAGAAACTGTATATTTTCCTCCTTCATTATTTTCTTTCTCAATCAAAGCCGTTTCTTGTTGAATCGCTTTGTTTCTCTCTGCTTCTGTCATTCCATCATTTACTTTTGATAAAATTCTTTTAGAAACATCATCCATACGAACGAAGAAACGAACATATAATGATTTTGGTTTCATTTCAGCGCTTTTGTCTTTTGCCCAGAAACCATTTTTTAAGTAATTCTGCTCTTCACTAGAAAGTTCTGCGATAGCATCGTAACCACAGTGGTGGTTTGTTAAAACCAAACCGTTTTTAGAAACCATTTCAGCAGTACATCCTCCATTAAATTGAACTATTGCATCTTTCAAACTATGGTTATTGATACTATAGATTTCTTCAGATGTAAGCTGTAAGCCCATTTTTTGCATATCTCTATGGTTTAATCTCTCGATAAACATCAAGAACCACATTCCCTCGTCTGCACGAACAGGAAAAGCCATAAGGCACATTGTTAAAAATAAAATTATTTTTTTCATACGTTTTAAATATTTTTAGTTGTGCGAATATAGTGCATTTTCACAATTAAATACCTATGTACAATCCCCATATTAAGTATATGAACAAGATTTCATCTAATACTTATGAATTCCTCACATTCACAAACGGATCTATCTTACATAATTCATTTTATTTCACAAATAAATATGTAATAAATAATTTATTAAATAATATTTAAGCATACTTAATTTCTTATAAAAATTATTATACTTTTGTATAAATTAAATTTATACTGACATGAAAAAATTATTACTATGTGTAGCATTAGTAGTTTCTGCTATGGCTACTGCGCAAAAAGGGACAATTCTTGTAGGAGGAAATGTTGAATATTCTTCTGATAAAATTGGAGATGTAAAAAACGAATCATTTGATTTCTCACCTACATTCGGTTACCAATTCTCAGAAAACTGGACTGCAGGGGTAAATGCAACAGTTGGTAGCATACACAAAGAGGGATCAAAATCAGACAACCAAAAGATTGGTGGTTTTGTTCGTTACTCTAGACCTCTTAGCGAAACATTTGCAATTTTTGCAGACATAGGATCAGGTTATCAACAAAATTCTATAAATGATGCAAAAGGAATGTATGCTTATATTACTCCTGCATTATTCATAAACATGAAACAAGGGTTTGGTTTAAACTTTTCTATCGGTGGATTCAACTACGATAACATAGATGGTAAAAACGATCCTAGAAGAGAAAAAATTGGATTCAATTTTGGAAAAACATTAAACATTGGTATTTCTAAAAACTTTACTTTGTAAGAATACATTCTTTATTGAAACAAAAAAACCACCTATTGGTGGTTTTTTTGTTTATAAATAATAGTCAATTCAGACATTAATCATTCAACATTTTCCACAATTTATCTTTAAGCTCTTGTAAACCTTGTTGGGCTACAGAAGAAATAAACATATAAGGAGTATCTTTAAAAGCCACGTCAAGCTCTACTTTAAGCTCAGCTTTAAGCTCGTCATCTAGCATATCACATTTAGATATTACCAACAAACGTTCTTTATCTAACATTTCTGGATTATACTTTGTTAATTCATTTACCAAAATATCATACTCCGCTTTAATATCAGGAGTATCAACTGGAACTAAGAACAACAAAGTCGAATTACGTTCAATATGACGTAAGAAATAATGTCCTAATCCTTTTCCTTCTGCTGCTCCTTCGATAATACCCGGAATATCTGCAATTACAAAAGATTGAAAATCTCTGTAAGCTACAATTCCTAAATTAGGCTTTAATGTCGTAAACGGATAATCAGCAATTTTAGGTTTCGCAGAAGTTAAAACTGACAACAAAGTAGATTTACCTGCATTTGGGA
Source organism: Flavobacterium sp. 140616W15 (assembly GCF_003668995.1). Lineage (NCBI taxonomy): Bacteria > Pseudomonadati > Bacteroidota > Flavobacteriia > Flavobacteriales > Flavobacteriaceae > Flavobacterium > Flavobacterium sp. 140616W15. The sequence continues at coordinate 3,354,167 of NZ_CP033068.1, forward strand.
AACCAACTAAACCAACATCAGCAAGAACTTTAAGCTCTAAGATTACATCCATCTCTACTCCTGGCAAACCTGGTTGCGCATATCTCGGTGTTTGATTAGTTGAACTTCTAAAATGCCAGTTCCCTAATCCTCCTTTACCACCTTTAGAAAGAATTTGTTTTTCTCCGTGTTCAGTAATTTCAAATAAAACTTCACCCGTTTCTTTATCTTTAACAACTGTTCCTAATGGCACTTCAATAAACTTATCATCACCATCAGCTCCAGTACTTCTGTCTCCTCCACCATCTCCACCGTGGCCAGCTTTAATGTGACGAGCAAATTTTAAATGAAACAAAGTCCAAAGTCCTTTATTCCCTACCAAAAAAACATGACCACCACGTCCTCCATCTCCACCATCTGGACCACCTTTTTCAATGAATTTCTCTCTATGTAAATGCGTTGAACCTTTTCCTCCTTTACCGGAAGAAACAAATATTTTAACGTAATCTACAAAATTTCCCTCTGTCATAATTCTCTGTATTCAGTTGCAATCTCATTTTCAGCGCTACTTGCTACTGAAAACTAAGACTGGAAACTATTTTATTTTAATCTTTTAATGCTTTTATTAATACTTTATCAATCTTAACGCCATCCATATCGATGACTTCCAACTCAAATTTTTGCCAAATCAACTTTTCTCCTTCTTTAGGAATACGTGATAATTCAGTCATAATAAGTCCACTTACAGTTGTAACTTCATAATCATTAATCAATTCGTCTAACTCAAAATAAGTTAAGAAATCATGTAATGAATAATGCCCATCAACCAACCATGTTCCATCTTCCCTTTCTACTAGTTGAAACTCATCTTTATAAAAATCAGCTGCATCTCCTACAAGAGCTTCCAGAATATCATTTAATGTTATAATTCCTTGAAAAATTCCATATTCATCAGAAACAAAAGCATAATGTATACCCGTTTTCTTAAAATTCTCTAATGCTTTATATGCTGTAGTTTGCTCCATTATAAAAGGCGCATCTGTCATTATAGAAGCCAAACTAAAATCCTCTTTTTCAATATTAGCAAAGATTGTCTTCAAATTAACAACTCCCGAAATATCATCATAATTCTCTTTATAGACAGGATAAATGGAGTGTAAATCTTCTAATATTAATTCTTTTACACGCTGTTTATCTGAATCTAAAGGCAAGAAAACTACTGACTTTCTGTGGGTCATTAACGAATTCACTTTTCTATCTCCAATATGGAAAACACGCTCAACAATATCTTGTTCAATTTCCTGAACTTCACCACCTTCAGTTCCTTCTTTAATAATGGCTTTTATTTCTTCTTCGGTTACTTTACCATCGGCAGTCGGTTTTATTTGCAAAACATTTAATAAAAAGTCTGTCGAATTAGTCAATAACCAAATAAACGGAGCGGTAATGATCGAAATAATCTTCATAGGCAATGCTACAGCTTTAGCAATAGCTTCAGGATGATTCAATCCAATTCTTTTAGGCAGCAATTCACCTAAAACAAGAGAAAAGAAAGTCAAAACCACAACTACTATCCCCACAGCAACTGAATGTCCATAAGGTCGTAAAACTTCAAACGTACTTACAAAACCTTCAACATCCATCGTGATTTTATCACCACTGTAAATACCAGTCAAAATACCGATTAAAGTAATCCCTATTTGAACTGTCGACAAAAACTTATTAGGTGAATTTGCCAAATCAAGGGCGATTCTAGCACTTTTGTTTCCCTTTTTTGCTGCTGTCTCTAATCTATTCTTCCTTGCCGAAATCAATGCGATTTCCGACATAGAGAAAACCCCATTTAAAATTATTAGAAAAAATATTATTAGTATTTCCATTTTTATGTTTAAACATTTAAAGTTTAAAGCCTAAAATTTAACCCGAATAAATACTATTTAGGTAAATTTTAAACCTTAAACTTTAAACTATTTTTTTTATTACAAATTATCAATTACACTTGTCAAACGCTCCGTTATTTCTTCAATAGACCCGATGCCATTTACAGCGTAAAATTTATTTTGCTCTTTATAATATCCAATTAATGGAGCCGTTTTTTCGTTATATTCCTGATATCTTACGCGAATTTTTTCTTCATCCTGATCATCAGCTCTTCCACTTGTTTTTCCTCTTTCTAATAAACGAGCTACTAGAATTTCATCATCAGCTTCTAAAGCAATTGTTGCAGTAACGCTTGTACCAATAGTTGGTAAAAACTGATCTAATGCTGCTGCCTGATCTAGTGTTCTAGGATAACCATCAAATAAAAATCCTGCTGTATCTGGGTGTTTTTTTACTTCATCAATTAACATTGCAGTAGTTACTTCACATGGTACTAATTCACCATTATCCATAAAAACTCTAGCTTTCTTACCTAAATCTGTATCATTTTTTAAATTAAAACGAAAGATATCTCCAGTTGAAAGATGTGTTAATTTGTATTTTTCTTTTAAAAATTCTGCCTGAGTTCCTTTTCCTGCACCAGGTTTTCCAAATAAAACAATATTAATCATAGTTTGTGTGTTGTGTCGTACTTCCTTATTCTTTAAAGAAGTTTAAAGTGAATAGTTAATTTATAATTCTTTGGTTTTGATTCTAAATTTATTCTGCTAATTGATATACTTCAGACAAATTTCTCCCCAAACCATCATAGTCTAAACCGTAACCAACGATAAATTTGTTTGGAATTCGAATTCCGATATAATCAATTTTAACATCTTTTTTATAAGCCTCAGGTTTAAAGAACAAAGTAGCTATTTTTAAATGCTTAACATTTTGTTTTTTAAACATTTCTTTAAGTTCAACTACAGTATTTCCTGTGTCAACAATATCCTCAATAATAACCACTGATCTCCCAGTTAAATCTTGATTTAACCCTATCAGTTGTTTAACATCGTGAGATGTTTCTGTTCCTTCATAAGATGCCATTTTAATAAATGAAACCTCGCAGTGTTTTTTATATTTTTTTAAAAAATCGGCAACAACCATAAAAGAACCATTAAGTACACCGATAAAAATTGGAATTTCATCTCCAAAATCATCTTGTACCTGGGCTACCATTTTAGTAATTGCAAAATCGATTTCTTTAGCCGAAATAAACGGAACAAATTGTTTATCGTGAAGTTGTATCATTATTTTTTACATTTAAAATAATGGGCAAAGATACAGAATTCGAGTTTTAGAATTGAAAATTGACCCTAAATTTGTATTTTTAAATCAAAAAAAAATCAATGGCCTCTGAATTACAAAAAAACCTTGATTACGTAAGTGCTTACAGAGAAAATAGACTTAAAGGTGCGCAAAGTGTTTTGGAAAATCCTGATTGTTTTCCAGAGTTAATTGCAATTTGCTTCGACATTTCAAACAAAAACACGTATAAAGCCTGTTGGATTTTAGAATTTGTATCTTATGAAAAGCTAGAATGGCTACAACCTCATCTCGATTTTTTTTGCTCGAACCTTAAAGTTTTAAAAGACGAAAGTTCTATTAGACCTATTGCAAAAATCTGTCAACTTCTAGTCACAGCTCATTATAAAAAATCAGAAACAAATATTAATCTTTCTGAAACTCAACTTCAGGATATCATCGAGACTAGTTTTGATTGGTTAATAACCGATACCAAAGTCGCAGCAAAGGCCTACTCCATTAGAACCTTACATATATTAGGCAAACATTTCGATTGGATTCATCCCGAATTACAAATCATATTAACCAAGGATTACGGAAATCATACTGCTGCTTATAAAGCAGTTGCCCGAGAAATTCTCAAGAAAATAAAATAGCATTTTCCTATTCAATCATTATAAAGTATCTTTGCGCATCACAAACACACAACAATGAATTATTTTTCTTCTGATTTTAAATTAGGAATATTAGGCGGTGGCCAATTAGGCAAAATGCTTCTTTTTGACACACGTAAATTTGACATACAAACCTATGTTTTAGACCCAAGCGATGAAGCTCCAAGCAAAATTGCCTGCAATAAATTCTTTCAAGGTGACCTAATGGACTTTGAAACTGTTTACAATTTCGGAAAACAAGTAGATGTTTTAACTTTCGAAATCGAGCTTGTAAACCTTGAAGCTCTTGAAAAATTAGAAAACGAAGGCATCAAAGTATATCCTTCGCCAAAAACTTTAAGAGGAATCCAGAATAAAGGAATCCAAAAAGATTTTTACATTAAAAATAATATCCCAACTGCTCCTTTTCAAAGATTTGAAAATCTAGAAAGTTTAAAATCTACTGTCACATCGAGCGGAATCGAGATGCCTTTTGTATGGAAATGTACGGAGTTTGGATATGATGGAAATGGTGTAAAAGTTATTCGTCAAGCTTCTGATCTAGATAGTCTGCCTAATGTAGAATGTATTGCTGAAACAATGGTTCCGTTCAAGAATGAACTTGCTGTTATTGTTTGCCGCAATCCATCGGGAGAAATAAAAACATATCCTGTTGTAGAAATGGAATTTCATCCGGAAGCAAATCAGGTAGAATATGTAATTTGTCCTGCTCGAATAGACGAGAAAGTAGCTCAAAAAGCAAGAACAATTGCGCTTAATGTTTCGGAGAAATTTAATCATGTTGGCCTTTTGGCAGTTGAAATGTTCCAAACTCAAGACGATGAAATCTTAGTAAACGAAGTTGCTCCACGCCCTCACAATTCTGGACATTATTCTATCGAAGCAAGTTATACTTCACAATTCGAAAACCACTTACGCGCCATTCTAGATCTTCCGTTAGGGAATACTGATAGTAAAGTAGCTGGTGTTATGGTAAACTTGGTTGGAGCTGAAGGATTTTCTGGTAACGTAGTTTATCAAAATATCGAAACTATTTTAGGATGGAATGGTGTAACACCACATATTTACGGTAAAAAACAAACCCGCCCTTTCAGAAAAATGGGTCACGTTACAATCGTAAATGGTGACATGAATGAAGCAAGACGAATCGCTGAGGATGTTAAGAACACTATTAAAGTAATTAGTATATAGTTTTCAGTCTCTCTAAAAACTTTAAACCAAAAACAAAATAAACACACACATGAGCAAAGTAGCCGTAATCATGGGAAGCATCTCCGACATGCCAGTAATGCAAGATGCCATAGATATATTAAAAGGATTTGATATAGAAGTTGAAGTTGATATTGTATCGGCTCACAGAACGCCAGAAAAACTATTCGATTTCAGCAAAAATGCTCATACTCGTGGTATTTCTGTAATTATTGCTGGAGCAGGTGGAGCAGCACATTTACCTGGAATGGTTGCTTCTATGTCACCACTTCCTGTAATTGGAGTTCCTGTAAAATCAAGTAATTCTATCGATGGTTGGGATTCGGTTTTATCGATTCTGCAAATGCCAGGCGGAGTTCCTGTAGCAACGGTTGCTTTAAACGGAGCCAAGAATGCAGGAATCCTTGCAGCACAAATTATAGGAAGCCATGATAAAGTAGTTCTAGACAAAATTATAGCATATAAAGAAAGTCTAAAAGAAGCAGTTTACAAATCTTCTGAAGGTTTAAAAAATAAAGCATACATAAAAACGACAAAGGCTTCACATTACGGAAGCCTTTGTTCTTTTATAGTTTATTTAATTACGCCTCATCTTCGATTTCCTCTAAAACAGATTCAAATTCATATTCATTTATGTCTTCGTTGTTTATCCAATTCTCTGAAGTGACCAAACTGTAATTTATATTATCTTCAGTTGTCAATTCCCAAACAATAGCCACAGCTTCGGGAAATGAAATATTTTGTGACATTTGATTTTCAAACAATCTTTTTATAAGATTTCTGTCAGACAAACCATTATTCAATAATTTCAGTACGTTTTCGGCTGTCAATTTTTGTACTTCACCATCAGTTGGTGTCATTGAAAAATGAACGATAGAAGCTTTTGCGTTTGGAAATTTTCCGTTATATGCTTTAAACAGTAATTGATTTATATGGAATAAAGTTCCTTGCATATCTATTTCTGGATATTCTTCACAAACCTTATCTATTAACATATTATGCGCTATTTGCTCGATTTGTCCATCGCTTAATCTATCAGCAAATTTATATTTTAAGACTATCTCGGCTGCTTCATTAGGCTCGTAATCGGAAATAGCCATTTCTAATAACTCGAGCAAACTACTTTTTTCTGCCGATGCACCATCTGGATAGTTGAATCGTTCTAATAACTGAATAAGATCTTCATCTGACCAATATCCTTCAACTTCGTTTACAGTATCTATTCTCTTTATTACAATTTGATAATTCATCATTTTTCTATTTTATAATTTCTGATTAGCATTTTATAATTCTAATCACATTTTTTCAATTTACGCTTTTAAAAATGTGTACAGAAATAAATAACATATCTATAACACAATTTAAGAGGATTTTATGCCGAGAATCGATCTGGTTTAGACGATTAGATTTTTATAAATTGTTATCTTTGGAATTCAAAAACATTGAGTTCAATTCATAAAATAATTACATCATAATGAGCGTTTTACTTTCAAAATTTACAAACAAGCATAATACAGCACCTTTTTCGCAAATTAAAATCGAAGACTACGTTCCTGCATTTCAGGAAGGAATTGCTTTGGCGAAAGCCGAAATTGATGCAATTGTTAACAATCCCGAAGCGCCAACTTTTGAAAATACAGTTGTAGCAATGGATTTTTCAGGTGACATTTTAGATCGTCTTTCGAGTATTTTTTTCAACTTAAACTCAGCGGAAACGAGCGACGAAATGCAAAAAATCGCTCAGGAAGTTTCTCCATTATTATCTGAATTTGGAAATGACATTACACTAAACGCTGCATTATTTGCCAAGATAAAAGCCGTTTATGACCAAAAAGAAAGTCTAAATCTTAATCCTGAACAAACGACACTTCTTGACAAAAAATACAAGAGCTTTTCTAGAAACGGAGCTAATTTACCCGAAGATAAAAAAGATCAATTAAGAGAAATCGACAAAGAATTATCTAAATTGAGTTTGCAGTTTGGCGAGAATGTTTTAGCTGAAACAAATGCTTTCGAATTGCATCTAACAAATGAAAGTGATCTTGCAGGATTACCTGAAGGAACTATCGAAGCAGCTCGTTCATTGGCCAAAAGCCAAGAAAAAGAAGGGTGGATTTTTACTCTAGATCATCCAAGCTATGTTCCGTTTATGACCTATGCTGATAATCGTGAATTGCGTAAAAAACTAGCAATCGCTTTTGGAGCAAAAGCATTTCAAAATAATGAATTTGACAATCAGGAAATTGTGCTTAAAATCGTAAAATTACGTTTTGAAAGAGCCAATTTGCTCGGATATAAAACACACGCTCATTTTGTTCTCGAAGAACGTATGGCTGAAAACCCTGAAAAAGTATTCTCTTTTTCTAATGATTTATTGGCTAAAGCAAAACCTGCTGCCAAAAAAGAATTTGCTCAACTTACTGCTTTTGCAAAAGAGTTGGACGGAATTGAGCAATTAGAAAAATGGGATGGTGCTTACTATTCGGAGAAATTAAAACAACAGCTTTTTAATCTGGATGACGAAAAACTAAAACCATATTTTCAATTAGAGAAAGTACTTAACGGTGCTTTCACAATTGCAGGAAAACTATACGGACTTACTTTTACAGAAGTATTTGATATTGACAAATACCATGAAGAGGTAATGACTTATGAAGTTACAAATGATAAAAACGAATTAGTTTCAATCTTCTACGCCGACTTTTTTCCAAGAAAAGGAAAGAGAAATGGTGCCTGGATGACATCGTTTAAACATCAATATAAAAAAGATGGCGTAAACGAAAGACCGCATATTTCGAACGTTTGTAATTTTACAAAACCAACTGAAACAAAACCTTCATTATTGACTTTTAATGAAGTAACAACTTTGTTTCACGAATTTGGTCACGGATTACACGGAATGTTAGCTGATACAACTTACCCAAGTTTATCTGGAACATCAGTTTATTGGGATTTTGTAGAATTACCAAGTCAGATTATGGAAAACTGGTGCTACGAGCCTGAGGCTTTAGCTTTATTTGCGAACCACTATGAAACTGGAGAAATTATTCCGATGGAATATGTAAATAAAATCAAAGAGAGTGCAAGTTTTCAAGAAGGTTTAGCAACGTTACGTCAGTTAAGTTTTGGACTATTAGACATGGCTTGGCACGGGCAAGATCCAACTGCAATCACTGATTTAAAAACATTTGAAACGGAGCAATTTAAAGACACTCAATTATATCCTGATGTGAAAGAAAATGCAATGAGTACTGCTTTTTCACATATTTTTCAAGGAGGATATTCTTCTGGATATTACAGCTACAAATGGGCAGAAGTTCTAGATGCCGATGCATTTGAATACTTTCAGGAAAAAGGGATTTTCAATAAGGAGGTTGCAACTAAGTTTAAAGACAATGTCCTTTCAAAAGGAGGAACGGAACATCCAATGATTTTATACAAACGTTTTAGAGGTCAAGAACCAAAACCTGAAGCTTTATTAAAAAGAGCAGGATTGATTTAAAAATTAAAAGGCTTTAAATTTATTCCCCCCTTTTTTATTCAAATTTAATTTTCTAAGATTTATAGTATCTTAATAACAGATAAAAGCAGCTAAAACACTAAATTTTAGCTGCTTTTTAGTTATTCTCATTTTGCTGTTTAAGGGACCAATGCCCTCCCGTTTTGATACGCTACTTCTTACTAGCCCTTAGTTATCATTAAATTTGACATGATTTGCATTAATAATCTTCTTATTCCTGAGCTTTAACAATCTTTTTAAGTTGAGCAATCTTTAATAATCGTATTTCTTCAATGCGGTTTATTTTTGCATTATTTTGATTTTTTAGATTAGGTTTTGTCATAAACAAATACGACTCGAATACATGACTTAGATACAAAGGGGATTTCCCTATACCTCGTATCGTATCAGAATTTTGGGATTGATGACATGTAAAACAATTTACCAAATTAGTAGCATTAATAGTATGAACATCATCTTGAAATGTTTGTGTATATGTTTCCATTGTTACATTAGCTAAATTCGAAGAACCTCGTGCTAATGAACCTGGTAACACGCTAGCTATTGCACTTTTTACAATTGTATCAGCCTGCTTTTCAGGAGACATACCACTAGTATTTAACCAAATAGCACCGTTATAAAAATAATTCTTAAAGACATCTTTCAAATTTGCTTGTACACATTTATTGAGATTATCAATGTTATTAAAATTCACTGGTTCTGTTTGGCTTGTAACCATAAACGAGCTCGAATCTAAAACTCTAGGAACACCATATTCATAGAGAACAAATGCCTTATTTGGCACTAATGGATTATGCCCTTTTAACGTTATGCCTTGCACCCCTGAAGTTGTTCCTTTTTCATAAAACAACATCTCCTTTTCAGAAGTTACAGAATTATTTTTCCAATCATAAACAGGGGCCATCTCTTTATGCTCAAAGGTAGCCCAAATAAATTCAGGATGATTTTTTACAACTCCTACAACATGCATTCCCAATAGTGCCATAGTTTTTATCTCATATTTATTCTTCTTATTTTGAACAGCTGCTTTAGTTGTGAAATAATCTGCACGCTTCTCTTTCGCAATTGAATTTACATTAATCCACGAAACTTTTAACTCAAGGGAACCAACAGGAAATGCCTCCAAATTAGAATAAGGCAATTTTCCACTATTAATCATAGATGCTGCTAAAACAGCCTTCTTCATAAATATATCATTAATGTGGATAGAATAAAATACTGTATCACCACCAGCTCTTTTCTCTGAATTAACTTTAGGATTAGATACTAAAATACCTTCATCAAAACCAGCTTGATTGTAAGAACTTAGAACCAGTTTTAAACCAAACTGTGGATTAACTCGCTCCATCTGAGGATCAACCACTCTAAGAGAATCCAAAAACAAAGGATTCCCACTTTGTAAAGGCTTTGTAAGCCACAAAAATTTTTGCCACGACCATTGATGAAAATCACAATTTGTTGTCGTCTGGCTATCAAATGGACTTCCATCACCTTCTTTTGGAGCTGGAGTCTGTTCATGAGGAAACCAACTAGTTTCGCAATCACATGGAGCTGATTTAGCATCAGCATACCCAGTTGACAGCCCTTTTTTATTAAAAAAGTAGAATCCTATACCTCCAATTATTACAATAACTAGTAGGCTAATAATATATATTTTTTTCATAATTTCTTGGTTTTATTTATTTTTTAGAATTTAGAATGAAGTATTATACTATTTCCTTATCTAAGATAATTCATGGTTCTCCTCTGGTTCTAAACAAAACATTTCCATTACACTACTCCTGTTAAGTAAACTGTTTCTACCTACAATCGTTGCAAAGTCCGAAATCGAGAAAGAACCTCTTATCGGGACTTGATTAATTCTTGGTACTTTAATAACCTCAGCAACTCTTTCCTCTTTTAAAAGTTTTTCACTAAGAGATAAGTCTGAATGATAGTCCAGGCTTCGATAATTCCATGTATCAGAAACTAAATTTGGGGGATCGTGCGACATATTTAATTTTTTATAGGTTAAGTATTAAAAATCATTGGGGCTGATTTCATTTTATTAAAACTATTTGGTTTTTCAAGACTAAAGAAACAATAATCTAACAAATCAAAACAACGTATAAATACCTGATTTTCAATAAAAAAACAATCAAATTAATACTTCATCAAAAACTAAGCTTCAAAAAAAGGCCATCTGAACAGACGACCTTTTCGAATAAATTAACTTCCTATTCAATTTAGGCTTTTGCATTTATGCCAATTCTTCTTTTAGAACTGCTAAAGCTTTTACTGGTACGTCTTCAATTGTATGATTATAGTATGAAAATCCTCCAATTCCATTCCAACTATTATCAATAGCAAATGCAGCATCAAAATTGGCTAAAAATGCACCTATAGCTGGAGGAGTTACATGATGCACATATTGTCCATTAAGACTAACTACTTTTGTATACTTTCCAAGCCCTGTTGCATATATTTTTCCTGTTACCGGAACAACGATATGGCTATCAGGACCTTGTATAGCCTGAGTAATTACTACAGTACCTGTCACAGAATGCTGAGATGGTACTACTACTAAACTAAATCTTGCGATTGGAGCACCTGGTATTCCAACATTTCCGATTGTGCCTTGTGCTAAATAAGCACCTACTAATAAATTTGACATAATTTTCTAATTTAAATTTTTCCTTACTCGTAAGGCTTTTCAGTACCGCCTCGTTTTTTTTATTGGGTTCTGCTCCAAAATTTTTGATTTATTAGAAACAACCTTTCTAAGCAATCTCTTTCTATTTTCTTTATTAAAATTACAATACATCCAAAGTCATAAATAAAAAAATGTCATAAGACAGGTTTTTTTATCCATAGAGCAAACAATAATCGGAATAAAACCATTCCGGGCAACCGATTAAAAGTGAACATTTTATGAAAAACTAACATCTAAAATGCAGCAACATTAGTTTTTTGCAGTATTTAAAATCTATAGGAAGAATGAAAACTTAAATCTAAAAACTGTTCGATATTATTTCATCATTAACATTTCTAACTTTTCCAACGTTTGCTTTGCTTTTTCCATTTTAACTGCATATTCATCATTTACTTTTTGAACATCAGCATTACAAAAACTGCAAATAGTTTCTTCTTCATAAACATAATTATCACATCCGCTGCACAACTTAAGTGCTTTGGGGATTCTTGGAACCCGAATTGTATTATCAGGAACTAGAATGGGAGTTTCACTATTTGGTGATTGTATCTCTACTATTACTCCATTTTCATCTTCAACTATAATTTCAAAAAGTCCCATATCAAAAGATACGCCTGGTGCTTCTTGTATTTTTCTTATTCGCTCCTTAAGGCCTTTCTTTTGTAATTCTAAAGCGCGATGATGACAAAAAGGATTATTACCTCTCTTCCCAAACAACACATGACTTGTCCATGTACAGCCAGCCAAACAAGAAGATTCATAATAACAGCCTTTACAACCACCCCACAATTCTTCTTTATTTCTATATCTTGAAAAAACCATTTCTTGACTATACTTCCATATGTCTTCCAACTCCATATCTTTTACATTACCTCCTGTATAAGCGCTTGTTGGTAATGAAGGGCAACCTTTAATTTTACCATCAGCCTCAATTCCTATTCCTGTATGTCCTGCAGAGCATCCTGTATAATATTTTTCATTACCCTGCCTCCAAATATGTTCATACGGTCCAAAATAACCAATGTTATTTCCTGCCTGTATTAAAATATTATGTGCTAAGGCTTTTCTGTATATTACAATAAGGTCATCGTAAAAATCAATTAATTCATAAGGCTGAACTATTAACTCATCTGAATTATCCACAGCATTACCCATAGCAACAGCAAGTTGTATTTGCCAGTTCTTTACATCATTTTCTATTAGAACATCTAAGAGTTCATTCAGCTCATTTTTGCTTCTTTTAGTAATTACTGTATTTACACTAGAAGTTATATTGTGTTTTTTTAGCAGTTGTAAGCAATTAACAGCATGTTCAAAAGAATCTCTTCTTCCTCTTATTTTATTATGTGTATCAGGCATCCCATCGATGGAAACACCTATATTATTTATTCCTGCTTTTTTTGCATCAATGATTCGTTCTTCGTTTAAATTATATGCACCAGACTGCATAGAACATTCAATCCCACTTTGATGTATTCTTTCGATAATTTCAAGCCAGTCTTTTCTCAAAAAAGCTTCTCCACCAATAATAGAAATCTCTCTTGTACCAAGACGTTTAAGACTATCAATAACACCAAAACATTGTTCCGTAGTTAATTCTCCAGGTCTTACTTTTCCAGCTCTAGATCCGCAATGTGAGCATTTCAAATTACATGCTAAAGTAATTTCCCACACTACATGAACTGGAGTAGCTGTTTCATAATCATCTCTTACTCTGTATCGTGCCGAAGTCTTGTCCATCTTAATTTTCTATTTATGGTTTGATAATTGATTAAAAAAACGGCTTAAAAAGTAAAACTTAATAAACCGTCTTTTTTCGATTACTTTTTCTTTTTCAAAGCATCAATTGCATCAAGCAATTCTACCAATGCTACATGCAAATCTTTTTGATCTCTTATGGTTTTCTTAGCTTGCTCAGCTACTGCAACCATTTTTTCTAAATCATTTGAAGCTATCGCTTCTCTGATTCCTACTCCGTAAAGTACTGTTGCCATAATATCTTATGTTTATAGTTATTCTTACTCTTTAGGTTTTTCAGTTACCCCCTTGTTTCTCTGTACAAGTCAGTTTATTTTTTCTTTTTAAAGAATCTATTGCGTCTAGCAAGTCTAGCAGAGCTACAGTTAGATCTCCTTGATCTTTTATGGTTTGCTTCGCTTGTTTAGCGACAGCCTCCATCTTAGCCAAATCATTTGATACTAAAGCTTCTCTAATAGCGACGCCGTATGGCATAATTATTCCCATCGTTATAGTTTTTAATACTAATTATTGTTTTACTTCATGACTAATAACTTTTATAAGTTATTAGTCATGTAAAAAAATCATTGTAGTAGCCTAGTTACCCAATGTTATAGTTCTTCCAAATTGTGAATCATCACTAACATTTGTACAAAACATCCACTCAGTAGTAAAACGAGTACCATCTTCGTTCTCTCCCGTAGCTACATATTTATGATGAATGTTAAGTTTTGGTTTGTGGCTTTCTAAATTAAGATTATAGAATAAAGATCTCCCAAGTGTACCAAATCCATAGGTTCCACTAGCTCCTTCAATAACAGGAAGAATAACAGGCCCAACGCCTCCACCATTCCATTCAACATAAGGATACACATTCACATTTTTTACTTTTACAGGTATTGCTTGCATAATAATAGTTTTGTCCTACTCATAAGGCTTTTCAGATCCGCCTCCGCTTTGTACTGTGCGAAACAGTCCGTTTGTTTTAGTGGGTTCTGCTCCACTCATTTAATGAGTTAGCTGAATCATTTAAATATCAAAAAAACTATTATAAATGATAGATTTGGGGCTAACTTCTATTTCAAAGCTATAATAAATAAATAGGCATTTTTAACAAAATGGTATCAAACGGGAAATTTTGGTCATGAAACAAACAAAAAATGACACAGAACACAAAAACCTATAAATAACTAATTTTAAATTCATTGAAAAATAAATTATACTTCACGAAAACAAACTTTCATTTATTTTTGAAAGTTTAAAAACTTTTATTTACATTTGCTATATGGAATTCAAAGAAGCAAAAAATAAATTCGTTCAAACATGGGGGGCGTTAGGTTCTCAATGGGGTATTAATAAAACCATGGCACAAATCCATGCTTTATTAATGGTATCTAACGAACCTGTTTCTATGGAAGATGTAATGGAAGAATTGCAAATTTCTCGTGGTAATGCCAGCATGAATTTACGTGCTTTGATGGATTGGGGAATTGTTTACAAAGAATACAAATCGGGAGAAAGAAGAGAATTCTTTACTGCCGAAAAAGATTTAGACGAACTTGCTGTAAAAATCGCAAGAGAAAGAAGTAAACGCGAAATTAAACCTGCTCTTAAAATATTAAAAGAAGTTTCATCTATTGACTCGAAAGATTCAGCAGAAGAAAAACACTTTGTTGAGCAAACCACCAAGTTGTATGATTTTGTATTAAAGACAGACAATATGCTAGATAAAATGACAGAATTTAATGAAAACTGGTTGGGACGTTTGGTTCTAAAGATTATGAAGTAAAACCTCAAAACTAAAAAAATTTAATCAAAACTTTCATTTTTTTCTGAAAGTTTAAAACAATAAATAACTATGAAAGCAATAAACTATCTAAATTACTTTTTTGTCGGTTTACCAGTTATACTGGGTATCGCAGGGATTATCCATGAAGTATTCCCTATTTTAGGTATCCTTGCAACAATCATAACAGGCATATTTCAAGTTATTATAGCTATAAAAATGATAATAGATGAACCATATGACAGAAATCTCCAAATCTATATTACAACTGTAATTATATATTTTGCAACATGGTTTGCATTCCCAAAAATCGAATATATACCGATACTAAAACACGGTCTTATATTAATCCCAATACTTCTTGCCATTTATCTTTCAGTAATAATCTATAGAAAAGCAAACCTATGAGCTTCTTAACCGCAGAATGGAAAAATTTAGCATTATTTAATTATGAGGTCGATGCTAAAATACTCGAAAAATATGTTCCTCCTGGAACTGAGATTGATTTATGGAATAACAAATGTTACGTAAGTCTAGTTGGTTTTATGTTCAAAAATACAAAAGTATTAGGCATTAAAGTTCCTTTTCATGTCAACTTTGAAGAAGTAAACCTTCGCTTTTATGTAAAACGATTTGAAAATGGACAATGGAAACGTGGAGTCGTATTTATAAAAGAGATAGTCCCGAAAATTGCCATTACTTTTATTGCAAACACTCTATACAAGGAACATTACCAAACCAACAAAATGAAACATTCTGTTACAGAAAATGAAGATTCTAAAACGTTTGTTTATCAATGGAAAAATCATAACAAATGGAATTCAATTGAGGTTCAAACTGAAAAACAAAAAAAGGAAATAGAATTAAACTCTGAAGCCGAATTTATTACTGAGCATTATTTTGGATATACAAAATACGATAAAAATACCACTTTTGAGTATGAAGTAACTCATCCAAGATGGGAACAACTAGCAATAATCGATTATAAAATAGATGTTGATTTTGAAGATAATTACGGGAAAGATTTTGCTTTCCTGAATCAATCAAAACCACTTTCGACTTTTTTAGCGATTGGCTCTAAGATTACTGTCGAGAACAAGAAAAAATAAAGTCATGAATACAAATCTTAATATTATTGGGTACTTCATTTACTTAATAATTACCATTTTCATTATTGTTCGGGTTGGAAAAGCCTGTTATAAAAATGGTAATATATTCGTTTCCGAACTTATACCCGATCATGAAGATTTATGCCTTCGAATAAACCAGATATTGCTTCTGGGGTATTATCTATTAAATATTGGTTATTGTGCCATGACTTTAATTTCGTGGGAAACAATAATAGCGACCAATCAACTCATAGAAGTTATAGCAACCAAAACCGCACTTATCATATTTGTCATCTCAGGATTACATTATATAAACATCCTTATAATAACTAAATACGTTCAGAAATTAATTAATAACTAGTAAATCAAACATCATGGAAACTACAAAAATTTTAGTCGGTTATGCAATCTATTTACCAATAGCACTTTTCCTTACCTATTATGTTTCTAAAACTTTATTCGTAAACGGAAAAATATACATGCTTGACATCTTTAGAGGAAGAGAAGAAATTGCCGATGCAACAAATAAACTTTTTGAAACAGGATTTTATCTACTTAATCTTGGCTTTGCATTAATGATATTAAGAATAAGCGAAGACATTAGTAACTATCAAATCTTAATTGAAGCTTTAAGCTATAAAATAGGAAGTTTTTCTATTTACCTCGGATTGATGTTATTTCTTAATTTATATTTCTTTTTTAGAGGAAAAAGAAAAGCCAGAGAAGCACAACAAGAAGACAGATTAGTTTTAAAAGTTTAATTGATAACCAAACCTAGCAGGTTTTAAAAGCTTGTTAGGTTTAATACTATGCAAAATGAGTAAGCTTATTATCGCAGCTGGAACAGGTTTTTTAGGACAAGTTTTAGTCAATCATTTCAAAAATAAATTTGAAGAAATTGTAATTCTAACCCGAGGAAGATCACAAACCATTGATAGAATTAAATACGTTAACTGGAATGCAAAAACTTTTTCTGGTTGGGAAAGTGAACTTGAGAACGCAACGGCTCTAATTAATCTGGCAGGAAAATCTGTAGATTGTCGTTATAGCAAAGAAAACAAAAGAGAAATTCTATTATCTCGAATAGAAAGTACCCGAATTTTAAACAAAGCTATTTTAAATTGTGTAACTCCACCTAAGCATTGGCTAAATTCATCAACAGCTACCATTTATCGATTTTCATTAGATAAAGAAATGGATGAAACTACTGGCGAAATTGGAAATGATTTTTCTATAAATGTAGCTTTATCTTGGGAGAAAGCATTCTTTAAAACAGAAACTCCAAATACATTAAAAACTGCTTTAAGAACCTCAATAGCTTTAGGAAAGGAAGGTGGTGCTTTTAATCCCCTAAAAACCTTAGCCAAAATTGGATTCGGAGGGAAACAAGGAAAAGGAAATCAATTTATTAGTTGGATTCACGAAGACGATTTTGCAAATGCAGTAGATTTTATACTCCAAAAAGAAATGATCGGGGTTGTTAACGTTGTTTCTCCAAAACCAATTCGTAATGCTGACTTTATGAAGAAACTTCAAAGAGCTGTTGGTTTTCCTTTCGGAATCCCACTCAATACATTTCTACTTAAAATAGGAGCTTTCTTTATTCGAACAGAACCTGAATTAGTTTTAAAAAGTCGAAATGTAATTCCGAAAAGACTTTTAGAAAGTGGATTTAAATTTAAGTTCGATAATATAGAAGTTGCTTTTCGAAACCTATTGAATTAAAACTTTGACAAAGAGAATCCTCACTGATTATGACGACAATTCATCTTACAACAAAAATAAAAGCACCAAAACAAATCGTCTTTGATAATTCTAGAAATATTGATGTACATCTGCAATCTGCAAGCAAAACAAAAGAAGTTGCAATTGCTGGCACAACAACTGGATTAATAAATTATGACGAAACGGTAACGTGGCGAGGAAAACACTTCGGGTTTTACTTAACGCACAAAAGCCGAATTACTGCAATGAATTTTTACGACTATTTTGTAGATGAAATGGTTGAAGGAAAATTTAAATCATTTAAACACGAACATTTTTTTGAAGAAGAAAATGGGCAAACAATCATGACTGATAAATTACAATATGAAACTCCGTTTGGGATCTTAGGACAATTATTTGATGATTTATTTTTAAAGAAACATTTAATTCAATTCCTTTTAGAACGAAACAAAATCCTAAAAGAAGTATCTGAACAAGGGCAACTAAAGTAAATTCCTTACCTTTATAATTATTATGTAGTGTGAATAATTACTAAAACAATTTTAAAAATAAATATATGTCAGTAAAAACAAAAATTTTATCAGTAGCCTTTTTTGCAATCACATCTATGGGGTTTGCACAAACTAATTGTAAAGAATTGAAAGGATGCGAAAGAAAATTATGTGAATTGAACACAAAATTAGAATACGCTAAGAAAGCTGGAAATCAAAATCAAATTAAAGGTGTTGAAGAGGCAATAGCTCAAACTAAAAAGAACTGTACTACAAAAACAGTTACCAATAACCTTGACAAAAAAGTAAAAGAAAAACAAAAAGAAGTTAAGGAAAGAACCGATGAGTACAACAAAGCGGTTAAAAATCAAGAATCTAAAGAAAAAATCAACAAGAAAAAGAAGAAATTAGACGAAGCTAAAGCTGAATTAAATAAAGCTCTTGCGGATCAAAAAACGAAATAAAACTTTTATTTATAAAAAAACCGATGTTCATGCATCGGTTTTTTTGTTTCTATATCTTTTATCCACAAAACACAACCATCAGCCACCAAAAAATCGGAATACTTTCTACCCAAAAAGAGGTATAATATTTAGGTCGTTTTTCATTTGCAAAAACAATAAAAAGCGACAAAACAAGAACCATGATTAAATTAATCACCAATTGATTTTTATCAAAATTAGATTTTAAAAACTCCAAAAAATAAAATGGAATCAAAAGTAGTAACCCCAAAACTTTAGTTCGCTTTACTCCTATTTGCTGTGGAACAGTTTGCAAATGCGGATCATCATTTGCTAAATCGATAATCTCAAAAATCAATATAAGTACAAAGACTAAAATAAAACGCTGCACACATTTTAAATAAAAATCGGATGTAAAAGCAATTTCGGCATTTATCAATGGTAAAACCAAAGTAGCTCCAACCCAACAAAGCGCTACAATATAAATCTTAACTCCTGCCCAATTTCGGGCATTTTTTCGATTTGGGAAAAAAGGAAGTGTATAAAGTGCTGTAATTGCCAGAATTCCAACCGAAACAATTTGAGTAATCCTCTTTAATTGAAAAAAATAATAACCAACCAATATAAGAAAACAAAAACTAAAAACAGCAATAATTTTTAATTGATTTCCTATTGGTAATTTCTTTACTCGAACCAAGGCATCGTATTTCACAAAATTATAGCCGACAATTGTTCCAAAAAAAACAAATAAAGAGATTGATTCATCATACTCAATACCAAACATATGGAATGTTAAACGCACTAATGCATAACATGATAAAGCAACATGAATACTACTTATGATGTAAAAATTAATTAGTTGCATAATTACCCTCATAGAACAAAAATAATCAATTATTAAGAAATCAACCCTTTAGTTGTAAATTTCACAAAAATTGCCACTGAAAATAGCAATTAAATTATTATTAATACTTAATTTTGCAGCACTAAAAAACAACACTTTTACTACTATATGAAAACAGATGCTTTTGCTTTAAGACACATTGGGCCAAGAGAAACGGACCATCAACATATGTTGAAAACAATCGGAGTTGAATCTATTGAACAACTCGTTTATGAAACGCTTCCAGATGACATTCGTTTAAAAGCACCATTAAACTTAGATCCTGCAATGACAGAATATGAGTTTTCAAATCACATACACCAATTAGGAAATAAAAATAAGGTTTTTAAATCATATATTGGTTTAGGATACAACCAAGCAATTGTTCCAGCTGTAATTCAAAGAAATGTTTTCGAAAATCCAGGATGGTACACAGCATATACACCTTACCAAGCTGAAATTGCTCAAGGTCGTTTAGAAGCAATTCTTAATTTTCAAACTACAGTTATTGAATTAACTGGAATGGAAATTGCAAATGCATCTTTATTAGATGAAGCAACTGCTGCTGCTGAAGCGATGGCTCTGTTATTTGATGTAAGATCAAGAGATCAAAAGAAAAACGAAATCAATAAATTTTTCGTTTCTGAAGAAATTTTACCACAAACATTATCAGTTTTACAAACTCGTGCAACACCAATCGGAGTTGAACTAGTTATAGGAAATCACGAAACATTCGATTTCTCAACAGCTTATTTTGGAGCAATCCTTCAATATCCTGGAAAACACGGACAAGTTCATGATTATGCAGCTTTCATTGCTAAAGCAAAAGAAAATGAAATAAAAGTTGCTGTTGCAGCTGATATTTTAAGTTTAGCAAAATTAACTCCTCCAGGAGAAATTGGAGCCGCTGTTGTTGTAGGAACTACACAACGTTTTGGAATTCCGTTAGGATATGGCGGACCACACGCTGCTTATTTTGCAACAAAAGACGAATACAAGCGAAGCATGCCAGGACGTATCATTGGAGTAACAATTGATACTAACGGAAACCGTGCTTTACGTATGGCATTACAAACACGTGAGCAACATATAAAACGTGATAAAGCAACTTCAAACATCTGTACTGCACAGGTATTATTATCTGTAATGGCAGGAATGTATGCAGTATATCACGGACCAAAAGGATTGCAATATATTGCAGACAAAGTTCACGCTGCAACTGCAACTCTTGCAAATGAATTAAAAAAGCTAGGAGTAGAACAAACCAATACTGCATTCTTTGATACAATCGTAGTAAAAGCCGATGCTAAAAAAGTACGTACAATTGCAGAACAAAACGAAATTAACTTTTACTACATCGACGATAACACAATTTCTATTTCATTAAATGAAACAGTAAGTGTAGCTGAGGTAAACGAAATCATTTCAGTTTTTGCTATTGCTACAAATCAAAAAGCAACAGCAATTGATAGCTTAACTAATACAAATCATTTCCCAGAGCATTTAAAAAGAACATCATCATTTTTACAACATGATGTTTTCAACAAATACCACTCAGAAACTGCTTTGATGCGTTACATCAAAATGTTAGAGCGTAAAGATTTAGCTTTAAATCATTCGATGATTTCACTAGGTTCTTGTACGATGAAGCTAAACGCCGCTGCTGAAATGTTACCATTAAGCAACCCACAATGGAACAACATTCACCCTTTTGCTCCTCTTGATCAAGCACAAGGATACCAAGAGATGTTGAAAAAACTAGAACAGCAATTAAACGTTATCACCGGATTTGCTGGAACTACTTTGCAACCTAACTCTGGTGCACAAGGAGAATATGCAGGACTTATGGTTATTCGTGCGTACCACCAATCAAAAGGAGATCACCATAGAAACATTGCTTTAATTCCATCATCAGCACACGGAACAAATCCTGCTTCGGCTGCAATGGCTGGAATGAAAGTTATTGTTACAAAAACTTTGGAGAACGGTAACATCGACGTAGAAGATTTACGTGAAAAAGCAATTCTACATAAAGATAATCTATCTTGTTTAATGGTAACTTACCCTTCTACACATGGAGTTTACGAAAGTGCTATTAAAGAAATTACTCAATTAATCCACGATAACGGTGGTCAGGTTTATATGGATGGTGCAAATATGAATGCTCAAGTAGGATTAACAAATCCTGCTACAATTGGAGCTGACGTTTGTCACCTAAACTTACACAAAACTTTTGCAATCCCTCACGGTGGTGGTGGACCAGGAGTTGGACCAATTTGCGTTGCTCCACAATTAGTTCCATTTTTACCAGGGAACCCAGTTATTGCAACAGGAGGAGATCATGCAATTACAGCTATTTCTGCTGCTCCATGGGGTTCAGCTTTAGTTTGTCTAATTTCTTATGGATACATCTCTATGTTAGGAGCTGAAGGTTTAAAAAGCGCTACTCAGCATGCCATTTTAAATGCTAACTACATCAAAGAAAAATTAAGTGGTCATTACGATACTTTATACTCTGGAGAGATGGGTCGTGCAGCTCACGAAATGATTTTAGAATGTCGTCCATTTAAACAAAAAGGAATTGAGGTTACTGATATCGCAAAACGTCTAATGGATTACGGTTTCCATGCACCAACGGTTTCTTTCCCAGTAGCAGGAACTTTAATGATTGAACCTACTGAAAGTGAAAACTTAGAAGAATTAGATCGTTTTTGTGAGGCTATGATTTCTATTCGTAAAGAAATTGAAGCTTCAACAATCGAAGATAAAAATAATGTATTAAAAAATTCACCACATACATTAGCAATGCTTACTACAGATGTTTGGGATTTTCCATACACAAGAGAGCAAGCTGCTTTCCCATTAGATTATATTGCTGAAAACAAATTCTGGCCAACTGTACGCAGAGCCGATGACGCTTTTGGAGATAGAAATTTGGTTTGTAGCTGTGCTCCTATTGAAGCATATATGGAAGAATAAAAATAAAAACAAATCTTACAAATGCCTCGATTAATCGAGGCATTTTTTTTTATCCTATAAAATACCTATAAAAATAAATTTTCAAGCCAGCACAAATTAATTCACAAAAACACAATAAACAACACAAATAATCAGAATATAAACAAATATTTTAACTAAAGATAAATTATTTCATAATTATATGCGCGCATAGTAAATATTATAGTTGTAATTATAATATTATTTCTAAATTAGCCTAAATTATTAGGAAAACTGCGTAATGAAAATAAAAATAACTGGAATAGGAAGTTATATTCCACAAAAAGAAATAAGGAATACAGATTTTAACGAACATGTATTTTTAAATGAAGACGGAACTCCTTTTGGTTACCCAAATGAAGTTGTCATCAATAAGTTCAAAGGAATAACAGGTATTGAAAACAGACGTTATGCAGAAGACAAATATACATCTTCCGATTTAGCCTATTTTGCTTCACAAAAAGCAATAGAGAATGCTAATATCGATCCAGAAACGCTTGATTACATCATTTTCGCACACAATTTTGGCGATGTAAAATACGGAACAACTCAATCTGACATATTACCAAGTTTAGCGACACGCGTAAAAATAAATTAGGAATTAAGAATCCAAAATGTGTTGCATATGACATTCTTTTTGGATGTCCAGGATGGATTGAAGGCGTGTTACAAGCTAATGCTTTCATTAAATCTGGTATGGCAAAGCGTTGCTTAGTAATTGGAGCCGAAACACTTTCGAGAGTTGTAGATGATCATGACAGAGATTCTATGATTTATTCAGACGGAGCTGGTGCATCAGTTATCGAAGCTTCGGATGATGAAACTGGTTTATTATCATACGAGAGTGCTACTTTTGCAAATGATGAAGCAGGCTACTTATTCTTTGGAAAATCATACAATCCCGATTTAGATCCTGATACCAAATACATAAAAATGTATGGCCGTAAAATATACGAATTCGCTTTAAGCCAAGTTCCTGCAGCTATGAAAAGCTGTTTAGATAAAAGCGGTATTGCAATTGATGATGTCAAAAAAATTCTGATTCACCAAGCAAACGAAAAAATGGACGAAGCTATAATCCATCGTTTTTATAAACTACATGGAAAAACTCCTCCTGAAAACATCATGCCTATGTGTATTCACGATTTAGGAAATAGTAGTGTAGCAACAGTTCCAACCCTTTACGATTTACTATTACAAGGAAAAATAGAAAATCATGAAATCAACAAAGGTGATGTTATCATATTTGCTTCAGTTGGAGCAGGAATGAATGTTAACGCATTTGTATACAGACATTAATTCGTTTTCAGGAATTATTCAGTCACCGTTTAGAGTATGCTAAACTAATCACTACGACTTAAAACTAAAAAAGTCCGCATTTTAAAATGCGGACTTTTTAGTATATTTGCACCCTAATTAAAATAAGAACGAGAGATTGCTTCGTTCCTCGCAATAACTATGTACGAAAAAACATTTCCGAATAAACGATTCAAACATACTTTAGAATTTCTAAAAAAACACATTACAACATCCGAAACCGTTTTGGACTTAGGAGTTGAAAATCCGTTTTCAAAGATCATGAAAGCTGAAGGTTTTAAGGTAAAAAATACCACAGGAGAAGATTTAGATATCGACCAAACAGTATTTTCTACCGAAAAACAAGATGTGGTTACCGCTTTCGAAATCTTCGAACATTTGCTAAACCCATTCACTATTTTAAACGAAATAAAATCAGATAAACTATTTATCTCGATTCCTATGCGTTTATGGTTCTCACCAGCATATCGTAGTAAAACAGATATGTGGGACAGACATTATCACGAATTTGAAGATTGGCAATTAGATTGGCTTCTTGAAAAAACAGGCTGGAAAATAATCGACAGACAAAAATGGACCAATCCAGTAAAAAAAATCGGAATCCGTCCTTTATTGCGAAGCTTTACAAATAGATACTATATTGTTTACGCAGAAAGAAAATAATTTTCAGTATCAGTTTTCAGTTTATTAAATATGAAATATTACATTGTTATACCGGCACATAACGAGCAAGAATATATTGGTTTAACGTTGCAGTCATTGATTTCGCAAACCGTTTTACCAAAAAAAGTTGTTGTAGTCAATGACAATTCTACCGATAAAACGGAAGAAATTGTATTGAATTATGTCAAAGAAAATCCATACATCTCATTGGTTAATAAAACCTCGAGTGCTATACATTTGCCAGGAAGCAAAGTAATCCAAGCATTTCACAAGGGGTTTGAAACACTCGACGAGGATTATAATATCATTGTAAAATTAGATGGAGATTTAATTTTTCCTCCAAACTATTTCGAAACTGTTATTTCTCACTTTCAATCCGATCCAAAAATCGGAATGGCAGGAGGTTTTTGCTACATAGAAAAAAATGGAGATTGGATATTAGAAAATCTAACCGACAAAGATCATATTCGTGGTGCACTAAAAGCCTATCGAAAAGAAACTTTTCAACAAATTGGAGGCCTAAAACCCTCAATGGGCTGGGACACAGTAGACGAATTGCTTTGTAAATATTACGATTGGAAAATAGTTACCGATTCTTCTTTACACGTAAAACACCTTAAACCAACTGGTGCTAATTACAGCAAAACAGCACGTTATAAACAAGGTGAAGCTTTTTATACTTTAGGCTATGGTTTTTGGATCACTGCAATTGCATCTGCAAAACTAGCAATGATGAAGAAAAGACCTTTTCTATTTTTTGATTACATTAAAGGATTTTTGAAAGCAAAAAAAGCAAAAACACCATTATTGGTAACCGATGCACAAGCAAAATTCATTCGAAATTATCGTTTGAAAAAAATGAAAGAAAAGCTTTTTTAGTTCAAGCAATCAAAAAAACTATAAAATCTAAACCGTAAACTGGCAACTATTTTCGTAATTTAGCCCATATTCGTAAAAACTATGATGCTCATTCGTTATTTATCCCAAATAGGAAGATACTTCTTGATGCTTAAAGAAATTTTCAATAAACAAACCAAATGGTCTGTTATGAAGAAACTAATCTTTAAAGAAATTGATGACTTAATTATTGATTCCCTTGGTATTGTTTGTTTCATTTCATTCTTCGTAGGAGGAGTTGTTGCAATTCAAACCGCATTAAACTTAACAAATCCATTAATTCCAAAATACTTAATTGGTTTCGCAACCAGACAATCCGTTATTTTAGAATTTGCCCCAACATTTATCTCTGTTATTATGGCAGGGAAAATGGGCTCTTTCATCACATCGAGTATAGGAACTATGCGAGTAACCGAGCAAATTGATGCGCTGGAAGTTATGGGGGTTAATTCATTAAACTACCTGGTTTTTCCAAAAATAATTGCTTTACTACTATATCCTTTTGTAATCGGAATTAGTATGTTCTTAGGAATTTTTGGTGGTTGGCTAGCTGGAGTTTATGGCGGTTTTACAACCAGTGATGATTTTATAATGGGAGCACAAATGGAATTTATTCCGTTTCATATTACTTATGCTTTTATTAAAACGATAATATTCGCCATGCTATTGGCAACTATTCCATCTTTTCATGGCTATTATATGAAAGGTGGTGCACTAGAAGTAGGAAAAGCAAGTACAGTAGCATTCGTTTGGACATCTGTATCTATTATCCTTTTTAATTATATACTAACACAATTGTTATTAGGCTCATGATAGAAGTAAAAAATATAGAAAAATCATTTGGCGACAGCAAAGTACTTAAAGGCGTTTCGACCGTATTTGAAACTGGGAAAACAAACCTAATCATTGGGCAAAGTGGATCTGGAAAAACGGTATTATTAAAAAGCTTACTAGGTATTCATGCTCCAGATTCTGGAACAATTGAGTTTGATGGTAGAGTTTATTCAGAACTAGATCCAGATGAAAAAAGAGAATTACGTACCGAAATCGGAATGGTATTTCAAGGAAGTGCCTTATTTGATTCCATGACCGTTGCCGAAAACGTTGCTTTCCCTCTTAAAATGTTTACTACAGATACTGGATCTAAAATTCAAGATCGTGTAGATTTCGTTTTAAAAAGAGTAAATCTAATTGATGCTCATAAAAAATTACCGTCGGAAATCTCTGGAGGAATGCAAAAACGTGTAGCTATTGCTCGTGCTATTGTAAATAACCCTAAGTACTTATTTTGTGATGAACCAAACTCTGGTTTAGATCCAAATACTTCGACTTTAATTGATAACTTAATTAAAGAAATTACCGAAGAATATAATATCACAACCGTAATTAACACGCATGATATGAATTCTGTAATGGAAATTGGTGAGAATATTTTATTCTTAAAAAATGGTGTAAAAGAATGGCAAGGAACAAAAGAACAGATTTTTGTAACTGATAATAAAGCTATTGTAGAATTTGTTTATTCATCAAATTTATTCAAAAAAGTAAGAGAAGCTTATTTAAAAGGATAACCTTTCGGTAAAATTCTAAAATAAATTACAAGCCATTTAGAAATTAAGATAATTTAAGATTCAGTTCTTAAACTTAATTTCTAAATGGCTTTCTTTTTTTTTGCAGTTTAGAACTAATTCTTAACTGGTAATAGCTCTACTTCTGCATTTGGATTAAAAAGATAAGTCCTCCCGGAGCTTATTTCGAGACATTCAAACCGTTTGGTCCTTACGGCCATCTTCTTAAAAATTTTTCCGTTATGTATCCTAAAAACGCTTCCAAATGGTATTTCAAAAATATAATTCTTATCGTTTTCTTGATCATATTGTTTAAGAGCCAATGACAATGTTGCATCAGTGTCGCTACTTGCTGTAGGATTTTTAAAATGTTTGGCTAACAATGGTAATAAATGACTCGGAAAAATCTCCGGTCGTATAAATGGAACCATTAACCGCTGGAAAGAATATTTCCATTCATTTCCATGAGGTTTAATATTTCTTCCAAATTTCTCAAAGGCTACCAAATGAGAAATTTCATGAATTAGTGTAATCAAAAACTTGTATTTATTTAAGCTAGAATTCACAGTAATTTCATGTTTACCGCTTGGCCCTTTTCTATAATCACCATGACGTGTCTGACGTTCATTTACGATTTTCAGATGAACTTGATTGGCAACAATCAAATCAAAAACAGGTATCACTGCATGTTCAGGTATATATTTTGCTAGAGTTTGGCTCAAATTAATCGGGTTATTTAATATCTGACAAATCTAAGAAATCATTACTTTATAGCTATTTAAATAAAGTAAAACATTTATAGGTTTAAATATTTTATATAATTTTCATTTACATCCTTTTTAACTTCTCCATTAGCATCCATAAATACATTTAGTTTAGCCTGCCTACGTGTAATCTGATCTTCCATTTCTTGTATTTTACGCTCTTGATAATCTAATACTCGTGCTTTTTGAAGATATTCTAAACTACTTTTATAATTACCTATAAAAGCAAAACTAGAAGCTATATTAGCATAACAAGCCCAAATAGCTACTTTTTGTCCTTTATCATTTACATCTAATTGCTTAGAGTAGTTGTACATTTTTAAAATAAAATCAGTGAAAATTCTTTTTTTATCATTAAAATTTTTATAGTTTTTCAAACTTTCTCCTCTTGTAAAAGCTGTAGAATTATCCTTCACTGTCAAATTGTTATTCTCTATAAATTCAGTACTAGCTAACAAAAGCGCCTCATCTAGTATAGGCTCAGCTTTAGATTTAGTCCAGTTTTCCATTGCATCTATATCTTGATTTAATTTAAGAAACAAAGGATTTTTATCTGCTTTAGAGATTCTGGAAAAAAAATAACTATCCCCATAATGTGCAACACCTATCCAGGAATCAGCTCTTACCTTCATATTTCCCTGAATATTCTTTACAAGTTCATTATAAATAAGATTCTTATCAATATTCGTAGCCACATAATCTATAGCTTCTATTTTTGTTTTAAAACTAGATTTAGCTCCCTCAAACCCCATAGCAGTTTCAGACAATCGCTCTTTAATTTTGAATGTTTTTTCCATCACCACATTACTACTTATACTATTTTTAACTTTAAAAATAACATCATACTTAAAATAGGCGATATAACCAAAAGGTGTTTCTGCATTTCTATGCTCTTCAATTTCTCCTAAATAAGCAACGTTATCGATAGAGACATCAAGTATAAAATGATCATCAGCCTTGTATGAGTAATTCACATGACCTAGATCAACTATAGACTGAATAGCTGTACCATTATAATTTACTTCACTTTCCGTACCTGAAAGAAGTAAAAGTAAAGGCTCTTTTTTAAAAAACACATTATAAGAAAGTCGATTTCTTTCCCCTTTTTTCACCCCATCAACAAATACAGATATTGGATTTTCAGACAGGTTTATATTCACGGCATAAGTTCTATACCCAACAGGCAGATAACTTTCTGGAAGAACAAAATTATAGAAACTCAAATATTCTGATTTATAAGATTGGGCAGATAAATTTTGATTAAAAAAAGTGGTAATAAATAAAATTGTAATAAGTAAAGTTTTTCTCTTCATGGCTTAAATTAATATCTTATAGGGTTTTATTGATTAGAAAATGATGTATGGTTTGCTTATTATCTAAGGATTCGTAGAAGAAACCTCCAACACTTTTCCGTTAAAATATTTATTCCCATTAAGGGTAAAATCGTAAATGTATGTTGCCATTCCCTCTGCCGAAATTGGTGCCTGATATCCTGGAAAAGCTTCTTGCAACATTTCTGTTTGAACAGAACCTAATGCCAAAACATTAAATGAGATTCCTTTTTCTTTGTATTCTTCAGCCAATAATTCTGAGAGTGTAATCACGGCTCCTTTACTAGAACTATACGCTGCAAGTCCTGCAAATTTAAGACTACCGCGAACACCTCCAATAGAACTTATTGTTACCACATGACTTCCTTTTTGAAGATATGGCAAACAAACTCTAGTTAAATTGGCTACTGCAAAAACATTTACTTTATAAATATTTTCAAAATCGGCCTGAGTAGTTTCTGCAAAAGGCTTTAAAAGCAAAGCTCCAGCATTATGCACCAATGCATCTACTTTTTTCCAAGTCGAAGAAAGAAATTCGTCTACTTTGTATAATTCAGACTCATCGGATAAATCAATAGAAAGACAAGTCACATTAGAATGTTCCAAAAGCAATTGAGGGATTTTTCTTGAAATTGCCAATACCTGATGTCCAGCATTTGCAAATTGCAAAGCCAATTCATAACCTATCCCCCTACTCGTTCCTGTGATAATAATATTTTTCATCTGGCAAAAATAAGGAAAACCAATAAAAAAGCATAGCTTATTTAGTCATGATAATCTCTTTTGTTGGAGAACTTGCCATATGCGTCACCGCAGGCAAAAATTCTTGAATAAATGAAGTCATATGTGGTACATCCATCACTTTAAATTCATCAGAAACATGATGGTAGAACTCAAAGTTTTCGAAATCAAATGTACTTATAGATTGGCAAGGAGCATTAAATGCTTCGTAAAAAGGAAAATTATCTGATCTGAAAAACAATTTGTATTCGGCTTCTTTGGGTAAAAACCCAATAGTTTTATCTCCAGTATATTCATTGATTTTTGTTGCCATATTCGATTTATCAAAACCTGTAATATAAGCTAAAAAATCACGCTTCATTGGCACACCAATCATTTCGATATTTAACTGAGTATATAAATTAAAGTTTTGGCTTTTAAGTTTTTTAGCCAAATGTTTAGAACCCAAAAGTCCCTTTTCTTCTCCTGCAAAAAATACAAATAACACACTTCTTTTATTCGATTTCGTTTGACTAAAATACTTAGCCATTTCAGCAACTGCTACAACTCCAGACGCATCATCATTAGCACCATTATTTATAAAATCGCCATTAAGCCCTTTTTTATCAATACCAATATGATCATAATGTGCACTTAAAATCACAAATTCTTTTTCAAACTAGGATCTGTTCCTTCTAAATATCCAACTATATTATATGCTGGAGCTTTAAACGTAGATAAAGTATCTCGATAAGAAGAAAAATAAGGTTTCACATTATTACTCTTAAAAAAATCTTCTAGATAAACAGCTGCTTTTTCAATTCCTTTTGTTCCAGTTTCCCTACCTTCTAATTCATCTGAGGAGAGATATTTTAAAGCCGAAGATACTTCACTCTCTTTTACTTTATAATCAATTACTAATTTTGGATTTGACTGCGTTGCTTCGATTGCAACTTGTGTATTGGTTTTACACGCAAAAAAAATAAACGGAAATAAAAAGAATAGTTTTTTCATTACTGTGGTTTGATTTAGCTAAGTTTTAAGCTTTACATTAAAATATTTATTATACACTTTAAAAGTCTGAACACCTGCCAAGACAATGAAAAACAACGGAATAAGAATTGACATCACATAGTTAAAAACATATAATGTATTCTTAAAAATGAGTTGCAATATTAAAATAAGGCTTAGCATTCCTAAAAAAACTCCAATTAAAGTTCCTGCAATATAATAATATTTATAATTCTTTTCTATAGAAATAAAATTCTCATTTATTAAATACAAATTCCACCCAGTCCAGAAAGGCAATTGCAAAAAATTAAAACAATTAAGTAAAACTCCAATAACAAAAGGAGAATACATTATATATTTCTCTATGTAACTATCGTTATTTATAGTTGTATCAGCATGAGCATAAAATGAATAAGACAGAATCAGCATGAAAGCAATTGCAAAAAAGTCTATCCCTTTCATTAATTTTCTATTATTCACCAGCTGTTTTGCAAATAATAGCGTAAAGTAAATAACGAATGATTCTACAAAAATGATCCCTAACAGAAACAAAAACAAATTATGAAATCCTGTTTTATTATAGATTTCAAATCCAACTAAGTTTAGATATCCAAGCGGAATTGAGCCTAAAAAACTAACCACAAAACCTACCGAAATATTCTTAATCCGTTTCATCGTTTCAAAAATTTACGATTTTATTACTTTGTGCCAAGTGCAATCGATATTCATTTATTCCAGTTTTATAAGCCAAATACGGCACTCCTTTTTGGTGATTTGCAATACTTATTTCATACATATAAGTAATATGTCTCGCGAGTTCTTTCCATGCAAACCATAAGGAATGCTTTGGGTCATAAATATGCGTTGGTTCACTCGCTGCTCCATTTAATTCAACAATCGAAAAGTTTTCTCCTCGTTCTAATTCTTCTAAACTATTGTACATGATATCAAATCTCCCAAAATAAAACTCTGGAATTTGCATACAAATAGCATTAATTGTTTGAGTAAGTTTAGGAGTAATCCAGTGGCTTCCATCTAAAAATTTTGCCCCTCTGGCATGGTTCCCAAAAGGCATTAAATTAAGCTGTTCACCTGTAGACAAAACTCGTTGTAATGATGTACCGTATTCTTTTCTTAAAGCATCAAGTTGTAGCTTATATCTAGGAACTTCATTTATTAACTCTTCGATAGTTGCAACGCCATTACCAATGACTATCAGAAATTCTTTAGAAACAATTCCTGTAATTTTACCTGTTTTATCATTGGGGTGACGAACATAGAATATTCCAATTTCATTTTCAAATGGAATTATATCCTGCAATAAAAAATCAAAATTTGCTTTTGTCGCATATTCCTTCAACTCCTCAACAGATTTAATTTTTTTCACACCTGAGCCTCGTAACCCTATATCTGGTTTTGCGATTAATGGAAACCGAATTCCTTTTTCTACAATTGCAGCTACAATATCTAACAGAACAGATTTCTCCTTAATTAAAACAGTTTTAGGATAATATTTTTTTGGAATCAAATCATAAATTGCTTTTTTGCTTTCCATCATAAATCCACCGTTTTTAATTCTTGGATTAGATGCATTAAAGAAAAATATTGACTTTGCTTTGATGGCATAAAAACCCCAAAGAAAATAAATAGGTATATACAAAATCTGAAATGGCCAATATTCCCAATTGCCGATTTTATGAAAAAACAGTTTCATCTTTTATAGTTTTAAATTGTAATAAATGATGTTAGGTAGTCGAGATTTATAATTAAATCATAATACCCTAGCGTCACTTTATTCTTTTCGACTACAGCTTGAGTAATACTCAATGTTTTTAATTTGTTGTCACGATTAATAACTAATCCGTTTTCATTATTATCTTTTTCAGTGTATCTATGAAAGTCTAGCATTTCTGATGCTGAAATTTCATCTTTACCTGTTAAGAATGAAGCAAACCAGCTGGCTCTTTTCTCTCTTATTTCTTCTGAATATAGAGTAACAGAAGACCAAATATGATTTTCATTCGCATTCAACTCTATCGTTTCTTTTTGAAAACCATCCCAACGCAACTGAAAAAGCTTGTTTTTCTCATATAAAACCAATGTAAAAGGTTCAATATTTTCTAAATTTATTACACTCCAAAAGTCTTTTGGTGATTTGTGTTCTATAATATCCAAAACAATTAATCCACGACTTTTTCGATAAGGTAATTTAACTTCATGTTTTACTGAAGCACCATTTAAGAGCACCAAAGCTGTTCCTTCATCGTCTACTACGTACCAAGTACCTCCTGCTTTTGAATCTTTTGGAAAAATCAAATGCTTCCCTTTTCTAATATAATTCTTAGGCGGAATCGCACTAAGCCGCATCACTTTTTCATCCCGATTAGAAGTCAGAATAATTTTTCCTTTACTATTTACAAAAGTTACTGTACACATTGTTTTCTATATTCGATTGTAGAACGTGCTACACCAAAATTTTTATCTAATACAACATTATCACACTGAAAAAGAGCCACTTTTATCAACGCTTGATGATGGATGCAATGTTCTAAGTTGTACAATAACTCTCTATAATAATTACTCTGGATTCTGAACGTAAGACCATTAATATTCTGTTCCAAATAAATTATTTTATTATCACTTTTTAAACCTGATTTTACATCAAGAACGAATTGTTTCGCAAATTGTATTTTCGTTTCAATGCATTTATCACGTTCTCTATTATCATAATTTAAAATACCAGAATCGTAACTATTTTCAAGACATTGAAACATTTCAAGAATATGTCGGATATGCTCCCCAATGCTTGAATCACTTAGAACTCCGTGAGGTTTTGAATATTCTTTATCCGACAATTGATCTAACAAATTTGTTAACTCATCTAAACTGTGCTTTATTGATTTTAATAACATGACGATTTCATTTTAAAAGGGTAAGTATTTTATTTCTATTTAGATAAAGTAATCCCAAACAACAAATTAATGTAGTTAGAGCAAGCCAAAAAAGGAGCCCTCCATCACCTTTAACTTCAATTCCTAAAACAAATAAATGCGAAAGAATAGCACCAATCATAATACCACATCCGCCTAAAGCTCCTAGCCACGTTGTTTTAGGAATTAAAGTTAGAATCGCAACAACCAATTCAGCAATTCCAGTTCCAATTCTTCCATAAGGTTCAACCTCTAAAGTCGAGAAAATATAAATACTCTCAGGTGCACCGGTAAACTTAAAATACAAAGTCTGCAATAGAATTGCTGAAGCAATTATTCTTAGAATCCAAGCTATGTGTTTCGTTTTCATCCTTAATTATTTATATATCCTCTTCCAATTATTCTCTGCTTTTGCTTTTAAATTTATTTCATCTTCATTCCATCTTTTCAAAGTATTATTAAAAAAAGCATTGTAAAATAAATAGAGTTTCTCATCAATGATTTTAAACGTTTCAGGATTTATTTTAACCTTATCTCCCGAATCTCCCATTGCAAAAGCGCACCATCCACCAAATTGTGGTTCAAATACCGTAGGATTTTTGATAAAAACATCTTTATTTGTAGCCGATGAGAATTTATAAGTAACTCCCATATAAGATGTTTTAAAATCATCTTTACCTTTTATAGCTTTATTTTGCTTAAAATAAGCCACAGGATCATAACCTTGTATAGCAACTTTATTATCTAAATTAAACTGAGTAATTCTTTTCGCATCATTTTGTGAAAACATAGTAATCGATACTAAAACAAACACTATTGCAACTATCTTTTTCATCTTACTTTATTTTAAGTTTTTTGCAACTGCAACCAATAATTCAGTAGATATGCGGTGTTTAAAATCTGGTGCTATATATTCAAATTGAATCTCTCCTTCTTTATTTAAAATAAAGACTGAAGGTACTGGTAAGAATAACTTATTACCTCCATTAGAATGTACGTTTAAAATTAATTTATAGTTTTCTGGAGCTTCAAAAACAATTCCCATTGCCTTTGCTAATTCTCCTTTGCTATCAGAAAGCAACAAATAATTCAGTTTATCTTTTTCTTCAGTGATTTTTAAATTATTAGACGAGTCAGAACTTATAGCGATAATTTGATATCCTAAATCCAATAGTTGTTTTTCGGCTTCAGCCAAAGCTGATAAATGAGCATTGCAGTAAGGACACCACCCGCCACGATAGAAAACTAAAATTGTTTTCTTCTTTTTAAATAAATCTAAAAGAATAATATCTTTATTCTCTGATGATTTTAAAGTAGTATTTGGAATTTTTTCACCTATTAATAAAGGTGAAATATCCGTTGCCAATTTGGGCATCATGCTTTGAGCATGTATTATTGAGCTTATTGCCACTAAAGCAATGCAAATTATTTTTTTCATAGTCTTACATTTTAATAATGTAAAGCTACTTCGGTATTGCAAACCAAAATGTCGGCTAGATTACAGTTCTAATAAAATAATTATAATTTAGTAATATCCTGTATTATAATTTCTTTTCGATTGTAAATTAAAAGCTTATTTGTTTCTAATTCATTAATCAATTGAGTTGCCGTTTGTCTTGAAGTACAGATAATTTGAGCAATATCGTTTTGAGTTAAATAATTCTCGATTGTTACTAAGTTTCCAGCCTTCACTCCTTCTTTTTCAGCCCAATCTTTTAAGAACTGAATCAATCTCGTTCTGGCATCTTTAGAAATTAAGTTGGAGTAGTTATTTTTGATACGTTTCATCTTCAGCCCAACAAATTTTGTATATGATAGTGCTAAACTCGGATTTCGCAATAATAAATCCTCAAAATCCGACATTAAAAAACTACAAATAGAAACATCTTCTGAAAGCACTTTTGCATATTCATTTGCTTCCTTATCAGTCTCTAAAGTCAGTTCACCAAACAGATCTCCTTTCTGAATAATATCTTTTATAGTTTCATTTCCTTGTTCATCGACTGCAACAATTTTGATATTTCCTTTCTTCAATAAGAAAATACGAGGCAAATCAGAAGAAGAGAAATAAATAATCTCCCCTTTTTCTGCTTTTTTAAAACCTGTAATGATACACAGTTGTTTTATTTGTCCATAACTTAATGTCCGGAACAATTTGTGATCACGCAAATACCAATATTTTAAATCTTCGTACATAATATCCAATCTAGGATTGTAAATGTAATTAATTTTAAATTTTAAAAACAAAACCCTTTCGAAGTCATATTATCGAAAGGGTCGTTGATCTTAATTAAATTAAAAGATTATCCAGCAATAACTGCTCTTGAAATTACTATTTTTTGAATTTCTGAAGTTCCTTCATAAATCTGAGTAATTTTTGCATCACGCATAAAACGTTCTACATGATATTCTTTTACGTATCCGTTTCCACCATGAATTTGCACAGCCTCTACTGCAGTATCCATTGCCACTTGCGAAGCAAATAATTTAGCCATAGCACCGCTTACATCGTAATTGTTATGTTGATCTTTATCCCAAGCTGCTTTCATACAAAGATGACGGGCTGCTTCAATATTTACCGCCATATCTGCTAATTTAAAAGCGATTGCTTGGTGGTTGCAAATTTCAGTTCCAAAAGCTTTACGCTCTTTTGAATATTTAAGTGCTAATTCATAAGCTCCAGAAGCTATTCCTAATGCTTGAGAAGCTATTCCGATTCTTCCACCTGCTAAGGTTTTCATAGCAAACTTAAATCCAAATCCATCTTCACCGATTCTGTTTTCTTTTGGCACTTTTACATCACTAAACATTAATGAATGCGTATCTGAACCACGAATTCCCATTTTTTGCTCCTTAGGACCAACAGAGAAACCTGGCATATCTTTAGTCATGATTAAAGCATTTATTCCTTTATGCTTCAATTCTGCATGAGTTTGTACAATTACAATATATACTGAAGCAGTGTTACCATTAGTAATCCAGTTTTTTGTACCGTTTACCAAATAATGGTCACCCATATCAATTCCTGAAGTCTTTTGTGATGTAGCATCACTTCCTGCTTCTGGCTCGCTTAAGCAAAAAGCACCGTGAATTTCTCCCGAAGCTAATCCTGGTAAATATTTTTGTTTTTGTTCTTCGGTACCAAAAGCTTGAAGTCCCCAACAAACTAATGAATTATTTACCGACATAACTACAGAAGCCGAAGCATCAACTTTCGAAATCTCTTCCATTGCAATTACGTACGAAGTCGTATCTAAACCACT
Organism: Flavobacterium sp. 140616W15; assembly: GCF_003668995.1. Lineage (NCBI taxonomy): Bacteria > Pseudomonadati > Bacteroidota > Flavobacteriia > Flavobacteriales > Flavobacteriaceae > Flavobacterium > Flavobacterium sp. 140616W15. Next base: position 3,391,059 of record NZ_CP033068.1, read on the forward strand.
TCCTCCGTATTTAGGATCTACCATCATTCCCATGAATCCTAGTTGTCCCATTTTTTTTATTTGTTCCGTAGGGAAAATTTGCTTTTCGTCTCTTTCTATCACACCTGGCAATAATTCGTTTTGAGCAAAATCTCTAGCGGCTTGTTGTATCATTAAGTGCTCTTCGGTAAGATTAAAATCCATAGTATTATAAAATAAAAGTTGCTTTTTGTTAAAAAAATATATTCAAAGGTAATTTTTTATACTGAAATTTTCAATATTGGCAAGCATTTTTGAGTAAGGAAAACAGCTCACTATATCGTTATCGTAATAATATCAAGGACTTTGCTTCAAAACAACTTTTCAGTAATAATTAATTTTACGTTAATACGCGCCAAATTAGCTTTCGAAATACTTAAAACACAACCATTTTTTGCATAAAAAAACTACGTCCTTTCTATAAAAATACTCAAAAATCACATCAATTCAAAAATAACAAAAGACTACTCTAGATAATTCCACTTCATAACCAATCTAGAATTTATTAATAATATGATTTTTCTCGTAACAACATATCGAAAGTAATTAGTAAAAATACGATTCAATACTTTATAGAAATATAAGTTTGGAGAAAGACAGAAGTAGATCTGAAGGATTATATTACTAAAACACCAATATTAGTAAGCCACTAATAACCAAATAGGTAGTTTTCAAATGGACATTTTCTTACACAAGAGATTTTCTCAATAAAAACACTATTTTTTTTTAAAAAAGACAGGAAATAAAAGTATTTTTGCTAAAACTGCACAAATAACATAAATATGAGAAATTATTTACTATTACTTATTGTAATTTTAGTGTTACCATTTTCAAGCGTTACAGCTCAAAAATCTTTTAATATTGATGGTGTTGTAGTACCTAGAACAATGCAATTTCAAAGTAAAACCTTATCATTAAATGGTGCTGGTGGTAGATCAAAAATGTGGTTAGAAGTATATGTTCAAGCTTTATATTTATCCCAATTGAGTCAAGATCCCCAATTTATTATTGATAGTGACACCGAAATGGCTATTCGAATCGAAATTACTTCATCAATGGTATCGTCTAACAAATTAACAAAGGCAATGAATAGTGGTTTCGAAAAATCAGCTGGAGACAATTTAGAAGCATTACGTCCCAGAATCGAACAATTTAAAAGTTACTTAAGTGACGAAATAACACAAAAGGATGTTTTTAAACTTATATATTCTCCAATTGATTCGTCTGTATGGGTATTCAAAAATGATATTTTAAAGGGAAAGGTAGAAGGATTTGATTTCAAAAAAGCGCTCTTCGGAATTTGGTTATCTGATAAACCTGCTGATGAAAAATTGAAAAATCAATTATTAGGAAAATAATTTTCAATACTATCTAGTTTAAAATATCAAACAAATTATTGAACAATATTGTAATAGAAAAAGAACAGTAAAGAAAATTTTTCTAAGACATACTAACTAAAATAATTATACTAACCAGCTTTAATTTTTAATCTAAAATTATTTCCAAAAAGACAAAAACCATATTTGTAAGACAAAATAACAATTAAATATTTTTTTCGTATTTTTTTTATTACAAATTATTTGTTAAATTTAAATATACCCAAGCTCAAAAATAAAACTGGCTTCGCTACCTATTAGCGAAGCTTTTTTTATGGCTAAAAGAGTAATCCTAAATACAAACTCATTTAACGATAAAAATCTAAATCCGTACATTAACTACTGATAATAAGAATATTAATTCTAAAAAAAACAATATTCTAATGCACAATCTACAAAACAAAAAAATTTAAATAAAAAAATGATATAGAAAAAGTAACTTCTCACTAGCAAAACAACAATTATATAAAACACTGATTACTGGTAAGTTAAACAAAACTAAAAATTCTATAAAGGTTAAGATATTTGAGTTAAAAATAAGTATATTCATATAAAAACACACAATTAAACATATTTTTGTAAGAAATAAGATAAATTACAAAATATGAAAAAAATTTAACGTTACTTATACTAATTTCTACTTTGCAATTCGCAACTATTTCCGCACAAAAAACTTTTACCGTAGAGAGTGTTGTACTACCAAGAACAATCCAATTTAAGAATACAACTTTATCATTGAATGGTGCTGGTGGAAAATCAAAAATCTGGTTAGGATCATGTGTACAATCATTGTATTTATCACAGTTGACTCAAGATCCTGAATATATTATAGATGGTGATATTGAAATGGCAATCCGCATAGATATAACCTCTACGATATCACCTTCAACCAAATTAACAAAACTAATATATGACCATTTTAAAAAATCTGCTGGAAATAATCTTGAACTCTTGAGATCGAGACTAGAAGAATTAGATAATATACTTAGTGGGGAAATGAGACAAAAAGATGTTTTTAAATTTATTTACTCTCCTATTGATCCTACTATATTTGTCTATAAAAACGATGTATTAATAGGGGAAATTCAAGGGACTCATTTCAAAAAAGCCTTTTTCGGAATTTGGCTATCTGACGAAGCTGCTGATAAAAAATTGAAAAATCAATTATTAGGAAAATAATCCTCACTTTCTGACAAAACAAACATCAATCTAATAAGATTCTATTATAACAAAATTACAAGTCTAATTACTCAAAAATTGTGTCTTTATATATTACGATCAATATCAAAAACATTTAGCAAGAGCAAATGATTTATTATTTTATCTAAAAGTATCCTAAAAAAAATCATAATTCAACTTTGTAAGATAAAACATATTAGAATTAATTAAATTTAGTAGCTTTTATTTTACAAATAAATAGTTAATTACAGAATAATTAAAGTAGATTTGACATATCACATACACAAACACAAAAAAAGCAGCCTATTTCAAATATAGCAATACATGACTCCTTATAAACTTCTAATAATTTTTCAGTTTTATTCGCTAAAACCCACACATTACACACTGAAAACAAGACAATTACAACAAAAAAATACAACTATCCCATTTAGGAGTTATATCTTAAAATGGAAAATTAAAAGGGTTCAATAAATTAAATAACCGAGGCTAAAAAACCTCACTTAACAATAATCTAAAAAAACTAACCAACTAATAATATGAACTTTAACTAAAACAAAAAACATTCTTAAATAAGTCACTTTTATCAAAAAGACAGCTTAATCACCCATGAAATATAGAAATTAGGGGTATTTTTGTAAAAATCACAAAATTTACAAAAAGATGAAAAAATTTTTAATGCTATTGACAGTAATTTCAACTTTACAATTCACCAATGTTTCTGCACAAAAAACTTTTACTGTTGATGGAGTTGTTTTACCAAGGACGATTCAGTTTCAGAACAAAACCTTATCATTAAATGGTGGTGGCAACAGGTCTAAATTATGGTTAAACTCATGTGTTCAATCATTATACTTATCGCAATTAACTCAAGATGCTGATTATATCAGGCAAAGTGACACTGAAATGGCTATTCGTATTAGTATTACTTCCACAATTGAACCAGCAAGTAAACTTACAAAACTTATATACGAACGTTTCGAAAAATCTGCTGGAAATAATATCGAACTCTTAAGACCAAGACTAGAACGGTTTACTAATTTACTAGCTGGTGAAATAAAACAAAAGGATGTTTTTAAATTTATTTATTCTCCAGTAGATCCTGCTGTCTGGGTTTATAAAAACAATATTCTAAAAGGAAAGATTAAAGGAAAAGATTTCAAAAAAGCACTTTTCGGAATATGGTTATCTGATAAACCTGCTGATGTAAAATTAAAAAATCAATTATTAGGTAAATAAATATTGTAATATTTTCAAATGTTAGCTTTCAATTAAAGCACGTTAAATAAAGTATTTAAGGAAAAAGACTTCTTATTTGACCAGAAAATAAAGAAATAAGAAGTATTTTTGCGAAAAATTTAAATTACAATACTAATGAAAACTTTATTTCTATCACTTACAATAATAATGACTTTGCAATTTTCAACCGTTTCGGCTCAGAAAATTTTTAATATTGAAGGTGTAATGGTTCCAAGAACAATAGAATTTCAGAACAAAACTTTATCATTAAATGGTGCAGGCGGAAGAACAGCAATGTGGTCAGATTTATATGTACAGGCATTATATCTATCGCAATTAAGTCAAGACGCAAAGTTTATTCTTGATAGTGATACTGAAATGGCAATTAGAATTGAAATCACCTCTTCAATGGTATCTTCTAAAAAGCTAACAAAAGCAATGGATGATAGTTTCCGAAAAACTGCTGGAGATAATTTACAATCATTGCTACCTCGAATTGAAAAATTTAAAAGCTACTTAAGCGAAAACATAACCAAAAAAGATGTTTTTAAACTTATATATTCACCTTATGATGCTTCAATCTGGGTATATAAAAACAATAATTTAAAAGGAAAAATTGAAGGAACAGATTTCAAGAAAGCTCTTTTTGGTATCTGGTTAGCAGACAAACCGGCTGATGAAAAATTAAAAAATCAATTATTAGGTAAATAACAATTTTTAGCTAATTTGGTTAAAAAAACATCATTATGTGAAGCAATCGATTTTTTTTTCACAATACACATTTCGCATTAACCTATTTTTTATATTTGTCTAAATTAAACTAATCGCAGTAAAATGAAAGATTTATTAAAGAAATTTGAAAATAAGGAACCTGAGATCGTATTCAACTGGAAAGATTCTGAAACCGAAGCCGAAGGATGGACAGTAATTAATTCCCTTCGAGGTGGAGCCGCTGGTGGGGGTACTCGAATGCGAAAAGGTTTAGATGTAAACGAAGTTTTATCATTGGCAAAAACAATGGAAGTAAAATTTTCAGTTTCTGGACCTGCGATTGGCGGTGCTAAATCTGGTATCAATTTTGATCCAAATGATCCTAGAAAAAAAGGGGTTTTACAACGTTGGTATAAAGCAGTTTCTCCATTACTAAAAAGTTATTATGGAACTGGTGGTGACTTAAATGTTGATGAAATTCACGAAGTGATTCCAATGACCGAAGAATGTGGTGTTTGGCATCCGCAAGAAGGGGTTTTTAACGGTCACTTTAAACCTACTGAAGCAGATAAAATCAACAGAATTGGTCAATTGCGTCAGGGAGTTATCAAAGTAATCGAAAATCCAAAATTCTCCCCTGATGTAACAAGAAAATATACAGTTGCTGATATGATTACAGGTTTTGGTGTTGCCCAAGCTGTACGTCATTTTTACGCTACTTATGGTGGTGAGGTAAAAGGTAAAAAAGCTATCGTACAAGGATTCGGAAATGTAGGATCTGCTGCTGCTTTTTATTTGGCAGACATGGGAGTTAAAGTAATTGGAATTATCGATAGAGATGGCGGATTAATTAAAGAAGAAGGTTTTTCTTTTGATGAAATCAAAGCATTATTTTTAGCCAAAGATGGTAATAAACTTGTTGCTGATAATATGATTCCATTTGAAGAAATAAATGAAAAAATATGGACAATTGGAGCTGAAATTTTCACTCCTTGTGCAGCTTCTAGATTGGTAACTCAAAATCAAATTGATGCTTTAATTACTAATGGTCTAGAAGTAATTTCTTGTGGTGCAAATGTACCTTTTGCTGACAAAGAAATTTTCTTTGGCTCTATAATGGAACAAGTTGACAGTAAAGTGAGTTTAATTCCTGACTTTATTTCAAACTGTGGAATGGCACGTGTTTTTGCTTACTTCATGGAAAAGAAAGTACAAATGACCGATGAAGCTATTTTTAATGATACTTCAGAAATTATAAAAAATGCAATTGTTAAAGCGCATGCTTTAAACCAATCAAAAACAAATATCAGTGCAACTGCATTTGAAATAGCACTGAAACAATTAGTATAATTTTTTTATACTTTATCCTAAACGGATCAAACTTGTATTTTACCTGTTTGATCCGTTTTTTTTGTTCTTTACTCCCCAGATCGAACCAATAATATCTATTCCATTAGGTATTTGAATTGACACAATACAAATCTGCATACAAGAAACAAATACTAAAACCAGCATTTCATAAAATCCGTACCAGCCTTTGATTGTAAACAATTTTTAGTACTTTTAAACGTTTAAATTTAAAACTAATTTTATAAAAATATGGCAATCCCTACTGGCCTAATATCTAGATTACTAGGCAAAGCTAGCGACACGTTTGTAAATGCTCCTGGTTCTGATAGAAAGAAATCAATCATCGTTACTGTGCTTTTGTATGGACTAATCATACTGCTTTTATTCTTCATTCGTTTTTGGCCACCTGCAAATGGTATAAACGAACTAGCTGGAGGCGGAGGTGGCGGTGGCGTTACTGTAAACTTTGGCGATAGCGATTTGGGCTCAGGTGCAAATTACAAAAGTGAAGTTTTGGACGTAAAAAACCATGCTAAACAAACTCCTGCAAAATCAGCTCCCGAAGAAGCCATACTATCACAAGAAAATTCAACTGAAGAAAGTGTTGTAATTCCTGAAAAAGAGAAAACTAAAAAGCCAATAACAGTTACAAAACCTGACCCAAAACCTGTAGTTGAAAAACCAAAAGTTTCAAACACTACTAATGATGCTTTATCGAGTATTTTAAAAGGCTCAAATAAAGGTGGTGACGGAGATGATAAAGTTGCAGGAAACAAAGGAAAATCAAACGGAAACTTGAATTCTAATGGTTATTACGGAACTGGCGGTTCTGGCGGTGGAACTGGTGGCGGAAACGGAACTGGTAATGGCATAGGAACAGGAAGCGGATACGGCTCAGGAAGTGGTGGCGGATCTGGAAGTGGCTCTGGTGGTGGACCAGGGTATTCTCTTGGAAACAGAAAAGCATTATCTAAACCTGCTCCAAACTATACTTGCAATGAAGTTGGAAGAGTAGTTGTAGAAGTTTCTGTAGACAGAAACGGAAGAACGATAAGTGCAATTGCAGGAATTAAAGGAACTACAAATACCGCAAAATGTTTACTAGATCAAGCCAAAATAGCTGCAATGAATACAAAATGGGCTGCAAGTAGCGATGCTCCCGAAAAACAAGTAGGTAAGATCATCTACAATTTCGATTTGAATTAAGAATAATAAAAAAGGCTTTCAGATATTTACACTGAAAGCCTTTTTTATATAACCTTGATTTTTTATTACTTTACTTGGGACTTGTTGCAATAACAAACTTAAGATTGTTTCTCACTCCTATTTGAAGTACATCGACCAAATCTTGTACTTGTAAATTAAACGGAATCCTTACCACTACTGTTTGTTCTTTATCTGTACCTAATTTCGACATTAACGTTGCTTCTAACTCTTCAAAATCTACAGGCTGTTTATCAATGAAGAATTTTTTATCTTCTGTAACCGATAAACTTATAAATTGTTTGTTTGTTTTTTCGTTTGCTTTGGCTTTTGGTAATGTCATTTTTATAACATTAGGATTTGCCAATGTCGATATAATCAAGAAAAACAAAAGCAAGAAAAACATAATGTCACTTAGCGATGAAGTTGCCACCTCGGCATGAAATCTTCTTTTCCTTTTAATAGACATAGCTTATGATCTTTGAATGATATTTACAAATTCTAGTATTTGTTTCTGAATTTTCAATGCAAAATCATCAATTTTACCATTCAAAAGGTGGTAAGCACTATAAGCAATAATACCTACAATTAATCCTGAACCACTACTAATCATTTTTTCATATAAACCTCCAGAAATATTACCAATACTAATATTCTCAGTAACAGAAATACTATAAAATATTTTAATAACCCCTGAAATAGTTCCAATAAAACCTAAAGTTGGCGCAATACCTGCAATAAGACCTAAATGCCCAAGACGTCTTTCCATCTCCCCTATTTCAATATCGGCTGCACGATCCATATTCGATTCAATTTCGGCAATTGGCCTACCTATAACAAGAACACCTTCCTTAAGAATATTACCTGCTGCAGTATCACTTCTCTCAACAATACTTCTAGCCATATCTAAATTACCAGAATTCAGATTTACACTAACATCCATCATTAATCTATTATCAATTTTAGATGCTTTACTTATATATAAATAACGCTCGATTATTATGTAAAAAGTATAAAACAATAAGATGGCAATTGGAATAAGGAAGACCCCTCCTTTTAAAATAAATCCTAAAACAGAAATCTCTGTATTAGGTGCAATTTTTTCGATAACTACGTTAGATGCGGCGTTTGCAATGGTATCCGCTTGTAATTGAATGAAGCTAAACATATATTAATTCTTGTTTTTAATAATTAATTCTAAAAAATATTCCAATTTTGCAATAAAGATACTTTTCGTTGTTATATTAAACTAAAAAAAACGAAAATTATTTCAATCAGCAACTATTTTACAAGAAATAAATGAACTATCAAGAAACTACAAACTGGATGTTTAATCAACTCCCGATGTATCAATTACAGGGGGCTTCAGCTTATAAAGAAGATCTAACCAACATTAAGCTACTGGCTTCTCATCTTGATAATCCTGAAAATCAATTAAAATGTATTCATGTTGGCGGAACAAATGGTAAAGGCTCAACCTCACATATGCTTGCTTCGATTTTACAGGAAGCTGGTTATAAAGTTGGATTATATACTTCGCCGCATTTAAAAGACTTTCGAGAACGCATTAAAATTAACGGTGAAGAAATTTCAGAAGATTTTGTCTGTGAGTTTATAAGCAAACACAAAACTTTTTTCGAATCTAATGATATGAGTTTTTTCGAAATGTCGGTTGGTTTGGCGTTTGATTATTTTGCTAATCAAAAAGTAGATATCGCTATTATTGAAGTTGGCTTAGGCGGAAGATTAGACGCTACCAATATTATCAAACCGCTAATTTCGGTGATTACCAATATAGATTTAGATCACACTCAATTTCTAGGAAATACCCCTACCGCAATTGCAGGTGAAAAGGCGGGAATAATTAAACCAAACTCTCCTGTAGTAATTGGAGAATATACTCCAGAGACACAGCCTGTTTTTTTAGCCAAAGCTAAAGAAAACAATGCACCTATTTATTTTGCTTCCGATATGATTACCGAGGTTTATCCTTCGGACTTATTAGGAGATTACCAACAGCATAATAAAAAGACGGTACAGCAAACAATTCATATTTTAAATTCTCAAAATGAATTTAAAGTTACTGATGAAAACCTTAAAACGGGTTTATTAAAAGTTACAAAAAACACTGGTTTACAAGGTAGATGGCAACAACTTGGTGAGAATCCAAAAATCATTTGTGATACTGCCCATAACAAACATGGCCTGGCAATTGTCATGAACCAAATAAAAAAAGAAACTTTCGAGAACTTGCATATTGTCCTGGGGGTTGTAAACGATAAAGATTTAGATTCTATTCTACCTCTATTCCAAAAAAAAGCGCAGTACTATTTCTGTAGCCCTAATTCTTCTCGTGGTTTAGCTACTTCTATTTTACAAGAAAACGCAAAAAAACATGGATTAATTGGTGAAACGTACAATTCTGTTTCTGATGCTTTTGTTGCTGCTAAAAAAAACACAACAAAAAATGATTTCATTTATGTAGGCGGAAGCACATTTGTAGTAGCCGAACTACCTTTATCTAGTGAAGAGAAATAAAAAAGGCCAAACAAATTAGATTCAAAAGACAACAAAACTTGTACTACTTGATTTTTAATGTAAAAATCAAGTAGTACAAATAACTAAAAATCAACAAGCTAAAAATTAATTTTACATTTTATTTAAAAAAGCTTTGGAGATACAGAAAACAGTCTTATATTTGCACTCGCAATCACAAAATGATAGCAACCTAGTAAAATAGGGCGATTAGCTCAGCTGGTTCAGAGCACCTCGTTTACACCGAGGGGGTCGGGGGTTCGAACCCCTCATCGCCCACAAAACTCCTTAAGTAATTAAGGAGTTTTTTTATACTTTACCGAGTATCGGGGAGATACTCAAGCGGCCAACGAGGGCAGACTGTAAATCTGCTGTGAGAACTTCGCAGGTTCGAATCCTGCTCTCCCCACAAAAAGGGCAAAAGAAGTAAAAGATCTCTTTTTCAATCTTTACAAAAACCCTCAAAAAAGTAGCTAAACCTGCAAATCCTAGGATTCGCAGGTTTTTTGTTTTTAAAGCTCTTATTAACCATCAATACCAAAACCTATAGAGCTGTAGAAATTATTTTTATATTAGCATAAAATCTGAGCTAATACAAAACACAATGAAGAAATACTTACAGATTTATTCTTTGCTATTAATATTTTTTCTTCTCACCTCCTGTCAACAAAAACGAATCGAGGGAGAAAAAATAATTATCAACTCCGAAACCAATGGCGTAATTACCTCCGATGGCCCTCCATGGATATCTCGGAATATCATACAAGACAGAAAAGGCAATATTTGGATTGCATCGTTTACTGGTGTTTTCCGTTACGATGGGAACTCTTTTACCAACATAACAAGCAAAGCAATCCCTTTCCGCTTTTTTTCAATTTTAGAAGATAAAAAAGGTAACTTTTGGCTTGGCACTATTGGCTCAGGCGCATATTATTATGATGGTAAATCTTTTCAGAATTTCTCAACTAAAGAAGGACTCCTTAATAATGAAGTAACAAGTATTTATGAAGACAAAAAGGGCAACATCTGGTTTGGTGTTTCTGGAGGAGCAAGTAGTTACGATGGAAAGTCTTTTCGAAATTATATCATAGATGGCAATGAGATGAACGAGGATCAAACAGGAAAAACTTTCCCGAATAGACGTCCTTATGAGACTAATTCTATTATCGAAGACAAAAAGGGTAATTTTTGGTTTGCTACAAGAGGCAACACCTTTGTATACGATAGAAAAACATTTTCCGTTTTCGCCCATAACGACAAACCCTTTAAAAATGTTCGTTCTATAATGGAAGATAAAAAAGGTAATATCTGGCTTGGTGGACCTGATGGCCTTTGGCGCTATGACGGCAAAGTGTATACTAATTTCACACAGAATTTTGTCGGTCACATAATCGAAGATAGAAAAGGTAATATTTGGACTAATTCACAAAGAAATAATAGCCAAGTTTGGGCACTTTTTCGCTATGACGGAAACTCCTTGTCTGACAAAAACCCTACTGTAACCGAAATTAAGTCAGGAGGAAATGGCCTTTTTGGCATTTTAGAAACTCGTGAAGGAGATATTTGGTTTGGATCTATGAAGGGAGTATATCGTTATAACGGAAAAACTACCACAGACTTCAGAAGTAAAGACGACTAGAAATAACATTTCACCCATCAACCTTTTTTAACTCTTAAAACATTTAATAATTTATCCATTTTTCTCGAGTTTTCCCCAAAGTCGGTTAAATTATTAAAATCTATAGTTAAAGATTTATTGTTATTAAAGTATATTTTTAGTCTATCAGCAACTCGCCCATCATACACTTTCCAACTTTTAATTTCAGACAAATTAATTGTTTGATTTTCTATTCTCGTATACACAGGCTTCTTTTCCCACTCAATTACAATTATGTCTTTTTCATTTTGAAAAGCAACAACTAATGTCCCTGTAGATATATATCCTAATAAAAAAACTGAAATAAAATGAAAAATCAACATGTCAAAATATGAAAATTCAAATCTTACAACTACCGAAATAAGTATTTGTACTAATATAAAAACTACATACGATAACACTAAAAACGAAGTGCTTAAGGTTTTTACTTTCATTTAATATTTTAATTTTCCATTATTTATTTGAGCTGAAATAACTAGACGTAGATTTACGTAATATCTCCAATTTCATTTTTTACTAAAATAACTAAAAAATTTAAATTGCAATACTAATCGTCAACTTTTGCAAATCAAAACAAAAGCATATTCTTATCACTGCCCTACAAAGATTTCATTCAAGCTACTTATACGAATAGAACTACAAAGAGCCGACCAAATTATTTTTCTGTCCTTATATTTAATTAAAACAACACTATGTATCAAATCATTGCAAACACAAAACAAAAATTCTTCTTATCTAAATAAAAAAAAGCTTAGGATATCCAGAAAACAATCTTATATTTGCACTCGCAATCAGAAAATGATAGCAACCTAATAAAATAGGGCGATTAGCTCAGCTGGTTCAGAGCACCTCGTTTACACCGAGGGGGTCGGGGGTTCGAACCCCTCATCGCCCACCAAAAAACTCCTTAAGAAATTAAGGAGTTTTTTTTATGGCTTACTTAATAACTACAGATTTTAAATCTGTACTATTGATACGGGGAGATACTCAAGCGGCCAACGAGGGCAGACTGTAAATCTGCTGTGTGAACTTCGCAGGTTCGAATCCTGCTCTCCCCACCAAAAGGGCAAAAGAAGTAAAAAGGTCACTTTTTCAATCTTTTCAAAACCCAAAACATTAAAAAACCTGTAAATCAAAAGATTCACAGGTTTTTTTGTTTTAAAATTCATTACTGTTGCAGGCACGCATTCCAAATCTACATTATCAGAATAAATAATTTAATTCCTTTAAAATTAGTATAAAAAACATAAAACAATTATTCTTTCGTATTATTCTCTTTTTTGATACTTTTTATATGCCAAACATAATCAATTGATTATTCGAAGAACTCTTTATTTTTTTTTATCTTTCCTGAATAATTTATATTCTTCTTTAGCAATAGAATCCAATTCTCTACTAGCAAAATAACATAGGCATGTTGCTGAAATATATTTTTTCTTTTTACCTAATTCGTCATCATAGTGACTCTCAACCACTGGCATATTATCTGCTATTTTTTACTATCAGCGCTAATCTTATCCCATTTATCAATAGGAATAATAGTTTCAAAGAATAAATCTTCTTTTTTTGCTAATTTATAAATAGAGTCATTTTTATATCCTTGAAAAAAGCAGTCATAAAAAGCACTTCTTTTATAAGAGCTAACCCAGTAATTAATGGAAATTTGTTTACCTTTTGAAGATCCTGGGTAATAGAAATTATCCCCATAATAAGTATTAACTTTATCAGTTCCTTTAATACTTGTACAAGAGAACACTGTTACTAGTAGTAACAGTGTTGTAAATTTTATTATTAATTTAGTATCCATACGTCTATTCTTTCTATTGGCCTTTCAAAAAAGCATCCATATACACAGTTGCCTAAATTACTACTATCAGTAAACATAAGATCAGAGTGTCCTGACATTCCTCTTTCTTTACTATATTCCTTTGTGGTTATCATCGAATAAATCCCTTTAACATCTTTGATTTACCCCAGAAAGCAATTTTGTTGTCGCGCTTACCTCTTGCGGATTTTCAAATGTTTCATCATTACAGTTCGAAAACAATAATAAAACTGAAACAAAGGCAATCCCTAATTTAATTCTTCTCATGTATTTATGGTTATTGGTTACTAAAATTGGATGCTTTAAGCTTCTTAAATTAAAAGCTATCAGCATTTTATTTCGAGTAAATATATAGTAAAAAATCTTACAAATACATGTTACTTATGTTTTATTAAAACAATGTACTGATTTGTATCACAACAATCTGAATACAAAAAAGCTAAAAAGATATATAAAAATAGAGCTAAAGAAACAGTACGTTTTTATCCCTTATTTCACTCGTTCCTTATTATTGAGTACAGATTACAAATCTGTAGAATTTGGATTCATAATTAGCATTTTGTTAATCTCATCCATAAATTCAATTTCGTCTAGAGGGAGCAACTGCATAACTACTTTTAGTATTAATGCAATATCAATAGATGAATCTCTGGCCATATTTGAAATTCCAGGCGTTTCATGATCTAGTGCAAGAGCACATAATTTCAACATATTGGTAATAACATATGAAAGTTCACAATAATTCGATACCTTGATTTCTGCAATACAGCAACCCGTTTTATCATTTAAGGGCTTTATTGTCGTGAAATAACTACCTATTAATTGTCTAAATTCCTCAGAGTTCTTAATTTCTGGCACTACCATAATTTTGTTTTTTACAAGTTAAACATTCTTTAATATTTTCTATTTTTGTCTATTACATACAAAGAAAATCGACTTAGCGCTGTACCCAACCATTAAGAGTTGTATCTTACCAAATGGTACTTGTTTTTTACCAAAATCTATTTTTTAAGAGAATTTTAAATATCTTTGAGCTATGAGCACAGCAACAAAACCAAAACATATAGGCAGAAATATTAGCCGAATTAGAGAGCTACGCGGAATGAAACAAGAAGCTTTGGCCACTGCAATTGGAGTAAGCCAACAATCTATATCTAATATTGAAGGGAGTGAAACAATAGAAGAAGTTATTTTAGAAAAAATTTCTAATGCACTAAATGTATCTTCTGAAGGAATAAAAGAATTTAGTGAAGAAGCGGTTTTTAATATTATCAACAATACATTTACTGACAGTAGTTCAAATAACAATAATTATTTATGTTCAATTAATCCTTTAGAAAAAATTCTAGAATTATACGAACGTTTACTTCAATCTGAAAAAGAAAAGATTGAATACTTAGAGAAATTATTAAAAGAAAAATAAACCTTTTTTAAATTCCAAAACTCCATTATTACCAATGGAGTTTTTTTTATGGCTGCTTTTTTATTTCATCCAAGCTTCATAAGTCATTTCAAACTTAATTTCACCCTTGCCATGTTTACCTATTTCTGTCCAACCCATTTTTCTATAAAATAAATCGGCTCTTGTATTTGGAGAAGTTCCTAACCAAACATTAACCCTTGTTTGCTCAAAATACCAGTCAAGCATAACATTGTGAAGCTGTTTGCCAATTCCTCTTTTTTCAAATTCAGGCTTTAAAAATAATGCCCAAATATTATTGTCTTTTAGATCTACAATCGAAAAACCTACAACTTCATTATTAATTTCACAAACCCAACCTTTTCCTCTTGTCATTATAAAATCCTCGCAATCTTTATCTGTTACCAATCCAGGATCAGACAAAGTATTTTCTTTTACCGAATTTCTAACTACTTGAATTTGCTTTATATCCTCAACTTTTGCTTCTCTAATAATCATTTTTAAATCAATTATAATTTCACCTAATCTTTTAACTTTAACCTTCAACCAAACAAATCACAAAAGTGGTTTTTCCGTCTTGATTTTTAAAATCTAAATAACCGCCATGTGCCTCGATAATGCTTTTAGAGAGTGTTAGTCCAATTCCTGCTCCTTCTTTTCGTGTGGTAAAAAAAGGCAAGAATACTTTGTTTTCTATTTCTTCATCGATTCCGCTTCCATTATCTGTAATCTTTATAAAAATCCTATTTTCTTTAATTTCAGCAGCAATTGAAATCTGTTTGCTTTCAGTATTTTCTAGAGCATGCATACTATTGGTCAAAAGATTAATCAGCACTTGCTCTATTTGCTGTTGATCAACAAACAACCAATACTTAAAAGTTATTGTATTTATGACTTCAATTCCTTTTTCTTTGAATAATGGATTCATAATTTGAAGACAATATTCTATAAGCTGCAATAAATCGATTTTTTCTTTTTGTGGTGAAGGCTGCATGGCTAATTTACGATATCCTTCTACAAATTTCTGCAGAAGATCGCTCCTCCTCAACATCGTTCCTACTCCATTTTTGATATCTTCTAAATCATCTGAAGAAATAGAATCTTGCTCTACTAATTCTTGAAGATTTTGAGAAATCGAACGAATTGGCGTTATCGAATTTAAAAGCTCATGGGAGATTACTTTCATTAAATTTACCCAAGCTTCTTTCTCTTTTTCTCAACTACATTCTGAATTGAATCCAGCAAAACAATAAAATAATCTAAATCACAAATCTCTGTTCTAGATGTCTGCATGACAAATGTTTGTACATTCTCTTGATTTACTCGTATTTCTATCGCCGTTTTGACTTCCTGAAAACCCTGTTCTTCAATAATATTGCATAAAGCCGGCAGATGGTTTTTTAAATACTTCCATTTGGTAATTTTTGGAACATCAAAATATCTAGAGAAATAATCATTCATCAAAAAGATATTCCAGTCATCTCCTTCCTTTTGCAAAATAAAAATTCCCATTTCGATATTATTCAATATAGAACGGTAAACAATATCTCGCGAAACTTCTTCTTTTTGTTTCGTCTTCAGTGTATCATATAAATTAAACAAATCATCATAATTCTTATTGAACCTATGCTTAGAAAAATCCGAAGAAAAATCATCCTGCACTATCGATGCGATGGTTTTATTATAAAGCAAAACAAAATTTTTGACATAAAAATACATTTCACGAATCAGTAAGAAAACAATAAACAAACTAAATATAGCAGTAAAAAGCAACTCCTTTTTAAAAACCAAAATGGTAATCTCAATTGCAGCCAATATGATGATTAACCTTAAAAAAAGGAGATTGTATATTTTAAATGATTTGAACATATTAGTTAATGCTAATGTTATATTTCTCTAAACGTCGGTATAAGGATCCTCTTGATAGCCCTAATTCTTCGGCTGTTTTACTAATGTTATTATTATTTTTAAGCAATGCTTTTTCAACTGTGGCCTTCTCTACTGTTGATAGCTGAATATCATCTGCATTTTCATCATATGTTGTTATCTGCTCCAGATCCAAATCTGAAACTGTAATACGATTGTTTTCACAAAGGATAATTGCTCGTTCTATTTTATTCTCCATTTCACGAATATTACCTTTCCAAGCATGTCGCTCGATTTGCTCAAATACTTTCTTATCAAAAACAACTGCTTCTCTTCCGTATTTTCGACTCATCTTTTCCAACAGGTATTCAGCTAGAGGAATTTTATCTTCGTTGCGTTCTCGCAAAGGCGGCAAAACTATTTCCATTGTATTGATACGATAATACAAATCTTCTCTAAAGTTTTTGTCTTCTACCTCTAGTTTTAGATTTAAGTTTGTCGCAGTGATAATCCGTACATTAACCGTTCTGGCTTTTGTTTCTCCCAATCTGGTTACTGTTTTTGTTTGAATAACCTGCAACAGTTTAGATTGTAAATGCAAAGGAACATTTCCTATTTCATCCAAAAAAATAGTTCCGTTTTGAGCCATTTCAAAACGTCCTGGAGTATCTGTTTTTGCATCGGTAAAAGCACCTTTTGCATAGCCGAATAATTCACTCTCAAAAATATTAGAATTTAGAGATCCTAGGTCAACAGCCACAAAGGGAGCGTTTTTTCTTTCTGATTGACTATAAATATGATGCGCTAAAACAAATTTACCTGTTCCGTTTTCTCCAAGTATCAAAACATTAGCATCTGTTTGGGCTACTTTATCCGCCAAGGAATATGCTTTTTTTATAATTTCTGAATTGCCTACAAAAAAGTCATCATTAACCTCAATATCCTTAACCTTTCTTTGGTTTTTACGACTTTTATCAACAGCTTGCTTTACAGATTCTAGTAGTTTCTTATTCTCCCAAGGCTTTAATATATAATCAAAAGCTCCCGACTTTAATCCTTCAACTGCTGTTTCTACTTTACCAAAAGCTGTCATTAAAATAACTACCGTTTTTGGCGAAAGCGCATTTATTTCTTTCAATAAGTACAACCCTTCTCTTCCGTCCTCAAAACCTATCCGATAATTCATATCAAGCAAAACGACATCAATTGTATTTTTTGCTAATAATTCGACAATGTTTTTTGGATTATTGAGCGTATAAATATTCTCAAAATACTTTTTTAGGTACAATTTTGACGCAAAAAGGATGTCTTCTTGATCATCTATGATTAATATTGAAGCAGTTGTCTTTTTCATTTTTGTTCAGTTTTGGACGAAAGATGTCCAATTATGGACAGTATGGATTTTATTTAAAAAATAAAAACTTAAAAACAAGGCAGTTACAATGTTTAAATTTTTGGCATAAAAATCACATTAGAGTTTGTAAATCACTAATTATTAACACCTTTCAAAAGTAAAAATAACAAAATAAACATCTATAAATTGCATTGTGAAATATCTTAATTTTCAGATGTGTTTCTTTTGCTTCGTTGATGAAAAATAAAAAACTTAAACACTAAAAAAACAACCATGATTATTATTAAAAAACTTTCAAAAATATTTAGAACCGAGGAATTAGAAACCAACGCATTAAGTGAAATATCATTAACGATTAACCAAGGCGATTTTGTTTCGATCATGGGCCCATCTGGGAGCGGAAAGTCAACTTTATTAAATATTGTTGGTTTACTCGATAGCGCTTCTGGCGGAAGTTATTTGCTGCTTGATCAGGAAATGGTCGGATTAAAAGAGAAATTAAGATCCAAAGCCAGGAAAGAAAATATTGGTTTTATTTTTCAGAATTTTAATTTAATTGATGAAATATCAGTTTACGACAATATCGAATTACCATTAATCTATAACAATGTCCCGGCATCCGAAAGAAAAACAAAAGTTCAGGAAATTGCCAATAAGTTAAATATCGCACATCGATTAAAGCATTATCCACAACAGCTTTCTGGTGGGCAACAACAGCGTGTTGCAGTAGCAAGAGCTTTAATTAATAATCCGAAAATAATTCTTGCCGATGAACCTACAGGGAATTTAGACAGTAAAAACGGAAATGAAGTAATGGAACTACTCACCGATTTACATGCTAATGGCGCAACCATTTTAATGGTAACTCATTCTGATTATGATGCTTCTTTTTCTCAAAAAACAATTTTAATGAAAGATGGAATTATACTTTCGGAAAAAACAAACAATAGAAATGTTGATGTTTTTATAGCTAACCCTAAAAAACTAGAATCATGCTAAAAAATTGGATCAACATATTTATCTACCATATCAAAAACAACAAACTCTTTACTACTTTGAATGTTTTAGGATTGAGCATTGGAATTTCTGGGTTAATTTTCGCCATTTTGTATTGGAACAATGAGCATTCATATGACCAATGGAATCCCGATAAGGATAAAATCTTTTCTGTTATGAATGATATTGGAGAAGGCAACATCTGGTCAGTAAATCCAGCAACAATCGCACCCATATTAAAAATAACCTCTCCAGCTTTAGATAGTTATTGCTACACCCAAGTTGAATACTATAAAGAGACAATTACATATAATGGAAAACGGGAATTATTAGACAAAATTTATACTGCACAAAGTACTTTTTTTACTTTTTTCCCTTATGAATTTATTCATGGCAACGGAAAGACTGCTCTTAAGGACCGCAATAGCATGGCTCTATCTGAAGAAACTGCTTCTCGATTATTTGGTAATGAAAACCCTACGGGCAAGCACGTAAAATATTTAGACAAACTATTTGTCATTAGAGGAGTATATCGATTAAATCATAAATCGTCTGTAATGCCTGCAGCAGTAACTACTATAATAGAGGAAGATTTAGCGAAGAATAAAGATAAATGGAGTTACAATTTTGGATTGATGGTCAAATTAAAGAAGGAAAGTGATACCACTTCAATCATTAAAGATTTAAATACCATCTTTATAGACAAGTGCCTAAAAATACAGGCAAATCAAGAAGGTTTATCTGTTGAAAATTATATAAAAAAATATGGCGAACCAGTTAAATCAAGTTTGCTTTCCCTGCCCAATACCAGACTGCACAAAGGGAACGATCCTTTTCCTGGAGACAGTGGAAATTTACAATTCTTAAGAATATTGATGGGACTATCTGTTCTAATCTTATTGCTTTCGATTGTAAATTACATAAATTTAGCTACAGCCAATGCGGTAAAGAGAGCCAAGGAAGTAGGAATCAGAAAAATTGTTGGCGCAGGAAAATCACAAATCATAGCTCAATTTGTATTTGAAACAGCATTAATTACTCTTTTTTCTCTTTTATTAGCATTAGTAATCGTAGAACTTACCTTGCCTTTTTATAATTCTTTCTTAAATAAAGATCTTATACTCGAAGGATCCCAATTTTACATTCAATTAGTATTAATTTTTACAATTGTAATTGTTGTTGCCGGAGTTTTACCTGCAATATATATAGCTAATTTTGAACCATTAAAGGTTTTAAAAGGAAATTTTTCTCGCAGCAAAAACGGAATATGGTTACGAAATGGAATGCTAGTTTTACAATTTACTATTGCTACATTCTTCATTATTGGCTCATTTATAGTATACCAACAGGTAAAATATATGACTGAGAAAGATTTAGGTTTTAAAGGTGCACAAGTTATAGATGTGATTTTTAAGAGCAAGGAAGGCAAAGACCAATACGACAGATATAAAATAATTAAACAACAAGCACTAAATATTAAAGGTGTCGAAGCAGTTTCGGCAGGGTTATTTTCTATTGGTAGTGATGAAAATTCCTGGGATAACTTTTCATATAAAAGCAATAAGGGAGTTTTAGTTCAGCGAATGGGAGTTGATTATGGAATGTTGAATATATTAGGCATCAAAATAGTAAAAGGAAGAGATTTAACCGATACATTTTCTTCGGATACAATATCCAACGTTTTACTTAATGAAACGGCTGTTAAAACAATGCATGAAGCTAACCCAATAGACAAAGTAATTAATTGGAGAGGAAAAGACTATAAGATAGTAGGTGTCGTAAAAGACTTCAATTATTTTGGACTTGAAAACAGAATAAGCCCAATGATTTTCATGCATTTAACTACCAATGCTATCAGAAAAGAGGTCTTACATAATATTTCTTTTAAAATAGCTCCACAAGATATGTCTAAAACTATCGCTGCTCTTGATCAATTTTGGAGAACAAACGTAGATGCAGAATATCCATTCGAATACAATTTTGTAGATAAAAATTTTGCTAGAAAGTACAAACAATACAAGAATCAAAGCCTTTTATTTTCTTTACTAAATATCATTGTTATTCTTATTGCTGTATTTGGATTATTTGCTTTAGCCTCTTTCTCAATGGAAAGGCGATTACGAGAAATTGCAATTCGAAAAACACTCGGTGCAGAGACCAATATTTTACTTCAAGAATTATCAAAACAATATATTATATTTTGTGTGATTGGTTTTGCAATAGGAATTATTCCTGCCTATTTTTTATTAGAAAAATGGCTTGAAAATTTTGCTTATCGTATCAGCATTCCTATTCTGCCGTTTATAATCGCTTTCGTATCATTATTATTTCTAACGCTGACAATCGTTTTAGCCAAAGCCTATCAAGTAACAAAAGTTGATGTTTTAAAATATTTAAAATATGAATAAAACCAAGCCATTATTAACTACAAAAACTCCTTAATTTCTTAAGGAGTTTTTGATTTATATAAAAAATTCTTCTTGTCTCTAATGCTATTAGAAGACCTTATTGAATTTTAATTTTATTGTAATCAATCCATCGTTTTAAATTACCTGTAAATCTTTTTAAATGATCCTCATTCAAAAAGATATTTGTCCAAGTATCAAATCTGTCGCACTGCACACTAATATAGTACAACATAACTCCCAAGCAAACCAATGGCAATATTCGTTTTTCTTCTTCACTTATTTCAATTATGAATTCATAACCTTTAAGGAAACTTTCTGCTTTTATTTCGTAATCCTTCTCATTTGGATTTGTAACATACAGCTGAAACAAAAAGTATGAAATATCCAGACATAACCATCCATTACCACAGAAATCGAAATCAAAAAACGTTATTTTATTCTCTTCATTAAAATGCATATTATCAAACCATACATCGAGATGAACTGCTCCAAATCTAACTTCTTTATTTTTTATTGTAGCAAACTCCTTTTGAAGAAAATTAGCTAGATTTTTCAGAAAAGGATTTCGTCAGTTTCTTTTTTAAAAAATACCTGTGTTCGCTTAATCGAATCTATCAGCAAAATACTTTCGTTATAGGTCACTCTTTTTAATTCAAAATTTTGAGCTGACTCATGAACTTTGGCTAAAGCCTGACCAATAAAGAAACTTGTTTCTTCGTTAAATCTTGCTGATTTTGTACCATCAGCAAAAGAAAACAACACCCCAAATCTTTTTCCTTCGGGAGCATTTAATTCCTGTATGTATTCATTTAATTTGCCTGCAATTGGATACGAAACCGAAGCCTTATTTTTCGACAGATAAACCAAAAGCCTCAATTCTTCAGCTATCTCTGTTTTTGTTCTCCAATCAAAATTATAAACACGAAAAACATACTTTTTATCAACATCTGTAACCATATAAACATGATTCATTGCTGTTCTAAAAAGAGTACATTCAGTATGCTTACTTAAACCATATTCTTGTTGCAATAACTCACCAAGCTTGCTAGCTGAAAGTACGGAACTTATTACTGGAAATTGTAGCATTCTTTTATATTTTATCTGTCATTTCAATACTTTACTAATTTATCTACCATCAAGGATAAATCATAAGGAATACAAAAGCAAATAAATTAACCAAAAGCACTACACCATAAACAATATTAGATTTTCCTTTACTTAATGACAACATTACAGTAAACACCGATAATGCTAACAAAACAATAGATTTAATATCAAGACCTAAGATAATAGGCATATCCATCATGATACAAACTGCTGCAACACTAGGAATAGTTAACCCAATACTTGCCAAAGCAGATCCCAAGGCCAAATTTATACTAGTTTGAAGTCTATTTTTTCTCGCTGCTATGATAGCCGCAATTGCTTCGGGCAATAAAATAATTGCTGCAATTACTACCCCTACCAAAGTTTTTGGCAAACTATAACTAACAATAATGCTCTCGATTGTAGGAGATAGAGTCTTTGCCAATAACACAACAATTCCTAAACTTACAATAAGAAAAGTAAGACTTGTAAAGAACACCTTGTTATTAATAGCTATAGGCTCAGCTGCATCTTCATTTTCATCATCTCCAATTGTCAGGAAATATTGTCGGTAGCGACTCGTTTGTGCAAACAAAAAAGAGGCATAAATAATAAGACAGGCTGCTGAAGCAAAAACTAATTGCGGTACTGAATAGTAAGATCCCAAAACACTTTCTGTAAAAGTAGGAAACACCAAGGTAAATACTATAATCGATACTAGCGATACCAAACCAATGGTTACTGAAGAAACAGAAAAATTCTGTTCATAATGTTTCAATCCACCGATTAAAAGGCACAATCCAATAATACCATTAAGAATAAGCATTGTTGCTGCAAATACTGTATCTCGAGCGAGCGAAGCTGCTGCTGAACCCTCTGACATCATTAACGAAATAATAATCGAAACCTCAATAACAGTTATTGATATAGCCAAAATAATGGTTCCATAAGGCTCTCCCACTCTTTCTGCAATTATCTCGGAATGATGTACTGCTGACATAACACTAAGGATTAACAGTATACTTGCTACTATTTGAAAAATGCTGCTGTTATCGACAAGCCCGCTAAAAAAGAGAACCCAAGATAGTATTGGAATAATAATTGTCCACTGAAGTAATTGTTTCATTTTTTTAATATATAAATACTTGTAAATTAATTTTTGCCAATAGATTTTATCATAAATTAGCTTTATATTCCCAATATATAACTTTTTTCGCTAAAATCAGTAAAAAACTACATTATATTTACTATTTTATCATTATCTTAATCATTTATTAAAACTATCACTTTAAACTTATTCCCTATAAGTCATAGACAAAATAGTTCATAAACAAGTCTTTAAGAACTAACAAACCACTTAAAAAACTAAGTAGTTTTTATTTATCTTTATATTTAAACCTCTTTCTTAAATAAAATTTTATTTTAATATTAACACGTATCAAAGCACATAAAAAAACAGCTAATAATTCAACAAAATCATTTTCTTATACTCCAAGAACAGTGCTTTTTTCGTCTCAAACAATAAAATTAAATAAGTTAAAATGAACAAATCAATCCCTCTATTTATCATTACTGGA
The DNA here is from genome assembly GCF_003668995.1 of Flavobacterium sp. 140616W15. Lineage (NCBI taxonomy): Bacteria > Pseudomonadati > Bacteroidota > Flavobacteriia > Flavobacteriales > Flavobacteriaceae > Flavobacterium > Flavobacterium sp. 140616W15. Next base: position 3,414,859 of record NZ_CP033068.1, read on the forward strand.
GGACCAGGAGTTGGCAAAACAACTATAATCGAAGAATTAAAAAGAAGGAATTACAATTGCATAAATGAAGTTGCTCGTGATATAATTAAAGAGCAAGCAAAATCAAATGGCGAAGCTTTACCTTGGGCAGATAAAGAAAAGTTCACATTATTAATGCTAAAACGTTCGATTGAAAATTATATCGAAAACAAAGATAATTCGTTCATTACTTTTTTTGATCGAGGAATCCCAGACACTCTAGCTTATACAGAACTAATCAAATTACAGCCTTCTGCACAACTAACAAAAGCCGTTAAAATGTATCGTTACAATCCAATTGTGTTTGTCCTACCCCCTTGGAAAGAAATATACCAAACAGATTCTGAACGCAAACAAACTTATCAAGAAGCAACTGACACCTATGAAGCAATAACAAATACTTACAATAATTGTGATTATCAATTAATCGAAGTACCAAAATTAGACGCAAAGAAAAGAGTTGATTATATTCTGTCTATAATTGAAAACAGACAATTTACATAACTGGAGTTATATATAATAGCAATTCAAAAGAAATAAAATACCTTTAGCCAGTAACCATAACAATACTGCCATTCCTAGATAGCTCCATGCCCATTTACCAGCTCTTCTGTTCCAACTAAAATAATGCATTACAACCTCCCAGTATTTTACAATTACAAATACACACAAACCTATTAATCCCACCCAAATCATTTCTACCGATTGGATATAAAAACTACAGATTAAAACAGAAAGTAAAAAAAGGACTGTAACAAATTGTAAATAAATATAATTTTTATAATTATGCTTATAATTAACCTTTAGAGACAGAATAAGAAAAGACGCCGTTAATAAAGAGGTCAATGCCGTTATAAAATATGACAAGACTTCACTTGACTGATACAAAAAAACCGCATCAACCAATAAAACCAAAACAGTACAAGTTGCCAACGAGTAAATACTTCTTTCAATACGAGGATCCTTATAAGGAATCAGAACTGGATATATATATTTTTCAAACGGGCGCCAAATAGGCAAAGCATAAACAGCCACAAGACTTGTTATAACAACTTCATAATAATACAGTTTATCTTGAGGCACTTTATACAAAATAAACAAAATAGCAAAAGTTACAATAATCGCAGGAAAGCAAATTGTCTTTATCACTTTCCACTTATTGTTCTCCCAGAAATTATCTCGTATTTCATGTATATACCCCTTTACAAGATACTCTTTAGTAAACAAGGCTGTTGATTGACTCCAGACCAAAAAGATTCCAAGATGCGCGAGAACAGTACGCAAAACCATATCATCAACTTTGCAAGTCATAAAAACACAAGCAACACCAATCAATAGCAATTCATAAGTAAGTAAAACGTCAGAAAATAACACTTTAAACAAAGGCTGGAATTGCCTGATGAGAATCTTTATAATGAGACCCCAATAATTACGCATCAATGCAATTACCGCACATACTGCAATAAATGTGGCCAAATACAACATCCAACTTGTAAGCGATTGTGCTTGCATCCATAATTCTATAGAAGAATTTTTCGCAGGAATATACAACAGCTGAGAATTCATAAAGATTTCCTTTGCCAATGCATCTCTTACATGATTATCGAAAGCCGGGAATTCACTTTTATGTTTCAGCCAATACAGCTCTCCATCAACACCATTATTTTGCAAGACTGCAAATTCATACAGCACTTTTTTTGAGCTTCATTTAATAATACAATCTCATTAGGAGTATTCTTAGGATCATTACCTGCATACACACCAGTACAAAAAATTAACAGAAGCAATATTATTCTTTTCAAAACTAACGTAAATTTATCCAATCAAAAATACTAATAATAAATCTATACAAATCAGAACAAGAGTAACTTTTAACACAAAAGGATTACAAAAATAAACTTTGGAATGCAATTAATTTCATAAAACAAAAAACCCGTTCGCTAAGCGAACGGGTTTTGTAATAATATATAATCTAGTTATTATGCTTCGAATGGAAGTATAGAAACGTATGATTTATTATCTCTTTTCTTTTGGAACTTTACAACTCCATCTACTCTTGCGTGTAGAGTGTGATCTTTACTAATGTAAACGTTTTCACCTGGATTATGTTTTGAACCTCTTTGTCTAACGATGATGTTCCCAGCAATAGCAGCTTGTCCTCCAAAAATCTTAACGCCTAAACGTTTTGATTCTGATTCTCTACCATTCTTCGAACTACCGACACCTTTCTTGTGAGCCATGACGTATGAGTTTAAATATTGTTATTATTCTTTAGTAGCTTCTTTTTTTGCTTTTGGAGCTGCTTTTTTAGCTTTAGGAGCCGCTTCTTCAGTAGCTACTTCTTCTGCTACAACTGCTTTCTTAGCTGCTGCTTTTTTAGTTCCTCCAGCTGCAGTAATACCTTCAATTACAATTTGAGTAAGATATTGTCTGTGACCATTTCTCTTTTTGTAACCTTTTCTTCTTTTCTTTTTGAAAACGATTACTTTGTCTCCTTTTAAGTGTTGTAACACTTTAGCTTCTACAGAAGCACCTTCTATAGCTGGGGCGCCTAAAGTAATATTCCCATTATCATCTAATAAAAGAACTTTGTCAAAAGAAACTTTTGAACCTTCTTCATTAGCTAATCTGTGAACATAAACCTTTAAGTCTTTGCTTACTTTGAATTGTTGCCCTGCTATCTCTACGATTGCATACATACCAAATTGATTTATTGATTTTTAAGGTTGCAAATATACAATTAATAATTTACTGTGCAATTTCTTAATGCAAAAATATTCCACTCTTTTTAATCCCTGTTTTTCAATTGCTTTCAATTTACCCTAAAACACCATTGTAGTAAAATACTGTTAAAAATTAATCAAAAAAAAATCTATTATGCCATTCTTAATCAAAATAAGTTATTTTTGATGTAACTATTTCTAATTAATCATTACCTATTAAGTGTAATAAAAAATTATTAACCTTTATGAAAAAATCAATAATTATGTTAAGTGCGGCGCTTATGTTAGGAGGAGTGGCATCAGCTCAAAAAGTAGCTTTTGAAGAATACGATTTAGATAATGGCTTGCATGTTATTTTACACAATGATTCCTCGGCACCAGTCGTAATAACTTCTGTAATGTACCATGTAGGATCAAAAGACGAAACTCCAGACAGAACTGGTTTTGCACATTTTTTTGAACATTTATTATTTGAAGGAACAGAAAATATTAAACGTGGTGAATGGATGAAAATTGTGACTGCCAATGGCGGAACCAATAACGCTAACACATCTGACGACAGAACTTATTATTACGAGGTTTTCCCATCTAACAACTTAGAATTAGCACTATGGATGGAATCAGAAAGATTGATGCATCCTGTTATAAACAAAATTGGAGTTGACACACAGAACGAAGTTGTTAAAGAAGAAAAAAGAACTAACTATGACAACCGTCCTTACGGAAATATTCTTACTGAGGTAAAGAAAAACATGTTCAAGAACCACCCATATCGCTGGACAACAATCGGATCCATGAAAGATCTTGACGCAGCGACTCTGGACGAATTCAAAGCTTTTAATAAAAAATTCTACATTCCAAACAATGCTGTTTTGGTAATTGCAGGAGATTTTGATAAAACAAAAACAAAAGAATGGGTTCAAAAATACTTTGGACCAATCAAAAAAGGAGAAAAACTTCAAAAACAAACTTTTACAGAAGAGCCAATCACTCAACCTATAAAAGCTAAATACGAAGATCCAAACATCCAAATTCCGATGCTTGTTGCTTCATACCGTACTCCATCTATGAAAACCAGAGATGCAAGAGTTCTAGATTTAATCTCTTCTTACTTAAGTGATGGAAAAAGCTCTAAGCTTTACAAAAAAATAGTTGACGACAAAAAAATGGCTTTACAAATTGGAGCTGTTGGTTTTAGCCAAGAAGATTACGGCATGTACATTTTATATGGTTTACCTATGAACCCTTACACGTCTGATGATTTATTAAAAGAAATTGATGAAGAAATTGTAAAACTTCAAACCAACTTGATTTCTGAGAAAGATTACGAAAAACTACAAAACAAGTTCGACAACAATTATGTTAACTCAAACTCAACTGTTGAGGGAATTGCTGAAAACCTAGCAAGTTACTACCTACTTTATGGCGATGTAAATCTTATAAACACTGAGATCGATCTCTATCACTCAATAACAAGAGAAGAAATTAGAGATGTTGCAAAAAAATATCTAAATCCTAATCAACGTTTAATTTTAGACTATGTTCCTACTACGAAGGCACAAAATTAAGACTCTTAGAATCATGAAAAAAAGAAACATTATTTTAATCCTATTATTCGTAACAGGAATTATGCAAGCACAAGATCGTCCACAACCTAAACCAGGTAAATCACCAATAGTAAATATTAAAAAACCACAAACCTTTGTTTTGGCAAACGGAATGAAAGTTTTGGTTGTTGAAAACCACAAATTACCTAGAGTAAGCTTTAACCTAACCCTTGACAACGCTCCTTTTACAGAAGGAAACAAGAAAGGAGTAGATGAGCTAACAAGTAATATGATTGGCGATGGAACAAAAAAAACAAACAAAGAAGCTTTTAACGAAGAGATAGATTTTTATGGAGCGAATATTAATTTCAGCTCAAGTGGTGCTTTCGCAAGCTCTCTTTCTAAATATTCAGGAAGAATCTTAGAATTATTAGCTGAAGGTGCTTTACAGCCTAATTTTACTCAAGTAGAATTTGACAAAGAAAAAGCAAAACTCAGCGAAGGTCTTAAAGCTGAAGAAAAAAGCGTACCTGCTATCGAAAGAAGAGTCGTTGACGCATTAGCATTTGGAAAAAATCATCCTTCTGGAGAATTCATCACTGAAGAAACCTTAAAAAACATAACACTGGCTGATGTAGAAGAGAATTACAAAAAACATTTTGTCCCTGAGAATGCCTATTTGGTAGTTATTGGAGATATAAAATTTAAAGAAACTAAGGCAGCTGTAGAAAAACTTTTTGGAAAGTGGGAGAAAAAAACACAACCAAAAGACACTTATCCTGCTCCTATAAACGTAGCTAATCTTCAAATTAACTTTGTTGATGTTCCAAATGCTGTACAATCAGAGATAGCATTAGTTAACACCGTAAATTTAAAAATGAATGATCCAGATTTCTTTCCTGCAGTAATTGCTAATCAAATTTTAGGAGGAGATTTCAACAGTTATTTAAATATGAATTTACGTGAAGCCCACGGATGGACATATGGTGCTAGTTCAGGTCTAGGAAGCGGAAAATACACTACTAAATTCAAAGCCGCTTCTGCAGTAAGAAATGCCGTAACGGACAGTGCTGTAGTAGAATTTGTAAAAGAAATTAAAAGAATCAGAAGTGAAAAAGTTTCGGACGAGATTTTAAAAACTGTTAAAGCAGGATACATAGGTAGATTTGTAATGCAGGTTGAGAAACCTCAAACAGTAGCTAGATATGCATTGAATATAGAAACTGAAAATCTTCCAAAAGATTTTTATGAAAAATACATTCAAAACATTAACAATGTAACTCCTGATGAAATACTTAGAGTAGCCAATAAATATTTCCTAATTGACAATATGAGAATTGTAGTTACCGGAAAAGGATCTGAAGTAATTCCAGGTTTAGAAAAACTAAATATTCCTATTAGTTATTTTGACAAGTATGCTAATCCTACTGAAAAACCATCATTAAAAAAAGAGGTTCCTAAAGGAGTAACTGCCAAAAATGTATTCGATAACTACATAAAAGCTATTGGTGGAGAAAAAGCTGTTGCCTCTGTAAAAACTATTGCAATGCTAGGATCAACAACCATTCCTCAGGCACCATCACCATTAACATTCACTTCTAAAATGGATGCTAAAGGAAAAATGATGGTTTCATTAGCTATGGGACCTATGAACTTAATGAAACAAGTTGTCAATGAAAAAACTGCTTACATTGAACAACAAGGACAACGAAAAAATCTTGAAGGCAAAGATCTTGCTGAAATGAAAGCTAGTGCTGTTCCTTTTGAAGAACTACAGCTTTCTAAAAAAGATGGATTAGTAATTGACCGTGTCGAACCAATTAATAATAACGATGCTTATGCTATAGTAGACGGCAAAACAACCTACTTTTTTGACACAAAATCTGGATTAAAAGTTGCTGAAGCTAAAGTAGCCGAACAAGCAGGAAAATCAATAACACAAATTACAAATTTTGGTGACTACAAAGAAGTAAAAGGAGTTAAGATACCTTTTAATATTATTCAAAATGTAGGCTTTGAATTAAACATCAAAATGTCGGAAGTAAAAATCAACGAAGGAGTTTCTGACGCTGATTTCTTATAGAAGAAGCTGAAATACTAAAATTCTTAAAAGCTTTGTCAAAGTTTAAACTTTGACAAAGCTTTTTTTTGTGTTTTACTTTTCACAAAAAACCAGCTTACTTTTTACGAATATCAGCCCACAATTAAAACTCACTTCTTCGCCGACAGATAAACTCCTACCAAAACAATAAAAGCTCCCAGAAGCTGAATTGGCGTAAGCATCTCATTATCCAAAAATCCCCAGAAGAAAGCTATTATCGGAATTAAATAGGTCACTGAAGTTGCAAATACAGGAGACGACATTTGTATTAATTTAAAAAACAAAACGTTTGCAATACCCGTCCCAACTACTCCAAGAACAACAATAAAGAAAATAGAATACTGGGCTTTTTCGTCATACATTACTTCATGAAATCCTGAAAAACTTAATATTACAATTGCAGGAATTAATAACACCATAAAATTCCCTGTAGTAATACTCAGCGAACTCAAATCCGACAAGTACTTCTTTATCAAGTTTACATTTATTGCATAACAAAGTGACGCCACAACTACTAGAATGGCATAGTAATAATTTTGCTCAGGATGACTCATTGCTCCATTAAAAACCAAAAGCAAACAACCTACCAAACCAATAAAAACACCAAAAATTTGTCGTCTCTGAGATTGCATTCCAAAAATAAACACTCCTATTACCAAAGTATTTAATGGAGTTAACGAATTTAAGATTGCCGTAATCGAGCTATCAATTTCCGTTTCGGCAATTGCAAAAAGATAGGCAGGTGTAAATGTTCCAAAAAAAGAAGTTAACGCAATAAATTTCCATTGGCGTTGCGGAATTTTAGCCAAGCTTTTAAAACCAATCAATAGCAAAAATAAGGCAGCAAAAATAATTCGCAAAGAACCCAACTGAATCGCTGTTAAACCTATTAATCCTTTTTTTATCAATATAAAAGAACTCCCCCAAATTAGAGCTAATCCTATTAAATAAACCCACTTTACTTCTTTTAAACCCATATCACCTCTTTTAAAGCAAAATTGTAATAAATTTATGAATTCTCCATTCGATTTTTATTAATTTTGCAAACAAATCCTGTCGTAAACTATTAAAACAAAACAATATGAAAATCGTAAAATCAATCGCAACTTTAGCAATTGCAAGCCTTTTATTTATAAGTTGCAAAAAGAATGAAACAGAAACTAAAGAAGTAACTACAACTGAAACTGTTGCTCCAAAAGCAAATAAAGAAATTGCTGCTCAAAATGTACAAACCGCAAGTTTTGAGATTGAAGGAATGACTTGTGCAATGGGATGTGCAAAAACTATCGAAAGCGAATTAGCTGACCTTGATGGCGTACAAGATGCTAAAGTAGATTTTGACAAAAAAACTGCTACTGTAACTTTTGACAAAACTGTTCAAAATCCTGAAAACTTAACTAAAATAGTTCAAGCTACTGGTGACGGTAAAACATATAAAGTTTCAAACATGAAATCGTAATTCAAACGATTTTAATGATACAAAAAAAGAGCATTCATAACGAATGCTCTTTTTTTGTATCTGTATTTCTTATAATTACTTCCATTTAATAGTTTCCATCAGATGTTGCATATCATTTTTAATATAACTCGCTGCAGGCATGATTGAATCAAAATTTGGCTTAGCATAAAAATAAACTGAGCCCGTCACAAAATGCTTAATACTGTCTGTGATATAAAATTGAGAGTTTGTAGCAGCATTTCCGTCAACTTGATAAAACATACCATAAGCTTTTTTATCAGGGTTTAAATACGGCTGTTCTAATATATCATCCGCTTTTATAACATGCTCGTAAGTTAACTTCTGAGCATCTTTCAATAATTTATTAATATCATTATTGACAGGTTTATAAGTAAGGTAAATCGTAGCTTTCATTTTTGGATATGAAATCATGAACCCGCAATCTTTTTCCCCTTTTATAACTGCATCTGCATTTATCTCAAAAGCAAAAGGACATTGGTTTTCAAAATTTACATATTTAGCTTCTGCATAATCCAGTCTCAAATAACTTGCTGGCTTAGGCACAACATCATTTTTGCAACTTACTACAGTCAATGTTATTATAAAAATCGTGATTATGGCAATTGATTTTTTAAGCATTTTGTTATTCTATTGTTACTTTTATTTGTTTTATTCTTTTACTATCCACTGATTCTATCGTAAAAACACAGTTCTGAAAAGTTATTTTTTGATTCTTCTTTGGAAAATTTCCTATGATTTCCAAAATAAAACCTCCTAATGTTTCGGCTTCTCCTTTTTGTATTTCAAATAAGTCCTCATCAACATCTATAATTCTATAAAAATCTTTAAGATTTATCTTTCCTTCAAACAGGTAATTCTTATCATCAATTTGAGAAAAATTAATGTGTTCATCATCAAACTCATCACTTATATCTCCTACTATTTCTTCTATAACATCCTCTAAAGAAACTAACCCAGAGGTTCCACCGTATTCATCAACAACAATTGCTAAATGGCTTTTCATACTCTGAAAATCTTTCAATAAATTGTCTAATTTCTTATTCTCTGGCACAAAAAATGGCTCTCGAATAAGTGTAGCCCAGTCAAAATCTTTTTTATCTATATATGGAAGCAAGTCTTTAACGAACAAAACCCCTTCAATCTGATCAATATTGTCTCGGTAAACTGGAATTCTAGAATATCCTTTTTCGATAATTTTAGGATATATTGCTTCAAAAGACTCTGAAATCTCTAATGCAAAAATATCAATCCTCGGACTCATTACCTGTTTTGTATCTGTATTTCCAAAAGAAACAATCCCTTCTAATATTTTTTGTTCTTCAGTTGATGTATCTTCTGAATCAGTGAGTTCTAAAGCCTGAGACAATTGCCCTACTGAGAAACTCGTCTTTTGCTTCCCTAATTTATTATGCAAATAAATTGTTGCTGAACGCATTGGCAGACTAATAGGAGAAAGCAATTTATCTAACAAAGCTAATGGATATGCTACTCGCTGTGCAAATTTAAGATTATTACGACTTGCATAAACCTTTGGCAAAATTTCACCAAAAAACAATATCAAAGCAGTAACCAAAATCACTTCTAGAATAAATTTTAACACTGGAGAAATCACTGCTCCAAAAATATCTCGACCTACAAAAGAGAACAAAATAACAACTCCAATATTAATAAAATTATTGGCCACAAGAAGTGTCGCTAAAAGCTTTTTGGGTTTATCCAACAGGTTAGAAATTATTCTTCCTTTGGATACGTTTTGTTGTAATGCCTCATCAATATCTTTTTGAGACAACGAAAAAAGTGCTACTTCGGCGCCTGAAACAATGGCCGAACAAAAAAGTAAAATAAATATTCCAAGAAAACCAACAATCAGGTCGGCATCTAAGATGTTTGCAACGTATAAACTGGGCTCTGGGTCCAAATTAAAAAGAATTAGTTAAACAATCAGAATGGCAAATCATTTATTGGTAAGCCATCATTCGAGGCGTCAAAGTTAGTGTTTTTTGACGATTCTGAAGAAGGATTCTGCTTCTGCCCTTCAGTCTCTTTTTTAGTTGTCAAGAAAGTAAACTCTGTTACTTGTATCTCGGTCGTATGTTTCGTCGAGCCATCTTCGGCTTGCCATTGGCGTGACTTTATTCTTCCTTCGATATATATTTTATCTCCCTTTGACAAATATTTTTCACAAATTTCTGCGGCTTTATTACGCACAACAAGATTATGCCACTCTGTTGAAGTGATCTTCTCATTGGTTGTTTTATTTATATAAACCTCATTAGTTGCCAATTGAAATCGCCCAATGCAATTCCCACCATCAAAATAATGCATTTTTACATCGTCACCTAAATGACCTATCAACATCACTTTATTTAATGTTCCGTTCATGACTTACTATTGTATTTCTATCAAAGATACATTTTTTTAGAAAATTATTTTATTCTGTTTCAATAAAATTATGAATCACTATAGGAAAAGGATATGTTTTTAAATCCTGCGCATTAATCCCATTTATAATTGTCTCATTAATTTTTATTTTCCAAAATTTAATAAACAAATGCTGGTGTGATAATTTATGAATAATACTTTTTGGATTACATTCTTCTATTCCTATAATAGAGTACGCAACAAAAAACTCTTCTTTAATATAAGCTGCTATAAAATCAAAATCTTTTTCAGCATCTGTTTCTAACAGTGGAAACTCATACAAATTGTGCCAGATTCCTTTTGCTGTTCGTTTTTGCAAAACAGTATTACCTATTTCATCCTCAACAACCAGATAATTAAAATATCGAGCCGTTACTTTTAGTTTTTTAGATTTAACCGGCAACACATCAACTTTTTTCCGCTGTAAAGCTGCACAACTATCATTAAACACACAAACCAAACAATTTGGACTTTTGGGTACACATTGTAACGCGCCAAACTCCATTATAGCCTGATTAAAAATTGCGGGATTATCTTTCGGCATTAATTCATACGCCAAAGCAGCAAATTCTTTTTTAGTCGAAGCTAGAGCAATATCTGTTTCAACATCGAAGTAACGTGATAAAACACGAAACACATTTCCATCCACAACAGGAACAGCTTCATTATAAGAAAACGATGCTATAGCAGCTGCTGTATATTCTCCTACTCCTTTTAATTTTAATAATTCAGCATAAGTTCCAGGAAACACTCCGTTTAATTCATTTGCTACAAACTGTGCTGTTTGATGCAAATTTCTAGCTCTCGAATAATATCCTAATCCTTGCCAAAGTTTCAAAACCTGCTCTTCATTGGCGTTAGCCAAATCAAAAACAGTAGGAAATGCTTTTGTAAAAGACAAAAAATAAGGCATTCCTTGCGCTACTCGGGTCTGTTGTAGCATTATTTCTGATAGCCAAATAGGGTAAGAATCGGTAGTATTTCGCCATGGCAAATCGCGTTTATTTTGTAAATACCATTTTATCAATTGTTTAGAAAAATTCATCATTAAATATTAGACAACAAAAGTAAAAGTTTATGTAATTAAAATTTAACGAATTAGCTTGAATATTTGTTTTTTTAATTCCTATATTTGCAAACTCAAAAAATAGTATACCATTATAAATAGGAAAGAAAATGACGAAAGCAGATATCGTAGCGAAGATTTCAGAAAAATTAGGTCTTGAAAAAGGTGACGTTCAAGCAACTGTAGAGACTTTTATGAATGAAGTAAAAACTTCATTAGAAACTGGAGACAATGTTTATTTAAGAGGGTTCGGTAGTTTTATTGTAAAAACCAGAGCTGAGAAGACTGGAAGAAACATTTCTAAAAATACCACTATTAAAATTCCAGCACACAACATCCCTGCGTTTAAACCTGCAAAAGTTTTCGTAGAAGGAGTAAAGACAAATAACGAAGCAAAATAATACTATTAATTAATCATAAAATCGATAAGATATGCCAAGTGGTAAAAAAAGAAAGAGACATAAGGTAGCAACGCACAAACGTAAAAAAAGAGCGAGAGCTAACCGTCACAAGAAGAAAAAGTAGTTTTAAACTACTTTTTTCTTTTTAAACGTTCATTGAAATTGAAAATTAGTTACCAGTCATCAATACACAGTACTCAGTCTACTGATTACATAAAACTGCTTACTGCCTGCTAATTTTCCCCGGGTTCAATACCTGTTAAAAATATTGTTTAATCCATCCTTACAATTCAGTTATGAGTTATATGTTATGAGTTTAAGAGTTGCAAAGCTATGAACTGAAAACTGTGAACTGAAAACTAAAAAGTTCGGATAAAAATTTACAAATGAATAAAGAATTAATCATTAGATCAAGTTCTGATTTCGTAGATTTTGCCTTATTAAAAGATGGAAAACTAATTGAATTACACAAAGAAGAAGAGAAAAGCAATTTTCAAGTTGGCGATATTTTTATAGCCAAAATAAGAAAACCAGTTGCTGGACTTAATGCTGCTTTTGTAAATGTTGGCTTTGAAAAAGATGCCTTTTTACATTATCATGATTTAGGACCTAACTTAGCTTCTCAATTGAAATTCATAAAACTTGTAAGCGCAGGTAAATTAAAAGATTTCTCCCTAAAAACCTTTCAGTTTGAAAAAGAGATTGATAAAGACGGCACCATTACTGATATTTTAAGTGCTAATCAATCTGTTTTAGTACAAGTCGTAAAAGAACCAATATCTACTAAAGGTCCAAGAATTAGTGCAGAACTATCTTTGGCTGGACGTTTTATTGTTCTGGTTCCTTTTTCTGACCGTGTTTCTATTTCACAAAAAATAGAAGACAAAAAAGAAAAGGATCGCTTAAAAAAACTTGTATTATCGATCAAACCTAAAGGATTTGGTGTTATTGTTCGCACAGTAGCCGAAGGCAAAAACGTAGCCGAATTAGAAAAAGATTTGCAGAACCTGCTTAGCAGATGGACTGCAATGTGTAAAAAATTACCAACTGCTCATCATCCATCCAAAGTATTAGGAGAACTCAATAGAGCTTCTTCAATATTAAGAGATGTATTTAATGATACCTTTAGTGGTATTCAAATTGATGACGAAGAGTTGTACCATCAAACGAAGGATTATCTGCAAGAAATTGCACCTTCAAAACAATCGATTGTTAAGTTTTATCAATCAAATGATACTCCAATTTTCGAGAAATACAACATTGAGAGACAAATCAAGACTTCTTTTGGGAGAACTGTTTCTATGAGTAAAGGGGCTTATCTTATTATCGAACATACTGAAGCTTTACACGTTATAGACGTAAATAGCGGAAACCGTTCTAATAAGGCCACTAATCAAGAAGACACAGCCATGGAAGTTAATATGATTGCTGCTGCCGAAATCGCTAGACAATTACGTTTGCGTGATATGGGTGGAATAATCGTAGTTGATTTTATTGATATGTCTAATCCTGAAAACAGGAAGATTTTGTTCGACTTCTTGCGAGAAGAAATGAGCGACGATAAAGCAAAACATAAAATCTTACCGCCTAGCAAATTTGGATTAGTTCAAATTACAAGACAAAGAGTAAGACCCGAAGTAAACATTAAAACTAGAGAAGAAAATCCTAACAATGAAAATGGCGAAATTGAAGCGCCAATTTTAATCATTGACAGAATCACTGCTGATTTAGAAAGACATTTAAAAACCCACAAAAAAGTTGTGCTTAACACACATCCATTTGTGGCAGCTTACCTCTGTAAAGGTTTTCCATCAATACGTTCAAAATGGTTTTTTGAATATAAAAAATGGGTGAAAATTATACCTCGTGACGCTTACACGTACTTAGAATATCATTTCTACGATAAAGACGGAAATGTTATTAAAGAATAAAACAAGAAACCGCCTTTCGAAAGATTGGTGGTTTTTTTGTACCTATAAATTAAAGTTTAGAATATTTTAAGTATTTCAAACAAACCGTTCAAACAAAAGCATTTTTCTTACATTTGAGATCTGTTTAAATTATCAAAGATGTATCTAACAAAATACTTAAATTATTTCATAGTAGCTTTTGTTTTACTCTCTACAAAAGCATTCGCTCAAAATGACACTCTTTTTTTGACAAAAATTGGAGAACTACCGACAAAGAATTAGCTATTTACTATAGAATCAAACCTGTAAAAACAAAAGCAAAAAATGTTCTTGGTTACAGAATAGCTAATATTGATTCTGTTTATATAATTAATGACTATTATTTAAAAAGTAATAAAATACAATTTGAAGGTTATTCAAAAGACCCTGAAGGTGAATATTTAGTTGGTAATGCAAAATGGTACAATGAGGACGATAGTAAATCCTACACAAGAGAGTTTAATTATAAACAAAACAACAACGACTCAAGATTCAGAATCCCTCAGTGGCCAATCTTTTATGCAAGTTATTCGATTGCAACAAAAAGTCAGCTTACTGGCGGTTTAGAATTTTGCTTAGATTGCAAAGATAAAAACAAACTTTTTTTGGGCTTAGGATATGGAATTACCAGTTATGATGGTAAACACTATGGTTTACCTGACTTACATTTATCCTATAACTTAAAGGAATTCCTATTCATAAAAACGGGCGGTTCTGATAAAAACGCCTATGCATTGACTGGTTTAACATTATTAAACATGATCGATTTAGGTTTTGGTTATTCCGCATCATTTAACAGAGAAAAAAATCCTGTAATTAAAGGTTTTACTTTTGGAATTACTTTCAGGTTCACCAAGAATAACGATGCTTATGGTAAACTAAAAGTAATGTAACCCTCACTTATTCCCTCACAACCTCAACTTTTCGTCTTATTTCATTCCCAAATTCATCTACAACTGTAATATAATGAAATCCAGCTGTCATCACAATTGGTTTTTCATGAAAAACTTTAGTCACTCCTTTGTAAACATTATCCACATACCAAAACAATTGACTTTCTCTTTGTGAATACGCCACTCTAAAAATTACAGGTTGCACTTCACTATTAAAATTTTTGGTTAAATAGATTTTACTATTCGCTTTAGGATAAATAAAATCCATAGAAGCAGTTTGAGTGCCCGTACAATTATCTCTGAATGGCGGTAATGGCATATATTCGATATGCTTACTTTTATAATACCATGCCATTACAGGAGGCAAAACAAACCAATTCTTCACAACTATATTTTCGATACTTTCACAGCTACTATTTACCTGAAACTTTTCGGTTTGGTCTAAATGTACTGTTTTATGATACGGGCAAATTGAAGTCGTTTTTCCTTTTAGTGTTACCCATTGCTTTATTTTTGGACAACCTTCTTTAGCTAAATATCCACTTAAACGACAAACTTCAACCTCATCCAAATCCTTATAGGGAGTTGCAAACCATTTTTGCCTTGGTAATAAATTAAACACATCAAATAAAATTGGAGCTGCACTTGTAACTCCTGTTAATGTTGGTCTTCCTTCTCCTGTTGCATTTCCTACCCAAACTCCAACTACATATCTAGAATTTGTTCCTATTGCCCATGCATCACGATTACCAAAACTTGTACCTGTTTTCCAAGCTATCTTAAGTGAGCTGTCATAAAACTTCCAGGCTTCATCTCCTTCTGGCCTGTTTACCTCTTCCATAGCGTTATACGTTAACCAAATTGAACCTGCACCTAAGATATTCTTCTGCGTACTTTCGTCTCCAAAATCAGGCTCAAAATCGTTTTCATAATTTAGCTCTGTAAACTCATTTGTTCGGTACTTTCCATTACTTTTATTAAAATAATTTACTGTCGATGACATCCCTGCATAACTACGGCATAAATCCCATAAATTACTCTCAGCTCCTCCCAGAATAAGTGACAGCCCATAATGATCTGGCGGTTTAGAAATATTTTTTAATTTAAATTTTTGCAGTTCTTCATAAAATTTATTTACTCCAAAATCTTGTAACATCAAAACCGAAGGAATATTAAGCGACCTTGATAATGCCCGATGCGCTGGCACTGCCCCATCAAATGTTAGGTTGAAATTTTGTGGTGTATAACCCGCAATCTGCGTTGGTACATCAGCAACTAATGTGTTCGGCAATAACTCTCCATCATCGAGCATTGCAGCATACAATAAGGGCTTTAAAATACTTCCTGTACTTCTTGGTGCATCTATTATATCAACATCTTTTTGATGATCGCTATTTGTTGGAGAATTCCCTACATAACTTATTACGTTTCTATTGGATACATCAATTACCAAAATAGCCAAATTACTAACCTCATTCTGCTTGTATTGATTGTAATAGTATTTTGCAATTTGATTTACTCTATTTTGCAAATCAAAGCCTATCGTAGTTTTTACTCTAACTCCTTCTTGATTTTTAGCCACTCGTTGCAATAAATGAGGTGCTATTTGTGGCAGATCATATGGTTTTCGAGGTAAAGGCTCTTCTATAGATAGTTCATAAGTTTGTCTATCAATAATTCCTTCCAGATTAAGCTTACGCAAAAGGCGATTACGCTTCTCTAATAATTTTATTTGGTTCTTTCCTGGATAAATTAAACTTGGTGCGTTTGGTAAAACTGCTAAAGTCGCATTCTCTGCCCACGATAACTGATTTGATTTCACTCCAAAATACCTCCATGAAGCCATTTCTAGACCAACTACATTTCCTCCAAAAGGAGCATGAGCTGCATACAGCTCTAATATCTCATCTTTTGAATATCCTAATTCTAATCTTGTCGCAAGAACAACTTCTATCAGTTTTTCAAAATAAGTCCTTCCTTTTCCTTTTCTCGACAATCGGATTACTTGCTGTGTAAGTGTACTTCCGCCTCGAACAACCTTTCCCGCTTTTCTGTTTTGTTTAATAGCATTGACCATAGCAACAGGATTAAAACCTGGATGCTTATAGAAATATTCATCCTCAAAATATACTATACACTTCTTAAATTTATCAGGAACACTGTCCTGGGCAGGAAAACGCCATTGTCCATCACGAGCAATCTTCGCTCCTAACAACTCTCCTTCTTTACTCTCAATAACCGTAGAATAGGGTTCTTGAAATAATGTTCGTGGTAATGAAAAATAATAAATCACCACTAACAAAAATGCTAGCAGTGATTTTATCTTATTCTGTTTTATCCAATTTATAATGCGTTGAAGGAACGCTTTTAATTTATTTTTCAAATCTTCTAATGTAATTTTAACCGCAAAGTTCGTAAAGTTTTTTTTGCTCGCAGATTTAGCTGATTCTGCAGATTTTATTTCTATCTGTAAAATCTGCGTGAAACTTTACTTCACCACTTCAACCCAAAATCCTTTAGTTCTCGCCAGGAATGTATTATCGTACATTGCTTCACATTGCAATCCTGGTAAATAATAGTTTCCTAAATAAGATGCATTCAAGAGAATTTTAAACACTTTGGTTTCACCTGCTTTTAGTCCAAAATAGAAATTAGTTCTATCATCACGGATATCAATATAATCAGCGACATTATTGGTTGCGTCCCCATAATCTGTAAAGCGAGTATTTACAATTTCAAATCCTGAAGGTAAAATTTGAGTCAATGCTACATTTTCGACACGTTCATTTCTTAGGCTTCTAACTGTTACCTCAGCGATAAATTCTGTTCCTTGTGTTATCTTAGAAACATTTATTACTCCGCCTTTTCTGTTTTTGAAGACTATACCAGCCGATACATCACTCTGAATTACATTTTCCTGACCTATCGGTAAAATTCCAGTATTCAATACGCGAACATAAATCGTATTCTTTTTATTGTTTTTTAAAGTGATACTGTTTGTACCTGCTTTGACTGTCAAACTTCTATCGGCAACAGTTTTTGAAGTTTTTATAACTTGACTTTTTCCATCTTTACTATACTGTACATCTATTCCTTTTACACCATTGTTCAATGAAAATTGAGCCATCGCATACAAAGAATAAGCTGTAGTTTGTGTACTCATCCATTGATCACTTGCCATACTTTTAGCCAGTTTTACAGCCATAGCAAATGCTTTTTGTTTCTGTCCTAATAACAACATTGTTTCTAGAGCCATCGCACGGTTTCTATCGCTTGAACCATAATAGTAATAATTATACGCTGAAGACTCCTCATCGATTTTACTACTTAATAACAAACTCGAAGCGGCGCTTTTTTGTCCTGCCAGAACATAAGCTGCTGCAAGTCTAAGTTTGCTTTCGTTAGAAATACCTTTTGTTTCACGCAATCTATTCATTGAAGACAAATCAGACGAACCAGCCAAAGCCAATGTATACAAGCGATATGCTTGTGCCATATCATTCCCATAACGCGGTTCAAATCGCCATTGTTTGGCCTCTTTTTGTTGATACGAAAGCCATTTTGATTTAAAATTGATTGGCAATACATATCCTTTCTTCTCTGCTTCAATCATAAAATGTCCTGCATAAGAGGTTCCCCAATCATCGGCAATTGAATTCCCTTGCCAATACGGAAGTCCTCCATTTGACAATTGAAAACTTCCCAATCTTGTAATTCCTGCTGTAACATTCTTTTGAATAAGCTGCTGGCGTGTTGCATCAATATCTGCCACATCATTTAAGAATAACTGTGGAAATACAGACGAAGTTGTTTGCTCCACACATCCATGCGGATACTGGATAAGAAATTGCAATCTTCCATTTAAATTAATAGTTGGCATTGACGACACTTCTAACTTGGCTTTATTACTTCCTGACACTCCAAATGTTTTCCAAACAATCGTTTTTGAACTATTTGGTTCCAAAACCACATCTGTAAATGTGTTCGTAACAGGATTTGGATTCGTCATATCAATTTCGACATCATAAACTGATTTTTCTTTCCCTGAGGTCGCAATAACTTGTACTTTGGCAATTCCAGTTAAGCTACCCACCTCTAGATTAAAATAGGCCATTTTTTCATCTGGCTGTGTAAATGTCAATCTTTGAGCTGGACTTCCTACAACTCTTAATCCATTGCTTGTTTTAATTTGTACAGTAACGTTTTTGATGTTTTTTTCCATTGCAAAAATCGTAACTGGGATAGTTACTTTTTCTGATGGCGAAATTTTTCTTGGCAATGAAGCCAATACCATTAACGGACTACGAACAGGAGTTGCTTTCTCTACACTTCCGTATGCACTTGTGTTTGCATCTCCAGCAACTACCATTGTTCTTACTGAACCAATATATTTAGGCAATTTTATCTGATGTGTTTTAGTTTCTCCTTTTCCTAATTTAAATGGTCCGAGGTAAACAACTACCGGTTTAAAACGATTGGCTTTCTTCGCTTTTCCTCCACCTAAGTCCTGATCTCCACCAATACTAAAAATCTGATTTACTTTACCGCCATATGCGCCAATTACATCATCATATACATCCCAAGTTTTTACACCTAAAGCTTCTCTAACATAAAAGCTGTCCCATGCATTTGGCGTTTTAAATCGGGTTAAATCGAGTAATCCTTCATCAACAACTGCAATTGTATAAGTCATTTCTTTTCCAGATTTCTCACTTACTTTTACAGGAAAGGTTTGTTCTGGTTTCAGTACATCTGGCATTACTATACTTGGAGCTAGAATCGTCGTTTTATCAATTACTTCGATTGGAACAATTCCGTACATACGAATTGGTGAATCATTTTTGGTTGATGCATGGGGCTGCAAAAGTGTAATATTAAAATACACATTTGGCGCCATAGCTCCTGTAATCGGAACTTCAACTTTAGTTTCTCCTTTTTGAGTTTTCACCCAAAGTGTCTGTACTACTTTCGAGCCATTTTCTATAGAGATTAAAGCACGACCGCCTTCACTCGAAGGGAAAGATATTTGTGCTTTTTCGCCTACTGCATAATTCTTTTTATCTGTAGAAAAAACAAGCATATTGGCTGTAGAAGCATCTGTATTTCTTGTTTTTCCAGACCAGATTGGCCAATCTATATTTACGGTTATTGCTGATGCATGCCCTCCAACTTCATCCGAAACACGAATCAAATAACGTCCCCATTCTTCATCTGTCAATGCAAATTGAAAACTTCCTTTTCCGCTTGCATCTGTATTTACTCTAAATGTTTTGTAAGATGTGGTAGCATTTGATGAATTGTAATTGGATAAATTATCACTCGAAGCGTCCCACCACCAGCGCCATTCTGTTTTATACACTTTTACCTCTAAATCTCTTACAGATTTTGGTCTTCCATTTTCATCAACAGTTACAACATCAAATCGATTCATTTTACGGGTTTCAAGCATTCCGTATTTTGTAGGTTCTGGCGATTTTACTCCCACATAAGTGTTATATGGCGAATAGGTTGTTGAGATAACATCTGTACTAAAATCACCACCTTCTTCGAAAACCTTGGTAATAAAAGCTGCTCTTAACATTCCTGGTGCCTGCCCTTGTAATTTAGGCTCAATGTTTACGGTTGCTCTTCCGTTTGCATCTAGTTTCCCTGAGAAGATATTAATTTCCTCTGTACTAAATTGACGTACCAAATCATCAAAAACATATTTTTCGTATCCTTTAAAAGTAGTGTTTTGCTGAGAAAATTTTGCTTGCATTTCTACATTCAAGTTTTTAGCAATCGCTCCATGAAGCCATGTAACTTCAAGATTACTTGTATTTGGATATGATGAAGATAATATTGCTCTCTTAAAAGTATTTTTTATTTTTAAACGATTTGGTTTAATCGTCTCAATTTTTATGCTCTTGTAATATTTAGCACCTCCTACACTTACCATAGCTTCCCAATTTCCTGTAGGCGCTTCTGCATCTGTAGGAACTGTAAACGCATAATGATTTAGATCATTCGATTTCTGAACCGTTTGATACGTAACTTTTCCGTTAGGATCAGTTAATCTAAATTTTATCGGATGTGCTTTTGGTAATTTATTTGCTGCATCATTAAATATAAATGATAAATACAAATTGTCTCCTGGGCGCCAAACTCCACGCTCACCATAAATATATCCTTTTAAACCTTTCTGCAAGGTTTCCCCCGCTACATCAAAGTTACTTACCGACAATGAATTTCCATCATCAAGTTTCACATAAGTCGATTGCGTTCCTAAAGTGACAATAGCAAAATAGGCAAATTTATCTAACTGAAAAGAAGCGATTCCTTCACTGCTTGTTGTTCCTGTTATTAATTTCTGTTGCTGAAAACTGTATAAATCTACTCTTGCATTCGAAACTGGTTCGGTGGTGATTATGTTATTTACTGCAAACAAATAGGATTTATTCTCTCCTCGTTTGGCTATTACTCCCAGATCTGAAGCTAGAATATTAGTTCCAATTTTCGCATTATAATAATAGGAACCTGTACAAGGATCCTGACTTTCTCTCCATTCGTAATCATCATAATAATAGTCATCGTATGAGTTACCACTGTAGTTTACATCATTTTCATCTACCTCTTCTTCCTCTGTTTGATCTGTATCTACTTCACTAGTTTCACATTTATATAAAGAATATGCTTTTTTATACGAGAACTCCACTCTATAAATTGCTCCTGGTTCTGGTGCGATTATTTTAGACAAGTCCAAGGCATAAGTATTCCACTTAGTTGGATTAATTAAAGTATTTTCTTTTAGATTAATTGTTGTTTTGGCAACAGGTTGTGCCACTCTTTTTAGATTTTGAGCTCCATTTAATTCATTGTTCTGAAGAAACTGTAAGATATTATTTTTATAAATCTTGTAAACCTTTACATCTACTGCACTAAGATTTACCGCTTCAAAATTTAATTTTAAATTATTTGAACTTGGTAAAATCGTTCCGTTTTTTATGAACTTAATATTCGGTTTTATCTGATCGAAAGAAATTTTCTCCGTGTAATTTTCACTCATCTTTCGACCATACTGACTTTCTATTCCTTGAAAAACTTCCAACAATAGTTCACCAGTTACTGTTTGATCAGATACTGGCTCTGACTCTGGTTCTTCTACTACTTCTTGTACAGCCACCGCAGCACTATCCACAGATACACTTGCTGAATCTACTGCTACACTTGCTGAATCTATAACAGCAACAGCAACCTCATGTACAACTTCCTCAACTGGTTTTTGATTACTGAAATAAACTTTTAAAATATTTCCTTGAGTTGAAAACTTTAAGTTGTTTGTATTTTGTATGGCAACCAATCCCTTAAAATCTTGTCCTTTTTCTAACGGCTCCGAAAAGTTAATTAATACAGATTGATTGTTTTCGTCTGGAATCTCAACTTTTATTATTTTAAACTCATTTATTGATGTTATTAGAAAATCCATTTTTCCTTTTTGATCAATGTCAAAATCGCTTCCATCATAAGAAATCTCAAGATTACTTGCATCAGATAAACGCTGAATACTATCTATGATAAACTTAAATTCCTTCCCAGAACTTGCTGCTTTATCAAATTTAATAGTAAGATTTTTTCCGTTATGGCTAGCTAAAACTAGTTTTTTTGCTGTTTCTAAATCTATAATATCAGCCGTTTTTAATACACAATTTAGGTATTGATATTCTTTACTATACGATTGAACATCTAGCGTATTTACAATAAAATCCTGTTTAACGGTTTTAACAGTAAAATTGAATTTAGACAAATCTTTATCATCATCTCCTTTTTTAGGAAGCGTAATTAGTTTATCTAAATTTAAGGTTACTTGATATTCTGTTCCTGCTTTTAGCTTTTTTTCGGGGATAAAAGCAATAGTATTGCTAGAAAGCGCTACAACTTTACCATCGACACTTGGCGAAATATCGAATAAATCGTTATCTAAAACTTCATTTATTTTCCATTCTTTTTTCTCAAAAGCCAAAACAACGCGTATATCCGATTGAGAAGAAACAATCCCTCCGGTAAAACTCGTTATATAATCTTTGAATAATGAAAAATCAGAATTAAAATCAGAAGCAGATTTCCTTCCACAAGACTGAAAAATAAAAAAAACAAACAACACGTAAACTAATCCTCTTGTTCTCAATTTAGTATCAAATTAATGGTTACAAAATAATATACTATATAAAGGTTTAGCACTTCACAATTAAATTTACAATTGATTAAATGCGCTTTATATGTAATAAAAGTACTGTAAATTTTAATTACTTTTAAGAAGAAAAATCAGTAATGCTATTTTTTTTAACTTTTTTTGAAGGCTATGAAAAATCAATTATTAAATATACTATATTTCTTTCTTTTTAATATTATAGAAAACATCAAATAGTTTGCGTAAAGATTCTACTGAAAACGAATTCATTATAAAAAACAAATCAGTTATCGTATACCTCCTGATGGTAGTAACTTTTATTATTTTGTTGTGTTTTACGGATTATTATGTTCTACCAGCCTCAAAAACAACAGATGTAATAACACACTATGCAGTGATAACTACAGGAAGAGGATCTAACCCAGAAAAAGTTTCTGTTCACTATTATACGCAGAAGGAATTTACTTTTTCGACTATCAGAGATGATATTGAGGAGAATGATATAGAACTTGAGTATTCTTTATTATTTAAATCTGTAACAAAAGTAAAATCAAAAAAGAATGATTATACCGACCTTCTTTGTAATGATTTAAGTAGTAATGGAATTCAGTTTTATTTTTGTGGAGTATTACTTATTTCTATAGCTATAAGTTTAAAAATACTTCTTTCAAAAAAGAGCTTTTCTGAAAACACATTTTACAATATAATTTGTTTTAATTCATTTATAATATTCATATGTATTTACATGACTTATCTATATTAAACTAAAACAACTTTATTTAAACAATCCTTCTCTATAATCTTTAATTATCTTCGTCTTTTAGCAAAGAAACGTTTCATTAAATCCGAAGCTTCATTTGCCATAACACCACGAACAACAACAGTTTTAGGATGTAGTTGAGTTCCCATTTTTTCGTAACCACGATGTTCGTCACTTGCTCCGAAAACAATTTTCGAAATCTGACTCCAATATAAAGCTCCTGCACACATCTGGCAAGGTTCCAGCGTTACGTAAAGTGTACAGTCTTTTAAATATTTTCCGCCTAAAAAATTAGCAGCAGCAGTTATTGCCTGCATTTCGGCATGAGCCGTAACATCATTTAGTAATTCGGTTAAATTATGGCTTCTTGCAATGACCTTATTATCAATTACTATAATGGCTCCTACAGGAATTTCATCTTTATCAAATGCCATTTCGGCTTCTTGTAAAGCCTTTTTCATAAAATACTCGTCGGTAAAAATATCTATCATAAAACAAAAATACATTTTTAAGAAGTAATTTTTATTACATTTATTTTTTTGATTTTTAAAATTATGCCAACAAAACACAAAATAAGCATTCCTGAGCCTTGCCACGAAAAATGGGATAAAATGATTCCTGCTGAAAACGGGCGTTTTTGTCTTAGTTGTTCTAAAACTGTTATTGATTTCACAACAATGCTACCAGAGGAAGTACAGCATTTTTTTATGGCAAATCAGAACAAAAGTGTTTGTGGCAGATTCAAGAATTCTCAATTAGAAAACATAATAATTCAAATTCCTGCCAAAGTTTTATACAAGCAGACTCAATATCATAGAATGTTTTTATTAGCATTATTTATTGCTATGGGTACCACATTGTTTAGTTGCCAAGATAAAAATGGTGACAAGCAAAAAATAAATAAAATAGAAATAGTTGAAGATTCCTCAACTAAACAAAGTGTTATGGTTGGAGATATTAAAGTTAGTGGTAATGAATCATCCCAAGTTCCACCACCACCACCTCCGCCAAAAGTAGATCATGTAAAATTTGTAAAACCAACTCCTAAAAGTTCTGGTGAAACTACTAAAGACAAAACACAATCTTCAAATCAAGTTAAAAAAGATAATCCTGTATTTACTACAGGAGCGGTAACGCAGACAAATGCAGAATTCCCTGGAGGTATTGACCCATTTTATACCTTTTTTGCTGATGAATTTAAAACGCCCGAAAATACAGACACCAAAAATCTCAAAATTAGAATCTCCTTTGCAGTAGAAAAAAACGGAACTTTATCATATCTTGAATCAGTACCCGCTATTGATAAAGCAATAGAGAACGAAATCATTAGAGTTTTAAGTTTATCACCAAAATGGGAGCCCGGAGAATCTAGTGGAAAAAAAATAAGGATGCAATATTCCTTACCAATTGTATTGGAATGATATCTCGGATAAAATTTAAATTTAAAACCGTAAATTTGCTTTTTACCTTACAATGAAAAGCAATTTACTTTCGAACATATACAATCCCGCCGATTTACGCTTACTCCCTGAAGCGCAACTTCCTCAAGTTGCTCAGGAATTACGTGATTTTATTATTGATATTGTTTCTGTAAAAGAAGGTCATTTGGGCGCAAGCCTTGGTGTTACTGAGCTTACTATTGCCTTACATTATGTATTTAACACGCCAGATGATTTATTAGTCTGGGATGTTGGTCATCAAGCTTACGGACATAAAATCCTGACCGAAAGAAGAGAGATTTTCCATACCAATCGCCAACTGAACGGAATTTCTGGTTTCCCAAAAAGAGCCGAGAGCAAGTATGATACTTTTGGTGTAGGCCACTCTTCTACTTCTATTTCAGCAGCATTAGGAATGGCAATTGCATCTAACTTAAAAGGCGATTTCAACAAACATCATATTGCTGTAATTGGCGATGCCTCTATTGCATCGGGAATGGCCTTTGAAGGTCTGAATCACGCTGGGGTAACAGATGCTAATTTATTGGTGATCTTAAACGATAATGCCATTGGGATTGATCCAAGTGTAGGTGCGCTCAAAAAATACCTCACCGCTGTAAAAGAGGGGAAAAATCCGAAGAAGAATAATATGATCAAGTCATTAAACTTTGATTATTCGGGTCCTGTCGATGGTCATGATATTTTTGCTTTGATCAAAGAATTAAAACGCTTAAAGAATATAAAAGGTCCTAAATTCCTGCATATTGTTACTACCAAAGGAAAGGGATTACAACAAGCCGAAGAAAATCAGGTTCAATACCATGCTCCTGGAAAATTTGATGCTGCAACTGGAGAAATCATCCCTAAAATCGAAAATAATCTTCCCCCAAAATACCAAGACGTATTTGGTTTAACTATTTTGGATCTGGCTCAAAAAAATGAAAAAATTGTTGGTATCACTCCTGCAATGCCTTCTGGAAGTTCTCTTAAATTTATGATGGATGCTTTTCCTAAACGTGCTTTTGATGTAGGGATTGCCGAACAACATGCTGTAACACTTGCTGCTGGTATGGCTACTCAGGGGATGATTGTATATTGCAACATCTACTCTACTTTTCTACAACGTGCATACGACCAAATTATACACGATGTAGCTCTACAGGATTTGCCTGTTATCTTTTGTCTTGACAGAGCCGGTTTGGTTGGAGAAGATGGCGCAACTCATCATGGCGTTTTTGATATTGCTTATTTGCGTTGCATTCCTAATATGATAATTTATGCTCCTTTAAATGAGGTAGCCTTACAAAACATATTATATACTGCACAGCTAGGATTAGATCATCCTATTGCTATTCGATATCCTAGAGGCCGTGGCGTAATTACTGATTGGCAAAAGAATTATTTTAAGAATTATGCTACAATCGAAATCGGAGCGGCAACCTGCCTTAAAGATGGTAGTAAAACAGCCGTTTTATCTTCTGGAACAATTGGAAACAATGTAATAACTGCTTTAGAAAATTGTAGTAATTCAAGTACTATTGCTCACTACGATTTCCCGTTTATCAAACCATTAGACAACAAATTATTACACGCCATTTTTGAAAAGTTCACAAATATAATTACTATCGAAGATGGGGCTATAACTGGTGGTTTTGGAGCTGCTATTTTAGAGTTTTCAGCCCTTCATAAGTATACTCCTAAAATAACAACATTAGGTATTCCTGATGCTTTTATTGAACATGGAACTGTTACCGAATTACAACAATTATGCAATATTGACGTTAAAAGTTTAGAAATTCTTTTTTCTCTTGGTTAAAAATAATTATTTTGCAGACCCAAAACAAAAAATGCCATAATGAAATTATTCCATTTCCCTATTTTAATACTTTTTTTATTTTGTTCATCTAAAAATTTCGCTCAGAAATCTTTAATTCAAACTCAATTAAATCCAGTAATCCAAACTCAATTACCAGATGTACATTCTAATTGGACTAAGAAAAATAAATTAGGTTTTGATATTACCCAAATTGCTTTTGTTAACTGGAGCGCTGGGGGAACTAGCTCAATTTCGGGGCTATTTAAAGGTGAGTTTTCAAGAGTATACACAAAAGACAATCATAAATGGGCAAATGAACTTCTACTAAAATATGGACTAAACAAACAAGATGGTATTGAGTTACGTAAAACTGATGATGCTTTTCAGTTTAACTCAACTTATGGTTTTAGAAGAGACACACTTTCAAACTGGTATTATTCTGCAAAATTTAATTTAAACTCACAGTTTACTAATGGATATTCTTATCCAAATACAGACATTCCTATTTCCAAACTTTTTGCTCCAGCTTATGTATTCTTAGGAGCAGGGGCTGAAAACGCTAATAAACAAAAAAATCGTGCTTTCTATTTCTCACCAATTACATTAAAAACCACTTTGGTTTTAGATCAAACCTTGGCAAATCAGGGAGCATTTGGTGTTAGAAAAGCCATTTATATTGATGACCCTCTAGATCCTAACAATAAGATTCTTGTTGAAAATGGCCAAAAAATAAAGGCTGAATTTGGTATTTTATTTACAGCTTATACAAAAAATGAGATTTTCAAAAATATATTTTTTGAAAATCGTCTTAGTCTTTATACCGATTACCTAAATCGATTCGGAAATGTTGACATCGATTATGATACCCGTCTAGATCTTGTTGTAAACCAATATGTAAAAGCCAATGTCGGCATACATTTTGTTTATGATGATGACATCAAATCTAAAAAAGAAATAGACGGAGTACAAGTTACTCAAGGTCCGAAAGCACAATTAAAACAAGTTCTAGGAGTTGGAGTTGTTTATGCTTTTTAACAACTAACTTGTTTTTCTTCCATTTATAGTTTCATACAATTCTAAGGCATTTCCATCGGTTAATAATGAAACATAATGGCATATATGAAGTAATCTTTCATACAATCCTTCTTTTTCTAAATGGTGTTTTTCTGGCAACATCTTTAAAATTAAGGTATCGTAGTTTGATGTTTCTCCGTTGTATTTATTATTAAAAGCCGTTATAAATTTATCTAGAAGTGTCTGGATAATCTGATAACCAACTATTTCTTTTTCGATCACTTCACGACTCTGATATATTTTTTGAACACTCAAATTTATAATATCGTTCATCTGTGCTTTATATTGACTTTTATCCATTAATGCATAAGGAAATTTACCCGCAAGGATGGCATCTTCGTTATCAATAAAAACTTTAACAGCATCATTTATCAAGCTTCCAATTGCTAGAGCTCGTAAATAACTAATCCTGTCTTCTTTAGTTGTTAGCGTTTTATATTTGGCTACGCCAATATTATCTTTTACAAGTTTAATCAGGTATTCTAATGCATAATCCTCTGAAACTAGCCCTAGGTTTATTCCATCTTCAAAATCAATAATAGTATAACAAATATCATCGGCAGCTTCTACTAAATAAGCTAGAGGGTGTCTTTCGAAACCAATATCATTTCCAGATTTATTAGGTAACATGCCCATATCGACAGCTACTTTATTAAAAAAGTCTTTATCAGTCTGAAAGAAACCATATTTTTTATCGGCTATATTTTTGGTCGGTTTTTTAGGCAGGCTTTCTTTTGGATATTTCATAAATGCTCCTAACGTAGCATATGAAATTCTAAGTCCTCCTTCTATTCCTGGTCTACTTGCTGTTAAAACAGAAAACCCATTAGCATTACCTTCAAAATCTATTAAATCCTGCCATTCTTTATCCGTCAAATGTTCTTTGTACTGTTGTCCTTTTCCTATAGAAAAATATTCTCCAATAGCTTTTTCTCCCGAATGTCCAAAAGGTGGATTCCCAATATCATGTGCCAAAGATGCGGCTGCAACTATAGCACCAAAATCGTTCATGTGGTATCCGTGAACTTCTTTTAGATATGGATATTTTTCGATTATTTTTTTTCCTACCAAACGACCTATAGAACGGCCTACAACCGAAACTTCTAAACTGTGCGTTAATCTGGTGTGTACAAAATCTGTTTTAGAAAGAGGAATTACTTGCGTTTTATCTTGTAGACTTCTAAATGCCGATGAAAATATTATTCGGTCGTAATCTACTTCAAATCCCAATCGCGTATCATCTTGTTCTACACGTAATCTTTTGCTAGTATCGCCTTGGCGTTTGAGTGATAAAAGTTGTTCCCAGTTCATTGTGTGTTTTAGATTGAAGATTAACGATTTTAGGTTTTGAAAGGCAAAAATACATTTTTATTTCAGGACTTTGTAATGATTAAAACTCTAATGCGGTGCTGTGTTTAATTTCCCCCATCACAAAAATACTGTTCGTATTCCCTATGTTTTCGATAGTAGACAATTTATTCATTACAAAATCCTGATAACTAGTCATATCCTGAACAAGGATTTTTAGCATAAAATCATAATCTCCTGCAATATTATAACACTCTATAATTTCGGGAAGCGCAACAATATCTTTCACAAAATTGCTCCCTACATTTCTTGCATGTTCTTTTAATCGAACATTACAAAAAACAGTCATACCACAATTCATTTTTTTCTTGTCTAACAGCGCAACATATTTGGTAATATATCCGTCTCGTTCTAATCTTTTTATACGTTCGTAAACAGGCGTAACAGTGAGGAATAATTTGCTTGCCAGGTCTTTTGTATTGATATTTGAGTTCTCCTGAAGGTGTCTCAAGATCTCTAAATCGGTTTTATCTAAATTTTCCATAGTAATTTTTACGGCTAAAGTTCGTTTTAAAAGGATTCATCAGTATTATAATCTTTAAATAACAACTTAATAAAGTTTATTTACTTAAATAAAGCCCAAATATAAGTTTTAAAAACCAATACAATAAATTTGTTCAGTAAAAAATACTGAAATAAAAATGAAAACAAATAATTTAGGTTATCCTCGAATTGGTAGCAACAGAGAATTAAAAAAAGCTAGTGAATTATACTGGGCAGGGCAACTTTCGAATGAAGAACTTTTGGCTGTTGGAAAGAACATCCGCAAAGAAAACTGGCAATTGCAAGCTGAATCTGGCATTGATTTAATCCCGTCAAATGATTTCTCATTTTACGATCAGGTTCTGGACTTAACATTGACTTTGGGAGCAATTCCTGAGCGTTATAATGATTTTGCAAAAACAAATACTTCTATCGATCTATATTTTGCAATGGCTAGAGGTTCTCAAAAAAATGGGCAAGATGTTGTTGCTATGGAAATGACAAAATGGTTTGACACCAATTATCATTATATTGTTCCTGAATTCACAAAAAAACAAAAATTTACTTTATTTTCAGAAAAGATAATCAACGAATTTAAAGAAGCAAATGATTTAGGTATTGCTACAAAACCTGTCCTTATCGGACCAATCTCTTACTTACTTTTAGGAAAAGAAAAGGAAGAAGGTTTTCACCGAATTGACCTTATTGAAGCCTTACTTCCTGTATATTTTGAGATTTTCGAAAAATTAGAAACTGAAAACGTAACTTATATTCAATTAGACGAGCCTTTCCTGGCTTTAAACTTAACTGATAAAGAAAGAAATGTTTTCACGAAAGTATATACAGAAATCAACAACCGTTTCCCTAATATAAAAATTATCCTTGCAAACTATTTTGACTGCTTTGGAGAAAACCTAACTACAGCATTGGCTTTGCCTGTTGACACCTTGCACTTAGATCTAGTACGCTGTCCGTTACAACTAGATGATATTTTAGAATCAAATTTATTATCTCCAAACGTAAATCTTTCACTTGGTCTAGTAGATGGAAGAAATATCTGGAAAAATGACTTTAAAAATTCATTGGCAATTATCGAAAAAGCGACTAAAGCTCTTGGCGAAAACAGAATATTAATCGCTCCATCTTGCTCATTAATTCATAGTCCTTGCGATTTAGAATTAGAAACTAACAATAAAACCCTTACTCCGGAAATTAAACAATGGCTGGCTTTTGCTAAACAAAAAATACAAGAAGTTGTTTTAGTGAAACAGTTTGCTACGAAAGAAATAGATATCGCAAACTCTATCCAATTTGCAGAAAATACTTTGGCAAACGAAAACAGAAAAACATCAAAATTAATCCATAACGAATCGGTTAAAAATCGTGTAGCAGACATTGCTCCAGGTGATGATCAGCGAAAAAATACTTTTGCCATTCGTCGCGAAAAACAAATAGATGCTTTAGATCTTCCTTTGTTCCCAACTACTACGATTGGATCTTTCCCGCAAACTCCTGAAGTGAGAAGTTGGAGAGCTAAATTCAAAAAAGGCGAATTATCACAACAGCAATACGATGATTTAATAAAGAAAGAAACGGAAGAAACAATTCGTTTTCAAGAAGAAACCGGAATAGATGTTCTTGTTCATGGTGAATTTGAGCGTAATGATATGGTGGAATATTTTGGAGAACAATTAGCTGGGTTTACTTTTACCAAAAATGGCTGGGTACAGAGTTATGGCAGCCGCTGTGTAAAACCTCCTGTAATTTATGGTGATGTTTCCAGACCAAAACCTATGACTGTAAAATGGTCAAAATATGCACAATCACTAACTCCTAAATGGCTAAAAGGGATGTTAACTGGTCCTGTAACAATTCTGCAATGGTCATTTGTTCGTAATGATCAACCACGTTCTCAAACTTGTACACAAATTGCATTGGCAATACGAGATGAAGTTGTAGATCTTGAAAATGCGGGAATTAAAATCATCCAAATTGACGAACCTGCTATTCGTGAAGGATTGCCATTACGTAAAGAAGAATGGGCTACTTATTTGGATTGGGCTGTTAAAGCATTCCGAATTTCAGCTAGTGGTGTTAAAGATGATACTCAAATACACACACATATGTGTTACAGCGAATTCAATGATATTATCCAAAATATTGCCGATATGGATGCCGATGTAATCACTATCGAATGTTCGCGTTCGCAAATGGAATTACTTGATGCCTTTGCCGATTTTAAATATCCTAACGAAATAGGCCCTGGAGTTTATGACATCCACTCTCCCCGCGTTCCTTCTAGCCATGAAATGGTGAAATTGTTAGAAAAAGCATCCGCAGTTATTCCTGTAAATCAGCTTTGGGTTAATCCTGATTGTGGTTTAAAAACTCGTCATTGGGATGAAACAAAAAAAGCACTGATTGAAATGGTAGCTGCCGCTCAAGAAATGAGAGCAACTGTTGAAAATGCAGTAAGCCTATAATTTTTATTTAAATCTATTTTTTGTTATTTGTGTCAACTACGTGGAGTCGAAATTCTTGTAGTTATGATTATTTTCGATTTCACTTTAGTTGACTTTATTTTTTGAAACACTTTAACCAAAAGCAAAAAAAGCATTCGCTATTGACGAATGCTTTTTAATTTTTTAATCTATTTAATACTAGAAGTTTTTAGAAATTCCAATGTTAACTGTTTTACCAAAATTAAAGTAGAATTTACGAACATCGGTATCACTAGTATCAAAATTTAATGTTTCATACCCTAAACCACCTATACTAAAGTTTAAACCAAAGCCTTTTTTCATATTAATAAAAAGAGCTGGAGTTATTCCTGCGTACATACCGTCTGCTTTAGTTTTTGAAATAAGTGATTCATTAATATAATTTTTGTTTTTTTGATTTTGGAAGCCAACTCCTAAATCAGCAAATACAGAAAACGTTTCACTCAAGGGAACCGAATAACGTACAAATGCTCCTATTTTTAAAGCATTATATTTCGATTCTGAATCCTCTATAGCATTATTTGGTAAAGAAACTGTCCCTTTTGATGAAGACAATGCAAATTCGCCCCCAACTGTCCAGTTATCGTTAAATTGGTAACCTACTTTTGGAGAAAAAGTAAACGAATTTGATTTTCTGTTCTCGGCTTG
The DNA here is from genome assembly GCF_003668995.1 of Flavobacterium sp. 140616W15. Lineage (NCBI taxonomy): Bacteria > Pseudomonadati > Bacteroidota > Flavobacteriia > Flavobacteriales > Flavobacteriaceae > Flavobacterium > Flavobacterium sp. 140616W15. The sequence continues at coordinate 3,447,714 of NZ_CP033068.1, forward strand.
TTGATCAGTTTTTTCAGAGGAATATCCGATATTTCCACCAACTAAGATTGTTCCTTTTGAGCATTTGCATAGCTTAACGTAGCTAATGCAAGAATAAGTAGCATTTTTTTCATATTAATGTTTATTAAGTTATTACAAACACACAACAACAAAAATACCATCATTTAACTCTAACAGATTTATTAACAATTTGTTTAAAAAGAACATTAAGCAAAGCTCTTGAAATCATAATTTAATAATATAAGAAACTAAAACCTTACTTCTAAGCACAAAAAAAGCACCCTTATTTGGGTGCTTTTAAAATTGAAAACTAATCTAAGATTAGAAGTTTTTAGAAATTCCAATACCAACTTCTTTACCGAAATTAAAGAAGAATCTACTGTAATCAGCACCGTTGTTATCAAAACTTAATGTTTCATAACCTAAACCACCAATATTAAAGTTTAAACCAAAACCATTTTTCATGTTGATGAAAAGAGCTGGAGTTACACCTACGTACATACCATCTGCTTTAGATTTTGAATAAGCATTTCCAGGACCGTATTCTTTGTTTTTAACATTTTGGAAACCTGCACCCATATCAGCAAAAACAGAAAAAGTCTGGTTTAATGGCACAGAATAACGTACAAATGCTCCGATTTTGAAAGCATTGTTTTTTACTTCTTCAATTCCATTATCTTGATTAGATGATGCTACTGTAAATTCACCCCCAACAGTCCAGTTGTCGTTAAATTGGTAACCTACTTTAGGAGAAAAGCTAAAAGTATTTTCTTTTTCTTCACCAAATTTGAATTCTGATTTTTCAGAAGTGTAAGAGATGTTTCCACCAACTAATATTGTTCCTTTTTGAGCATTTGCAAAGCTAAAAGTAGCTAACGCAAGAATAAGTAAAAATTTTTTCATTTTATTTGTTTGTTTAATTTGACATTCCTTTAACAATAACGGTGCCGTTGCTGTTGGGCTTTAAGTTTTTTTTATGATTTCTTTAAAAGACAAAAATTTAGTAATCGAGCAGATTTCTGTTTACTTTTGCAACAAATAAAAAAGTCATGTCGATAGAAGTAAACAGCATATCAAAAAGTTACGGCACTCAAAAAGCATTAGACGAAATCTCATTTTCGATTAAAAAGGGTGAAATCGTTGGGTTTCTTGGTCCTAACGGAGCTGGAAAATCAACTTTGATGAAAATCTTAACTACTTACTTACTAGCCGATTCGGGTACAGCACTTGTAAACGGTCATGATGTCATGACTGATACCAAGGCAGTGCAACTATCTATTGGTTATTTACCAGAGCATAATCCATTGTATTTGGATTTGTATGTTCGTGAGTATTTGGCTTTTAATGCCGATGTTTATAAAGTGGCAAAATTCCGTATTGAGGAAGTTATTCAACTGACAGGGCTGTCAGCCGAAAGTCATAAAAAAATAGGACAGTTATCTAAAGGATATCGTCAACGTGTAGGATTAGCAAATGCTCTATTACACAATCCTGATGTTTTAATTCTTGACGAACCAACAACTGGTCTGGATCCTAATCAGTTAATAGAAATCAGAAACGTAATTAAGAATGTAGGTAAAAATAAAACGGTTTTTTTATCGACACATATTATGCAAGAAGTAGAGGCAATTTGTGACAGAGTTATTATTATTAACAATGGAAAAATCGTTGCTGACAAGAAACTAGACAAATTAATTTCTGAGGATAAAGAACAAATTATTGAAGTAGAGTTTGATTATCAGGTAGAAGAACAACTTCTTGCCAAACTAGAAAACATTAGTTCATATAAAAATACGCATGACATGATTTGGGAACTGACATTTGTCACTGAAAAAGACATGCGCCCTGCTATTTTTGACTTTGCTACTGCCAACGGATTAAAAACGCTACAACTTAACCAAAAAAATAAAAACCTAGAGGCAGTGTTTAGAGAAATTACTAAATAAGTCTCTGTATTCAGTTTACATTTCAACAGTATTAAATCTGTTCACTTATAAAAATCCAATTCTTTCTATTATATAGAGCGAATTGGATTTTTTTATTAAACGACATTTCATCAAACCTGGACTTTTTTAGGTATTCTCACCTTTATATAATTCGTCTAAAAAATAAAAAATAGAGAATTTACTACGATTTAAGCCCAATTTAAAACCGGATAATGACTAATTACCAATAGATTATCATTTATATAAAATTTGCAATTGTTTTTATTTAGACTTGTTATAAATAATACTATATTTGAAGTTTAAAAATTTAAATAATACACAATCATGTTTTTATTTTATTCATCAGAAATCTCCTCCTCCTCACATTCAAGTAACTTATTTTATCTTGAAAAAAAATACTCAGATGAAATTTGCTAAAATGATTTTTATTACAATTAAAAACTGACTTTGTTTATTTCAGATTTCATTTTTTAAAATAAGAATTATTATAGATCAGCTGTACTTTAGGCTTAATTCAAAGGCCCTTTTATTATTCCCATAAATTAAAACAAATAATATGAAAAATATTATAACATCCCTTATGCTTGCATTTTCTGTTTATGCCTCATCACAAACTCAGAAAGAAAAAGATAGTATTATCGAAACATCAATAAATGCATTAGATGAAATTATAATTGTAAAAAAGAAGGTTCTTTATACTCAAAAATCAGATCGTATGGTCTTTAATGTTGAGAACAGCATTGTTGCTGAAGGAGGAACTGCTTTAGATGTATTAATGCGTGCTCCAGGTGTTGTAGTGTCTCAAGATGGAGAATTATCTATTAGAGGACAACAAGGAGTCGGCGTTATGATTAATGGTAAACTAACGCAACTTTCGCAAAAGGAACTCGCAAACTATTTAAAATCTACAACCTCATCAAATATTAAGCAAATTGAAGTTATTACTAATCCTTCTTCTAAATATGACGCAACAGGTAAAGCTGGAATGATTAATATTATATTGAAAAAACCAAGTGCTTCTGGAATAAAGGGAACCGTATTTTCTAGTTACGGAAGAGGTAGAAAAAACAGAACTAACTCTGGTATGAATTTAAGTTACAATAAAGACAAATTTGGTGTTTTTGGTAATTACAGCTACACTTTCAGAGGGGAAGAGGAACGTAAAAATTTTGATCAAATTCAATACAAAGACGATAGCAGACAAGAAGTCTCTACAACAAATTATCAGCACTCAACTACTAGCGAACCACTTACATCTAATAATTTTAAAATTGGAACAACTTACGAAGTTTCTTCAAAAACAAATTTAGAGGTTTCACTTGATGCAAAAATTGGTCGTTACCAAAATATTGCCAACGGTAGCAATACTTTATATAATAGCTTAAATCAATTAGATTTTGATGCTTTGACCTATAATGATAGTAAAGAAAAGTGGTTTGATTATACTTATGCTTTTTCAGGAGTTCATAAATTTAATACTGAAGGTAAAAATATGACTTTTGATTTTGAATATGAGACATCAAAATTTAGATCTAATCAGTTTCAAAGTGCACAAAATTTAATCGCTGGCGCGCCAATTAATGACCGAAGAGGCTATATTCCTTCACATTTAAAAGTTTTCACTGGTAAAGTAGATTTCACAAATCCTATAAAAGAAAAACAAACTTTAGAATGGGGATTTAAAGCTAGTGTAAAGAATAATGACAATCCCTCAGTTTACGAGTATTACAATAATCAATGGATAATTGATGGTAGTTCGACAAATCATTTCGTATATGATGAGCAGATTTATGCTGCTTACGCTAACTATAAATACAAACTAGAAAATCTTAGCATTCAAGGAGGAATAAGAACTGAATATACTGCAATTGATATCAATCAAAAAACATTAAATGAGAAACATAAAGATGACTATTTAAAGTGGTTCCCAAGTCTTGCGTTAAAATACGAAATGAACAGCAATCATTCCATGCATGCTTCATACAGTAAAAGAATTAATAGACCAAGCCAGTTTGATTTAAATCCTTTCCGTTTTTACGATGATTCATTTAATTATTCACAAGGAAATCCTGATTTGGTTCCAGAAATTACGCATTCAACAGAGATAGGATATTCATGGAAAAGTGCATTTATGGCTTCTGTATATTTTAATCAAACTAAAGATGTTTTTACAGAAATCTATGTTTATAATCCTGTAGATAATACAACAGTAACTTCTCAAATCAATGCCAAAAAATCATTTAATTATGGTGTAAATATTACCAATACTACCGATGTCTATAAATGGTGGTCTGTAAATACGTTGATGAATGTTTTTGAGAATAGATTTGAAGGAAACATGATTAACTCAAATAAAATTGATCCAATAATAACATTAAATTTAAATGTTCAAAACTCATTTACAATTACTGATACTTGGAAAGCTGAAGCCAATGCGCAATACCAATCAAAATCGAATGTAGGTATTTACGAAAGAGATAGTTTTTTTGATTTTAGTATCGGTTTATCAAAACAAGTTCTTGCAAATAAGGGGAGCATAAAATTTAATGTTACTGATGTTTTTAATACTAATAAATACAACATCAATTCGGTTATTGGACAAACTAGCATCGACAAAAGATACAACCTTGATAGCCGTGTAGCAACAATTTCTTTTACTTATAGAATTTAATAATTTTGGATCTTTAGTTTCTTCTCTTATTTTAATTTTTTGATAGAATAGAGCCTGCTTGTTTAAGCAGGCTCTATTTATTTTTATTCGATAATAATAAACATTTAAAATTGTTACTTGCAATTAATTCCAATATACTAATGTCAGACTGGCGGAGTCGAAGTCCCGCAAAGAGATTCAGCAAATGAGACTTCGACTCAGTCTGACAATCGAACTTCACTCATCAAAACAATGATATTGGTTTTTGAAAGATCCTTTCTTTATTTCTTAAACATAAAAAAAGTCTTTTGAAATACACAGATCTTCAAAAGACTTTAACTAACTAAAAATATGTAAAAAAAAGTAATCTTAATTTTTAACTCCAGGTTTTGCTTTTTTCTTTCTTCCCCACCAAATATAAAAACCTGTAACTGGTAAACTTGCACATATTAAACTACCTACGAAATATAAAATCTTAGTTGGTATTCCTCCAATAGCACCTATATGTAAGCTATAATTAGATCGCATAAGCCATTTAGAGAAACGTTCGTTATCAATATATTTCTGCGAATTAGGCTTTAATTCCAATGTTTGTTGGTCAAAGTACAAATCCCTCCAAACTCCTTTATTCATATCTGTACAAGCGTAAAAATCATCCTCTGGCTCATGTGGAAGATCAATGATAACTGCTTCTTTATTTTCTTTAGCAATTTCCTTGCGTACTTTGTTCCAGATAAAATCGGCCGCAGCCAGTTTGTCTAATTGCTTTTTAGATAAAGTATCTTTTTTGACAGTAAAAATTTGTTCCTTTTTTTCTTTTTCATCTGCCCAACCACCAGCTATCCAATACGTACTTGACCTGACCCAATGAAAACTCATTAATAATCCAGTGAACGAAATTAGCAATGCTAATATGATAGTGTAAAATCCCATTACATTATGCAAATCATAATTGAGTCGCTTGAATTTAGCATTCCATTTTATCTTAAAACTAGCATTTCTTGTCGTTTTGTTCCATTTTTTTGGAAACCAAAGAATAAGACCACTTATAAGTAAAAAGAAAAAAATTAGCGTTCCCCATGCCGTTACTTGTGAACCAACATCCCGACCTAACCATAGATGTCGATGTCCTTCATCCATGATATGAAAAAAGTCTTCGTGATCAACTATCCCTGTAATAACTCCATTATATGGATTTACAAATATCAAAGAATCTGATTCGATATCAACTTTAATCGTTTTATCTAAACCATTATACCATAAACCATGAATTTCTTTATTAGGTAATGCTTTACTAACTGCTGCATATATTTTAGAAGGGGGTAATACTTTTTCTGACTCTTGCGCTTCTACATTCAACCAAGGAGATGTTGCATGTTTAATTTCTTGTTCAAAAACCAAAATACAACCTGTAATTCCCATTATAAATACAACGAGTCCCGAAGCGAGTCCTAACCATAAATGCAACCATGCATTAATTTTACTAAAACGTGATTTTCCTTTATTTGGTGGTTTATTCGAACGGCTTTTAATAGTACTCATTGATATTATAATTTTAATAGGTAATAGTTTTTATGGGCAAAAAAGATGTATTAGTAAAAATGGCTTGAGGAATATTTATAGTTAAGTAATTCCTCAAGCCATTAAAATTGTATTAACTTAAAGTGTAAGCTTAGCAATTGCAATCAATTAATGAAAGTAGCGAAATGAAAATAAAATTTCAAGAGCTCTTAAAGTTTTTACTTAGATGATTTCAAATTATCTAAACGTAAAATATAATCATAACCTCCAACAATTTCTACTCCTGAAGTTACAGCACCTGTTGTGGTATTAACTTCCCAAATATAATCTTTAGTAGTTTCAGCGTTAACCTGAATAAATACTTTACCATCAGATGTAATTACATTTTGTAATTGGCTTCCTTTATCTGCAGGTAAATCTAATTTTTTAATTACCGAGCTAGTAGCTATATCAATTAAAGCAAATTTAGTATTAAACAATCCCGAAGGATTTTCTGCTACTATTTTTGAATCTATGTATTTAGCAATAGCCTTACCGTTACCAACATACCAAAGTCCACTAGCAGTTTCTCCTCCTAAAGCAGTACCAAGGTTAAAATTATAAGAAGAGTCTAATGTAGTTTCACCCTTTTTGATTCTAAATATTTTTGTTGGACTATCTTTAGAAGTCATCCAATCAGCAAAAAACATCATATAAACATCACCAGACTCATCAGTACAAGAAGTTGGCATCCACATATTAGATCCTCCATTACCATCAGCTTCCGAGCTTTTAATAACCTTTTCAACAGCAAAACTTGGATAATCTACTACGGCAATATTCATACCTGCCTCAGCAAGTGATGGCCAAATAGCCATATTAGAAAATGCTACATATAGTTTTCCGTTTGAATATTGAATATTCCCTTGATTATAAGAAGTATATCCCGCTGGAATCGCAGGCAATGCCAATTCTCCATTTTTTATCCAAAGTGTTGTGGCATTTACAACGGTATATAACACTTTGCTTCCATCTCCATTCGTTCCAAACAATACTAGCGTGTTGTCATCAACCCATGCATAACAACTTATAGATTTTTGATACGTAAAAGGCACTTCATATACAACAGATAATCGATTGTTCTTAAATTCGAATTTAGTCATTTTACCAAAATTAGAACTTGTACTTGGATAGTAATAAAACCCGTTTTTGGCAATAATTCCATAATCTGCCTTGCTTGTAACTTCGGCACCATTACCTACCAAACTAACACTCCCTTTAGTCAAATCATCAACTCCTACAATGTACTGAGTTGTATTTGGCCAACTCCCTAATTGCAACCATAGCGCATAATCAGCTTTTGCACCAGCTGAATCACTTCCAGAATCATCATTACTAGAACAAGAAATAGTTGTACCCATTATCAATGTACTAATAAATAGAAAATAAAAAGAGGGTTTAATAAATCGTTTCATGTTTAAAATATTTTTTATATAATTATTAAAAATAAAAGTTCGTTTCAGGCTATTTTAAGAAATAATGAAATTTAATTGAAAAGGAGCGTCCTTGCTTTTGTAGCTTAAAATTATCATAAGCCAAATCATTTGTTAGATTGTTGCACTCTAAAGAAATATTATACATTCCAGAATTCATAGAATAAGAAATAGATGCATTTTGGATATACTGATTAGGAATTATACTTTTCCCTTCTTTTGTACCATAGTTTTCCCATGTAAGGTAATACCAGTGTGTATATTGCAAATCCCAATTAAGCTGTAGATTATTTCCTTTTTTAATGAAGTCCGACTTTCTATATCCTAAATTGGCATTACCAAACATCCAAGGTCTATTAGGCAAGTCATCTTTGTATGTAGCTGATATTGTTCCAGAATTTGATCCATTAGGATATTTCGTGTTGTCAAGCGTGCTTTGATAAGTAAAATTTATCCCAACGTTTATCTTATCCTGATAATTGTACTTAATATCGGCCTCAAGTCCTTTGATAAGAACATTTGATGTATTTTCAAATCTACTTATCTGACTATTCGATTGATAAACAACTGGGGAAATAAAGCCTTTCGCATTTCTTAAATACCCTCCTGTTTCAATAAAAAAATGGTGGTTTTCCGCTGCATTCTTCCAATAACCACCCAAATTGTAATTGTCGCTATTCTCTGGTTTAAGATTAGGATTAGCTACAACCGAGTACCCATTACCAAACACCTCATCTACTCTTTGCAAACGATATGCTTTTTCATAAGATGCTTTTATACCTATAGACGAAGTTATTTTATAGCGTGATGCAATTCCATATCCGGTGTAACCATTGTTATCTCTAACAGTTTCGCCCGCTCCAGTTCCAGAATTAGTAATAGCAAAAGGTTGTTCTAACAACATACTATAATATTTTCCAAAAAACGTGTTGGTCAGTTTTTCTTCCAATAAATTCTGTTGATAGGATAGCCCTATAATATGCTTTGTAATTTTCCCAGGATTATAATCTTTGTCAGTAAGCAACTCATCATAAGTCTTGTTTTCGACTTTGTCCAGAGTATAGTTAAGACTTAACGAGTTATTATGGTCTATTTTGTAGCTAAGATTCGATCCGATAAAATATTTTGGACGTCGAATATTCCATTTAGTTGCAGGCCCTCCCATTTCGGAAGAAGTAGCTGCCACATAACTTCCATCCCAATAATATTTTCTAAGTGCGGTATCTGTAATAGTATATTGATCGTCTGAATAGGAAGAAAAAAAGCTTAAATCAAGATCTTTTGTAAACAAATTCTTTTTTAAATATCTTAGTGAGAATGAATAAGCATCTCCTCCTCTATGTACTTGACCGTATACTACGTCTTGGTTAGTTCCTGTTTGTATTCCTTTTTCTGTAGCTGAATAACTTCCTCCAATAAAAAACATATCAGCCCAAGATTTATCAACGAAACCTAGTTCTGCCTGCCCCATAGCAGACTTATATTGATCATTGAATCTTTTAAAATCACCAGTAACAAATCGAGAATTATCTTTATCAATCACTTCTATTACTTGCACATCTCGCATTGTGTAATCGTTATCCGAATAATTTAAAAAACCAGAAGCTTTAAAAGTTAATCCTGATTTTTTGTCACGCATCTGTCCTGTTAATGAAGCACTATGCGTATTAAATGATCCTAAACTATATGACATATCAAAATAATTTGATATTTGATGATTCGTAATAATATTTACAGCACCGCCAAGAGCATCAGAACCTAAGTTCACTGGTACTACACCTTTATATACTTCAATTCTTTCAGATAAATTAACTGGTATATTGTTTAGCGACATTGAACTTCCCATAATATCCAAAGGTACACCATCTATAAAAAACTTTACGGCACTACCAGAAAGTCCATTGATAGAAAAATCAAAATCAGAACCCATACCTCCTTGTTCCCTAACTTTTACCCCAGTAGTTTTATTCAATATTTGACTCAAATTGGATGTAATGTTAGCCATTGACTTAGTATCGACCGCATTAACCTGAAAAGCAGATTCTTTTACTCTGGTTACTTTAGATATTCCTTTAACCTGAACTTCATCTAACGCAGCCATATCTTCTTCAATAGTAAGAGTTGGAACTGTTTGATTTACCTCTTTTAAATTAATCTTTACTTGCTTTGGTTTATATCCAACATAAGTAATAGATAAAATATAGTTTCGTGGTTCTGCTATAATTTCATATTCCCCTTTCTCATTGGTTAATGTTGAATAAGCAGTATCTTTTAGTTCTACAGAAACACCTTCGATAGGTTGCCCGTTATTACCTAAAATGACTCCATTTAATTTTACTTTGTTATTTTGTGAGAAACCTTGAATCGAAGTTAAGAGTACCAGGATTAAGATAAATATTCTATTTATTTTCATTACTTAAAGTTGAAATTAATTTGGCACAAAATTAACATCAATAAATACCATTTCCAAGTTATTTTTAATTATTCTAAATAAAAATGATGATTCACTTTCAAGTAGCCAATTCAATAAAAAATTAATATATTTATTAGTGAATAATTAAGATTAACTTAATATTCGATTAAAATTTAACATCTTAAAAGTTAAAACTCAAAGCTTCAATTCGTCAAGAAATAAAAAAACATAAAAAAAGTAGCCCGTTTAACAAATTAAACGGGCTACTTTCAAAAAATGCTATTGTATGTTTTACTTATATTTTCAACTCAAGAATTGTATTTTTCATTTCTTCTACGATTATTTCAATATCCTTTTCACTTGTTCTCCAGTTCACAAATGAAGCACGGATGCCTTTACGATTTTGATATACAGTAGGTGTCATAAATACTTTTCCTGTATCATTAAGACGACTCAAGAATGAATTTACCTTTTCCTGATTGTGTTCTCCCGATAAGGTAAAGCAAACATTATTTAGTCTTGTTGGAGCTAATAACTCAAAGTTTTCATTCCCTGTGATAAAGGCATCAAATTGCAAGGCAAGATCAACACTGTTCTCGACTATATCCTGATATCCTTCTTTTCCGTAAGCTAATAAAGAAAACCAAACTGGTAAAGCTTTTAATCTTCTAGAATTTTCGGGTAAAAAATTTAAAAAACTAAAATTCTCTAATGGATCTCCTAAGTACGGTGCATTCGAATTTTGAAATGTTTCTATCTGTAATATCTTATGCTCTTCTTTTATCAAATAAAAAGCACTTTCATAAGGTACATTTAGCCATTTATGACAATCGATCGTAATACTATCGGCATTTTCCCATCCGTTTAATAAGTATTTGTATTTAGGAGAACAAGCTGCAAATCCTCCAAAAGCTGCGTCTATATGCCACCAAAATTTATACTTCTTCTTCAATTCATTTATGGTTACAAAATCATCAAAATCGGCAGTATTAACCGTTGCAGCACTTGAAATTAGAATAAATGGTTTCCCGTTTAGAGTTTTAATATATTTTTCTAAATCGGCTACATCTATTGCTTCTTTATTTCCTTCAATAGTTTTTATTTTTGTGAAATTCTGACTTCCTATTCCCAACATCGAGAGGCATTTAATAGAAGAAGAATGAGGGGTTGCAGAAAAAATTGTGACTGGATCAGATATTCCATTTTTAGCAAAATCCTTTCCTAGTTGTTTTCCAAACCATTGTCTTGCCACTGCCAAAGAGGTAAAATTAGACATAGTTGCACCAGTCACAAATCCGCCTAAGAATGATTTTGGCAAATCAAGCAATTGCAATAATAAATTAATAGTCTCAATTTCTATTAAAGCCGAAACACCTCCTTGTGCTTTTACTGCTTGTGTATTTTGATCGTAAATTGTCGTTAACCAATCGCCAACTATCGAAGCTGGTGTACTCCCGCCTGTAACAAAACCTAAATATCTTGGCCCTGGCGATGCAATCATTAAGGGAGCTAATCGCTGATTAAATTCATCTAAGGCTACTAATGCACCTAAACCTGATTGATTTAGATTTCTATCGGTAGTTATTGTATTTGAAGTTGAAGTTGGAATAGTATCTAGATTATTCAAAAATTCTATCCCTTGTTGTTTTACTTTTTCAAGTATATTTTCAATATCTTTTAAATCTTGTTGAAGTGTAGTGTTCATTTTAGATAGTATAGTTTAAAATAAAATTTGAAGTTTACAATTTGAAATTGTAATAAGAAAACGAACCATATAAGCGATGTAACTTCATTTAGGAAAAGTATTAAAACTTATATTTTCTTAAATGGCTTATAAGGTTTAAATAAATCGTGAATTAATTTCTACCATTTCGTTTTTTCTGAAAATCGGGAAACTATCATCGACGAAATCACATCACCGTTGGCATTTAGTAAAGTAGCAATTGGATCGACAAGTGTTCCCAATATCATTGCCACTGGCAAAGCTTCTGCCATTGGAAAGCCATAAACTGTTATCGCCAAAACTTCTCCAATATACCCTCCGTTTGGAATTCCTCCTTCTACGATTGATACTATTACAGTAATTCCTAACGCCATCAGTATCGTACTTGGTTCTGTGAAGTCTTTTCCAAACATGGTGAACAATACGGTAATCTTTAAAATAGATGACATACTTGAACCGTCTTTATGCAATGGCGCCCCTAGCGGAATAACCACATTACGAACGTGAGCAGGAATTCCCATTTTTTCAGCTGCTTTAAGATTGGCTGGAATTGTTGCAATACTACTACAGGTTCCGATAGCTGTAAGTGCTGGGGTTATATTATTTGTCCAAAACACTACAAAAGCTCTTTTCCCTCCTGCTACCAAAGCATAAAAACTAAAGAAAACAAAGAAATAGAACACACAAGCTCCATAATAAATCCCCAATGGTTTGGCATAAACCCCAAATAACTGGGGTCCATAAAAACTAACCTGATAGGCAAAATAAGCTCCTAAACCAATTGGAGCCATTTTCATAATAATGTTCAACAACTGTTTCATCACTTCGTTTCCTGAATCTAGGAAACTCTTAAAACTTTCTCCTTTTTCTCCCGATTGCAAAGTTGCAAATCCAATTAAAAATGAAAAAATAATAAGTGCCAACATGCTTTTTCGTGACAATAATTCGAAGAAATCATTTGTTGTAACTAATTGTGCAATTTGATCTCCAACTGTTCCTGTTGCAATATTTTCAAGTGGAACTTTAGAAACTATAATGTTCTGATGAATTGGAAAAAGATAAACTGCTATAATCATAACTATAGCCGAAAGAAGAAGTGTTACCAGAAAAACGGCTACCATCACCACGAATAACCTACCTAGCTTTTCTGTTTGTTCTAAATTAGCAATAGAAGAGGTTATTGTAAAAAAGATTAGCGGAATAATTGCTGTAAAAAGTAAATTCAAGAAAATATCTCCTATCGGTTTTATAATCTCTATGTCTTTACCAAAGACTAATCCTAAAATACTGCCTGCAATAATGCCGCCTAGGAGTAAAAGAATACTACTGTAATTTTTTATAAAATTGATTTTTTTAGTCTCCATAATTAAAAGCATTAGTGTTTTAAAAATCAATTAAATTACGTTAAAAAGAATTCAAAATTAATATTGCCTCATCTTTTATTTCCCCAGAACAATTGTAGCAAACTCTCTATCAACGAGTTCTCCTGTTTTGCTTTTTATTTTTTCAGTTTGATTTTCTATCTTGATAACCTTAAAAAGGGTCTGACTAATCAGTTTTTCGACTTTTTCGGTGTTATAAAGTTCGAATTCAAACTCAGTGAACGGAAGTTTTTTCATAAAACTTTCTTGTGCAAATGTTAGGCTAAATATTCCTTTTTTATCCAACACTCTGTATATTTCCAAAAGAAACGCTACAGGTTCTTTCCAGAAATATAACGTATTCACTGTAAATATTTTATTGAAATGTGTATCAGGAAACGGAATCACATTTCCTTCATAAAGTGAAAAGAAAGCTTGTTTTTGAGAAACATAATTTCTATTGATCTGGCGTGCTTCCTGGAACATGAGTTCTGACATTTCGAGTCCGTAGTACTTTAAATGAGTACTTTGTTCCATTAAATACTCAAGATGAGCTGCGTTACCATGACCTAATTCTAGTATTATATCCCCTTGTGAAATATGCAGATTTTGAATTGAACTTAGCGTCATATTGATGTTTGTTTCATGCATCATATTTGCCATTTCAATTCCTTTTTCTCCTTCAGGTTTTTTTAATTGAGATGCGATCGATTGTAATTCTTCTTTTTTCATAACTAACAGAAATTATTTCAATTTAAAAAAACCTACTATTTTAGCTGGGATAAGAGTGGCATCCTTTTATTACTTTCACAAAATTGTCATTCTGTGAAACGAAGAATCTTCACAAGTTAATCCCCAAACTATGTCGAGCTACTCGCTGAGATTCTTCCTCTGTCGGAATGACAAGATTGGAATAAAATGCACTTTTCAAAAAGTAAAGTTAGAAAACTTTACTTGCTATTTGACGAATATTTTCAGATTTCCCCATAGAATAATAATGCAAAACTGGAACACCAGCAGCTTTTAGTTCTAATGATTGCTGAATCGCCCATTCGATCCCGACTTGGCGTATCTCTGCATTGTTTTTACATTTATCTACTTCGTGAATTAAATCTTCGGGTAAATCGATACGGAAAATTTGAGGCAAAACCTGTAAATGTCTTTGAACAGCTATTGGCTTAATTCCCGGAATGATAGGAATTGTAATTCCCATTTCTCTAGCTTTCTCAACAAAATTAAAATACTTAGAATTATCAAAGAACATCTGAGTTACAACATAATCTGCTCCAGCATCTACTTTTTCTTTCAGTCTTTTTAAGTCAGATTGTAATGATGGTGATTCCAAATGTTTCTCTGGATAACCAGCAACACCAATACAAAAATCAGCTTTGTTATCAACGTCCATTACCTCATGAAGGTATTTCCCTTGATTCAACAAACTGATTTGCTTCACTAAATCTACAGCATAATCGTTTCCTCCCGCTTTTGGAATAAAATATTGTTCATCTTTCATGGCATCTCCACGCAAAGCCATAACATTATCGATTCCTAAATAGTTACAATCTACCAAAAGATACTCCGTTTCTTCTTTGGTAAATCCTCCACAAAGAACATGTGGAACGGTATCTACATTGTATTTATGTTTTATAGAAGCACAAATCCCTAACGTACCTGGACGCATTCTCGTTAGTTTCTTATCTAAAAGTCCGTTTCCTTTATCAATATAAATATACTCTTCTCGAGAAGTTGTTACATCAATAAATGGAGGATTAAATTCCATCAATGGATCAATATTATCGTATAATTCCTGAATACTTTTTCCTTTTTGAGGCGGGATAATTTCGAATGAGAATAATGTATTCCCTTTTGCCTTTTCTATATGTTTGGTTACTTTCATTTTGATTTCTTGTTTCAAGTTTTTTTAGTTTCAGGTATAAGTTTAATGCAACTTGAAACCTGAAACTTGGAACCTTTTCTTTTTAGTCTGCTATATTAGGATTTAGCCATTTCATGGCTTTATCAGTTGAAATACTTCGGCGTTTGGCATAATCTACAACTTGGTCTTCTTTTATTTTTCCTAGTCCAAAATATTTACTTTTTGGATTTCCGAAATAATATCCTGATACCGATGATGCAGGCCACATTGCCATACTTTCGGTCAAGGTTACTCCTATTTCTTCTTCTACATTTAAGAGTTTCCAGATTGTAGGTTTCTCTAAGTGATCTGGACAAGCAGGATATCCTGGCGCAGGACGAATCCCTTTATAATTTTCTTCGATTAAATCTTCAGTTGACAAGGATTCTTCGGCATCGTAGCCCCAGAAATCTTTACGAACTTCTTCATGTAAATATTCGGCGAAAGCCTCAGCAAAACGATCGGCTAATGCTTTTACCATAATCGAGTTGTAATCGTCTAAATCTTTTTCGAATTCAGCTGCCCATTCGTCAACACCAAAACCTGTTGTTACACAAAACGCTCCAATATAATCTGTAATTCCGCTATCTTTTGGCAAAATAAAATCAGACAATGCTATATTTGGTGCTCCTTTTGTTTTTTGTGATTGCTGACGAAGTGTTAAAAATTTCTCCAACACTTTTCCGTTTTCATCACGCAATTCGATATCATCATCATCTACCTGATTAGCAGGAAAAATTCCATAGATACCTTTAGCGGTCAGTTTTTTCTCTGCCAAAATTACTTTCAACATTTCCTGAGCATCTGCAAAAACAGAAGTGGCTTCTTTACCCACAACCTCATCGGTTAAGATTGCTGGATATTTACCGAACAATTCCCATGTTCTAAAAAATGGTGTCCAGTCGATATACGGAACCAGAACATCTAACTCTACTTCGATTACTTTTGCTCCAACAAATTTTGGTTTGATTGGCGTATATTCAGCCCAATCCAATTGTAATTTGTTTTTACGTGCTTGCTCTATCGTCAGGAAGTTTTTATCTCTTGAACGATTTAAAAACGTTTCTCTAAACGCATCATAATCAGCACGAATATCACTAGCATATATTTTACGGTTATGATCTAACAAATTTCCTGCAACTGTTACGGCTCTCGAAGCATCGTTTACGTGAATTACAGTTTCTCTATATTGCGGTGCAATTTTCACGGCTGTATGCGCACGCGAAGTCGTTGCTCCACCAATCATAATCGGTATTTTAATTCCTTGTTTGTCTAACTCTTTTGCTAAATACACCATTTCGTCAAGCGAAGGGGTTATTAATCCGCTTAAACCAATAATATCAACATTATGTTCTATAGCAGCAGCTATAATTTTTTCTGGAGGCACCATAACACCAAGATCTACAATCTCATAATTGTTACAAGCCAATACTACCGAAACAATATTTTTACCAATATCGTGAACGTCACCTTTTACAGTTGCCATCAAAATTTTTCCATTCCCTTGCTTGTCGCCGGCCTGTTTACTGGCTTCAATGTAGGGTAACAAATACGCAACGGCTTTTTTCATTACACGTGCCGATTTTACTACCTGAGGCAAGAACATTTTTCCACTTCCAAATAAATCCCCTACGACATTCATTCCTGTCATTAAGTTAATTTCAATAACTTCAATAGGTTTTACCGCCGCTTGGCGAGCTTCTTCAACATCTATTTCTATAAAGACATCAATCCCTTTTACTAATGAATGGGTAATACGCTCTTGAACCGTTCCTAACCGCCATTCCTGAATTGTCTTTTCATCTGATTTAACTTCGCCTTTTACATTCTCGGCAAAATCTAATAAACGCTCTGTAGCATCATCACGTCTGTTCAGGATTACATCTTCAACGTGTTCTAATAAATCTTTAGGGATATCATCATAAATCGAAAGCATCTCCGGATTTACAATTCCCATTGTCATTCCGTTCTTGATTGCGTGGTATAAAAACACCGAGTGCATCGCTTCACGAACGGTATCGTTTCCTCTAAAAGAGAACGAAACATTACTTACTCCACCACTAATATGTGCATGTGGCAAGTTATCACGAACCCATTTTGTCCCTCTAAAAAAGTCCAACGCATTTAAGCGGTGCTCTTCCATTCCAGTTGCAACTGGGAAAATATTTAAATCGAAAATAATATCCTGTGGAGGAAAACCAACTTTGTTAACCAAAATATCATACGAACGCTGACAAATTTCGACTCTTCGATCAAAATTATCTGCCTGACCTACTTCGTCAAACGCCATGATAATAGCCGCCGCACCGTATCGTTTAATTAATTTGGCATGGTGAATAAAGGCTTCTTCGCCTTCTTTCAAAGAGATTGAGTTTACAACACTTTTTCCTTGTACTACTTTTAGACCTGCTTCGATGATTTCCCATTTCGAACTGTCAATCATAATTGGCACTCTCGAAATATCGGGTTCAGATGCTATTAAATTCAGGAATTTTGTCATTGCCTGAACTCCATCAAGCATCCCTTCATCCATATTGATATCGATGATTTGTGCTCCTCCTTCTACTTGTTGTCTTGCAATATCAAGTGCTTCGTCATACTTCTCTTCCTTGATTAAGCGAAGGAATTTTCTTGAACCCGTAACATTGGTACGTTCACCTATGTTTACAAAAACACTTGTTGGCGTAATAATTAATGGTTCTAATCCTGCTAATACAAGGTCTCTTCTATTTTCTGCCATTTTCTTTTTTAATTTTCAACGGAATAAATTCCGTAGCTACAAATATGTCGTTCCTCTGGAACTCTTTAAAGAGCCTTTAGCTCGATTATTTTTATTCTATTTTAATCTTCAATGCTTTGACCCCTAGTAAGTTTAATTCTCTTTAATTATACTTTATAAAAAACATAATTTATTTTATCAACTTTAATAGATTCAGATTGAAAACCTTATTATTATCATTTTACTTCAAATGGAACTTCAACCAATGTTCCTTTATTTGAATGATATATTTTTATTTTCCAATCTTTTTGTGGCTTCTGATCAAAATAAAAAGCATACAATCCTCTCTCAGTAATTATTGCATCATTTTGGTCTTCGCTAAGTTTAATCTCATTATCATCCTTATCAAAAAACTTAATATCAATTAAATTAACCATATTGGCTTCAATCCAAAATACAATTTGATTTGTAGTGAAATCGATAACTTGTGATCCAAAAGTGTCAGTCATGAATTTATCATCTTTTTCAACGACATCTACTAATCTGCCAGATTCTATTGCTTCATTTTCTTGTCCCTTTTTACGATATTTTTCAACAACAGATTTATTAACTCTGAATATTTTAAAAGGTAATTGATCAGAAACTAAATTTTTATCAACATCTTCTTTTAAACTAAAACTAACTTCTGTTTCATTATTTTTTTTCAAATATGATATAACTCCTTTTATCAACTTTATGTTTTTGTTTTCCCCCCCTTTAATCCAAAAATTTAACTTTGCATCTTCTTTATTAACTTGCACAAATTCGCCAGAAGGAAATGAAAGTCTGGTTCTATTAATAGAATCTCGTTCGTAAACTAGATTCTGATTCTTCTCATCAATTACTTTTTCTATACTTTTTATCTTAACATAATTATATTTTTCATTTGCCGGAATATTCAGTACAATTTCATTTAATGGATAGTCCTCAAAATTTTCAATATCCTCTCCATCATTTTTAAAAATTGTTATTTTCTGGCTTTGTACTTTATTACATGAGATTGTGACAAACACAATTATAAATCCTAGATATTTTATCATTGTTGTAAACTTTTTCTAATCAGAAAAAAATAAAAATTAATTACAGTTTTTTGAATTCTTAGTAGGGAACATTTACACAAAAACAGGTGCTACTCTCGGCTTATAATCCTTCGCCACTTCAGCAATTAACCTGATATGATCTGGAGTTGTTCCGCAACAACCTCCGATGATATTTATTAAATTATCCTCTAAATATTCTTTTATGAATGCTTGTGTTTGTTCTGGTGTTTCGTCATATTGCCCGAATGCGTTTGGTAATCCTGCATTGGGGTGAGCCGAAACATTAAAGCTCGTATGTTGTGCTAATGTTTTAAGGTAAGGTTTCAACAAATCGGCTCCTAGAGCACAATTAAATCCTACGCTTAATAACGGAATATGTGATACTGAAATCAAGAAAGCTTCTACCGTTTGCCCAGAAAGTGTTCTTCCTGAAGCATCGGTAATGGTTCCTGAAACCATGATTGGAATTTCAATATTACGTTCTTCTTTTACTTCTTCGATTGCAAAAAGTGCTGCTTTAGCATTTAAGGTATCAAAGATGGTTTCTACCAATAATAAATCACAACCTCCATCCATTAAGGCTTCTACTTGTTGTTTGTAGGCAATACGTAAATCATCAAACGTTACGGCTCTGTAACCCGGATCGTTTACATCTGGTGACATACTCGCTGTACGGTTTGTTGGCCCGATTGAACCTGCAACAAAACGTGGTTTGTCTGGATTTTTGGCTGTAAACTCATCAGCTACTGCTCTTGCAAGTTTAGCAGACTCGTAGTTTAATTCGTAAACGTACTCCTCTAGGAAATAATCGGCCATACCGATTGTTGTTCCCGAGAATGTGTTTGTCTCTACGATGTCGGCACCCGCTTCATAGTAAGCGGCGTGGACATCGCGAATTGCTTGTGGTTGTGTTATGGATAGTAAATCGTTATTTCCTTTTAGGGGATGTGGAAAATCTTTGAAACGCTCTCCTCGAAAATCTTCCTCTGAGAAATTATAGCGTTGCAACATGGTTCCCATTGCTCCATCTAGGATTAGAATATTTTTTTTTATTGCTTCTTGAATTGTTGACATGTTTTTTCTTTTCTTGCAATGACGCTTAGACGTAAAAGCTTTTATTAAATAGTACCAAAAATTCACTATCATAGCTCTTTAGCCCCGATTACTTCACTTAATTTCTATTTTCATAGGAGTTCAGTGAACTACGTTTGTAGCGGTATGCTTTTTTTCTGGGGTTCAGAAAAAAATATAGCGGAAAGCGGGAATGTTATAGGCAAAAATGCGCCGATAATTCGCTGCTGATACTGAAATTACATTCAGTTAATATCGATAAGTTTTTCAAGAAAAGTTTTGAGAAATACATTGCTGTATTATGTGTTATCTATCTTTAATACAATGAATGTATAAAGTAGAATGTAGCACCTTCTTTATGATAAAGGGTTGCTAAGGTTTCAATGGGTCTATCCCTCCGCCTTTCGTGATAACTTTCAATAAATATATGAACAGTGCAAAGTAAAGACATAACCTTAACAATTGCAAGTTTTTTTAAGAATCTGAGATTCTAAGTTGCTATCCCGAAATCTTGGGACTAAGTTTAAAACTTTATTAGTGTTTCCCCTTTTGTTTAGTTCCTCTAAAATTGATAATCTCAATACAATTGGATTCCTTATTTACTCTATAAACTAAGTAATTATTTTTGTCTATAATTGCTTTATGCAAAGATTCGCTTTTTATTGATTTTGGAAATTGTTCTGGATTAAGGCTAATTTGATTAATAACCTGTTTAATTTTATTTTCTAAATTCAAAATTTCTTTTGCTGTCCAATTCGCTTCCAAATAATCAATAACCTTATCAAATCCTTTTATAGCTTGTGAAGTCCAGATTAATTTTAATGCCATTTTGAAAATCTTTTCATCACATCTTCATGGCTTGTAAATTCACCTTTTTTAGCCTGATCTAATCCAACTTGAATTTCAGCTTTTTCTAACTCTGATAAATCATCAAACCAATCATTTTGATTTTCTCTCAAAACCAATTCTAGTTTCTCCAAAATACTCTCGTCTTCCACTTTAACCAACTTTTGAATAAATTGATATTTTCTAGCTTCTAAATCCATGATAATCAAAATTAATAATCACAAAGGTACGTTTTTTTTTAGGTTCTGATATGCTAAGTTGCTAAGCGCCTAAGCATAAAAAAAGCCCAAACTATTACTAGTTTGGACTTTACTATATAAAATCTTAGAGAACTTAGTCCCTCAAAACCATAGCGTCTTAGACAATCGCCTTAACAACAGCTTTTGGAGCCTCTTTACGAGTTCCGTCAAATCCGTCTACTCCTGAAACAGTTGTATATTTAAGCACATATTTTTTACCTGGATTGATAATTTGGTATGCAGCCTGACACATTAAAGTTGCTTCGTGGAATCCACAAAGTATCAATTTTAATTTTCCTGGGTAGGTATTTACGTCTCCAATTGCAAAGATTCCTGGAATATTAGTTTGGTAATCTAATGCATTATTTACTTTAATTGCATTTTTCTCGATTTCTAATCCCCAGTCTCCGATTGGTCCTAACTTTGGTGTTAATCCGAAAAGTGGAATAAAATAATCTGTTTGAATTATACGAGTTGCTCCGTTTTCTTCGATAACAAGCGACTCAATATGCTCAGCACCATTGATTCCGATAACTTCTGCTGGTGTAATTAATTTAATTTTTCCAGCCGTTTTTAATTCTTGTACTTTTTCTACAGAATCTAAAGCTCCTCTAAATTCATTTCTACGGTGAATTAAAGTTACTTCTGAAGCTACATTTGCAAGGAAAATACTCCAATCTAAAGCTGAATCTCCTCCTCCTGCAATAACAACTCTTTTGTCTCTGAATTTTTCAGGATTTTTGATAAAGTATTTTACTCCTTTATTTTCATAAAACTCAATATCTTCAATAAGTGGCTTACGTGGCTCAAAACTTCCTAAACCTCCTGCAATAGCAATAACTGGCGCATGAAATCTAGTTCCTTTATTTGAGGTCACAATAAAACTTCCATCTTCTTGTTTCTCGATTGTTTCAGCACGTTCTCCTAAAGTATAACCTGGTTCAAATTGTTTAATTTGCTCTTGTAGGTTATCAATTAAATCTCCTGCTAATACTTCTGGAAAACCAGGGATATCATAGATAGGTTTCTTTGGATATAATTCTGAAAGTTGCCCACCTGCTTGTGGTAAAGCATCTAGTATATGGCATTTTAATTTTAATAATCCTGCCTCGAAAACGGCAAATAAACCAGTTGGTCCGGCTCCTATTATAAGTATGTCTGTTTTAATCATTATGATGTTGTTTATAATCATTCTTAATAATACAAAGAAACGAATAATTTATTCTAATGTCAATGATTTTTATCATTGATTTCTTTGTGGAATTTTTTACTCTTTATTTTTCAATGAAGCGGTAATTTCGTTCATCCTTTTAACCTTATCTTCAAAGTTACCTTTTAGTGTTTTCCTGTATTCATTGAGGTTTTCGACCATTTTATTAATATCTTCAGGAATAACTTCTTCAAAAAATTCTCGAAGCCTTTTGGCTGTTGTTGGTGACTTACCATTTGTCGAAATAGCAATTTTTACATTTCCTTTAGTTACGATTCCGCCTAAATAATAATCACATAATTCAGGTGTATCGGCAATATTGCAAATGAGGTATCTCTCTTGCGATAGATCATAAATCCTTTTATTTACCAATAAATCATCAGTACAAGCAATAACCATATGCCGCTTCTTTAACATCTTTTTCTTGAACTTAGCTTTTGTTAGCGTCAGATTATACTTCTCTGCCAAGATTTCAATTTCAGGCAAAAAGGTAGTTGCAACAACCTCAACATTAGCATTGGGACTAGATTTTAACAGAAAAGAAAGTTTTTCTAATCCTACATTTCCGCCACCAACAATAAGCACATTAAGCTTATGCAGTTTTAAAAATATTGGATACAATTCGTTTCTTTCCATTACAATTTATTTTTACTTCCTAGTCCTTAAAAAAAAGGAGCTAATCTTTTTTAATATATTATGCGATCTTACTTAAAATAAATTCCTCGTAAAACCCTTTTAACTTAGTACTTTCTCTAACTACTTCTCCAATGATAATAATCGCTGGCGAACCTAATTTATTTTCTGTAGCAATTTCCTGAATTGTATTTATAGTTCCAATTCCGACTTTCTCATCCGGAGTTGTTCCGTTTTGAATAATCGCAATTGGAGTTTCTCCTTTCGATTCTTTTTGAAACAAAGCAACTATCTGTGCCAGCTTACTCATTCCCATCAAAATAACTACTGTGGCAGAAGATTGAGCAGCAAGTGCAACATCCGAAGATAGTTTTCTATCTGAAGTTGTTCCTGTAATAGCCCAAAAACTCTCAGAAACTCCTCTTTTGGTTATCGAAATTCCCAAATTAGCAGGAACTGCAATGACCGATGATATTCCAGGCACCACAAATGTAGGTATTCCGAAACTCTCCACATATTCTATTTCTTCGCTTCCACGACCAAATACAAACGGATCTCCTCCTTTTAAACGTACCACATTTCCATAAGTCAATGCATTATCAACTATTAATTGGTTGATCTGGTCTTGTGTATAGGCGTGATTTGCTATTCGCTTGCCAACAAAAATTCGAATCGCATTTTTAGGCGCATATTCTAAGATTTCTTCATTTGCCAAAGCATCATACAAAACCACATTTGCTTCAGCAAGTGCTTTTACACCTTTTAAAGTCATCAAATCCGGGTCTCCCGGGCCTGCTCCGACTAAAGTTACCTTGGGTTTTACTGTATTAAGCATTTGCTAAATCTTTGGCTCTATATTTTTCGATCGTATCAAAAAATGAAATTCCTTCTTGGATATATTGTTTTGCAAATACTTCTGAAGGCTCCACTTTATTGATTTGATAAACTAATTCTTTAAATGTTGTTGGCAATTCTATTTTAGAAGTCGCTACGAAAACAGTATCAAACAAATCAACAATTCCTGCATGATTGTTTGTCTTTTCATCTTCTGAAAGCAATAATGCTTTAGCTCCATTTACAAATCCTGCGTAAGCATGGTAAATAGCATCTGACCATTTGTTTTCGTCGAATGACTCTTGTGCGAAAGTTAATTTATCTTTTGCTTCTAATAATAAAGTAGCTACTAAATCAATAACAACTCCAGCACATTCTCCAACTCCAACAGCTTTTACATAGTTGTCGGCATTACCCCAATCTACAAAATCAGCTTCAGTTAAATTGGTAACATCTGCGAATGGTTTTAAAATTTCATAGAAATATTTTTCTCCTTTTGCATCGTAATAATTCAGGAATTTTTGTCCGTTTGCATTTGCATCAAAATCATTTAAGATCGTACGTAATGCATCTGGTCCTCTACGACTTGGAATTTTAATTACTTTATCGGCAAAACGACCTGATCCGTTTCCTAATCTTCCTCCCCCTAATAAAACTTGTAACGCTGGCGCAACCAGTTTTCCTGAGTTAATAGACATTCCCTGAAATCCGATTGCTGACATATTGTGTTGACCACAAGCGTTCATACAACCACTAATTTTTATTTCGATTTCTTGATTATTGCTGTATTGTGGATATTCGGCATTTAGCACTTTTTCTAATTCTTCGGCAATTCCTGTACTGCTTGCAATTCCTAAGTTACAAGTATCTGTACCTGGACAAGCTGTAATATCGGCTGTAGAATTATACCCTAAATTCACAAATCCTAACTTAGCTAACTCTTGATAAAAGAAAGGTAAATTCTCTTCTTTTACATGACGTATTACAATATTCTGACGCAATGAAAAACGCAATTCGTTTGCTGCATAATTCTTAATCAAATCTGCTAATATTCTAGCTTTATCAGTATAAAAATCTCCTAGTAATACTTTAATTCCGATAGCGTAATATCCATCTTGTTTCTGAGCAATTACGTTTGATTTTTTCCAAGCTTCATAAGCTGCTTCATCTTCGATAGTAACCGATGGAACGGTTAATAATGGCTCTGGAATTGGCGCATCAAAAGCTGTTGTATCTATTTCGTATGTTTCAAAAGCAATTGCTTTTTTCTCTTGTTCAACCAAATCAAGGAAAGTATCTCTTCCTATCTCTTTGATTAAAAATTTCATACGCGCTTTCATTCTTTTGGCGCGTTCTCCGTATCTGTCAAAAATACGAATCACACCTTCTGCCGTTGGGATAATCTGGTTAGCAGGTACAAATTCCGAAAGTAATTCGGCATGTGCCGGTTGCGAACCTAGTCCTCCTCCTAACATGATTTTAAATCCACGAACACCATCTACAATTTTTGGAATAAATCCTAAATCGTGCAAATAGCTCAATGCAGTATCTTCATCTGATGATGAAAACGAAATTTTAAATTTACGTCCCATTTCCTGACAAATAGGGTTTCTCAATAAGTATTGGAACAAACCATGTGCGTATGGCGAAACATCAAATGGTTCGTTTACATCTACACCAGCTAATTCGCTTGCTGTAATATTACGAACGGTGTTTCCACAAGCTTCACGCAAAGTAACATCATCTTTAGCTAGATTAGCCCAAAGTTCTGGAGTTCTGTCTAAACTTACATAGTGAATCTGAATGTCCTGACGTGTTGTAATATGCAAACGTCCTGTAGAATATTCATCAGAAACTTTAGTAATACGTACTAATTGCTCGCTGGTAACTTTACCAAATGGCAATTTAATACGAATCATTTGAACGCCTTCCTGGCGTTGCCCGTAGATTCCACGTGCTAAACGAAGACTACGAAAACGCTCATCATCAATTTTCCCTCCACGGAATAAATGAATCTTTTTTTCTAGATCGATAATCTCTTTCTGAACTATCGGATTTTCTATTTCTGTTCTAAAACTTTCCATTTGTTTTTTCGCTTTAAGCTATAAGCTTCTTTAAACTTTATTCTTTTCTTTGGGTTATAAGCTTTAGGCTTACTAAACACCTTATATTTTTTTGCTTAAAGCTTACAGCCTAAAGCGTATTGCAGGGAATTATCGAATGAATCCTACTCCTGCAGTTGTATTGGTTGCGGTATCAATCAGGATAAAAGCTCCGTTTGATTTATTGTCGTTATAGGCATCAAAATATAAAGGCTTACTCAATTTAATGCTTACTTCACCTATTTCGTTTATTGCTAATTGAGTTGCTGGTGTTGTACCTGAATAATCGGTTGCGATTGTATTCTTAATACTTTCTACTTTTGCCAAAACTCTGTTTGTATTATGCTGAACGATATATTTTGTTCCAGGAACTAACTTTTTAGAATCCATCCAACAAACTGTTGTTGTGATGTCTTTTTCTATTTTAGGAAGTTCCGTAGATTTTACAATCATATCTCCTCTGGTAACATTGATATCATTTTCTAATTCAATTGTGATTGATGAACCTGCAATTGCTTCATCATATTGTTTATCAAAAAAATGAATATTCTTTACTTTAGATTCTGTTAATGAAGGTAAAACGGTTACGGCATCTCCTACTTTAATGGAGTTCCCATATAATTTACCAGCATATCCTCTAAAATCATGGTACTCTTCAGTCTTTGGACGAATTACTGTTTGAACTGGAAAACGTGCTTCTCCTTTTTCAAAAACATCTGTTGGCTCTAAAGCTTCTAAATGTTCCAAAACAGTTTGTCCGTCATACCATTTCATATTTTCCGATTTATCAACTACGTTTCCTCCGTTGATTGCACTTAATGGAATATAACTTACGTTTTGTTCTTTGAAAGTACTTTTAGCATTTAATGCCTGAAAATCAGCTTTGATTTTATTAAAAACTTCTTCTGAATAATCGACTAAGTCCATTTTGTTTATTGCAACAATTACCTCTTTTACTCTCAATAAATTATTGATAAAAAAGTGACGGTACGTTTGCTCGATTACTCCTTTACGAGCATCAATCAAAATGATTGAAACTTGCGAAGTCGAAGCTCCTGTAACCATGTTACGTGTATACTCTACGTGACCTGGTGTATCGGCAATAATGTAACTTTTCTTAGCTGTCGAAAAATATATATGCGCTACATCAATAGTGATTCCTTGTTCTCTTTCTGCTACTAATCCGTCAGTTGCTAATGAAAAATCTAGATAATCGTAACCTTTTAATTTGCTGCTTTTTTCTATTGCTTCTATTTTATCTGTAGTCAATGATTTTGTATCATACAATAATCTTCCAATTAAAGTACTCTTTCCGTCATCTACACTTCCTGCTGTTGCTATTTTTAAAACTTCCATTCTTATATTTTGTTTCAGGCTTAACTTTTTTGTTTCAGGTTTCAAGTTTCACGTTGCTTACCTTTTGAGCTAAAATTTAAATCTGTATGTTTTTATTTTCTTAATTCTAACTTTTAATTAATCAATTAAAAGTACCCTTGTTGTTTTCTTTTCTCCATTGCTGCTTCAGAACGTTTGTCATCAATTCTGGCTCCTCTTTCAGAGATTGTCGATGTTCTAATCTCACCCACAACTTCTTTAATCGTAGCTGCATAAGATTCAACAGCGGCTGTACAACTCATATCTCCAACAGTTCTAAAACGAACAATTCTTTCTTCTATTTGTTCATCTTCTTCTTGATATACATAAGGAGAATGTGACCATATTAATCCATCTCTCAAGAAAACTTTACGTTTGTGTGAAAAATAAATAGATGGAATTTCAATTTTTTCTTGTTCGATATAACTCCATACATCTAGTTCTGTCCAGTTTGAAATTGGAAAAACACGTACGTTTTGTCCATTTTCAATTTTTCCGTTTAGAATATCAAATAACTCTGGGCGTTGATTTTTTTCATCCCATTGACCGAAATCATCACGAACTGAAAAAATACGCTCTTTTGCTCTTGCTTTTTCTTCATCTCTACGTGCTCCACCAATACAAGCATCAAACTTAAATTCTTCAATAGCATCTAAAAGTGTAGTTGTCTGCAAACTGTTTCTACTAGAATATTTTCCAGTTTCTTCTACAACTTTTCCTTCATCAATAGCATCCTGAACATTTCTTACGATTAATTCTAACCCTAGCTCTGCAACTAATTTATCTCTAAATTCTATTGTTTCAGGAAAGTTATGTCCTGTATCAACATGCAATAGTGGGAAAGGTATTTTTGCAGGAAAGAATGCTTTTTGTGCTAAACGCACTAAAGTAATCGAATCTTTACCTCCTGAAAAAAGTAAAACCGGTTTATCAAACTGAGAAATTACTTCTCTAAAAATGTATATCGCTTCGCTTTCTAAAGCATTTGTTTTTAATACTGAACTCATTGTTTTTTGTTTCAAAGTTTGAAGTTTAAAGTTTCAGGTTTAACAACCTCATCTAAAAACTTTTAACCATTATTATTTTTTATTCTATTCTCTTTAATGCCTCTTTGCTCTATTCTTTCTTAGCACTATGCAAACCACATTCTTTATGGCTTGACTCCCACCACCATCTTCCAGCTCTAATATCTTCGTCTGGCAAAATTGCTCTTGTACATGGTGCACAACCTATACTTACAAACCCTTTTTTATGCAATGCATTTTGAGGTACGCTATGCTCTTGTAGATAATCCTCAACTTCTTGTAATGACCATTTTAATAATGGATTAAATTTTATTATTTCAAAATTGGCATCATATCCAAACAATTGCAAATCATTTCTATTTTCAGATTGCTCAGCTCTTAAACCTGTTATCCAAACTGCATTTCCTGCTAAAGCTTTTCTTAACGGAACTACTTTACGAATAAAGCAACATTCCTTTCTATTCTCAACTGATTCATAAAAGCTATTTGGACCCTTTACTTTTAGCAAGTTTTCTACAGCAATTGCTTCTGGAAAATAAACCTCAATATGCTTTTTATATTTTTTTAATGTTCTATGAAAAACATCGTATGTTTCCTGAAATAATCTTCCAGTATCTAATGTGAAAATGGTAATTTCGATATTATTTTTAGCAATAAAATCGGTAATAACCTGATCTTCCTGACCAAATGAAGTCGAAAAAACTACTTTGTCTTTGTATTCATTAGCCAAAAAAGTCAATGTTTCTTCTAAAGAAAAATCTTTTGTTTTAGCTAATAAAGATGTAATGTTAGTTGCACTCATATTCTTGATATTCCTAAATAATTATTATAATAATTTAGATAATGTTTTTAAACTCAAAAGGATAATTAATATTCCTACTGCCACCATCATTGGCTTTCTTTTGATCTTGTTTACTAAAAAAGCAGCAAGAGGAGCGGCGATTACACCTCCCAAAATCAAACCTATAATAACTTGCCATCCATGGATTCCTCCAAAAAGCATAAATGTTACGCCACTTGCAAATGAAACTGCAAACTCAGCAGCATTTACTGATCCAATTGTATAACGAGGATTTCTGCCTCTTCCTAACAATGTAGAAGTTACAATTGGTCCCCAACCTCCTCCTCCAACAGAATCCATAAATCCGCCAAAGGTTGCCAATATCCCAAGACGCTTAGTTTTCTTTTTGATTATATTTTTATTTAATGCTTTTCTGATAATTATTATTGCCAATACAATCATGTATACAGCAATGAATGGCTTTATAACATCTCCATCAATAACATCTGAGAGTAAATAAGCTCCTGTAATTGAACCTAAAACTCCTGGAATCAATAAATTCTTAACCAATTTTTTATTGATATTCCCAAACTTATGATGTGATATCGCCGATGCTCCTGTTGTAAACATCTCAGCAACGTGAACACCACCACTACTAACCACTGGAGAAACCCCATAAGCCAATAAAAAAGAAGTCGATGTAGCTCCATAACCCATTCCTAATGTACCATCTACTAATTGAGCAAAAACTCCAATTAAGAAAAACACCAAAAACTCTTGATTAAATCCATCAAGGAAACCTTGCCAAGAAAAATCAGCATGATGATTATAAATTAATACTGAAATCAAACCCAACAACAATAAAGCAGGAATGATTACCCATAATTGCTTCGAAAACGATCCGCCTGATTTTGTTGCCACAGTATTTAATTCCAATTCTTTTTCCATCTTCCAAGT
Organism: Flavobacterium sp. 140616W15; assembly: GCF_003668995.1. Lineage (NCBI taxonomy): Bacteria > Pseudomonadati > Bacteroidota > Flavobacteriia > Flavobacteriales > Flavobacteriaceae > Flavobacterium > Flavobacterium sp. 140616W15. The sequence goes on from NZ_CP033068.1 coordinate 3,477,585, forward strand.
ATTCATTTTATTTTAAAATCTATTACCCTATCGGGTTAGTAGATTACAATGCAAAATTAACACTTATTTCTAAATAACAAAATAATTTTTAATTTTTTTATATCTCTAATTATCTTCAGGTTACATATTAATACACAATAAAAATCTCAACAGATTCGTTTAACAAGCATAAAACACATTTTAACAAAGTAATGTTAGATTTTTCTAAATGTCTACCAAATCCATAGGATTATCGTAAAATTGTTATTATTTTTACTCAAATTTTTTTTATGGATTTCCAAATAGGTCTTGTAGTTGCAGGTTTAGTCGTAGGTTTTATAGTAGGATTAACAGGCGTAGGTGGTGGCTCTTTAATGACTCCTATTTTATTATATTTTGGAATTCCACCAACAACTGCAGTTGGTACCGATTTATTATATGCCGCTTTTACCAAAATGGGAGGCGTATTTGTACATCATAAAAAGGGAAATATCAATTGGAAAATCACAGGCTGGCTTACTTTAGGAAGCGTCCCTGCCTCTTTACTTACCTTATGGATATTAAACAGTATAAAAACGGATATTTCTACTATTAATGCTGTCATAAAATACAGTCTAGGTTGGGCATTACTTTTTACTTCAATTGCAATTTTGTTCAAAAAGAGATTATTAATATACTCTCAAAAACATGCTGGAGATAAATTTCATAGTGAAAGCCATACACAAAACATGCTAACCATTGGGATTGGTGTATTACTTGGAGCAACCGTAACATTAACATCAATAGGGGCTGGAGCTTTAGGTACCGTTACTTTATTTTTTCTTTACCCCCTTTTGCCAACACCTCGCTTGGTAGGAACTGAGATTGCACATGCAGTTCCTTTAACACTTGTAGCCGGAATAGGTCATGCTTCAATGGGAAATTTAGACTTAATTTTACTAGGTCAGTTATTACTAGGATCGCTTCCTGGAATTTTTATAGGAAGTATGCTAAGTGGAAAAGTTCCTGATTTATTTCTTAGAAATGCGATTGCTGTAATGTTATTTTTAGCTGGATATAAATTGATTTTCTAGACTAAACAAGCAATTAAATATATAAAAAAGACCATTTCGGACATACTGAAATGGTCTTTTTTATATATATTTTAAAAACGTGATTGGCTAAAATGCAATATCGGCCAGTGAGTTATTCTCTAAAACTTTTAAGGTATTGTCTCTTACTTCGGTCATTAAACGTCTTGCTGCACAAGTAGTTTCATCGTCGCAATCATCACATTTTTCATAAAAATTATGACTTGCACATGGCAACAATGCAATAGGTCCTTCAAGAATACGGTATACTTTCGCCATACTGATATCTTTTGGATCTTTTATCAGATAATAGCCTCCGCCTTTTCCTTTTTTAGCGCCAAGGAATCCCGAATTTCTTAATAGAAGCAAAATACTTTCCAAAAATTTAATCGAAATATGTTCGCTTTTAGCAATTTCAGCAATTTGTACAGGCTCGTTATTTTCTCGCCTGGCCAAATATGTTAAAGCCTTGATTCCGTATTTGGTTTTCTTTGAAAGCACTTATATAAATTTTAGATTGTAGACACTATATATTTTTCTGCAACAAAAATAGGTTTTTTGAACGAGAAAAATAACTGAATGAATAATCAAGTTCTACTAAATTAGTGTAGTATAAATAAAAAACGATTTTTAACTGCATAAAAGCTACAGTTAAAAATCGTTTTTTTTATATTATAATCAATTGTAGACTTTAAAATCCACAATCTAAACTTTTAAGAAAGTGCTTGCTCTAAATCGGCAATTACATCTTTTACTGTTTCTAAACCTACAGACACACGTACTAAACCTTGTGTAATACCAACTGCTAATTGATCTTCTTCAGACAATTTACTGTGAGTTGTTGATGCAGGATGCGTAACAATTGTTCTTGTATCTCCAATATTAGCCGATAGTGAACACAATTTTATTTTATCCAAAAATTTTCTACCAGCATCTATTCCGCCTTTTATTTCAAATGCAATAATATTACCACCTAAAAGCATTTGCTTTTTGGCAATTTCATATTGTGGATGTGATTTTAAGAACGGATACTTAATACTGTTTACATTCGGGTGCGCCTCAAGAAACTCAGCAACTTTCAAAGCATTTTCGCAATGTTTTTCAACTCGCACAACCAAAGTCTCTAAGCTTTTTGATAAAATCCAAGCATTAAACGGTGACAATGCTGGTCCTGTATTTCTTGAAAACAAATAAATTTGTCTGATTAAATCTTCTCTCCCTACTGTTACTCCTCCTAAAACACGTCCTTGACCATCGATTAATTTAGTAGCAGAATGTACTACCAAATGTGCTCCGTGTTTTATAGGCTGTTGAATATATGGCGTTGCAAAACAGTTATCAATAATTAAAATCAAATTGTGTTTTTTTGCAATTGTTCCAAGCAATTCCAAATCAATTACATCTACACCAGGGTTTGTTGGTGATTCGGCATATAATATTTTTGTATTGGGCTTGATAAAACTCTCAATAGTTTCTGGTTTATTGATATCAAAATAAGAAGTTTCAATATTCCATTTTGGAAAATAAGTTACAAACAAGGCATGAGTTGAACCAAAAACACTACTTGCAGACACAATATGATCTCCTGCATTTAATAAAGCTGCAAAAGTAGAATATACCGCTGCCATTCCTGTTGCAAAGGCATAACCCGCTTCTGCCCCTTCCATTTTACAAATTTTATCTACAAATTCGGTTGTGTTCGGGTTACTAAAACGGCTATAAATATTCCTGTCTTTTTCTTCCGTAAAAGAAGCTCGCATATCTTCGGCATCTTCAAATACAAAACTTGATGATAGGTACAATGGTACCGAATGCTCTAAATACTGGGATCTTTCTAATTGTGTTCTTATGGCTTGAGTTTCAAAACCAAATTCTTGTTCATTCATTTTTTTTTTTGTTTTTTTATTTCATGCTTCAAGTTTCAGGTTACACGATAAGCAAAAACCTTCACCTTGAATTTATGCAAGTGAATCTTTTTTAGCCAATCTAAAAATTATCTAATTCTCGAATTGACTAATTTTTTAATTCTATAATTCTTCATTGTTTAAAACCACTTTGTATTTTATTGTGGCTGTAGGTTCGACAGTTTTTCCAACTGAACAATATTTTTCAAAAGAAAGCTGTGCAGCACGTTGTGCCTTTTCAGGATTAATATCTCCTTCTAAGTAAAAAACCACAAAGATTTCTTTAAAAGGCTTCGCCTCTCCTACTTGTACTCGTTCTCCTTCAACCTCAGCTTTAAATGAAGTTATTTCCTGGCGTTGTTTCTTTAAAATCGAAATCATATCAATAGCGCTGCATCCTGCAACACCCATCAATACTAATTCCATTGGACTTGCACCTAAATCGCTTCCGCCAAATTCGGCTCTGCTATCTACATCAACTACATGTCCACGTTCATTTTTGAGCTTAAAATGAAACGCATCGTTTACTCTGTCTAAGGTTACTTTCATGTTTTTTGTTTTTTTTATTCTATATCTGAATCAAAATTTCTCACTTCTTCTATAACATTGATTTTATTCTCTATATCGATATGTAAACATTTACTAAGTAAAATTATAATACCTATGGCCCATATAATAACAATAATCCAAGTTGCTTCTTTTGATGTATATCTTGGCTTATTATTTTCATCAACACCTTTTATAAAATATGGTAATATTCCTAAAGCTACAATAAATGAGTTCCATAATATTGAAAAAATTAAAAGCCCTGTAATCGAATCATTCATCCCAGGGACGATTACACATTCCTGCCTATCATTTGGATTTACATAAACAATAATTTTTTTACTCCTTTCCAATCTAGAAAACAACCCATCATGATCATCAATATTATTCATACCATAACCAAAAGCGATTCTATTTCCTAAATACTTTTTCCCTTCAATAGTATAAGAGTACTTAATAATAACTTCGTATGACATTGTTCCTTTATTTGAACGTGAATCAATATCAATTTTTTCAACATTAGCTGGAACTGGAAACCAACTCTTAGCTTGTTCAGTTTTAAAGATACTGTACGAACTAAATATCAAAGTTCCCAGACCTATTAAAACGAAAGGAGCTATAAAGAACAATCCACACCCCCAGCCTTTTATAAAATTTTTAATCTTATTCTAAATTTAATGATGATACTTCTTTAACAAAGCAAAAACAGTTTATTTATCTTTTTTATCTAATTTATTCCAATACTCCAGAATTTTGGCCTTATAGATTTCACTCAAAGAATCAAAATTAGAGGAGAATTTATCAGTCTCAAAATTATCCGAGACACTTGATCCTATAGTGTAAAGCTGTTCTTTTTGCGAAAAGATTAAATGAACTGATTGTTGCTTGAAATTAGCATCATAAAGTCCATAAATAAAAAGGGCATCAATACTTTTATCTTTATCAAAATCCCAAAATGCTTTTCTACTTCCCCAAGCCGAAATGATTCCGCTATGATTTACTTCGAGAATAGATTTCACAACCCATTTATCATTAACTTTTGTAAACCGCTGAAAATACATTTTATCAGGATTTGCATTTTTTTCTATCTTCGAAAAAATAAATACATTATCCTCATTTCCTGGAGAGTTCACCTCATCTATTTGAATTGCTCTAACTCCTTTGTATGGAAAAACTTCTTGCGTATAACTGTCTTTGTTTCTAACAATACTCGAAACTTGGGCTGTAATTACATTAGTAACTAATAAAAGTAAAAAAAGTTTTTTCATCTTTTTAATATGTGAATTTAATGATTCTCGCAAACTATTCTTTATCCGATAATCTCAGGATGTCCCCAAAAACTCCTCTTGCTGTTACTGCAGATCCTGCTCCAGCACCTTGTATTACAATTGGTCTGTCTCCATAAGATTCTGTATAAATTTCAAAGAAAGAATCAGATCCTTTTAATCCTCCCAGTGCTGTATCCGAAGGCACCGAAACTAATTTTACTTCTAAAACCCCTTTGTCATTTTGTAAATCACCAGACAACTCGCCTATGTATCTTAATACGTGATTTGGCTTTTGATCCTTTTTTATCTTGTCGTAAATTGGGTCAAACTCTTTTAATTTAGTTAAGAAATCAGAAACATTACCTTCACGTAAATGTTCTGGAATTAAGTTCTGAATTGAAACTTCTTCAAATTCATTTTGCAAATCCAATTCTCTAGCTAAAATTAATAATTTTCTACCAACATCGTTACCACATAAATCCTCACGCGGATCTGGCTCTGTATATCCGTTATCGATTGCTTCTTGCAAAATCTGACTAAACGGAGCATCTTTCGCAGAGAAATTATTAAATAAATAACTCAATGTTCCAGAGAAAACCCCTTTTATTTTGGTGATGTTTTCACCTGAAAGATGCAGTAATTTTATGGTATCTATTAATGGTAATCCAGCTCCAACATTGGTTTCATATAAATAATTCTTCTGATTATCGGCCAATGCTTTTCTTAATTCTTTATAAAAGCCATAACTAAGCGTATTCGCAACTTTATTTGACGAAATCAAATCAAAACTACTTTCTATCAACGAAATATAATTTTCGACGAAAGTCGCACTTGCAGTATTATCAATAGCAATTAAATTCTCTAAGTGGTTTTCATTTGCGTAAGCAATAACATCATTGATTGTGTAAGCAACTCCATTATTTTTGATATCTTTTTTCCAATCTGCAGTAACTCCATTTTTATTTAAAAGCACTTTTTTAGAATTGGCAATTGCGAAAACGTTCAACTTAATATCTTTACGTTTTTCGATACTTGCTGCCGAAGCTAAGATTTGATTTATTAATGTCCCACCAACTAATCCATGTCCAAAAACGGCAATATTAATTTTCTTTGAAACTCCAAAAATCTCTCCATGAATTACATTCAAAGCTTTATGAAGTTCTGATTTTTTAACTACCAAACTCACGTTTTTGCCTGTAACAGTATTATTAAACAAAATTGGAACAATTTTATTTTTGATTAAAGCTGTGTAAGGTTTGTGGAATGTACTTAAATCTTGTCCTATTATCGAAATTACCGAAACGTTATCAGTCACTGTAATTTGGTTAACATCTTTAGAGTAAAAGTCATTTTCAAATTCTTTTTCCAATTCAATCATTGCTGTAGTTGCTTTATCTGTAGCAACTACAAGCCCGATTCCTCTTTCTGAAGAACCTTGAGAAATAATACTTACACTAATATCATTATCTCCCATTACTTTAAAAATACGGGCATCAACACCTGCTTTACCAAGCAATCCACGACCTTCAAGATTAACTAATGATAAATTCTCCAACACCGATAGTGTTTTAATTCCTTCTTTAGCTGAATCTGATGTGATTAGTGTTCCGCGATTTTCATGATTAAACGTATTTAAAATACGAAGCGGAATACTTTTCTCTATTAATGGAATTATCGTTTTTGCATGCAAAATAGTTGCTCCAAAATTAGCCAGCTCATTTGCCTCATTAAAAGATAAATACTCAATTTTCTTAGCATCACTTACTAAATCTGGATTTGCAGTATATATTCCATCAACATGAGTGAAATTCTGAAGCTCTTCGGCATCTAGATAATTTGCCAATAAAGAGGCCGTATAATTACTACCATTTCTTCCTAAAGTGGTTGTATCGTTATTATTGTTTGAGCCAATAAAACCTGTCACAACATTTACAGTTGAACCATTATACTGTTTAAAATAATTAATAACATTTTTCTTTGATAGTTGCTCCAAAAGTTGTGCATCACCAAATTTTGAATCTGTTTTAAGCAATTCTCTAGAATCAGCAAAATTTGCAGGAACTCCTTTTTCAATCAAAATAGCAGTTAATAATTTAGCCGATAGCAATTCTCCTTTTGAAAGAATCTGATCTTTTATCTTCTTACTATAATCTCCAATTAAGCTAACTCCCTCAAAAAGTTTATCCAAAACTTCAAACTCTTCTGAAAAATCTACCTCCTTATATTCAGAAATCTGATATGCTTTAAAACTCTCCAATAAAGGTTTGTAATTTCCATTTTTAGACGCAATTGTCAATATATCTTCTAGTTCATCTGTTGCGTTCCCACGAGCAGAAACAACTACGGCAATTTTCTCACCTTGATTTATTTTATCAATAATTATCGAAACTACTTTATTAAGTCCTTCTCCGTTTGATAATGATTTACCTCCAAATTTTAATATTTTCATTGTATCTGTGTTGTATTTTATGTTGCTCTAAAAAATAGAAGCAAGCAAATTATCTAATTGTTTGTACTCGATTAAAAAAGCATCATGTCCGTGAACAGAATTTATCTCGTTATAAGAAACATTTTCTTTAAACTTTTTTAATTCTTGATAGGTCTCCTGATTTTCCTTTGCAGTAAAAAACAAATCCGAATTGATTCCTATGATATGAATATCGGCAGTTGTTTTTGATAGTAAAGTTTTAAAATCAGCAGTATTTCTTGTAATATCAATTGTTTTAAGCAATTGATTCATTAATTTATATGATGAGATTTGATACCTTTTTTGCAATTTTTCCCCGTGATGACCCAACCAGCTTTCTACATTAAAAATAGCTAATTCTTCATTTTTGGTTCTCTGAAATTTTTCTTTGAAAGAATCTGGCGAACGATAACATAACATTGCGTGAATTCGAGCATCTTCTATTGGTTTCGAAGAATTGTTCAAGATTTGCTCTTGCAAATAACAGTTTGCTATTAACCAATCGGTAGCCTTCCAATCACTTGCAATCGGTATTAAATGTTTAGTGATTTGAGGTTCTAAGGCTACTATTTCCCATGCAATACCACCGCCTACAGAACCGCCAATAATTGCATATAGCTGATTGATTTTTAAAAATTCAATTCCTTCTATAAAAATTCGAGCAATATCTCTGGCCGTAAAGTCAGCATGATTTTCAATAGAATTACCATTATAGCCATTTCCTGGAACATTAAAGGCCAGAATTGTATATTTTGTAGTATCAATGGTTTTAGTATCGCCTATTAGATCATTCCACCAACCGTTTTCGCCCGTAACCTGAGCATTTCCTGTTAATGCATGATTTACCAAAACTATAGGCGCAGTGTGCAACGGTAAACCAAAAAGTTCATAACTTAGGTTAATCGCATGATACGAAGCGCCACTTTCGGTGACAAAATTCTGTAATATAATCGGGATGGTTTTATTTTCCAATTTCAAATCTTTTGTAATTTTTGATTTGTACATGGAAATATTAAAAAGAAAAAACTAGAGCAAGGCTAGAGAAATTCTTTGTGTTATCTTTCCACGTTGGGCGTGGTAGAATGCAGCACCTTCTTCGATTTATCGAAGGGTTGCTAAGGATTCATAGGGTCTAATCCCTCGTCCTTTCTTTATAACATTTCAATACGTTTTTGAACTTAATGGCACAAATAAACTACTATTTTCTTAAACGACCAAATTTTTTATTCATTTGATTTTGGCTCGTTTACAAAATAGCTCAAACAAAACAATCACGTACAAGCAACCGCTGGACACGTATATCCAGAAAAATTTTATTGTTGGCTTGTATTTTATTTAAAGTTTTAATTTAAATAAATAATGTTTCATTCTCAGTAGAATACATCAAGAAAAGCAAAGAATTAGGCGCTTTTTTCCTGCAGTCTCATCTGTAGTTTCCATCCCAAATCTTGGATGTGCCAATTCATTTGTTGTTTGAATGATTATACTTTTTTTAGTTCTAAAGAATTTAAAGAATCCGAACCTTTTTGCGAAGTAGTTTTGTGTGCTCATAACGTGAGTTTTTATAATTGTTTATTTGTGTTTGTTTTTATTAAATGAATCTCGATGCCCCAAAAAAAAACCCTTTTGGATAATTATACCAAAAGGGTTTAAGTCGTTTAAACTTATAATACTTTTGGAAATCAATGGACGCGTACGCAAATAAGCGCGACATTCTGCATCATCTTAAACTTCGAGTTATTATTCATTCTAATATTATTATTATTTATTTTAAAAAATTTCAACATTTGTATAATCCAAAAAAAAGCCCACCAAAATTATTGGAAGGCTTTGCTATATAATTGTATAGATATAATTCTAAGCAACAGACTTCCCAACGGATTTCTCCGACATGACCTTATTCGTTTTACAAATATTAAAATTCATCTTTGGTATCTTTTTGGTTTAACAAATATGCGACATATTTTCGGATTAACCAAGCCAGAACCCTTATTTTAATGATAAAATCACGTTAAATTCGCATTAAAAAACAAAAAAACGACAAAACGTTACTTTTCAACGACTAAATACCACGCGATAAGCTATAAATTTAACTCTCAGCTATTTAAAAACTTCTTTCACTAAACATAAATTTCAAAGAACATCAAATTTTAAATCAAAAAAAATTGAATATAAAATTCAATTTTAAAAATCTCTAAGCCCAAATAGCTTCTTTATTTTTATTTTTTCGGCAACTTTTAGAATGTCTGTTATAACTCCTCTCGCTATAGCTTCTCTTCCTGCAGCGGCACTTTGAATAACTATCGGAATATTTCCGTAAGATTGTGTGTAAATCTCAAAAATAGTATCTGATCCTTTTAATTGCCCGATTGCTGTTTTAGTAGATTCTGAAACTAATTTCACCTCTAGTTTATTCTCCAAAATAGTATATTCTCCAACATACCTCAAAACATGATTATCGGCCTGTGTAATTTTTGCAATTTTAAAAGACTTATCCAGTACCTCTTTATTGAGTACTCGTTTTGACTTTGCATTTAACCCGTATTGATTATGGTCTAAAAGCGGTGTGATTTTTATATCCGAAAATTCAAAATCTTTTCCAATCTCTCTGGTCAAAATAAGTAGTTTCTCTGCCACATCGCTACCTGATAAATCTCTCTCATAATCTGATGTTACTAACTGAAGTTTTTCTGCTTCTTTTAAAACCTCAGAAAAACAAATATCTTCCGATGAAAATCGATTAAATACATAACTTAATGAATCCGAAAAAACACCTCGTATTTTTGTTATTTTCTCTCCCGAATTGTATAAATCTCTAATCGTTTGTAATACTGGGAATCCAGTATCTACAGAAGTCTCATATAAAAACTCTTTATCATATTTTTTAAGATTCTCTCTTAACTCCTTATAGAAATGAATTGGTAACGTATTGGCTTTTTTATTTACCGCCACTATGTTGAATCCGTTTTGGATTAATGGGATATAATGATCTACCAGTTCATCGCTTGCAGTAGCATCGACAGCAATTAAATTTTCAAATGCATTTTCTTTTGCAAAAGCAATAATATCATCTACTTTAAATGGAATTGCAAGATGCACAAAATTAGCCTCCCATGCGTTTTCTGCACCTTCCTTTTCAAAGAATGCCAATGTTGAATTGGTTATGATAGGAAATCTCAAATCAATGCTTTTATTTTCATTAAAGAAAGCTTGACTTTCAATAATTTGATTGATTAAAGTACTACCTATATTTCCTATTCCAAAAAGGATGATATTTATTTTAAGCTTTGACATAATTTTTATTTTTTTAAAACAACTTCAAGAAATTACATTCTACATGCAAAATATTATAAATCAATTTAAACACGAATTTCACGAATTCACACAAATCTTAATGGTTAACTTAGTTTGTGAAATTAATTTCCGAACGAATTAGTGCCAATTCGTGAAATTTGTGTTTGTTTTTTTATACCTATGCTGCGAAGTCAACTCAAGAAATATTGTTTTGAATTTTTACTTTGTGCTATTGTTTTTGATACTTTTTTTTGAAAATCACCTTTAACCCTGCTCACGTGGTTAAAGGCAATTTTTCTAACAAAAAACAAAAAAACCTAACTTTCTAATTTATGCTAATTGCGCACTTTTTATATTTTTAAAAACTGCCTGTAAATCGGCAATTAAATCGTCTATATCTTCAATTCCTACTGAAAGTCGAATCAAGTCTTTTGAAACTCCTGTTGAAACTTGTTCCTCTTCTGATAATTGTTGATGTGTTGTACTTGCTGGATGAATAATTAATGACTTCGTATCCCCTATGTTTGCCAAAAGCGAGAATAACTTTGTTTCGTCAGCTACTTTTTTAGCTGCTTCAAAGCCCCCTTTTAATCCAAAAGTTATGATTCCGCTTTGTCCTTTTGATAGGTATTCTTGCGCTAAGTCATAATATTTATTTGATTTAAGGCCTGGATAATTTACCCAAACCACCTCATCTTGTGCCTCTAACCATGATGCTAATGCCAATGCATTTTCGCTATGTTTTTTGATACGAATTGGCAATGTCTCTAATCCCTGTAAAATCTGAAAAGCATTGAATGGACTTAATGCTGAGCCAAAATCACGTAATCCTTCTATTCGTGCTTTAGCTATGAACGCCGCATTTCCTAGCGCTTCGTTATAAACTAATCCGTGGTAACCCGCAGATGGCTCTGTAAATTCAGGAAATTTTCCGTTTGCCCAATCAAAAGTCCCGGCATCGATAATTGCTCCTCCTAAAGAAGTTCCGTTTCCTGAAATATACTTCGTCAAAGAATGAATTACAATGTTTGCTCCATACTCTATTGGATTAAGTAAATATGGTGTTGGAACAGTATTATCAACTATAAATGGAACCTTGAATGCTTTGGCTGCTGTAGCAATTGCTTTTAAGTCCAATACATCTAATTTTGGATTTCCTAATGACTCTACAAAAAACACTCTGGTATTTTCCTTTGCTGCTTTGGTAAAGTTTTCAGCATCTGATGGATCTACAAATGTGGTTGTGATTCCTAATCTTGGCAAAGTAACTTTTAATAAGTTATAGGTTCCTCCATATAAACTATTAGAAGCTACGATATGATCTCCTGCTTTAAGCAATGTTAACAAAGTTGTTGCAATTGCCGATGCTCCCGACGCTGTTACTACAGCTCCAATACCGCCTTCTAGTGCTGCCAGTCGTTGTTCCAGAACATCATTTGTTGGGTTGTTTAATCGTGTGTAAATAAACCCTGCTTCAGCTAGACCAAATAAATTAGCTGCATGATCAGAATTATTAAAAACATATGATGATGTTTGGTAAATAGGCACTGCTCTTGTGTTACCATTTTTAGTTACATCATGTCCTGCGTGTAGTGCGTTTGTTGCGAATTTTTGTGTGCTCATGGGTTCTGTTTTTTTTTAATTAGTTAAATGATTGTGTGTTTATATTTTGAATTATTTTTCTGTTTATATAAAAAGATCTTCATCTTCGTGGGCATACATCTGAAACAATAATGAGTTTGATTCACTCGAATATAATTTCCCTTTTATTTCGTTTGTATTAATTCTTTTGGTCTGTATTACACCAAAGATTCTTTTAGCGTCTGTTTTCAATAAAGTTTGAATTGCTCTTGAAATTTTATAGAATGTTTTCATGATTTCTAAAATTTAATTATGGAATAAAAAAAAGCCCTTTCGGATGGCTACCAAAAGGGCTTATAGTTTTAACTATAACAAAGATTTTATCTTTCACTTTTGGCAATAGCAAATTGGGATGCACATACGCATCATACAACACATCATCATTTTATTTGCTATTGAATTCATTTTATAAAAGTTGTTTTATTTGTTTTTTTAATTCTACTAATTTGATAGAGTAAATGTAATAACTATTTTTTAGACTACCAAACTAAAAATTACTTTTTGCATAAAAAGATTTCCTAACGGAATAATCTCTTATGATTATGACTCTTAATATAACCTATTTAAGAAAAATGCTGGATGTATTTTTTTTAAAATTTCAATACATCCAGTAATTAAATTATATTTTAAAGCTTAAACGAGCAAAACCAAATCTGCCGTTTAATCCAAATTGCGATACTGCTCTAGAATAAGCAAATTGATTTGCATTACTTAAGTCTGCACTTGGTGCAGGCGACAATGTTGGGGTTGTATTTGTAAAAGCTGGAGTTGCCGGATTATTTCTATCTGGATAAACATCTCCAATATTATTAACTCCAAGTGTTACTCTTAAGTGCTCATTTATTTGATATCCTAAAGACAAATCGGTAACTAGTTTTGCACTATATTCTGGATGCTCATAAACTGAAGAAAAACCATCTAAGTTTACATCTGTTGCTCCTGGATCAGTAACTTTTCCAAAATAGCTATTTCTTAAATATATATCTAGTTTTTTAATACTGAAAGTAGTCATTAAGTTAGCTTTTAATTTAGGAATTGCCTCTTCAAGATAAATTCGGCTTGACTCTGGGAAAAAAGAATATTTATAAGGTTCTCCTCCTGCATTCACAATTGATTCTGGTACATTTAAATCTCCGACTCTTTTTGTAGTGTTGTAACTTAATGCAAAATCATTTTTGATTGTAAAATCTTGAATAACATTATATTTCTGAGAAATAACTAAGTCGATTCCTTTCGTCTCTGAGTTGATTCCGTTTGTCCAGAATGAAGCTCTTTCTACACCTTTTAAATCAAATGCTTGTTGGAACAATGTTAATGCATCTTTTTGTTCTGGAGATGTCGCTCCATTTATTTGTGCATCTGTAGGTCTTGCATATTGCCCCGTTAAGACAACTCTGTCATCAATTCTTGTAAAATAAGCATCTGTAGCAATTGTAATATTAGCTTCAGGAATTTTAAATGTAAAACCTGTACTTATACTCCTAGATGTTTCTGCTTTTAGATTCTCAACACCAATACTTTTTGCTGCCGGCGAATCATTTGTAAAATATCCTACTTGATATGGTGATCCATTAATAAATTGTGTAGAGCTGCTTTCGAAATATTTTTGTTGTAATGATGGCGCTCTAAAACCTGTTTGTCCTGAAATTCTCCAGTTGATGTTATCTGTAAGTTTTAAAAGAGAGGCTAATTTAAAAGTAACTGTACTACCAAAATCTGAATAGTTCTCGTAACGAGCTGCTCCATTTAAAAGCCAATCTTTTGTTAGATTTAACTCTAAATCAATATAAGCTGCACCACTCCTTCTGTCTTTTTCTTTAGCATCTGATGGTTGAAACCCTGAGAATCCTTGTGCTCCTGCTCCACGCTTAGCACCAAAAAGTCAGTTACAATTAATGGTGAGTTGCCAGGTAAAATTCCCGAAACAAGATTTCCATTTACATCATACAAACCATAAGACTCAACATCTCCTTGTTTTATCTGATAATTTTCATATCTAAATTCTCCTCCAAAGGCAACATTCAATCCTCCTAATACATCATATTTTTTACTTAAATCTAAATTGGTTGTGCTTTGTAGAAATGAAACTTTTCCTGCATAAAAACTATCTGCTGAATTTGTTCCTAATGTAGCATTGATAGTATTGTTCACATCATATTTAAAAGAATTGGTTCCAAGGTTTGTACTAATATCTGTATCGAAACCAAATAATTGAGTTGTAAGTCCAACTGCAGAAGATAAATCTAGAATATCCGATTCTATTTCTGGTAAAAATCCATTTGCATATACTTGTGTAAATGTCCCTGCACCATTAGGAAGTCTGTTAAAAGCATATGATTTTCCGTTTCTGTATGAAGCTCCTCCAAAAGAATACAATGATGTAATTTCAGTCAAAGGATATTTTGCATTATAATACAATTGTCCCGACGCTAATTCTGATTGACCAACGCTCATATTATAGTCACTTCTTTCCTGTCCTCTATAATTAATCTCATTATTAGTTACATCAAAACCTAATGCAGTTTGCATTTGAGTAATGTTATTTGCTGATGAAATTGCCGTTTGCTGAGCTGGAGTAAAATAACCTACTTGTGGAGCATATTGTTGGAGCGAACTAATAATCTGAGCTGAGTTTGGAGTAGTATTAATATTACTAAATAATGAATTAATATTTACTCCATTCTGAGCGGCTCTATATTCAACAGCATTATATGCATTGAATATATTATTACTTCTAATACCAGCTCTACTTGTTGCCTGTCTTGTAACAGCACTACCTGTAACACTCAGGAAACTTCCTTCTTTACCCAAAGATGTTCCGTAGTTTAAATCTACTTGCAAAGATTGTCCGTCTGCTCCTCCCTTAAAGTTATTAGAACCTGAAGATATATTTGCACCATATTGTACATCTCCTGAAAGGAAATTAGCATTTTTCTTCAATACAATATTAATTACCCCTGCGATTGCGTCCGAGCCATACTGAGCTGCTGCTCCATCTCTTAAAACTTCAATTCTTTCGATTGCAAATGATGGTATCGCATTTAAATCTGTTCCTACTGAACCTCTTCCTGGTGCTCCATTAATATTAACTAATGCACTTGTATATCTTCTTTTACCATTTATAAGTATTAAAACCTGATCTGGGCCTAGTCCTCTTAATTGTGCTGGATCGATATGATCGGTTCCATCTGCTGTTGAAGTCGGATTACTTGTAAATGATGGCGCAACATAATTTAATATTTGAGTTACACTGGTTTGTGGTGCTCCTTTTGTTATTTCAGAAATATTAAAAATATCGATTGGCACTGGCACATCAGTCTTTACTCTGTTTTTACTCCTAGAACCGATTATTGTCACTTCTGATAATTCATTATTTTGTAAAGTATCTTTCTCTTTTTTATTTTCCTGAGCATAAATGCCTGAAAATGTCAAAAGACCTAAAACTAATGCTACATTTTTTTTCATTGCTTTTTACTGATTTGTTACTACTTTGGTTTAAAATGACATGCTGTTATATTTTTCTTCTTTAAACAAAAAAACCCCTGCAATTTGCAGAGGTTCTATATATATTTTTGAAAAAAAACTACAATAGTATCTCTGCGGAATATTCCGGCATCTTACAAGACATCATATTGTTAACAGTAAATTTCATTTTTCTTTTTTGTTTTGTTGGGACAAATTTGCGAACTATTTTTTAGTCTACCAAACAAAAGTCGATTTATTTTCTAAACTCTATAGAATAAGTCGAATATGTTAAATTTCTCTTTATTAAATTAAAAAAACAAAAGTTTAATTTGCAATTCAAAATGGTTTTATACCTTTGCACCCGAATACAGAGGAAAAATTTGAACTGATTGCAACCTCTTCATAATGAAAACATTCATTATGGATGCTGAAAGATTTTCATTTCAGTATTAAAAAATGCTAAAGCAGGAATCCTCCTTTAGCATTTCCAGCAATTATTTTTTTCCTCGCTTAATTTTATAATTTTAATTTAATAAATATTATGGCTTATTTATTTACGTCAGAATCTGTTAGCGAAGGACATCCTGACAAAGTTGCGGATCAAATCTCGGATGCATTAATTGATAATTTTCTAGCATTTGATGCTGATTCTAAAGTAGCTTGTGAAACTTTGGTAACTACTGGACAAGTAATATTGGCCGGTGAAGTAAAATCAAATACTTATTTAGATGTACAACAAATCGCTCGTGATGTAATCAGAAAAATTGGTTACACTAAAAGCGAATATATGTTTGAGGCAAACTCTTGTGGTATTTTATCTGCAATTCACGAACAATCTGCTGATATTAACCAAGGTGTGGACAGAGCAAATCCTGAAGAACAAGGAGCAGGTGACCAAGGAATGATGTTTGGTTATGCAACAAATGAAACAGAAAATTATATGCCTTTGGCACTTGATTTATCTCATAAATTATTACAAGAATTAGCAATTTTAAGACGTGAAAATAAAGAAATCACTTATTTACGTCCTGATGCTAAATCTCAAGTAACGTTAGAATACAGTGATGACAATAAGCCAACACGTATCGATGCAATTGTAATATCTACTCAACATGATGATTTTGATGAAGAAGCTGTAATGCTTGCTAAAATCAAAAAGGATATTATCGAAATTCTTATCCCAAGAATTATTGCTAAAAACCCAACTCACGCACATTTATTCAACGATAAAATTCAATATCACATTAACCCAACTGGAAAATTCGTAATTGGAGGACCTCACGGAGATACTGGATTAACTGGAAGAAAAATCATTGTAGATACTTACGGTGGTAAAGGAGCTCACGGTGGTGGTGCTTTCTCTGGAAAAGATCCAAGTAAAGTAGATAGAAGTGCTGCTTATGCTACACGTCATATCGCTAAAAACTTAGTTGCTGCTGGTATCGCTGATGAAATCTTGGTACAAGTTTCTTACGCAATTGGAGTTGCAAAACCAATGGGTATTTTTATTGATACTTACGGAACTTCTAAAGTAAACTTAACTAACGGTGAAATCGCTAAAAAGGTAGAAGCTATTTTTGATATGCGTCCTTACTTTATTGAGCAACGTTTAAAATTAAGAAATCCTATTTATAGCGAAACTGCTGCTTACGGCCACATGGGACGTAAACCTGAAACTGTAACTAAAACTTTTTCTGCTCCAGGAGGAAACGAAAAAACGGTTACTGTTGAATTATTCACATGGGAAAAACTTGATTTTGTTGATCAAGTAAAAGCTGCATTTGGATTGTAATTATAGACTAACTTAGATTGTTAGATTTTTTTGACAACTACTTTACTTTAAATATAAAAAGCCCAATTTCTAATTTTAGAGATTGGGCTTTATTTTAATAAAACATTTTTATCTTTCTAATTGCACATTCGCAATGTTTTAGGGCGATTTACATCATTTATTGAGTTGAAAACATAATAAAATATATTACTACTAAAAAGAAAACTAATCTTTTAATTTTCATAAATCAATTATCTGATTATACACAAGATAACTCTAAAAACTCCGTTTTAAAATCAACTCAATAAACAAAGCAAATTGCAATTGAGTTTTTCGTAATTTGGTCTATTCAAAATTTCAATTACTAAACCCAAAACAATAATGTATAAAAACTTGATATTTCTAATTCTTATTAGCTCCTTTTCTGTTGCTTTTTCTCAGGATAAGAAAATCCAAATTTCTACTATAAACAATATAACCTTTGATGCAGATCAATTTTCAGGAATCGATTCTTTTGGTTTTTCTTACTTAACAAAAAACAATCGATTTATTAAAACCAACGGCAAAGATGCATACGAATATAAAAACATATCTTTAGGAAAAATCACCAAAGTCGATATAGAAAACCCTCTTAAAGTGGTTCTTTTTTACGAAGATTTCAATACCGTAATTTTACTTGACAATCAGTTTAACGAAACAAATAGAATTAATTTCTCAAAAAACACTGCTCCTATTCTAGCTTCTGGAATTGGAATTGCTTCACAAAACCAACTTTGGATTTACAATACACTAAATCAACAGATAGGTCTTTATAATTATTTAAAAGATGAATATAAAACTGTTTCAATACCTCTTTTAGGAAACATAAAATACTATCAATCGAATTTCAACGTTTTTTATTGGATAGATGAAAAGAACAATTGGTTTTCATGTGATATTTTTGGGAAAGTAGTTGCTTTGGGAAAAATACCCGATTTTGATGATTTAACTATTTTAAACAATCATCAATATATTTTCAAGAAGGCTAATTTGTTGTTTTTTAAAGATATCAGTAAGCAAGAAATAGGAAATCCATTTCAAATTGAAATTTCAGAAAAAACGTTTGGGAATTTCTACTGCAAAGACCAAATTTTATCTATTTTTACATTTGGAGGAATTACAAATTATAAAATCATAATACCGTAATGCACATAGCAATAGCAGGAAACATAGGCGCAGGAAAAACAACTCTAACCAAATTACTGGCCAAACACTTCAAGTGGGAGCCTCATTTTGAGGATGTGGTTGATAATCCATACTTGGATGATTTTTACCATCAAATGGAGCGTTGGTCGTTTAATTTGCAAATTTATTTCTTAAACAGCAGATTTCGCCAAGTGCAGCAGATTCGCGAAAGTGGTAAAAAAATCATTCAAGATAGAACCATTTATGAAGATGCTTATATTTTTGCTCCAAACTTATATTCGATGGGTTTAATGACAAGTCGTGATTTTCAGAATTACACTTCTTTGTTTGAACTAATGGAAACATTGGTAAAACCACCCGATTTATTAATTTACCTAAGAAGCTCTATTCCAAATTTAGTAGGACAGATACACAAACGTGGGCGTGAATATGAAAACTCTATTTCTATTGATTATTTAAGCCGTCTAAACGAGCGTTATGAAGCTTGGGTACAAACATACACCAAAGGAAAACTTTTAATAATTGATGTTGACAATATAAACTTTGTAGACAACCCAGAAGATTTAGGCGATATCATTAATAGAATTGATGCTGAATTAAACGGATTGTTTTAAAACACAAAAAATGCCTCTAAATTACTTAGAGGCATTTTTTTATACAACATTGTCAAAATTTACACTTTGACAATGTCATTTGATTTAAGTCATTTACTTATTTTAAGGCATCAATTTGAGCATTAACTTCTGCTGCTGTCCCTTTAAATGTCTTAGTATCTACCTTACCATTTACGGTAGTTGTAACTGTTCCTACAACCAGACCATTTACATTCACAATTTCTACTCGAACTGCATCTGTTTTAGTGTATTTAGTTGTATCAAAACAATCTGTTCTTTTATGAAGGTATTTTCCGTTTGCATCATAATTAGCTAAACATTTTGCTGTCTCTTCTGGTGTACATCCTTTTTCTTTACACATTTGCGCACATTCTTCTTTAGTCATAGTCGCCATTTTAGACCTATCACATTTTGAATGTCCACTACCATGTATTTCAGTTTTAGCACAACAAGAACCTCCTGCTGCCATTCCTGAAGCTGAGTGTCCTTCGCCTAATATCGGAGCAATTACTAATCCTATCAAGCACGTTAGTTTTATCAAAATATTCATTGATGGTCCTGATGTATCTTTAAATGGATCTCCAACTGTATCTCCTGTAACAGCTGCTTTATGCGCATCAGAGCCTTTATAAGTCATTTCTCCATTAATAAGCACTCCTGCTTCAAAAGATTTTTTTGCATTATCCCAAGCGCCTCCTGCATTATTTTGAAAAACCGCCCAAAGAACTCCTGAAACAGTTACTCCAGCCATATAACCTCCCAACATTTCAGCGATTAATTGATTATTGCTTCCGTAAACTAATTTACCTAACAATACAATTGCAATTGGAAACCCTATCGTTAAGATTCCCGGAAGCATCATTTCGCGTAAAGCGGCTTTAGTCGAAATATCTACACATTTTGCATATTCTGGTTTTCCTGTTCCTTCCATAATACCAGGAATTTCTCTAAACTGGCGTCGTACTTCGTAAACCATATCCATCGCTGCTTTCCCTACTGAATTCATGGCTAAAGCTGAGAAAACTACTGGAATCATTCCTCCAACAAAAAGCATTGCTAAAACTGGTGCTTTAAAAATATTGATTCCGTCAATTCCGGTAAAAGTCACATATGCTGCAAACAATGCAAGCGAAGTTAATGCTGCCGAAGCAATTGCAAATCCTTTTCCTGTTGCTGCTGTAGTATTCCCTACTGAATCTAGAATATCTGTTCTTGTACGCACTTCTTTTGGTAATTCGCTCATTTCTGCAATTCCTCCTGCATTATCCGATATTGGTCCAAAAGCATCAATTGCTAATTGCATTGCTGTTGTTGCCATCATTGCTGATGCTGCTAATGCCACTCCATAAAACCCAGCTAATGCATAAGAAATCCAAATTGCTGCTGCGAATAATAATACTGTTGGAAATGTAGAAATCATTCCTGTTGCTAAACCAGCAATTACATTTGTTCCAGCTCCTGTAGATGATTTTTGCACAATTGCTAGTACTGGCTTGGTACCTAATCCTGTATAATATTCAGTCACCGAAGAAATAGCCCCTCCTACAATTAATCCAACAATAGTAGCATAGAAAACACGCATTGAAGAAATATCTTTAGCACCTTCACCAAAGAAACTCATCTTCATTGTTTCTGGCAACATATATTGCACTAAAAAGAAACATGCAATTGCGGTTAAAACAATCGAAACCCAATTTCCTATATTCAAGGCTTTTTGTACTTGTGCTTCCTTTGCGTTATCATCAGAAATTTTTACTAATGTCGTTCCTATAATAGAGAATAGAATTCCGAAACCAGCGATTGCCATTGGTAACAAAATAGGCCCTATACCTCCAAAAGCATCCTGAATGTTTCCACCCATATCTTTTATTACATAATTCCCAAGAACCATTGCTGCTAAAACTGTCGCAACGTATGATCCGAATAAATCGGCTCCCATTCCTGCAACATCACCAACATTGTCACCAACATTATCAGCGATTGTTGCTGGATTACGAGGATCATCTTCTGGAATCCCAGCTTCGACTTTACCTACTAAATCGGCACCAACATCGGCAGCCTTAGTATAAATCCCTCCTCCAACTCTTGCAAATAATGCAATTGATTCAGCTCCTAATGAAAACCCTGCTAATGTTTCGAGAACCTTAGTCATATCTTCTGATGAAGTCCAAACTCCATTCATGAATACCTGAAAAAATACTATAAAAAAACCGGTTAACCCTAAAACAGCTAATCCGGCAACTCCTAATCCCATAACGGTTCCACCGCCGAAAGATACTTTTAATGCTTGTGGCAAACTAGTTCTTGCCGCTTGCGTAGTTCTAACGTTAGTTTTGGTTGCTATTTTCATCCCCATATTTCCTGCTAATGCAGAGAAAAATGCTCCGAAAACAAAAGCTACAACTATTAATATATGTGTGGTGGGAACTATAAATGAAATTCCCGCTAAAACAATACTTGCTCCAATTACAAAAAAGGTAAGCAATCGATACTCCGCTTTTAGGAAAGCTAATGCTCCTTCATAAATGTGGTCTGAAATAGCTTTCATTTTGCCATCTCCAGCATCTTGTTTTAACACCCAAGTCCTTTTTATTGCCATGAAAAGTAATCCTATAATTGCCATAACAATTGGCAAATAAATCATAAATGCATTCATAATATTTTAATGGTTTTGGTTAATAGTCAATAAACTAACAAAACGAATTTAAACAAAAAAGCAATACTCTTAACAGAGTATTGCTTTTTTTATAAAATATGAATGCAAAAATTATTTAATGCTAAATAACCCTTCTGGTTTGTTTTCGATATCATCAAAACGTTTAGTACATTCTGCAATAATAGCGTATGCTTCGTTTACATCTCCCCATCCACCAACATCTACTTTTTTGTTTTCTAAATCTTTATAAACTTGGAAGAAATGCTCAATTTCTTTTACTAAGTGAGGATTCATATCTGATAAATCAGTTAATGAATTCCAGATTGGATCAGAAACTGGTACACAAATAATTTTCTCATCTGGTCCTTTGTCATCTGCCATATGGAAAACACCAATTGGTTTTACTTCCATAACACATCCTGGGAAAGTTGGCTCGTTTACCAAAACCAATACATCTAATGGGTCACCATCAAGAGCTAAAGTTTCAGGAATGAAACCATAATCTGCCGGATACATCATTGAAGAGAACAACATTCTATCAAAACGCATTCTTTTAATTTCAAAATCGTACTCGTATTTATTTCTGCTTCCTCTTGGTATTTCGATTAAAACATCGAAAGTTGTTAGTTTGTCTGCGGTCATTGTTCTTGTTTATTATTTTTCTTAATTTCGATTGCAAAAGTAGTCAAAAGTATCCCTTTTTACAATAAAAAATACTGTTATATCTCCATTAAGTTTTAATAAACAAGCAATTAATAGGTAATTGTTCTTTTTCTTTTCTTTAAATAATAATGCCATAGCAAATATGTAGCGTAAGATCGATACGGACTCCATTGCGAGGTGTGAATTTCCATCTCATCTTTGTCGTGAATATCTAGTAATTCTTTGATTGTATTTACTACAGCAATATCGCCAAGTGGAATTAAATCGGGTTCTTGAAGACAAAACATCAGGTAAATATCGATAGTCCAATTTCCAATTCCTTTTAGTTTTATGAGTTCCTCCCGAACTTGTTTAGCCGATTTGGTTGCTAAGCTCTCAATATTGATTTCATTATTTAGTATTGCTGAAGCCAGAGCTTTAATATAAGTTGTCTTTTGTCGGCTTACACCCAAAGTACGAAAAGTTTCATCTGGTAAGATTACTAATGCTTCAGGAGTGCAAATTGTATGATCTTTAATTTTTATAAATGTAGCCTTGGCTGAATCTATAGATACTTGCTGTTCTAGAATAAGCAAAACCAATGTTTCGAAACCTTGCGGTCGTCTCGGAATTGGTGGCAACCCATATTCTTGAATAATTCTCTGAAAAATTGGATTCTTCTCTGAAAGATAATCGATTACTTCTTGCATAACGTGATTTTAGCCCCGATAAAAGCGGCATCCTTTATGTTTTACCTTTAAAAACATAAAGATATAGCGGATAGCGGGAATAGCTTCTAAAATTAAATGAAAAAATCTCGCAAAGTCACAAAATCGTAAAGTTTTGTTTTTACACGAATTCTACAAATATAAACTGATGAGCACAGATTTTATAATCTTTACATTTAAAATAAATCGACAGACTTTGTATAAAGAAGATATTTAAGCATAAAAAAAGTCACAAAGAATTAAACCTTTGTGACTTTGATACTTTGCATCTTTATAATTAGAAATAGAATCCAAAAGATCCTTTTACTGCAAATTTATTAGCATCGGGTGTATTTAGGTAACTTCCTCTCCATGAGAAATCGATACGGAATACTTTGAAGATATTCCCAATTCCTGCACTGTATTCCCAATACACTTTTTCGGGTGCATTGTACTCTAAGCCCGATGCATTAATAGCTCTGTTAGCATCTGTGATGGTCCCATAAACTGCTTTGGCTCCAATAATCTCTCTCCAATTAAGTTTACGCATAAATGGGATTCTTGCAAAAAGTCGCCCTCCAAAATTATGATCCCATTGCAGAGTTGTGTATTGATCGGTTACAAATTCATAGAAATTTAAGTTACTAAATGTATTCTCGATTGTAAAATAAGTCTGATTTCCTGGAATCACACTCATTAATCCTAACGGTATTGTTCCGAATGTTTTTCCTGTTTCTAGAATAAGATTTGTACGTCCTAGAGGTCCTATAATTATAGGTTGCTTATAATACAGCTGAACCTTTTCGTATTTAAAATCACTATCTAGCACTCCTTTAAATCCATGGCTATAATTAATAAAAAATCGACTAAACGGACTATCTACATTATTTCTTTCAACACCAAAACCTATTGTTTTACGATTTGGGGTATATTCTATCTGAATATTCGCTTCTGATTGTTTTACTCCATTTGCTATAACTCCTCCCGGATTTGTTGCTGAAGGCAAGGTGGTATAATAATCTAAACTAAATGTACTTGAAGCAGATTCTAATGTACGATATGACAATCCTACTTGAAATGTTAGATTCTTGATTGGCTCAATTTCGGCGGCAACATTGGTTAAATTAATATTGGTTAATTTCCCGTTACTTCCTGTTGTAAATAAAGCCGATGAGGCAAAGCTTCGTCCTAAAACATCATTAGTTGTTGTTAAACTAGCTCCAATTTGTTCTACATCTCTCCTATTTCCTCCCGAGATAATAAGACGATTTTTTTTGTCGATCATCCATTTTCCTGAAAGCCCGTACTTAAATTTGTTATCATCAAATCCATATGCTGTATACGCTTGTAAACGCCAAGGATCATTTGGCCCAAAATAAGTTCTTCCTCCTACTCGTATACGAACTCCTTCGACTTCATTATAGCCGAATGTTGAGAATATAGGTCCGTAATCAAATTTCGGAAACTCTATATAGCCACTACCAAGTATCGAAACCAAACTATAAAGTTGTTTAAATCTCTTGACTGTTTGCAAGGTATCAAGCATTTTATAAACTCCTTGCTCGTCTTTAGTTAGTTTTTCGAATCGGTTTTCTTCCCAATATTCATCGGGTCTATTATACACTTCGTTGTCTATATAATTTACTTCTTCTTTATAGAAAGCAGCTGGTTTTGGTATATTAAACTTATGATCTCTATAAGATGAAGTTCTCTTTCCATAAACCCCTTTAGAACTTTCTTTTTTGTTTAAAGCAAAGTCCGACATCATATAATCTCTTGTAAGAAGAAAAATAGAATCACTTACAACATCAAATTCTTGCTCGATATAAATATCTTTTACCCAGTTAATATTAGCACTTTTTGTAACTGCCATATTAATTTTCTTGATAGCAAACGTGGTATCATTTACCCAAAAATCTCCCTTAAAAGTCAATTCATTTTTACGTCTTGGATAAAAGACAATATTATAACACCATTTGTTATCTATAAATGTACTATCTTTTAAAACATAGTTATACACATCAATTCCTGTTCTAGATAACGGACTTGTAAAACTTTTATCAAAAAAGGTTAGGTGATTATCATAAATATTATAATCAGAATACAGGTCTTTTACAAAAGCTAATATCTGCTGATTATTATTAAATCCAGAGGTTTTACTTCCTTTAATTATCTCTTTTACTTTCTTTATATTATTATCTCCGTATACATCATACAAAGATTCGTTTATAAAAATAGGCAAATACGTTTTTCCTGTAACTTTAGAAGTATCTACTTGTTTAAAAATGAACTCCATTCCTTTAAAAATTTTGTTCTTCATGAAGGCACTATCGATGGTATTCATATCGAATTCCACTTTTTCGTACTTCTCCATTTGGTATTGTTTAAACTGATACAATCCATTTTTACGTTTTCTTTCCCATATTTTTCTAAGAATATCTAACGCTGGATTATTTTTTTTAGAAGTCTTACCAGTATAAATCACTACCTCATTTAAACTTTCGGCTTCGTTTAAGACAACTTTAAAATTGTAATTAACTGCTTTTTCTAGTGTGATTTCTTTTTCCGAAAAGCCAGCCGAAGCAACAATAATAGTTGTATAAGTATTTGGCGATTCTAAATAAAACCGTCCATCCTCGTTAGAAACGATTCCGATATTGGTTCCTTTAAAAACTACATTGGCAAAAGGAATCGGCTGATTGGATTTATCTAAGACGATTCCACTCACTTTTGTTTGTGCAAAAATGCTATTTACAAATGCAAATAAGAAAAACAGACTGAGTACAATAATTCTTTTCATAATCCCCCCAAAAAAAAACTTCATCAATTAAGAAAATGATGAAGTTTTATTAGTATTGATAATTTTCTTATTTTTTATACATTACCTTCTTTACTGCTTTTACTACATCACCAGCATTTGGCAACCAGTCTTTAAGCAATACCGGAGAGTAAGGCGCAGGTGTATCTGCTGTTGTAATACGTTGTATTGGCGCATCAAGAAAATCAAAAGCTTGTTCTTGTACGATATAAGTAATCTCAGAAGATATACTTGCAAATGGCCAAGCTTCTTCTAGAACTACTAAACGATTTGTTTTCTTAACTGAAGCTAAGATCGCATCTTTATCCATTGGACGAACGGTTCTTAAATCGATAATTTCACAAGAAATACCTTCTTTAGCTAATTCATCTGCTGCTATAAATGCTTCTTTAATAATTTTTCCAAAAGATACGATAGTAACATCTGTTCCTTCACGTTTAACATCTGCAACTCCTAGAGGAATTGTATATTCTCCGTCTGGTACCTCACCTTTATCACCATACATTTGCTCAGACTCCATAAAGATTACAGGATCATTATCACGAATTGCAGCTTTTAAAAGTCCTTTTGCATCATAAGGCGTAGATGGAACTACAACTTTAAGCCCTGGTGTATTTGCAAACCAGTTTTCTAAAGCTTGAGAGTGAGTTGCTCCTAATTGTCCTGCAGAAGCAGTTGGTCCACGAAAAACGATAGGCACATTAAATTGCCCTCCTGTCATCTGACGCATTTTAGCAGCGTTATTTATAATTTGATCAATACCAACTAAACAAAAGTTAAAAGTCATATACTCTACAATTGGACGACAACCATTCATTGCAGATCCAACTGCAATTCCTGTAAAACCAAGTTCCGCAATTGGAGTATCAATTACTCTTTTTGCACCAAACTCAGCAAGCATACCTTTTGATGCTTTATATGCACCATTATATTCTGCAACTTCTTCGCCCATTAAATATATGGATTCATCGTGACGCATTTCTTCGCTCATAGCTTCACAAATGGCCTCTCTAAATTGTATTGTTCTCATATTTTTTATTGTTGTTGTAATTTTCTGAAAAGCAAAAATAATTATTTTAAATTACTTAAGAGCATAAATTTAGTTTAAAAAACAAGAAGTGTCGTATCTAACGGTGTTTTACTAACGTATCCACTTTTTCCTTTCGAAATTTACAGCTTACGAAATCGATATAATAAACCTAAAAATAGCCATACAGCTCTTATTTAAATTTTATTTTGTTAGAAAAGGAAGTTTATAGAAATAAAACTCCATAAAAAAGAACTTGATAATTCCTGTTTTTATCAATTCTTACATCGCACCCGAAGCCCTAAATCTTACCTAAAAACCACTTTTCCAGCTATAAAAAGTAACATTCTTCAAAATCTATCCCCTATTTTACGAAATCGTAATAGTTTTCGAAATTATTATGCATGCATAGTAAATTATTCAGATTATATTTCTAAATTTGTGGAAACGTATTTAGAAATATTAAAATATATACTTATGAAAATATTAGTTTGCATCAGTCATGTACCTGATACTACTTCAAAAATTAACTTTACCAATGGTGATTCAGAATTTGATACTAATGGCGTACAATATGTAATTAATCCTAACGACGAATTTGGCTTAACACGTGCCATTTGGTTTCAGGAACAACAAGGAGCTACTGTTACTGTAGTAAATGTTGGAGGTCCTGATACTGAGCCAACTTTACGTAAGGCTTTAGCAATCGGTGCAAACGAAGCAATTCGTGTAAATGCGAATCCTACTGATGGTTTTTTTGTTGCAAAACAATTAGCAGAAGTTATTAAAAACGGTGGCTATGATTTAGTAATTGCTGGAAAAGAATCATTAGATTATAATGGTGGAATGGTTCCTGGAATGATTTCTGGAATTTTAGGATATAACTTTTTAAATTCATGTACAAACATAACTGTTGATGGTACTAATGTAAAAGCTGTTCGCGAAATTGACGGTGGAAAAGAAACTGTAAGTACTACTTTACCATTAATTATTGGCGGTCAAAAAGGATTAGTTGAGGAAAAAGATTTACGTATTCCAAATATGAGAGGAATCATGACTGCA
This sequence comes from Flavobacterium sp. 140616W15, assembly GCF_003668995.1. NCBI lineage: Bacteria > Pseudomonadati > Bacteroidota > Flavobacteriia > Flavobacteriales > Flavobacteriaceae > Flavobacterium > Flavobacterium sp. 140616W15. Next base: position 3,505,701 of record NZ_CP033068.1, read on the forward strand.
AGAACAAAAGCTTTGGCAATTGTAGAACCAGTTGATGCTCCTGTAAATACTAAAGCTGTAAAATTTGAAAAACCAGCTCCAAAATCTGCAGTGAAATTAGTTTCTCCAGACAACTTAGATGAGTTAATCAATTTATTACACAACGAAGCGAAAGTAATCTAGTAATCAGTTTTCAGTCGCAGATTTCAGTTTTCAGTTATAACCTGAAACTTGAAACCTAAAACTAATAATCTCAAAACAAAGAAATCATGTCAATATTAATATATGCAGAATCTGCAGAAGGAAAATTTAAAAAAGTAGCTTTTGAATTGGCATCATATGCTAAAAAAATTGCCGAATCATTAGGAACAACTGTTACAGCATTAACAATAAACACAAGCGACGTAAGCGAATTATCAAAATACGGAGTTGACAAAGTTCTTAAAGTAACTAACGATAAATTAGCAGGTTTTACTGCTAAAGCTTATGCTGACGTTATTAAACAAGCAGCACAAAAAGAAGGTACAAAAGTAGTTTTGTTATCTTCTAGTACAGACAGTATTTATCTTTCATCATTAGTTGCTGTTGCTCTTGAAGCTGGATTTGCATCAAATGTTGTAGGTTTACCAGTAAGCACTTCTCCTTTTCAGGTAAAAAGAAATGCTTTTTCTAACAAAGCTTTCAATATTACTGAAATCGCTACTGACGTAAAAGTTCTGGCTCTTGCTAAAAACTCTTATGGAATATACGAAAGCGCTGGTACTGCAACTGCTGAGGATTTTAACCCAACAATTGGAGACAATGACTTTGGAGTAAAAGTAGAATCTGTAGAAAAAGTTACCGGAAAAGTATCTATCGCTGATGCTGACACTGTAGTTTCTGGAGGTCGTGGATTAAAAGGTCCTGAAAACTGGGGATTAGTAGAGGATTTAGCTGCAGTACTTGGCGCTGCAACTGCATGTTCTAAACCAGTTTCAGATCTAGGATGGAGACCTCACAGTGAACACGTAGGACAAACAGGAAAACCAGTTGCTACAAACTTATACATTGCAATAGGAATTTCGGGTGCTATACAACACATTGCAGGTATTAACTCATCTAAAGTAAAATTAGTAATCAATAATGACCCTGAGGCTCCTTTCTTTAAAGTAGCAGATTATGGTGTTGTAGGTGATGCTTTTGAAATTGTTCCTAAGTTAATTGAAAAATTAAAAGCTTTTAAGGCACAACATTCATAAAGATTTAAAAATTCTATACTAAAATAATGCTACCTAAAAATAAGATAATCGTATCTTTGCTTTAGGTAGCTTTTTTGTTCCATATTTTTTGATTAAAATTGCACTTTTATTTTTTACACAAAATTCTAATTAAAACGAGGTAGTAATACCTTATACGTCTGCAACTTATGAGCTTAGTTAAATTATCGATAAAAGGAATTTCATACAGTCAAACTCAAAATGGCGCTTATGCTTTGATTTTGAATGAAGTTGATGGCGAACGAAAGTTACCAATTGTAATTGGGGCTTTTGAAGCACAATCAATTGCTATTGCTTTGGAAAAAGAGATAAAACCACCTCGCCCATTAACACATGATTTATTCAAAAACTTTGCAGAACGATTCGATATTGTTGTTAAGCAAGTTATTATCCATAAATTAGTTGATGGAGTATTCTACTCTAGCCTGATTTGCGAAAGAGATAAAATTGAAGAAATAATCGATGCAAGAACTTCTGATGCCATAGCATTGGCATTACGTTTCAATGCTCCGATATTTACTTATAAAAACATTTTGGACAAGGCAGGGATTTATTTAAAGTCTAATTCAATGGAAAGCGACAAGGACTCTCAAGAAATTGATGACGTGCTTTCTAATCCAGAAACATTTGGTCGCGAAGAAGAAAGCAATCAATCTGGCGAAACCTATTCTAAACATACAACTCAGGAGCTTAACGAATTACTAGAACAAGCTGTGCTTCAAGAAGATTACGAAAAAGCAGCTAAAATTCGTGATGAAATTTCAAAAAGAGAAGCGTAAAGCATAATCAAAAATGAAACAATACTTAGACTTAGTACAACATGTTCTTGAGAATGGTTGTCAAAAGGGAGATAGAACTGGAACTGGAACAAAAAGTGTTTTTGGATACCAAATGCGTTTTGATTTAAGTGAGGGATTCCCAATGGTTACTACTAAAAAATTACATTTAAAATCCATTATATACGAATTACTTTGGTTTTTAAAGGGGGATACAAATATTAAATACCTTCAAGAAAACGGAGTTAAAATTTGGGATGCCTGGGCAGACAGCAATGGTGATTTAGGTCCTGTTTATGGACACCAATGGCGCAATTGGAACAGTGAAGAAATAGACCAAATTTCGGAGCTCATTACAGAACTTAAAACAAACCCAAATAGTCGTCGAATGTTGGTTTCTGCTTGGAATCCATCAGTATTACCGGATACAAAAAAATCATTTGAAGAAAATGTAGCCAATAACAAAGCTGCATTACCTCCTTGTCATGCTTTTTTCCAATTTTATGTATCTAGTCCTGATCTTGAAAAAGGTGAAACTAAAGGAAAATTATCTTGTCAATTATACCAACGAAGTGCAGATATATTCTTAGGCGTTCCATTTAATATTGCATCATATGCTCTATTAACTATGATGATTGCACAAGTTTGTGACCTCGAAGCAGGAGAATTTATTCACACTTTTGGAGACGCACATATTTATAACAATCATTTTGAACAACTAGAATTACAATTAAAACGCGAGCCAAAACCATTACCTAAAATGGTTTTAAATCCCGATATAAAAAACATATTCGACTTTGATTACAACGACTTTACCCTTTTAGATTACGAGCCACATGCAGGAATCAAAGGAAGTGTTTCCGTATAAAAACATAAAGATCCGCTTATCGAAAGCGGATTTTTTTTGCTCTAAAAATAAACATAAAGCACAAAACCTTTTTCTGCACAAATATTCAACACTCAAAATAGTCCTATTTCAAAATAAATTTTATCTTTATAATCTAATATTTATCTCATGGAAAAGGAATTACACGAGCAGTATGAATACGCAAGAAGAAGAATAAGACAAAAAAAAACGCTATATTTTCATTTCGTCTTATTCCTTTTAGGAAGTTTATTTTTGTTTGTCGCTGATCGATTTTTAAATATCTCATACGGACAAAACTGGTACATCTGGATAATTACAGTCTGGTTTTTTATTTTTATTTTACATTTTATAAAAGTATATATCACTGACCGTTTTATGAATAAAAATTGGGAAAGAGAACAAATAGACCGACTTGTTGCCTTACAGCAAAAAAGAATAGCACAGCTAGACTCAAGCTTAAATGACAATGCCGAAAATAAATCTTAGTTAAAAATAAAATGATTATAATGATTGCGGCTGTTGCCGAAAACAATGCGCTTGGAAAAAACAATGAAATGATTTGGCACTTATCAAATGATTTCAAAAGATTTAAAGCCCTTACCACTGGACATCATATTATAATGGGGCGAAAAACATTTGAAAGTTTCCCTAAACCGCTACCAAACAGAACTCATATTATAATAACGCGTCAAGATAATTATCAACCCGAAGGATGTATAGTTGTAAAAAGCATAGAAGAAGCAATTACAAAATGCCCTAAAGATGATGATTCATTTATAATTGGAGGTGGCGAAATATATAATTTAGGAATGCCTTTTGCTGATGTTTTAGAAATTACAAGAGTTCATCATAGTTTTGACGCTGATGCTTTTTTTCCTGAGATCAATAAAAACGAATGGCAACTAATAGAAGTAGAACCAAACAAAAGAGATGAAAAACATCTTTACGACTACACTTACGAAACATACGTCAGATTATAACAAAAAAAAGACCCGCATTAATGCGGGTCTTTTTTTTTGGCAAACAATGATTAGAGAAATGACCTACTCTAGAAAGAGTATTTGATAACATAAAATAAAAATTACAAATATTAAAAATACACCAGAAAAGAATATTATAATATTTGAGATTTTTTGAGAGTACATCTCAAAAAAGCCTTTAATACCAAATACCACGAAGGTACTAAAGACAAAGAAAATTAAAATTTCCAAAAACAAATTTAATCCTAAGAACGTATTTTGCGCTTTAAAAATAATACTGCTCTCAAAAACAGTACTTTCAAAACAACTTACTAGAACAAACGAGATGATAAGCGCAAGTAGCACCCATTTGATTTGGGTCATTAATTCTCTATTAATCATTGAAAAAATATAATCATTTTTACAAAGTAAATTTCTACAATAAATAACTTCCTCACAATACCCACTTTTAGTGATTTTTACAAATCATTAAAAGTGGGTATAACAACCAATAAAAACCAAAAAATAATTTCATCTCGTAATTAAAGAAACGGAATAACAGTTAATACATATTGTATTATATTTGTACAAATTAAAAAAATGTCAGAAAAAATAACACCTTATAAAAATTCGGCCTTAGGGAAGAAAGAACAAGTTGAACAAATGTTCGATACAATATCTGGAAATTATGATAACTTAAATCGTGTAATTTCATTTGGTATTGATATTAAATGGCGAAAAAAAGTATTAAAAATAGTTTCAGACAGGAAACCAAAGATAATTCTAGATATCGCAACAGGAACTGGTGATCTAGCTATTTTGATGGCACAAACAAATGCTGAAAAAATCATTGGTCTGGATATCTCTTCTGGAATGCTTGAAGTAGGAAAGAAAAAAATCGCTGCAAAAAACCTAAGCCAAACTATTGAAATGGTCGTAGGAGATTCAGAAAACTTACCTTTTGAAGACAATCATTTTGATGCAATCACGGTAGCATTTGGTGTTAGAAACTTCGAAAATCTTGAAAAAGGTTTATCTGAAATTTTAAGAGTCTTAAAACCAAATGGAGTTTTTGTAATTCTTGAAACTTCGGTTCCAGACAAAACTCCTTATAAACAAGGTTATGGATTCTACACTAAAAACATCCTTCCATTAATAGGAAAAATATTTTCTAAAGATGATGCCGCTTATGGTTATTTATCTGAATCTGCCGCAAATTTCCCTTATGGAGAAAACCTAAACAATATTTTACGAAAAATCGGGTTTATAGATGTGAAAGCCTTGCCACAAACATTTGGTGTAGCAACTATTTATTCAGCTTCTAAAAAATAGTATGAAAAAAACTGTAATCTTAATTTTATTTATCTTCACTACAAAGGGATATACTCAATTTACTAAAAGCATGTTTAGTAAAGATCCTATTATCAATTTAGAAACTTGGCAAAAACAACGTCTTTATTTTGGATATTACCTTGGTTTCAATAGCTATAACTTTAAGATAGACTACAAAACCGTTGGACCCGATATCCAGATAAAAAAAACAACTGGATTTAACGTTGGTGTTGTAGCCGATTTAAGATTACAGGAATATATTAACCTTCGTTTTGAACCAGGGTTATATTATACTAAAAGAGATCTATATTATCCTAATCCTGAACTTGCTTCGAAGACTGATTATTTAAGAGAGGTAAATAGTACTTATATCAATTTTCCTCTACTCTTAAAATTCTCTGCGTTAAGAACAGGAAATGTACGACCTTATTTAGTTGGAGGAATGTCTACGACGTTAAATCTATCTAGTAATGCAAAATCTATTGATGACAATTTAGAGCAACGCTTTAGAGTAAAAGCTTGGACAATGAATTATGAATTAGGTTTTGGAGTTGATTTTTTCTCAGAATATTTTATTTTCTCTCCTTCAATTAGAGGGTCATTTGGTCTTAGCGACGAATTAATTCGTGACAAAGATCCAAACAGCCCTTGGACAGGTAACATAGAATCGATGAAATCAAGAGCTATTTTAATTAACTTTACTTTTCATTAATAACAGAATTAACTATTACGTTTAAATTCACTAAGTATAATTGCGGTTGCAGTAGCCACATTTAAGCTTTCGGTTTTTTGAAGATCTCCAAATCTAGGAATAGTAAGTCTGTTTTGGATGGTTTTTTCAATTTCATCCGATATACCATTACCTTCATTACCCATTATAATAATACCTTCTTGTGGTAAATCAGTTTTATAGATATTAGAACCATCCATAAAAGTACCAAAAACAGGAAGTGACGTTTGAGCAAGAAAAGCCTTTAAATCAATATAATTCACATTAACCCTAGCAATTGAACCCATAGTAGCCTGAACCACTTTTGGATTATAGATATCTACTGATTCTTTAGAACAAAGCAATTGCTTGATTCCGAACCAATCGCAAAGTCGTAAAATAGTTCCTAAATTCCCAGGGTCACGAATATCATCAAGAGCAAGGATTAAACCAGATTCTATTATTTTTTTATCAGCAGGAATCTTAAAAACTGCCAAACAAGAATTCGGAGTTGACAAAGCACTAATTTTTTTTAGTTCTTGTGCGTTAATTAACGTTTTCTTAGAGACTAAAACGGTCTCAAAATCGTTTTGAGTAGTATACAGGTGCTCTAATTCAAAATTGGATTGTAACAATTCTTGAATTACTTTTACTCCTTCGGCAAAAAACAAACCATTAGCAAAACGTTGTTTTTTTTGAAGTAAACCTGATATAAGCTTTATTTGGTTTTTACTAACCATAAAATAATGTACTTTTGAATTAAATATTTTAGAACACTTGAGAAAGATTTCCACAAAAATAGTAGCATTTATTCTAATAGCAATATTTATTTCAGCTTGTAATTCTGTAAAAAGAGTTCCTAATGGTAAAAAACTCCTTACTAAGAACGAAATTATAGTAAATGACAAACCTATTAAGGATGAAAATATATTTAACCAATTATATCAAAAACCCAATAGCACACTTATTGGTGGATACAAGTTGCGCTTAAACTTATACAATTTAGCCAATCCAAATCCAGATTCTACTTTTCAGGCGAAATATAAAAGCAATCCTAAAAGATATGAAAGATTATCTAAACTATTATCTGCAAAACAAGTCGATCGCCTTGGACAGTCCTTTTTATACAAAGGGATAAATGACTTTTTTAAAACTACTGGAGAACCTCCAGTAATTATTGATACCAGTAAGGTAAAAAAATCTTCTATGCGTTTAAAATATCATTATTTCCATAATGGCTATTTTAATACCAAAACTGCTTTTACAATTGACAGCGTAGGCACTAAGAAAGCCAAGATACGATATACTGTAACAACAGGACAACCCTTTCTTTTAGACACTATTACTACCAGTATATCATCTCCTGATGTGGATTCGTTATACAACAAAAGCATTGAGAATACGGTATTAAAATCAGGAAACCAATATAAGACAAGTGATTTAGATGATGAAAAAAACCGTATAACAACTTATTTTAGAAATCATGGAGTGTATTATTTCCAATCTAACAATGTAACTTATAACATTGATACTATAAACAAAAAGAACAAGGCAAATATAGATCTAATCATAAAAGATTACACTTATCAGGATAAAGATTCTAGCAGAACTGTGCCTTTTAAAGTCTATAAAATTAGCGACGTTAACATTTATACTGATTATTCGGCTGCAAATGCTAAATCAGAAATTACAGACAGCACCACTTACAAAAACTTTAATTTATACAGTTATAAAAAACTAAAGTACAAGCCCTATGCAATAACTGATGCAATTTTTATTAGTAAAGGAACTGTTTTTGCTGATTTTAAGACAACGCTTACAACTCGATATTTAAATAATTTAAAGATTTTTAATTATCCATCTATCCATTACGAAGTAGATAAAAGAGACTCTACAGCGCAATCTCTAATTGCCAAGATATACCTGACTCCTAGAAAAAAATACAGTTTCGGAACCACCTTAGATGTTACCCATTCTAACATTCAGGATTTCGGAATTGGTTTTAGTCTTTCACAAACAATTCGTAATGTATTTAATGGTGCCGAAACACTAGAAATTGCAGGACGTGTTAATGTTGGTTCTTCACAAGATTTAGCAAATCCAAACGGGACTTTCTTTAACGCATCAGAATATGGTGTCGACATTAAGCTAAACGTACCTAGAATATTAATGCCTTTTGGAACCGAGAAAATCATTCCAAAAAGCATGATTCCTTCAACAGTAATGACTGCTGGTTTTGCAAAACAAAGAAACATAGGTCTGGATAAAGAAAATTTTACAGGTGCATTTACCTATAATTGGACACCAAAAAGAAATAATACAGCACGTATTGACCTTTTAAATGTACAATATGTACGGAATTTGAATCCACAAAATTATTACAGTGTGTATCGTTCCTCTTATAACGCATTAAATGATCTAGCAGCAAAGTACAATACAAATCCTGATTATATTGACGAAGAAACTCAAGATTTAATAATCGAAAAAGGAACAAACGGATTTACAAACGATATATTAAATAAAAATATAATAATTCCCGAAAGCGATTTCCAAACAGTAGAAAGCATTGAAGAAAGAAGGAGACGACTTACAGAAAATGATTTTATTTTGGCATCAAGTTATACTTTTACCAAAACAACTAAGAAAGATTTACTAGACAATACTTTTTATCTTTTTAAAGCAAAAATTGAAACAGCAGGATCTTTACTATCAGTAATCTCCAAAGCTGCTAATTTGCAAAAAAATACAAATGGCAACTATCAAATTTTTAATTTAGAATATTCTGAATACTTAAAAACTGAGTTTGAATACATTAAACATTGGGATTTAACAAAGGAAAAAGTAGTTGCTGTACGAACATTTTTTGGTATTGCTGTTCCTTTTGGTAATTCTGATTACATTCCTTTTTCTAGAAGTTACTATTCTGGAGGATCGAATGATAATAGAGCTTGGCAACCGTATTCATTAGGGCCGGGAAGTACTGGAGCCGTTAATGATTTTAACGAAGCTAATATGAAAATTGCAATTAGTGGTGAATTTAGATATAAGGTTTTAGGCAAATTGAAAGGAGCTATTTTTGCAGATGCAGGAAATATCTGGAATGTATTAGATAATGTAACAGATGAAAAAGCAACTTTTAAGAATTTTGGTGATCTTAAAGACATTGCACTAGGAACAGGAATAGGGTTTCGCTATGATTTAAGTTTCTTCGTAATCCGTTTTGACTTAGGATTTAAAACCTATAATCCTGCTTACGAAACAGGCAAACGTTGGTTCAGAGATTACAACTTCGGACACTCGGTTTTAAATTTTGGAATAAATTATCCTTTCTAATGCTAATTAATTCTTATTTTTGCAAACTAAAAACTAAAAAACAACTAAAAAAGAATTACAATGGCACACAATATTAAACCAGGAGTAGCTACAGGAGATCAAGTTCAAGAGATTTTTAATTATGCAAAAGAAAAAGGATTTGCACTTCCTGCAGTAAACGTTACTGGATCAAGTACAATCAATGGAGTTCTTGAAACTGCAGCAAAACTGAATGCGCCAGTTATTATTCAATTTTCTAATGGTGGAGCTCAATTTAATGCTGGAAAAGGATTATCTAATGCTAACGAAAAAGCGGCAATCGCTGGTGGAATTGCTGGAGCAAAACACATTCATACTTTAGCAGAAGCTTACGGTGCAACAGTAATTTTACATACTGATCACTGTGCAAAAAAATTATTACCTTGGATTGATGGTTTGTTAGATGCATCTGAAAAACATTTTGCAGAAACAGGAAAACCATTATACAGTTCTCATATGATTGATTTATCTGAGGAGCCAATCGAAGAAAACATCGAAATCTGTAAAGGTTACTTAGCTAGAATGAGCAAAATGGGGATGACACTTGAAATCGAACTTGGAATTACAGGTGGTGAAGAAGATGGTGTTGACAACTCTGATGTAGATAGCTCAAAATTATACACTCAACCAGAGGAAGTAGCTTATGCTTACGAAGAATTATCTAAAATAAGCCCTAAATTTACAATTGCTGCTGCATTTGGTAACGTTCACGGGGTTTACAAACCAGGAAACGTAAAATTAACTCCAAAAATCTTAAAAAACTCTCAAGATTTCGTTCAAGACAAATTTAAAACTGGTCATAACCCAGTAGATTTCGTTTTCCACGGAGGTTCAGGTTCTACACTTGAAGAAATTAGAGAAGCGATTGGATACGGAGTTATCAAAATGAATATCGATACTGATTTACAATTCGCATACACTGAAGGAATCCGTGACTATATGGTTAAAAACATTGACTATTTAAAAACACAAATTGGTAACCCAGAAGGTGCTGATGTTCCTAATAAAAAATACTACGATCCAAGAAGATGGGTACGTGAAAGTGAAGTAACATTCAACGCAAGACTTGAACAAGCTTTTGCTGACTTGAATAACGTAAATACACTATAATTAAAAAGTTTAAAGTTTTAGGTTTGAAGTTTCACAACTTTAAACTTTAAACCTAAAACAACAAAAACAAAAAATATGGCTTGGTTTAAAAGACACGAAAAAGGGATTACAACACCTACCGAAGACAAAATGGATGTCCCAAAAGGACTTTGGTACAAATCTCCAACAGGAAAAATTATTGATGCTGATGAGTTGGCTCGTAACTTATTTGTAAGCCCAGAAGATGATTTCCATGTTAGAATTGGAAGCGCAATCTATTTTGAAATTTTATTTGACAACAATGAATTTGTTGAGCTAGATAAAAACCTTACTTCTAAAGATCCTTTGCATTTTGTTGATACAAAAAGATATGCAGACCGATTAAAAGATGTTATGGAAAAAACCCAACTTAAAGACGCTGTGCGTACTGGAGTTGGAAAATCAAAAGGAAAAGACGTAGTTATCTGCTGTATGGACTTTGCCTTTATTGGTGGTTCTATGGGAGCTGTTGTAGGTGAAAAAATCGCAAGAGGAATTAACCATGCAATCAAAAACAGAATGCCTTTTGTTATGATTTCAAAATCTGGTGGGGCTCGTATGATGGAAGCAGCTTACTCTTTGATGCAGTTAGCTAAAACATCTGTAAAACTAGCTCAACTTGCTGAAGCTGGATTACCTTACATCTCTTTATGTACTGACCCAACAACAGGAGGAACAACTGCATCTTATGCCATGCTAGGAGATATCAACATTTCTGAACCAGGCGCTTTAATAGGATTTGCTGGACCAAGAGTTGTAAGAGATACTACTGGAAAAGATTTACCTGAAGGTTTCCAAACTGCTGAATTCCTTTTGGAACATGGTTTTTTAGACTTTATAACGCCTAGAAAAGAATTAAAAGACAAGATTAACTTGTATATCGATTTGATTCAAAACAATACAATTAGATAGTTTTTAAACTTCTAAAAAAATTAAAAATCCCAAGGAAATTTCTTGGGATTTTTTTATATAAAATTCTTAAAGAATAATGAAGTATAAATTAAAATTATTTAACCAAAGCCTCTTCTTGATTTATTCTTATATCTTCATTATCTCTATCTAAAACTGGAGACTATTCAACCCAAAAACCTCTCAACGGAATTTTACAAAAGCAAAAACTCTTTTCGAAACTTCAGAATAAGACAAAGAATCTAAAAAAAACTTAAAACCTTATCAACGCAGTAGCGATAACTACCGAAACTTAAAACCTCTGCCTCTTTGAGTCTTCAAAAAACTACATTCCAGTTCTAATTGCTTCAACAGGATCTAATTTGGAAGCTGAGATTGCGGGAAGAATTCCTGCTATTAATCCAATTAATGCAGCAAGCCCTGTTCCGAGAAGGATATTTCCCATCCCGAGAACAAATTCAAAATCGAGAGCTTTGGTAAGAATTACAGAAATTATCCAAACCAGAATTAACCCAATTGCCCCACCAATTACCGAAAGTATTATTGCTTCGAATAAAAACTGAAACAGGATAAATTTATTTTTAGCACCTAAAGATTTTTGAATTCCAATAAGGTTCGTTCGCTCTTTTACAGAAACAAACATAATATTCGCAATTCCAAAACCACCCACAAGAAGAGAGAATCCACTTATTATCCAGCCCATCATATTCATCTGCCCTATAATACCATCTATAAAATCAGTAAACCCCGAGAATACATTCACAAAGAAATTATCAATTTGCCCTGCTTTTAATCCTCGAAAGGCTCTTAATTTCTGAGACACTTCAGCCTTATACGCATCCATATCAACTCCTTTTTCGGGCTTTAAAACAATTACAGGAGTCATTCCGTCATTATTATCGCCATACATTCTACGCAAAAAATTTGCTGGAAAATATACTGATGTATCATTACTATCTCCAAACAATCCTGCTCCTTGCTTTTTTACCACACCAATAACAGTAAAACGCTGTCCGTACAAACGAATGTTTTTTCCTATGGGCTCAGAATCTCCAAACAGACCTTCGGCAATATCGTGCCCTAAAACAATAACTGGCGCTCCAGAATTAGATTCTGATTCATTATAGAAACGACCTTTTTCAAAATCCAAACCTTCAATATCTATGAACTCATAAGAAACTGGAACTACATTTACATCACTTACCGTTTTTGAATCATATTTTAAGCTCTCTCTTTTAACAAAAAGTTGGTAACCTACTTGATTAGTATTTGTAAGTGAATTTTTAAGATAGGTATATTCGTCATATTTTACATTTGGAAATTGTTCTCTTTTCCATTGCGGAATATCTGATGGACCAAAAGAAAATTTCATTAAATAAATAGTGTTCTTATCTAAGCTACTTAAATCTTTAGTGATTTTTCTATTCAATGAATCTACTGCTGCAAGTACGGCAATAATCGAAAAAATACCAATGGTAACCCCCAACAACGACAACAAAGTTCTCAGTTTGTTACTTCGTAAAGCATTCATCGCAAAACCGAAACTTTCTTTTAACAATCGAAAATAAAGCAGCATAGATTTTAAATTTACATTAAAGTAAAATTCAATAAATTTTAGTCAAAAACCTAATAAAAATTCACTTACTCATAGGTAGTTATTTTTAAGATAATGTTACATAAAATGTTGATTTTTATAATCAAAAAAAAACTATTTTTGCACTTTGATAATTATAACTACACAATGAGCACAACAAAAACTATTCAATCTGCATTAATTTCAGTCTTTTCGAAAGAAGGCCTTGAACCTATTGTAAGAAAATTACATGAACAAAAAGTAACTCTTTACTCAACTGGAGGAACAGAAGATTTTATTAAAAACCTAGGAATTCCTGTAGTTCCTGTTGAAGATATCACTTCATTTCCTGAAATTCTTGGCGGAAGAGTAAAAACGTTACACCCGAAAATTTTTGGTGGAATTTTAAACCGTCAAGACAACGAAAGTGATGTTCAACAAATGAAGGAATTTGATATTCCTCAAATTGATTTAGTGATTGTTGACTTATACCCATTCGAAAAAACAGTTGCATCAGGAGCTAGCGAAACTGACATTATCGAAAAAATTGATATTGGTGGAATTTCATTAATTCGTGCTGCAGCAAAAAACTTTAAAGACACCGTTATTGTGGCTTCGGTAAATGAGTACAGCTTAATATTAGATTTAATTACAGAGCAAAACGGAGCAACAACTCTAGAGAATAGAAGATTGCTTGCTACTAAAGCTTTTCACGTTTCATCTCACTATGATACTGCAATTTTTAATTACTTCAATACTGACGACACTATTTACAAAGAAAGTATTGCAGATGGACAAGTATTGCGATATGGTGAAAACCCACATCAAAAAGGATTCTTCTTTGGAGATTTTGACGCAATGTTCCAAAAACTTCACGGAAAGGAATTGTCTTACAACAACTTGCTTGATGTAGATGCGGCCGTGAACTTAATTGCAGAATTTAAAACTGACGGACCTACGTTTGCAATTTTAAAACACAACAATGCATGTGGTTTGGCTACAAGAAAAACTATCAGCGAAGCTTATTTAGCAGCTTTAGCTTGTGATCCTACTTCAGCATTTGGAGGAGTTTTAATTTCAAATACAACTATTGATTTAGCTACAGCTCAAGAAATAAATAAATTATTTTGTGAGGTTGTGATCGCTCCAAGTTTTGATTCTGAAGCTATTGCAGTTTTACAAGAAAAGAAAAACAGAATTATTTTAGTTCAAAATGAAGTTGAACTACCTACAAGACAAGTTAGAACTTGTTTAAATGGACTTTTAATTCAAGATAAAAACAATGTTACTGACAATAAAGAGCATTTAAAAACCGTTACAATTACAGCACCTACGGAACAAGAAGTTGAAGATTTATTATTCGCTTCAAAGATTTGTAAGAATACAAAATCAAACACAATCGTATTTGCAAAAAACGGAACTTTAATTTCATCTGGAACGGGACAAACCTCTCGTGTAGACGCTTTAGTTCAAGCAATTGACAAAGCAAAAGCATTTGGATTTGATTTAAACGGAGCTTCGATGGCGAGTGACGCATTTTTCCCATTTCCGGATTGTGTAGAATTAGCCAAAAAAGCAGGAATTACAGCTGTAATTCAGCCGGGTGGATCAATAAAAGACGAATTAAGCATTAATTATTGCAATGAAAATAAAGTTGCAATGGTATTTACAGGAACGCGTCATTTTAAACATTAATTTGTTTAACTTTGTGCGTTACTAATTTATAACTTTTAAACCCCTAAAAAACTTATGGGATTTTTTGATTTCATGACCGAGGATATTGCGATAGACCTTGGTACCGCAAACACTTTAATCATACATAATGATAAAGTAGTTATTGACAGTCCTTCAATCGTGGCACGTGATAGAATATCAGGCAAAATCATTGCTGTTGGTAAGGAAGCCAATATGATGCAAGGTAAAACCCATGAAAACATAAAGACCATAAGGCCACTTAAAGACGGTGTTATTGCTGACTTTGATGCTTCTGAAAAAATGATCAGTATGTTCATCAAAAGTATTCCTGCATTAAAAAAGAGAATGTTTACTCCTGCATTGCGTATGGTAGTATGTATTCCTTCAGGAATTACTGAAGTGGAGATGCGTGCTGTAAAAGAATCTTGTGAGAGAGTAAATGGTAAAGAAGTTTATTTGATTCACGAACCTATGGCAGCAGCTATTGGTATTGGAATTGACATTATGCAACCAAAAGGTAACATGATTGTTGATATCGGTGGTGGAACAACTGAAATTGCAGTAATCGCATTAGGCGGAATTGTATGCGACAAATCGGTAAAAATTGCTGGTGACGTATTTACAAATGATATTGTTTATTACATGCGTACGCAACACAACTTATTTGTTGGAGAAAGTACTGCTGAAAAAATAAAAATTCAAATTGGTGCCGCTATCGAAGATTTAGATGGCCCGCCAGAAGATATGTCAGTTCAAGGTAGAGATTTACTTACTGGAAAACCAAAACAAGTAGATGTATCTTACCGTGAGATTGCTAAAGCATTAGACAAATCAATACAACGAATTGAAGATGCTGTAATGGAAACATTATCTCAAACACCTCCTGAATTAGCTGCTGATATCTACAATACAGGTATCTATCTTGCAGGTGGAGGATCTATGTTAAGAGGTCTTGATAAAAGAATTTCACAAAAAACAGATTTACCTGTTTACATTGCTGAAGATCCATTAAGAGCTGTAGTTCGCGGTACTGGAATGGCATTGAAAAACATTTCAAAATTCAAAAGCATCTTAATCAAATAAGATCAAATTAATTATATACATTTCTTCAGAACTAAACTATTCACAATTTAGTTCTGAAGAAATTTTGAAACTTTAAGCATATCCTGAAACAAAATAACCAAGCAAGAAATGCAGCAAATATTTAATTTTATTATAAGAAACAGTAATCGGTTGCTGTTTTTGCTGCTTTTAGGTATTTCGTTAGGCCTCTCTATTCAATCACACTCTTTTCACAAAAGCAGAGTAATTAGTTCTGCTAATTTCTTAAGTGGTGGTGTTTATGAAAAAATAAACAGCATAAATGAGTACTTGAATCTAAGAAAAGAAAACGACGAATTGGTACTTGAAAACGCTAGACTAAAAAGTCTATTATTTAATGCCGAAGACACCACAAAATTACCACTTCCAGACAGCATCAAAGGTGTTAAACCTGCTGATATTATTGTTTCGAAAGTAATACATAACTCTTATAATGTACACGAAAATTACATTACAATAAACTCAGGCTCTAATGATGGAGTTAAGCCTGATATGGGAGTAATTAACAGCTTAGGAATAATAGGTATTGTAGATAATACATCTCCTAGATATGCAACTGTTGTTAGTATTCTTAATACCAAATCTCAGATTAATGCTAAGATAAAAAAATCAAATCATTTTGGTTCACTAATTTGGGACGGAAGAAGTACTGGCTTCGTTCAGTTAATAGATGTTCCTAGATTAGCTTCTGTTCGCAGAGGAGATACTATTGTAACTGGTGGTCAATCTGTAATTTTCCCTGAGAACATTGGAATTGGTACTATTGAAAAGATATACACTTCAAAAAAGACAAATTATTACACTATCGATGTCAAATTATTTAATGACATGACGAATTTAGGACATGTATATATTATCAAGAGTAGAGACCGTGAAGAGCTTATTAAACTAGAAAAAAGAGAAAAAGATGAATAGCGCTTTGTTAATCAATATTTCTCGATTTATCCTGCTGTTGGCAGTTCAGATTATTATTTTTAATAACATGAATTTCCTAGGCTACATAAGTCCGTTTCCTTATATACTGTATATAATTCTATATCCAGTAAACGGGAACAAATCTGGGCTTTTGGCATCAAGTTTTTTACTTGGTCTTGCTATGGACATGTTTTGCAATTCCGGAGGAATACACGCCACAGCTTGTCTAATACTAGCCTATTACAGACCATATATATTTAAATTCTCATTTGGTTTGAGTTATGAATACCAAACTATTAAATTAAATGACTCTTTAACTCCTGAGCGATTTTCATTTATATTAGTATCAGTATTAATACATCATATAATACTTTTTACACTTGAAGCTTTTCAGTTTAACTTCATTTTAGACGTTTTACTTCGAACCTTATTTAGTACAATATTTACCATTATAACTTGTATCATAATAATATACCTTATTAAGCCCAACAGAAGATGAGAAAAATTCTGCTGCCCTCTTTAATAATCATTGCAGCATCTTTGCTGGTAATTCGCATATTCTATTTACAAATTATAGACGATTCTTTTAAACTAAAATCTGAGAATAACGCTATAAAGATAAAATACGACTATCCTGAAAGAGGCTACATATATGACAGATACGGTAAATTATTAGTTGCCAATCAGGCTTCTTATGATATCATGGTTATCCCAAGAGAGATCAAAAACATTGATACTCTAGAGTTTTGTGAACTCTTAAATGTTACTAAAGAAGATTTCATTAAAAAAATTGAGAAAGCTAAAGTATACAGCCCTCGATTACCATCTGTGTTCTTAGCTCAGTTGAACAAAAGTGAATTTGCTGCTTTTCAAGAAAAGATGAGAAAATTTGAAGGTTTCTATTTTCAAAAAAGATCTTTACGTGATTACGAAGTAGATTATGGTGCTAATATTTTTGGAGGTATTACTCAGGTAAACGAAAAATTAGTAGCAAGCAACCCCTATTACAACAGTGGTGATTTAATTGGAACACAAGGTGTTGAAGAAAGCTACGAGGTAACTTTACGCGGGATCAAGGGTGTAAAATACATTCAAAAAGACAAATACAACAGAGAGATAGGTTCCTATAAAGATGGAAAGTATGATACCGTTGCTGTACAGGGAGAAGACATCAACTTAACAATTGATGCTGAACTTCAGAAGTATGGGGAACAATTAATGATTAATAAAAGAGGTGGAATTGTTGCTTTAGAACCAAAAACTGGTGAAATTTTAGCATTAGTTACTGCTCCATCTTATGACCCTGGCATATTAGTAGGAAGGCAACGTTCTAAAAATTACACCTTACTGTATCATGACTCAATTGCAAAACCATTATATGATCGTGGACTGCTTGCAGAATACCCACCTGGATCTCCATTTAAAATCCTAACAGGTCTTATTGGATTACAAGAAGGAGTGATCAACGAAAACACGACGTTTTTTTGCCATCATGGATTCAGTTATGGAAGAGGTCGTTTTATGAAGTGTCATAATCACCCACCAGCCCAACAGTTGCATAATGGTATTTACAATTCATGCAACACTTATTTTGCCCAAGCTTATATGCTTACTATAAACAAATACAACAACCCTGCTTATGCTGTTGACGTATGGAGTAATCACGTAAAAAGCTTTGGTTTAGGTCAGTATATGGGATATGATTTACCAACAGGTAAAAGAGGAAACATACCAACCTCTAAAACATACAAGAAAATTTATCCTAATGGAGGCTGGAGAAGTACAACAATTGTATCCAACTCTATTGGACAAGGAGAGGTTTTAATGACGCCAATTCAATTAGCAAATATGATGGCTACAATAGCCAATCAAGGGCATTATTTCACACCTCATATCATTAAAAAAATTGAAGGAGAAAAAATCGACCCTAAATTTGAGGTTAAACACGAAACAACCATAGATAAAAAATATTTTCCTCCTATAATTAGTGGATTATTTGATGTTTATAACAAAGGAACAGCTAGCAGGTTACGCGTTGAAGGCATCGATATTTGTGGAAAGACGGGTACAGCTGAGAATTTTGCTAAAATTAATGGCAAAAGAACACAACTTAAAGATCACTCCATATTCGTAGCATTTGCACCTAAAGATAACCCTAAGATTGCAATAGCTGTAATGATCGAAAATGGTGGGTTTGGAGCTACAATTGCAGGCCCTATCGCCAGTTTGATGATTGAAAAATATCTTCGTAAAAAAATTACAAGAAATGATCTGGAAATTCGTATTTTAAACACAAGTCTGAAAGATCAATATGCAAAATTAGGCGGAATGTCCGAAGCTAGTTTAATTGAAACTACTCCGAGAGATTCAGTTATGAGAGCGAAGATGATAAAACCTAAGGAGATTAAAACAACAAAAGTAGACACTACTCAAAAGAAACAATAAAGAGATTCATTTCAAATGAAAAATCAAAGTGTAAAAAGCAATATTGACTGGATAAGTGTAATCATCTATATCACATTAGTGATAATGGGATGGCTAAACATATACTCATCTTCCCTATCCTCTACAGATGGTACATATGAAAAACAGTTAATTTTTATTTTACTAACGATTCCATTGATTTTTATCGTTCTATTTGTTGATGGTAAATTCTACGAGAAGTATGCCAGTATCATTTTTGGTGTTGCCTTATTATCGTTAGTTGGTTTATTTTTCTTTGGAAAGACCATTGCAGGACAACGTTGCTGGTACGCAATAGGGAGCTTTACATTACAGCCCTCTGAATTCACTAAAGCCGCTACTGCCCTTGCATTAGCAAAATACCTGAGTGACACGCAAGTAAACCTAAAAGATGTTAATAGACAAATACAAGCTCTGGCTATTGTATTTTTACCTGTAATCTTAATTCTGCCTCAACCAGACCCTGGAAGCGCCTTAATATACAGTATATTTTTACTTGTATTATATCGTGAAGGACTTCCTTCTTGGTACATCTGGACTGGTTTTATAGCTATCGTATTATTTGTTTTAACGCTAGTTTTAGAACCCGAATACGTAATACTTATATCCGTAATTGTACTTGCAATAATACACTTTAAGGGAAGGGCTGTTGATCGAAACCTAATTTTAAGCGGTATATTATTAGTTCTAGTATCTGGGTTCGTACTATCTGTAGATTACGTTTTTGATAATGTATTTAAGCAACATCACCGAGATCGTTTTAACATTTTACTAGGGAAAACTGTCGATATGAAAGGGATTGGATACAATACCAATCAATCTGAAATTGCTATTGGATCTGGTGGATGGATAGGGAAAGGTTTTCTAGAAGGAACGCAAACCAAAGGAGGTTTTGTACCTGAACAACATACCGATTACATCTTTACGACTGTAGGTGAAGAATGGGGATTTGCAGGATCTGTTGTAGTTATTGGCTTGTTTGTTGGACTATTCTTAAGAGTCATATATTTAGCCGAAAGACAAAAAACAAAATTCAGCAGGGTCTATGGCTATTGTGTTGCTGGTATTTTGTTTATCCACTTTTTTGTAAATATTGCAATGGTAATTGGTATTTTCCCTACTATTGGAGTCCCACTTCCTTTCTTCTCATATGGAGGTTCAGGACTATGGGGGTTCACCATTTTGCTTTTTATTTTCCTAAAAATGGATGCTAACAAAGTCAATGAGTGGTAATCTGTACTCTGTAAACTAAAAAATCCAAGACTTATAATCTGTATTTTTCTCTAAAGCATCCTCAATTTTATCATCTAAATGAGGAAAGAAATCTATGCCTGTTAATTTTTCGATGCTATCTACCGAAACAACAAATTCATACAAAGGTCTTTCACTTTTTTCATTTGGAACCAAAAAAGCAATCATTTTGTATTTTCCATTAGTCTCATCTAATAGTACTTTATAAAAATATTTAGGCACTAGCACTTTTTCTTTTCCTATAGTAACATTGGTGTCTGCAAGTACTCCACCAGTTACAACATAAATACCATCATACTTTACAGCCCAATAGCGTACTTTCTGCTCTAGTCTGTTCCATATTCCATCATTAAATTCATGTACCTGAGGTGAAATATTCGAAGTCAAAAAAGTATCTTCATATGCCTTTTTATCAAACTCCATATCTCCAGCCGGGCAAAGATGTCCTTTATCATAACCCGATTGCTTGTAATTTCGCCAATCTGCAGAACCAGTGGTTACTTTTGGATCTTCATTAAAATAAGGTCTTTTAAAATCATTGTTCTTAATGTAGCTTTTCTTTAACTCGTATGCAACCCATTCTGCCTGTTCAAACTTTTCATTATAAGAAAGCGTGTAATAATCATGTTTTACAATTTGATTAGTTGTAGATGCAGGCAAATAGTCAAACTCAACATTATCGTCTTTATATAAAGCTGTTTCCCCCTTTAAACTGTCGTTTTTATCAGAATTAGAACTTTTACTAACATCTCCAAAATCCTTTTTACAAGAAAAGAGAAACATAACAATAAAAACAACCAATAATTTTCTCTTTATAATCATCATAAAATCATTATTTTAAATCTTAAATATTCTTGAATTTTAATCTACTTCCTTAAAACACAAATTCAAAGTTAACTAAAAAGATTTCAATAAAAAATGCTCCAAGAATCATGATGATTCTTGGAGCATTTATACTATTTAAAAGCTTACTACTTTTTACCTCTTATAATTTAGAAGCTAGTTTATCTTTTTTTGATCTAGCAGGAACTGAACTTTGTCTAGTCACTGATTGTGACTGCAAATCGTCCAAAACATTTATTGCTTCTTCAACATAAATATCTTTTGCTAAAGCTTGATGCCAGCTTTCTCTTTTTTCTTTTAAAGTAGGATCTTTTGCCATCTCTGCAATTTCGTATGGCAAAGAAGTAAACTGTAAACTGTTTTTATAATCAGTAATTGGTTTATACTTTTTAGCCTCAGCTTCCACTTCAGTTTGAGCTTTTTTGAAATCAGCAATATTCAAACTATAACTATTCTCTTTGCTCTTAGTATCAATCCATTTTGCATTTTCTTCTATTAATTTAAACTGCGGATTAAGAGCAATACGGGCTTTACTATTAGCAATAGCCTGATTGAAGTTTGAATTATTGTTCCAAGTACTATATTCTGTTGGATCTATTTTATCCCATGGCATTGCGTTATCAATATCTCGCTCCCCCATTTTTAAATAAGCATAACGATCTGGCGCAACAATATC
Source organism: Flavobacterium sp. 140616W15 (assembly GCF_003668995.1). Lineage (NCBI taxonomy): Bacteria > Pseudomonadati > Bacteroidota > Flavobacteriia > Flavobacteriales > Flavobacteriaceae > Flavobacterium > Flavobacterium sp. 140616W15. The sequence continues at coordinate 3,527,485 of NZ_CP033068.1, forward strand.
ACTACGTACACCTTCTAATTGTGTAGAACCTCCATTAATTCTATAAAACTTTTGAGTTGTAATTTTAAGAGCACCTAAATCTCCAAAATCACTACTACGAACAAACTGATTTAGATCAATAACATTTTGAACCGTTCCTTTTCCATAAGTTTGTTTACTACCTATAATAACACCTCTTTTATAGTCTTGAATCGCAGCTGCAAGAATTTCTGAAGCCGAAGCTGAGAAACCATTTACCATGATTACTAATGGCCCATCCCATTCAATTTTTTTATCACGATCATAAAGAACTTCTTTTTTTCTTCCTGCTGATTTAATCTGTACAATAGGTCCTTGTTCGATAAACAAACCTGCAATATCAACAACAGTAGATAAAGAACCACCTCCATCATCACGAACATCTAGAATAATACCGTTTACATTCTCTTTTTTAAGTCTTTCAACTTCAAGAGCAATGTCTTTTCCTGCATCTCTACCGTCTTTATTTTCAAAATCGATATAAAATTTAGGCAAATAAATCACACCATATTTCAATCCATTTTTATCAACAATACTAGACTTTGCATAAGTTTCTTCTATTTCTACAATATCTCTAATTATAGAAATTACTTTAATCGTTCCGTCTACTTTTTTAACTGTAAGACGAACTTCTGTCCCTTTATGTCCTTTTATTTTCTTAACTACATCATCAAGACGCATACCAACAACGTCTACAGGTTCATCGGCTCCTTGTCCTACTTTAATAATTAAATCTCCTGCCTCTAATTCTTTACCTCTCCAAGCTGGACCACCTGAAATAAGTTCCGAGATTTCAGTAAAGTCATTTTTCTTTTGCAGTTTAGCACCAATACCTTCAAGCTTTCCACTAATATTAACATCAAAACGTTCTTTCTCTTCTGGTGCAAAATAGCTTGTATGCGGATCAAAACGGGCCATGATTGAGTTTACATAAACTGAAAACCAATCACTTCTCTCTAAATCTTTGATAAATCCAAAGTACTCATCTAATGATTTTAATGAATTTTCTCTAGTTTCTTTTTCTAAAATTTCGAATGATTTTTCTTTATATGCAGGATCTTTAACTTTCTTTTCTGCTTCGATATTCTCTTTAGTAACTAAAGAAGACAATGTAGATAACTTAATTTGCTTTCTCCATTTTTCAACCAGTTCAGCAGGAGTCTTTGCATAAGGCGAATTCTCGTAATCTGTACTGAAAGTTTCATCTACTTTATAGTTAAACGGATTTGCTAAAATGAGTTTATATCTCTTTTTACCTTCTTCCATTCTTTTCATCAAACGTGCATAAGTAAGATTAAAGAAAGTTAAATCTTTATTTACAAATTGATCGTCTAATTGCAATTCATATTTTGAAAATTCATCAATATCTGATTGCAAGAAAAATCTTTTAGATGGATCTAATGCTTCTATATAATCTTTAAACACTCCTTTTGAGAATTCATCATTAATTGGAGGAGGACTATAATGCCCTTTTTCGATTACAAAAGCAAGTAATTCCAAAAGCATCTTATCTTTATTCGGGTCTGGGTCAATTCCTCTATCGCTATTAATTTTAAATGCAAACAGAGTAGCAGATAAACAAATAACGGCTAGGATAATTTTATAATTTCGTTTCATAAATTTAATAATAGCATTCATCAATTTTTTAATCTAATTTACGGTAAAAACTATGCCAACAAAATATGGGCCGCATAATTTTTTGTTAAAGATATAAATATACTTTTTCATTCAATTAATTAAAAGTGTCAACTTAGCAAATTTAAGAAATTTTGTTACTATTTTAAGAAATTCAGTTACTACATTTGCTAATAAAAACCCTACACTCCTATTTTTTCACTATATTTTAAAAAATGAATTCAAAAAAACCTTTGATCTTAGTAACCAATGATGATGGTGTTTCGGCTCCTGGAATTAGAGCTTTAATTAGTGTAATGTCTGAAATTGGCGAAGTTGTTGTAGTAGCACCAGACAAACCTCAGAGCGCAATGGGACATGCCATTACCATAAACAGCACTTTATATCTTAACAAATTGTCTAAAGATGGAGATCCGATAACTGAATACAGTTGCTCTGGAACTCCTGTAGATTGTGTAAAACTTGCTGTAAATGAGATCTTAAAACGTAAACCGGACTTATGTGTTTCGGGAGTAAACCATGGATCTAACTCCTCTATAAACGTCATTTACTCTGGAACGATGAGTGCTGCAGTCGAAGCTGGTATTGAAGGAATTCCTGCAATAGGTTTCTCGCTATTAGATTATGATTGGAATGCAGATTTTGAAAGTATTAAATCTTTCATCAGAAAAATCACTCTTGAAACTCTAGAGAACAAACTACCAGAAGGAGTAGTTTTAAATGTAAACTTCCCAAAATTAAAGGAAAGTGAAATTAAGGGGATTAAAATTTGTCGTCAAGCGAAAGCACAATGGGTTGAGAAATTTGATAAAAGAAAAACTCCTTCTGGAAAAGATTACTATTGGCTTTCGGGCGAATTTGTAAACCAAGATAAAGGAGAAGACACTGACGAATGGGCACTTGAAAACGGATATGTATCTGTAGTTCCCGTACAATTTGACCTAACAGCACACCACACAATGCAACAAATTAATAACTGGAAGTGGAATGAATAATTCAAAAAACAAAAAAGATTTACTTATAGGTTTTGTAATTGGATTGATGGCTTCAATATTTGGAAGCTTTCTCTTCGTTATTTTATTGACAGATTTTGACATATCTAATGGAATGCAAAGCATCAAAATAATAAAGGATTATGGATATCTAGGAAAAATAATAACTCTTGGAGCTATTTTAGCCTTGGTTGCTTTTGGTGTATTTTTAAAACAAAATAAAGAATTTAGAGCAAGAGGTGTTGTCTTGGCAGTTATAACTTTGGCACTACTCACTTTATTTATTTAATTTATCTTTGCAATTGAAACAAAGTTGTTGACTTGATTTAGCAACAGCCCAAATAACTTCCATTCTCAAAAACAAAAACATGAAATACTACATTATTGCTGGAGAAGCCTCAGGCGATTTACATGGTTCAAATTTGATGAAAGCTTTATATAAAGAAGATCCTAATGCCGAAATTCGCTTTTGGGGAGGAGATCTAATGCAAAAAACTGGTGGAACACTAGTAAAACATTATCGTGAGCTTGCCTTCATGGGATTTATAGAAGTAATATTTAATTTAAAGACTATCCTCAGCAATATCTCTTTTTGCAAAAAAGACATCTCTCAATTTAAGCCAGATGTGTTAATCTTCATCGATTATCCTGGTTTTAATATGCGTATTGCAAAATGGGCAAAAACATTAAACTATAAAACTCATTATTATATTTCGCCACAAATCTGGGCTTGGAAAGAAAGCCGTATTACCGATATTAAACATGATATCGATAAGATGTTTGTGATTTTACCTTTCGAAAAAAGTTTCTATGAAGACAAACATCACTTTCCTGTAGAGTTTGTTGGCCATCCATTAATCGATGCCATTCATAACCAACCCCCATTTGATGAAGCTACATTTAGAAAAGAAAATAACTTAAGCGAAAAGCCTATTATTGCAATTTTACCTGGAAGTCGTAAACAAGAAATTACAAAAATGCTATCGGTAATGCTTAGCGTAGTTAATGATTTTAAAGAGTATCAATTTGTAATTGCTGGTGCTCCTAGTCAGGATTATTCTTTCTATCAACATTTTGTAACCAATGATAACATAAAGTTTGTATCAAACAAAACCTATGCTCTATTGCAATCTTCAACCGCAGCTTTAGTTACTTCGGGAACAGCAACATTAGAAACTGCTCTTTTTAAAGTACCTGAAGTGGTTTGCTACAAAGGAAGTTGGGCATCTTACCAAATAGCAAAACGTATTATTACTCTTAAATATATTTCGTTGGTAAATTTAATCATGGATAAAGAAGTAGTCACCGAACTTATTCAAGATGATTGCTCTCCAAAACGAATTAAAGAGGAATTAACTAAGTTATTAGAACCTAATTATCGTAAAGCACTTTTACACAACTATGATTTATTAGAAGAAAAACTTGGCGGAATTGGTGCAAGCGAAAAGACAGCAAAATTAATTGTAGCCGATTTGAAATAACAATTCGTTGACTTAAAAAATACTGCCTTGAAAAAATTATTATCCATACTAGCTTTATTACTATTATTTGCATCATGTAAATCGACATCGTCTGTCACAACAACTAAAAAAGAAGACAATTCTAAAGCAATCGTAAAAGATTTGATTTATACCGCTTCTGAAAATATTGGTGTGAGTTATAAAGCTGGCGGAACTACAAATAAAGGCTACGACTGTTCGGGATTGGTATTTACTACATTCAATTCTGAAAACATTAAATTACCAAGAACCTCATTGGAACAATCAAAAATTGGGGAAGTTATCAATCGAAATAAAGCCAAAAAAGGCGATTTAATTTTTTTTAGAACCAACAGAAGTTCCCAAATAAACCATGTTGGATTAATTGTAGAAATTAGCAGTGATGAAATTAAATTCATACATTCCTCCACCTCAAAAGGCGTGATTATCTCTTCTACTAAAGAACCATATTATCGTGATTCCTATGCTCAAGTTAATCGCATACTTGAGTAAATTAGCGCCAATCAACTTTAATGATTCCAATATTAACAAATCATAACTTATTCATTATACTCTTGCTAAAGGACCATATAGTTACTAGAGTATTTCCTTCTTCTCAATACTATTAAGGATGCATCATTGATAAAAATGCATCCCAAATACTCTTATTCTATCCAGTAATTATCCTTCTCATAATTCGCATTTATTGATTCTCAAAAACACATTTTCTTTGTTATACTAGAACGAAAATATTATTTAGCTGTTTATATTTCCATCACTTTATCGTTATACACTGTTAAGTTTTATGGTGTCATTTAGGCAATAAATTAATGTTGTAGTATAAACACATAACACAGCATCAGACCAAACAACTTCTAAATTTGTAAGACGGGAGATTCACGATCCTTTTTACTACATATAAAAATAGTTCTTTAGTGACTATAATAAAAAAACGAAGCACACTACTATTTTATTTAGCTGAATAACAAGTCCATCATTTACAAATACTAAAAAATATGTTGTTCTATGATATTATATATTCGTTTTATTTATTAGTTTAGCAAATAAAAAAAGGCAGTATTAGTTGGTTAAAATTTAGATTAAATTATTCTACATTACCAATCTTCTTCTCTTTTTTTAAACATAAAATCCAATATTTAAAAATTAATAAATTAACTAACTAACCCACTTAATTAAATGTCGAAAATTATTTTATCCCTGATCTTTACATTTTGCGTAATAAATAATACTACTGCAAAAGCAAAAATCCCTGTTTGTTTGCCTTGTGAAACAATACAAACTATTCAAGAATTACCTACCGATTCTGAAATTCAAAAAATAGTAGGTCAAAAAGTAAATCTATCTTATTTTAATAATGAATATGGAGCAATTTGGATACCTGTCTGGAATGCTGATAGCAAATATGTTCTTAGCGACATCTCAAACAATACTTACATAGAAATTGACGATCAATTAGCCAAAATATTAAAAGAGAAACATAATTTTGATATACAAACTGCAGAAAGTCCTTTGTCTTTCTGGAATAAAATAGGAGGGAAATTGGTCTTGTTAGTTATAATCTCATTATTAATTTGGGCATATATCCCTTCAAAAAATAAAACAAAAGAAGTAAAACCAACGAACATTTAAATTAACCAACTTTATGAATATATTATATTTAATTCCTGTAGTTTTAGTAATTGCAGGGATCTGTTTTATGATTTACATGAATAAAAAACATAAGGCAGTAAAAACAGAAATTGACTTAGATACTGAAAGAAATAAATACGATATTTACAATCAAGAACTATTAGCTCAAGATTTCTCTCAATTAAAGCAATGGATGAAAGGAAAATCTATAGATGCTTTTACCTCTGCATCAGTACCTCAATCCACATCTAATAAACTTCAAGAAATTGCAAGTGATGGTATAAAAAACATTGCTTTATCGGCAATAGGCGTAAAACTAAAAACAATAGAAACTGATTGCTTTTGGGTATTGAGCGGAAACGATTTGCATTTTTTTAGTACTGATGCCATTGGAGAATTAGACGAACATATTGTATTTGATAATTTTCGCATTGAGGAAGCGCAATTAAAATACGGAGGAATATTAAAATCGCAAATTGCTATTTATTCAAAATCTTCAGAAGAATATCTCCCAAAAACTCATATTATTACATTTAATATAGACGGTAATCCTTTGTCACTTGAAATTCACGATAGATTAAATTATACACCAGATCCAACCGATCTTTTGAATGTCAAAAAACAATTTTCAACTAGAGCTAAATACCAAGTTGTAGGTGAAAAATTCATTCCAGTTTTACAAAGTAAGTTCCCCAATTTAAAGGTAGCTTAACTATATGGGATTTTTCTCAAAAATATTAAACACGTTTAAAAGCATCCGATTAAATGACAAAAACCCAGTAAATGGTCAGGAATTAGATTTTTTACTCGTTGGTTCAATGTACGCAGAACAACAATCGGCCTACTTAAATTCATATGAAACAGGTTTAAATAAATCTGATATAACAGAATTAGTAGCAACTTATTGGGGAATTTACAATCAAAACGATGCTGTAGAAGCCCTACAAAACTTACACTATAAAAATCAAGATGACAACATCAATATCGTGTACAAAGCTGTTGAGGACAAACAAAATTATGTAGAAATATTAAAATCAGGTTTGCCTAATGACAAAGCTACTTTTCATTATTACTTAGATTTGTATCGAAAAATGAACAATGTAATACCAGAACTTATAGAACAAAAAATTATTACTGATTTTTCTCAACTAAAGAAAACTAAAGACAGTGCTTGGAACTATGGAAGAGGTGTTTTTTTATCTCGTTGTTGTTATGAACTAGGTTATCTTTCAGAAAAAGAACTTAAAGAATACATTGCTAAATCATATGCAGGTATAAAAAGCTATTGCAGTACTTGGCAAGAGTACACCAATAGTTATATTTTTGGAAGAGCAATTTGGGCCGGGAGTAATAACAGCGGAATGATTCAAATTGCAGATGATTTACTTAACAATGAAAAAAGTCCATTAAAAAATAAAAAGTACTTATAAAATCATCTAAAGTTTTAATATGGAATTAAATGTAAAAAATTAAATTCATACAAAATTTAAAATCAATAAATAATACAACAGTTGCATTCTACTGCTATTTTAAATAAGGGCCTGACTAGTTTTTACTAGTCAGGCCTTTTTACTAAATAAGAGTTATTTCTTACAAAATAATCGTATTTTTGCTATATGAAAGTATTAGAATTTCCTTTAGCAAGAATAACAATTGGCTTCATCCTAGGTATTTTATCCACAAACTATCTAAACCTTTCGGTCACTTTTACATTAGTAGCACTTACTGTTGTAATTGTCCTATTTTATACTTCTTATTATTACACAACAAATAAACAAAAGAGAGTAACTTACTTTGGAATTACGACCTATCTCTTAGCCTTTTGTATCGGAATTACAACTCAGACTCTACATACCGAATCATTCAGAAAAAACAATTACACCAACTATCAAGGCATTTACGACAAACCACATTTAATAGACTTTATAATTAACGAAAAATTAAAAAGTAATAATTATAGTGATAGGTACATAGCCACAATAAAGCAAATTAACCAAAAACCCATGTCGGGTAAAATGGTGGTAAACATAAAAAAAGATAGTACTCAATTAAATTTAGAAATAGGAAATTGCATTCGCATTAAAGGACAATTATTTAAAAATAGCGCTCCAAAAAACCCAAATCAATTTGACTATAGTAACTATTTAGATAAAAAAAATATCTATGCGCAATTATATATTCAAAGAAGTGATATAGCTATAAGCGCACAAATAGAGAAAGACATTTGGTACTATGCGGCACGAATACGAACAAAAATCATCCAGAATCTTGAGAAGAATGGTTTTAACAAAACTGAAATGAATGTAGCTCTTGCTCTTATTTTAGGCCAACAACAAGATATATCTCCCGAAATAATCAAAGATTATCAATACGCAGGTGTTACACATATATTATCTGTTTCGGGGCTACATGTTGGCTATATATTAATTTTTATAACTTATATCTTAAAACCAATCCCTAATACCCAAAAAGGATCATTGATAAAGCTCATTACAATCATAGTTTCATTATTTGCTTTTGCAGTAATTTCAGGATTTTCACCATCAGTATTACGATCTGTAGTAATGTTTTCGTTTGTAGCACTGGGGATTCATTTAAGAAGAAGTGTAAATATTTACCATACGTTATTGGTTTCGATATTCTTTTTACTCCTTTTTGAACCTGCTTTTATATTTGATGTAGGATTCCAGTTAAGTTATTTAGCCTTGTTTTTTATTATTTGGCTACAACCAATATTAAAAAAATTATGGTCACCAAAACATAAATTCACAACCGCAATTTGGAATGCTCTTACAGTCTCATTTGCCGCACAAATAGGAACTTTGCCAATATGCCTGTATTATTTTCATCAATTTCCTGGGCTGTTTTTTGTTGCCAATATAGTAATTATACCTTTTTTAAGTGTCATTATGATTTTAGGAATTATAGTAATGATTTTGGCGGCATTTAATAGTGCACCTACATTACTTGTACTGCTACTAGAAAAAAGCATTTTTTACTTAAATAAAATAATAAACATCGTTGCATCGTTCGAAGGTTTCATAATACGTGATATTTCGTTTAATAATTACTTACTAATTTCATCTTACCTCTTAATAATAACTGGAGTTATTTGGCTAAAGAAACCCTCTTTTACAAAACTAACAGTGACTCTAAGCTCAATAATACTACTGCAAATTTCATTTATTCTAAATCAAAAAAAAGCAGAAACACAAAATGAGTGGATCGTTTACAATCTTCCCAAAAATTCTCAAATTACAGAAAGAACAGGTAAATCAGTAACTTTATTTACAACAGATACTACTTTGAATAACGCATCTAATAATTACTCTTTAACTTCTTATTTAGTAGGTAACTTTGGGAATCTAACTAGTAAAGAGAAACTAAAAAACACAGCTTATTTTAAAGGCAATAAAATCTTAATTATAGATAGTAGTGGAATATATTCTAAAAAAATAAAACCGGATATTATAATGATAATACAATCGCCGAAAATAAATTTTGAAAGATTACTAAAAACAACCCAACCAAAAATGGTTATTGCTGATGCTACAAACTACAAATCAATACAAGTATATTGGAGAAAAACCTGTATGAATAAAAAAATCCCTTTTCATTCTACTGCTGAAAAGGGATTCTATAAATTAGATTAAAACATAACATAGCTTTCATACAAGAACAAAAGCCTATCAAATAAAATTATTGAATCTTGATTATACAAAGTTAAAAATCACTTGGACGTAAAAGTGAATTTGCCTCTGTAATCCAAGCCTTAACTCCACCTGATGTGTAAGTCATCTTACCCAATGATCCAAATGTAGTTTTACTTTTTCTAATAACGGCATTAGCAAAACATACTTCTGGAAATTCTTGGACACCAAAAGCATTCTTCAATTTAATATTTTGCTCTTTATCACTATCAGAAGCATTCTTGTCGGATAAATCTAATTTTACTAAAACAACATTATCTCTTGACCATAGCGCAAAATCTAAAGTTTTCATTATTTCATTCTCTAAATTATGGGAATAATTTTCTGCTGTAAACAAAATCAACATCGGTTTCTTTACTTTATTACTAGTTTCAATACCTTCAGCAATAGTAGTTTTCCAAACTAGGTTTTGTGATTGCACAGTAAAAAATCCTAAGAAGAATGCAAGCGTAAGTATTTTTTTTATCATAATAAATCTGGTTCTGGTTAGTTAATTTAAACGAAATTAACATTAAATTTCAATTATCCAAATTTAATTATGATTTAAAACAAACTATAATCAACAATTACATATTTACACATTAAAATCTATAGTAGAAGCAAAAAATATCATTATAATAAAAATGAAAAAGCTCTTTTCGGATAAACCAAAAAGAGCTTCATTTATTTATTATAATAGTTACTTGAACTATTTAATCATTTAATTACTTTTTAACCGGATTAACGATTCCATTTGCAACTGCAAGCCATGCAGAAGGACCACCAGCTACATAACCTGTAGTCCCCAATCCTTGAAAATTAACTTTTCCGTCTTTACTTTCTGCTTTAGTAAAGTAAACAGTTGGAAAGCCTTGAATTCCAAAAACCTGCTGTAATTCATTGTTTTGGGCTTTTAACTCTGGAGTTTGTGCTGTTCTTCTAGGAAAATCAAGTTCAACTAAAACAACATTATCTTTAGCCCATTTATTAAACTCAGACGTTTTTAAAACTTCGCTTTGCAAACGAATACACCATCCGCACCAATCACTTCCAGTGAAAAACAATAACATAGGTTTTTTCTCCTTATTACTTACTGCTATAGCCTCTTTTACATCAGTGTACCACTTAAGTTCTTGTGCTTGAACCGCAAAGGAACCTAATACTAATAACAATGTAATAAATATCTTTTTCATTTTATTTTTATTTTATTCATCAAATTTAATAAAAAATTAAACTTGAAAATGTCTTCTACTTTACTTCTTGCATTAATTTTTTAATGAGTGGGGAAATAAGTATTAAAATTACTCCAGCAATCAATGCATAAATACCTAGTTGCTTATATCCATCCGCATATACATTTAATTTTTCCAGGTTAGTTGCATGCTCAGAAGCTCCAGCAATATTAGCACCTAGTAATCCAGCAAAATACTGACCATAAGCACTAGCCAAAAACCACATTCCCATTATTACTGCTTGGGTTTTTAGAGGAGATAACTTAGTCATTGCCGACATACCAATAGGAGACAAACAAAGTTCTCCAAAGGTAATTATAAACCAACCGAAAGTAAACAATCCTAAAGATGTTCTTCCATCAGGTCCGGCAAAAAATTTAGTATAATAAAATACCCAGAAACCACCCGCAAGAAACAAAAATGCTAATCCAAATTTAATGACTGTATTCGGCTCGATTTTGCGTTTAGACATCCATAACCAAACCAATCCTACCAATGCGGCAAAAATAATTACAAAAAGTGAATTAGCTGAATTGTTAACTCCATTTGGATCAAGTTTAACACCTAAAACAGTATTATCTAAATTATTTAATGCGAATAAACTTAATGACCCTCCACTTTGTTCAAAGAAAGCCCAAAAGAAAATAGAAAATAATATAAATACTAAAGCTGCTATCAGTTTCTTTATCTCTGAACTTTTTAGATTCTTACCACCTTCTAAATCAGCTGTCCCTCTCTTAAAGAAAAAATAAATGCTCACAAAAGGAATTAAAATAGCGAATCTGCTTATGCCTAAATCATTACATCTTTTTGCTCCCAAAGAAAGTAACAACCACAATAAAGGAAGCGTTAATAACACAAAAACTATATTATCAACAAAATAATGTCTCAAGAAAAACAAAGGTAAAGCAATACAACTGAAGCACAAGAAATAATAAATTCTAGATATTTTTCCGTTAAAAGAGAACATATTCGAATCATCATTATTACTTAACGATGCCATTTCATAAAACAAATACATTAATGCAAATGGCCCAATTATAAACATGAATACATCTGTATATTCTGTATTAGAAACCATCTTCATGATAATCGGAATTACAACCAATGAACTTGCATAAGTTACAATTTCTAACAAACGTCTTTTAGGTTTCTCTATATGTCGCAATGGCGAAAGTCCAATTTCACCTAAACTTTTTTGCGTTTGGGTAAAAGTCAACAAACTTATAACCATTACAATTGAAGCAAAACCAAAGGCATAATTCCAACGATACGCTACTGGAACAAATGAATCCCACAAAGATCCATTGGCAACAGCAATACAAATATATCCTCCGATTAAAGCTCCTAAATTAACTCCTGCATAAAACAGCGAAAATCCGGCATCTACTCTCGTATCACCTTCTTTGTATAGCTGTCCAACCATTGTAGATATATTTGGTTTAAAAAAACCTGTACCAATAATAGTAAAGCTAATTCCGAAAAAGAAAAATTGTTTAGGATCAATAGCTAAAATTACACTTCCAACTATCATCAATAGCCCTCCCCAAAAAAGAGACTTACGGTAGCCTAATATTTTATCTGCAAACATTCCTCCAATAAAAGTAAATGCATAAACAAAAGCTTGTGTGGCACCGTATTGTAAATTAGCAACTCTCTCATTCATTCCTAGTTGGCCAACCATAAATACAACCAACATCCCTCTCATTCCGTAGAAACAAAAACGTTCCCACATTTCGCTAAAAAACAAATACCACAATTGTTTAGGGTATTTCCCTTTAAAGTTTTGTATTTGTTCTAAACTAATATTCTGCTCCATTTTTATAATAATTAATTAATACCGTGATCTTTCATCACTTTATTTAAATTTTTAACCAAAGCAAACATTAATATTGTTGCAAACATCAATAAAGCAAAATTCACCCAGAAAAAGTTTATTTTGTTATCATATTGATCCCACATACTAGCTAAAACGCCACTTAGTTTGTTTCCAATTGAAGTTGATAAGAACCAACCACCCATCATTAAGGCTGTAATATTTTTTGGAGACAGTTTAGATACAATTGACAATCCCATGGGACTCAAAAACAACTCTCCTATAGTTATAATTCCATAATTAGCAACCAACCACCAAACCGATACTTTTTCGGCTCCGTTACCTCCTATATGGACTGCCGCAATCATAACTAAAACAGATAATGCAGAAATCAATAATCCGAATGCAATTTTTGTTGGCGTACTTGGTTCTTTTTTCGATTACGTAAAAAAGTAAAAAATGCAACCACCAAAGGTGTCAAAATAATTACCCAACCTGGATTTATCGACTGACTTAAATTAGTCGCCCAAATAGAAACTGTTGCCCCTTCAGTTGGCTTTTTGTCCTCGGCTACGTTTCTAAAATAAACGGGATGATCTACAGTTTTTACAACTTTCCCATTTTCTTTTTGAAGTCTAAAACTAGAATCATATAATTCTGTTGAATCTTTTGCGTACTTCACCTCTTTGGCCAATTTCAAATTATTGAAAACAGTTTGTGTAGTTCCAGTAATTTCTCTGTCAGTATAGCGGTCTGCCCAAGTAGTCAATGCAGATCCATTTAGTTTAAAAACTGCCCAAAATAAAATAACCACGGCAAAAATAGAAAGTAGCGCTCCTATTTGTCTTTTCTCTTCTACTTTAGCTTTAAAATATAAACTTCCATAGAAATAAATTACAGGGATACAGGCAAAAATAAAAGCATCTGTACTATCTGAACCAAAAATTGAGCTATCTAAATTTACATCAGACTGAACTCCTTTTAGCAACCAGCCTATAACTCCAAATACAATGGATGGAACAAGAATGTACAATACAATTTTTGAAAATGGCATATCCCCTTCTTGAATCCCCTTTTTTTCTGTTTTATTACCATAATGTTTTGTACCTAACATAAAAACAATTACACCAATAAACATTCCTAATCCAGCGGCCATAAAAGCATAGTGCCACCCTAGAAGTATTTGTAAAGCAGCTCCAAAGAAATTACAAATGAAAGCTCCCACATTTATTCCCATATAGAATATATTGTATCCTTCATCTTTCTTATCCTTGTATTTCTCTTCGTCATAGAAATTCCCTAGAAGTGTAGAAATATTAGGTTTAAAAAAACCATTACCAATAATTACCAACGTCATCGCCACATATAACATTGTTAAACTATGAATTCCCATCATAAAATAACCTACCCCCATCATCAATCCACCAAGAATGATTGAGTTTTTATATCCTAAATATCTATCTGCAACCAAGCCTCCAATAAAAGGTGTTAGAAACACAAGTGCAATAAAAGTTCCGTACAAATCAGAAGCTTCTTTCTCGGTCATTGCAAACCCTGCCTCTACATCTTTTAGATATAAAGTAAAAATTCCAATCATTAAATAATAACCGAAACGTTCCCACATTTCAGATAAAAACAAAAAAGGTAAAGCTTTTGGGTGATTTTTCCACATAATAAATAGGTTCAAAATTAAAAAATTACCTACCCAAATAAATCGGATAGGTAATAGCTATTAGTGTTTTATTAATTAACGAATACCGTGCATCATTTTCTTTAACAAAGGAGTCAATGCAAATAAGATTACTGCAGCGATTCCTGTTAAGATTACAAAAACCATGAAAAACTCAAAAAGATTATGAATTTCAAAACCAGCGAAAACAGGATTTGTTGCACTAATCTGATTTGCTTCTAAGATCTTTAATTGTTCAGGAGTTGCAACAACTGCTTTATCTAAGATAGGTTGCAAATCGATTCCTAAATCTTTTGCTTTTACAAATTTCTCTCCTGTTGCAGGCATAATAGATCCCAAAGTTCCTGATAAGGCATATCCTGCAGCATTAGATAAGAAGAATACTCCGAAAAGTAATGATGAAAAACGTTTTGGAGATAATTTACCTACCAATGATAATCCGATTGGCGATAAACACAACTCAGCAAAAGTTTGAATTAAATACAAAAGAATTAACCATTTGATCGCTAAAAGTCCACTGTTACCAAGGTCTTTCACATTGTAAGCAATAATAAAATAACTCAATGCAATTAATGCTAAACCAATTGCTTGTTTCATAGGAGAAATAGGCTCTTTACCTTTTTCTCTTAATTTGTCCCATAAAATACTAAAAGGCAAGGCAAAAGCGAAAACGAAAATACCATTAAACACCTGAACCATTGAAGCTGGCATCTGCCATCCGAACATAAAAGTTCTATCTGTTTGATTTGCTGCAATAAAAGTCAATGAAGATCCTGCTTGCTCAAAAGCAGCCCAGAAAAATATAATAAAGAATGCAACAATATAGATAACAAAAATTCTATCTCTTTCTATTTTAGTTAATGAACTATCAGAAATAATCAATCCAGCTAATGTTAATCCACTAGCATAAATAATTGGGTAAATTAATGTTTTAATGAAGTTATCCCCGTCTAAAAGGTAACGGAAAGCAAAAAACAAAATCACAAATGCAATAACTGCACCAATCAAAGCTTGTGTAGAAAAAACAGCTTTTTGAGCTTCTCCTTCTTCATAATCAGTAACATCATTTTTAGAAGGCAAACCTCCTAATGGCTTTCCTTCTGGAGTAACGACATATTTATTTTTCAATAAAAAGAAAACACCTGTTCCAATTAACATTGCAATCGATGCTGCTAAAAACCCCCATTTAAAAGCGTGTATATTCTGAACACCGCTTACTACTTCGTCACCTAAATAAGGACAAATTGTTTGTCCTAAGAAAGCACCTAAATTGATTCCCATATAGAAAATCGTAAAAGCAGTATCTAATTTTGTTTTTTCTTGTTTTGGATACAAACTTCCAACCATACTCGAAATGTTTGGCTTAAAGAATCCATTTCCAAAAATAATGATTCCTAATGCAGACCACATTAAGATATTTGCCAAACTCATATTTGAACCAAAAATACTAGCACTAAAGAACAAAAAAAGTTGTCCTATTGCCATCATCAGTCCACCCAATAAAATACAATTTCTGTTACCAAAGAAACGATCGGCAATAAATCCACCTAACATTGGTGTTAAATAACAAAGTCCCAAGAAGCCTCCATAAATTAATGCAGCATCTGATTCTTTCATTAATAATGAGTTTACCAAAAATAAGGTAAGAATTGCTCGCATTCCGTAAAAATTAAACCGCTCCCACATTTCTGTCCCAAACAAAACCCAAAGTCCTTTTGGATGCGCAGTTTTTACTTCTGTTTCTTTCATATTGTTTATTATTATATTTAGGTTAATTAGATTTTAATTAAAGGTTTTCCTTGATAAAGTTAGTCATTTTAGTATAAAGCTGCACTCTAGTTTTTCCGCCATAAATACCATGATCTTTATCTGGATAAATTTGCGAATCAAATTGTTTATTAGCTTGTATTAAAGCCTCCATCATTTGCATTGTATTTTGCACATGTACATTATCATCTGCAGATCCGTGAATCAAAAGGAATTTCCCTTTTAATTTATCAACATGATTAATAGGAGAGTTATTATCATAACCACTTGCATTCTCTTGAGGAGTTTGCATATATCTTTCAGTATAAACTGAATCATAAAATCTCCAGTTAGTAACTGGGGCAACAGCAATTGCCATTTTAAAAACATCATTACCTTGAAAAACACAGTTCGAAGCCATAAATCCACCATAACTCCATCCAAAAATTCCAATTCTAGAAGCATCAACGTAAGGATAATTACCAATAACTTTGGCAGCATCGATTTGATCTTCTACCTCGTATTTCCCTAATTGCAATTGTGTTACTTTCTTAAAGTCTGCTCCTTTAAATCCAGTTCCTCTTCCATCAACACAAGCAACGATATATCCTTGTTGAGTTAACATTTCGAACCAGTAATCATTAGAGTTATTCCATTGGTTTGCTACTTGCTGAGAGCCAGGTCCTGAGTATTGAAACATAAAAACAGGATACTTTTTAGCAGGATCAAAATCTTTTGGTTTTAATATCCAAGCATTCAATTCATTTCCTTTAGCTGTTTTTAGAACAAAAAATTCTTTAGTAGCTAAATTATATGCTTTAAGACTAGAGGCTAGCGCCTCATTATTTTCTATTACTTGTAACTCTTTTCCAGCTTTAGCGTCATTAAGACTATAAGTTGTTGGTTGAATTGCGCTTGAGAATGTATTGATGTAATATTGAAAATTCGGGCTGAAGGTTGCCTTACTAGTACCTACGTTTTTAGATAAACGTACTTTATTTTTTCCGTCAAGTGCAATTCGATAAATATCACGATTGATTGACCCATTTTCTGTAGACTGATAAAAAACTGTTTTAGATTTTTCATCAAATCCATAATAAGATGTTACTTCCCAGTTTCCTTTAGTAACTTGATTTTTAAGCTTTCCTACTTTATCATACAAATAGATATGATTAAAACCGTCTTTTTCGCTAGTCCAGATAAAACTATTATCTTTTAAGAACGTTAAGTTATCAGTAACATCAACATAAGCCTTATCTTTTTCATTAAGAACTACTTTTGAAGTTCCCGAAGTACCATCAACAAACAATAAATCAAGATTATTTTGGTGACGGTTTAAAACCTGTGCTGACAAAGTATTATTATCATTTGTCCACTTCAATCTTGCAATATAAAAGTCGTTATAATTACCTAACTTAACTTCTTTAGTTGTATTTGCTGTGGCATCATATATGTGTAACGAGACTACTGCGTTTTTTTCTCCAGCTTTAGGATATTTAAACGTTTCGATTTTAGGATACAAGTCTGTTTTAAAAATCGACATTGAGAATTCAGGAACCATACTTTCGTCAAAACGAATATAAGCTACTTTCTTACTGTCTTTACTCCAATCAAAAGCGCGAACAAAAGCAAATTCTTCTTCATATACCCAATCAGTGATACCATTGATAATTGAGTTTTTCTTTCCATCAGTTGTAATCTGAGTAGATTTTTTAGAAGCTAAATCATAAACATACAGATTATTCTCTTTTGCGTAAGCTATTTTTTGTCCATCTGGCGAGAAAGTTGGCTCTTGGACTTGAAAATCAAACAGCTTAGTTAACTCTTTTGAATCTATATTATACAAATAATAATCTGCTGTGAAGGAGTGGCGAAATATTTTAGTAGAATTACAAGCTAACAAAATATTTTTTTCTGAAGCATCAAAAGCATAGCTATTGATCATCGGTAACTCACTATGATTTTTTGTATCAATTAAAGTTGTTACTTTTTTTAACGTAGCATAATCGTACAAATCTATCTGCATACTTCTACTCGTCCGATCAAAATTAAGTACCGTATACTGATTAGCATTTTGTAAAGATTGTAGTTTAAACATTTCCTTAGTTCGAAATATCCCACTAAAAACGTCATCTACAGTTATTTTTTGTTGACCAAAAACAGTAAAACAAATAAATATAAATAATGCGGTAAGTTTGTTTGTATTCATACAAATGATTTAAATATAAAAAAGAGCCCAATTTTAGTGAAAAAAATACACATAATATACATTTTAAGTGTTAAATGTTAATAAATTGGTTTTTCATATTATTTAATGCGCACAATTACATTACAAACAAAACCGTTAAAATGGTATCTTTGCAACTATACTACCATTTAATCAATTGATAATGAACAACGCCGTTGCTGGATTTTCTAAATTATCCAAAGAAGAAAAAATAAACTGGATTGCAAATAAGTACTTTTCTACACCAGAAAAAGCTGTTTTTTTACTTAAAAGTTACTGGAATACCGACGAAAAATTACAGAAATTACATGATGAATTCATCGAAAATACAATAACAAATTTTTACATTCCGCTTGGTATAGCTCCAAATTTCCTCATTAACGACAAATATACCACAATACCAATGGCAATCGAAGAGAGTTCCGTTGTCGCCGCGGCTTCAAAAGCTGCTAAATTCTGGTCTACTCGTGGCGGTTTCAAAGCAACAGTCATCAATACCGAAAAAATAGGTCAAGTCCATTTTACTTTTAATGGTGACGTTTCAAAGCTTAACTTATTTTTTACACAAACAAAAAGCAAATTCTTTACCGATACTGAAAGCATCACCAAAAACATGCAACAGCGTGGTGGCGGAATTCTTGACATTGTTCTAAAAGACAAAACCAATTTATTACCAAATTACTTTCAGCTTCATGCAACCTTTGAAACCAAAGACAGCATGGGCGCTAATTTCATAAATTCATGTTTAGAGCAATTTGCAAAAACATTAAAAGAAGCCTCTCAAGAATACGAATTATTTACTGAAGCAAATGAAGAAGTAAAAGTCATCATGAGCATTCTCTCAAACTATGTTCCAAACTGCGTTGTAAGAGCAGAGGTTTCATGCCCAGTAAATGAATTAGCCGAAAAACACATTCCGAATCCACAGGAGTTTGCCGAACGATTTGTTCAAGCAGTACAAATTGCCGAAGTAGAACCATTTCGTGCCGTAACTCACAACAAAGGAATCATGAACGGATCCGATGCTGTAATACTTGCCACAGGAAATGATTTCCGTGCTGTCGAAGCGGGAGTTCACGCCTATGCCTCTAGAAATGGACAATACTCAAGTTTGTCACATGCTAAAATAGAAAACGGAATTTTCACATTCTGGCTAGATATGCCCCTAGCATTAGGAACCGTTGGCGGACTAACTTCTTTACATCCGTTAGTAAAATTTTCATTACAAATGTTAGAAAATCCGTCTGCTCCTCAATTAATGCAAATTGTAGCCGTTGCTGGTTTAGCTCAAAATTTCGCCGCATTACGTTCTTTAACTACAACCGGAATTCAAGAAGGACACATGAAAATGCACATCAATAATATCATTAATCAATTTGCTGCCAATGATGATGAACGTCTTTTAATTAAAAATCATTTTAAAAGCCACACTATATCTCATAGTGCAGTAGTTGAATTTATTGAAAACTTAAGAAAATAATACGAAGCTATTCCCGCTGTACACTATATCTTTATGTTTTTAAAGAAAAAACACAAAGGATATCGCTTCCATCGGGGCTAAAAATAAATGCATGAAAACAACTTTTTACAGTAACGGAAAACTTTTAATAACTGGAGAATATTTAGTATTAGATGGCGCAAAAGCATTTGCATTACCAACAAAATTTGGACAAAATTTAGTTGTTGCCAAAGGAGAAAACCAAGAAATACAATGGAAAAGTTATGATGCTGATACTAGTATTTGGTTTGAGGACACAATAACTTTTGCCGAAATAACAGACAATCCTGAACCTGAAACCGAAACAATAAAAACAACATTAATAAATATTCTGCATGAAGCTTATTTATTAAATCCAGAATTTCTAACCCAATCAGAAGGATACCAAATAAGCACACAGCTTACATTTCCTAAAAATTGGGGCCTAGGCACATCATCGACATTATTAAACAATATTGCTCAATGGACAAAAATTGATGCTTTTACGCTTCTTAAAAACAGTTTTGGAGGTAGTGGTTACGATATTGCTTGTGCACAAAATAACACTCCTATATTATATCACTTACAACAAAATCTACCAACTGTAGAAACGGTAAACTTTAAACCTGAATTTAGCCAGAACATAAACTTTGTATACTTAAACAAAAAACAAAGCAGTAAAGCAGCAATAACCGCTTATTACAATAACAAAAACAGTCATCTGTCAAAGATAATTGCTAATAACGATAAAATAACACAAACTGTTATACAAGCCAAAACAGGAAAAGAATTTGCTAAAGCATTAGCAATTCATGAAGCTGAAATGAGCAATATCCTAGAAATGCAAACCATCAAAGAAAGACTATTTCCAGATTTTGAAGGCGTAATTAAAAGTCTTGGTGCATGGGGAGGCGATTTTGTAATGGTAATATCAAAAGACAACCCAACCGAATATTTTACAGCCAAAGGGTATAAAACGATAATTCCTTACAACGAAATGATATTGACTTAATCTAAACTTCTAATCTTTGTAACTAACAAAAACCTTGCTAAACTCTAGCAAGGTTTTTTGTTGTTATCTTATAAAAAACACAAACACCCTTCGCCTAACTCTTGGGACTTTTATTTTTGTCTGGGTAAGCGGATTCGAAACCCACGTAACTACAAAAGGTTTTAAACCCTTTTAGCATCAAAATACAATTAAGCAAAATCTCAAAACTTCTTGAACAAAAAAAATCCTGAAATATAAATATTTCAGGATTTTTAAATTTTATGTTTTATCTAAATCTTGATAAACTAGTAGCTAAAGTGAGCTCTATTATCAACGATCTTAGCATTGTCTTTTAATGCAGGAAGAATTCTGTTTACATCCTGAGCACTTTGTGCTTTTACTTTCTCAACATAAGGAGCATGGTTTGGTAAAGCTGGTGCTTTTACTGTGCTTATGTTTTTAACAACATAAACTCCAGTATTTCCTTCAATTGGAGCAGAAAGTTTACCCGCTGCCAAAGCAAATGCATTACCAACAACTTTTGGCTCTTGACCAACACCACCAGGTAAAGTTGGGTTGTCCATAGTAACATCTGTTGCTTGTTGTACAGCTACACCAGCGCTTTTAGCAATTGCTTCGATAGTAGTACCATTCATTTTAGCTTTAAGGATTTCAGCTTTTTTCTTGTTTTTAAGAATTGGCTCAACATAAGGTCTTGCAACATCTACTGAAACTAAACCTGTTTTGTTTATGCTCTTAAGTTGTGCAATTACGTGACCAACATTAGCTACCTCAAAACGCTTAACATCACCTTTGCTTGTTCCTTTTTCAAAAGCCCATCTTACGATAGTTCTTTGATTTCCTAATGGACCGAAATTTTCATCCATTGCTTTAACTGTAACTGCAGGAGAAACTGTTAATTTCATTTCAGCTGCAACTTTATTGAAGTCTTTGTCAGCAGCATCCATTTCAAATTTAGTTGCTTGAGTAAATACTCTATCAGAAGTTGCTTCTGAAGCTTCGATTTTTTGAGCTATAGTTGCTAAACGAACACCATCTTGTTTGTCTGTAATTTTGATAATATGGAAACCAAAAGGAGTTTCTACCAATCCTACTTTTCCAATTGGGTTATTGAAAACAAAATCATTGAATGGTTTCACCATTTGGTTTTGTCCAAAATATCCTAAATCTCCACCTTGTTGTGCAGATGAATCATCTGAAGCCGTAAAAGCTAACATTAAGAAACTATCTGGATTTGCATTAACTTGAGCCAAAATTTCTTCTGCTTTAGCTTTTGCTTGTTCTTTAGTTCTTCTTTCTTTTTGGTTTGGAACTTGAGCTCCTTCATAACTAATTAAGATATGACTTGCTTTTGCATTAACTCCTGCTTTTGATCCTAAAGATTTAGAAATACAGTAGTAGTTACCAAAAACATAAGGCCCATAAATTTCACCTGGAGCTAGGCTAAATAATTTATCAGCATCTACAGCTGGTAAATCTTTCTTAGCTACATAAGTTGAATCGTAAGGTACATCTGAATTTGAATTCACAAAGTCAGCAACATTCTTAGCAGATCTAAATCCAGGTAAAGTATCGTTTTTACCTGTTTTTTGGTTGTAAACAACACTTCCTGATAATAGAGAAGTAATTTTTGCTTTAATTTCTGCCTCATCTTCTTTTGAAGCTTTATCTTCAATTAAAACATACTGAACCTCACGAGTTTCATCTGCTTTAAATTTCTTTTCGTCTTTTTTCATGAAATCTACGATTTCTGAATCAGATACTTTTACATCGCTATCCTTGATAGAAGAATATAAACCAGCTACAAAAGCAAAATTAACTTTGTTTGCTTCCATTTCATATTTCAACTTCCCTTCAGCAACAGTTGTATAAAGACCTGCTTTAATCAACGTATTGTATATTTGGTATTTTGCATTCAAATCTGCATCTTTCTCTCTATCTTTTAAATATTGAGCTTGCTCTGGATTTGCTTTAAAATATTCTTTAAATTTTGCTACATCAAAAACCCCTGCTGCATTTAAGAACATTGGATTTCTTCCGATATTTTGGTCTGCTTTTAAAACTTCAAGTAAATGTTTTTCACCAACTCTTAATCCTAATTTATCAAACTCTGATGATAACAAAGCAATAGAAACCTCTTGATCCCATACTCTGTTTGCAGCTTCAGTGGAAGTTATTCCTTGCCCACTTTTTTCAACATTACTAACTTTGATTCTAAAATCTTCAAATGAAATATCTTTCCCATTGATGCTTCCTACGTCTTTTGAACTCTCACCAAAATTTCCACTACTGAAAAGATCTTGAATGATAAATGCAAATAATGCAAGTGCAATAGCGCCTATCAATAAAGCGGAACGTTGTCTAATTTTTGCTAAAACTGCCATTTTTATTGTTGTTAATTTTATATTCAGTTTGCGAAAATACAATTATCTAGCTAATAATAATACTAGTAGCAATTTATTTTCTAAGAATTTTTATTTTTCTAAAAAAATCACTCTTTTATAGTCAATTTTACCAATTCTATTTTCTTATTTGTTGCCTCTTCTATCACAAAATGATAGTTCCCTATAGTGATTTCTTCTCCTATTTGAGGGATTTCTTTAGTATGATCTACAATAAAACCACCTAAAGTACCATAAGAATCACTTTCTGGGATATCTAATTTATAAGCCTCATTTAAATACTCAACATCAAATCGAGTCGAGAAAATATACCTACCTTCTCCCAATTCTTTTTCTATCAATTCCTCATCCGAATCATGCTCATCTTCTATCTCACCAAACAATTCCTCGACAATATCTTCAACAGTTATAATTCCAGAAGTACCACCGTATTCGTCTAAAACTACTGCTACGCTTTTTCGTTTCTTGGTAAGCAAGTTCAAAACATCTTTTATATAAACTGTTTCTGGAACAAACTCAACAGGAATCAATACTGATTTTATCGTATCTGGCTTTTTAAACAAATCAAACGAATGAACATAACCTAGAATATCATCCAACGAGTTTTGATAAACAAGAATCTTTGAATAGCCTGTTTCTACAAATAAAGCTTTAAGTTCATCTACAGTATCAAAAAGTTCTACAGCATCAATTTCGGTCCGAGGAGTCATTATATCCCTTGCTTTTACTCCCGAAAATTCTAATGCATTCTGAAATATCTGTATCTCCGAATCAACTTCTTCATCATCTTCTACTGTACTCATTTGCTCAGAAATATAATTTCCAAGCTCTGCTTTACTAAAAAAAAACTGTACCTGATCTCCCTCGGTCTTAAAAAATCTTCTTAAAATAAAATCCGAAATCCAGATAAAAAAAGTAGAGATATAATAAAAAAGCCAATAAAAAAATACGCCGGAAGTGCAAAAAACTTAATTAAAGAATTCGCATAAATTTGAAAAAACACCTTCGGAAAAAACTCTGCAGTGATTAAAATAAAAAAAGTAGAAATCAAAGTTTGAATAAGTAAACTGGCAACATCCGAAAAATGATAGCCAAACTTAACAAGTGCACCTAAAAGCAAATCACCCATAAAAAACTATAAACAACTATAGCAATATTGTTTCCAATAAGCATAGCAGCTATAAATTTCGACGGTTTTTGAGTAAGCTTAGTAAGGATTCTAGACAAGAAGTTTTCTTGTTTCTTCTCGATCTCTAGATATATCTTATTCGAGGATATGAAAGCAATTTCCATACCCGAAAAAAAGGCCGATAGTATTAAACATAGTATTATAATACTAATCTCCATTTTGGTTATTTTTTATTACGATTTTCCATTTTGTTCGCAAATTTCCTTCTAAAGAAGAACATAAAAATCCCCACTCCTGCAATTAAAAAGCTCAACCAAGGAGTCGGTTCACCAGCGCTCATTTTCATTATTGCTTCATAAATAAAAAGAATTGCAACTATCAGATAAGCGTATTGTGTATATTTTAAGTAACCCATAATTATTATTTTTATTCTTCAGTTTCTATCTCTCCAGTTATTCGTTGAGAGTTTATCATTTTAAAATCTTTACTAAAATCAAGTCCTTGCCCATACGAAACTCCTTTTGCATCTGTAAATTTAAACTTTCTTTCGGTATAAAACCATTCGTTTTTTTGATCAAAATACAATTGTTCCGTTTCTAACATCTGCCCATCATCTGTAGTAATTTTCACCTTTCCTTGTAAATCTATAACAGACGTTTGCTTATAAGAAATAGCATAATTAGCTACTACATAGGTGCGCTTACGCTTTTTATCATACAAAGTAACATCTATGCCTTTTGGAAAATCGGTAAAAGGAAAACTAACATTGGAATAATCCAACATTTTAGGACTTATTAAAATTCCCGAAATAAGGCCTGAATCAGTATACTTTATATTAACATTATCAGCATCACTGGCAGGAACAAACTCTATGAAATTACTTCTTTGTACATCTTTAAAATTACTTTCACATCCTAGAAAAAACATCGCAATAAAAATTACGAGTCCAAGAATTACACTATATTTTTTCAGTAAATTCATTCGTTAAATAAGGTATTAAACTCTAAAATAGAGTTTACAATCGGGAAATTAATTAAACTTACTTCTTTCGAACCATTTATCGTTTAATGAAAAACCTAGACTAATATTAACATAATTCTCTTGAATTAAGCCAGCCGATGTTGTTCCTCTTTTTCCAAACTCCATTCCTAAATTGACTTTTGAAAATGATCCAGGAATTGGAAGTCCTGCACCAAGTGTAAAACCAATATCATTTATACGCTCTGAATTAATTATTAAAGCAGTTTTTTCATATTTAATACCAGCTCTATAAGTAACTCTATTAAAATATCCTGAAAAAGAACTATAATTAGGAATATAATACCCTCCTATACTTGCACTTGCTGCTTTTCCATATCCTACGTTTGAAGCATTATTATATATAATTGACTGATTAACCGCATTTTGATACGAAAACTTTCCTCCAATTAACCATTTTTTAGATTCTCCAACACCTGCACTTAATGCAAGTTTGAATGGCATTTTTACATCAAGGTCACTTTTTACATCTTCTCCAAGATCTATAACACTAAAATAAAGCCCTGAACCAAGCATTCCTGTAGATATATTTCTTGTGTTTTCAGAATTCAATTTACCCTGAACCGTATATGTTGCACTACTAAAGAAAGATAATTTTTTATTTATCTTATACTGATACATTGCTCCAAAATTAAAATTAATTCCAGATAAATAATTAGTATTTAACTCTCTTGTTCCAACTGGCACATCGGGAACAAACTCATAACCAGTCGTTTCAATTTTACCAAAATCATATTGAACATCTGCTCCAATACTAAAATTAGGTTTGATTTTGTATCCAATCCCAAGATAAACTTTATTTAATCCGCCTGAACCATCAAATCTTTTATTATTACCTCCTGTATTTATCGAAAGAGATTCAATTTGATACCCTACAGATGAATAAGGAATCAATCCAAAACCTACTCCAAACTTTTTCCCCAAAGGCAAACCTACAGCAATATAATCTAAAGTTGTTCTTTGCGCTTTTGCCGATTGGCTATCTGTTTTTAATGTAGCCGAACTAAATGTACCTCCTACTGAGAAAGTTGTAAGCTTTAAATTTGCATAACTAGCAGGGTTTTCAATATTAATATGAATACTATCTTGCTCTATTGCAACACCCGCCATTGAACGAGTTTCGACAGTTCCTTTAAACCTTACATCACCAATTCCGTAAAAAGAATAAGGAGAAGACGTTCCTTGCTGAGCAAAAGAAACGAATGACAAAAGTAAGCAAGCGCTTATTATAATTTTTTTAATCATTGTTGATTTTATATTGAAATGTTTGGTTCAAACTTTCTAATAAGAAATTTGAATTGGCAAATATGGTATTTTTTAATCGTTTAGCCAAAAAAAGTGCATCCCCACCCGTTAAAATTATTATAAAATTTTGGCGGTCTGCTTTGTATTGATCGATAAAACCATCTATTTCATAGACGAATCCATTGACAACCCCTGAATGCATTGATTCGGGAGTTGAATTACCAATATAAGATTGAGGCTCTTTAAATGTTAATAACGGAAGTTTTGCTGTATAATTATGCAGTGCTTCATATCTTAATCGCAACCCTGGAGATATAGCTCCCCCTAAATAATTATCATTTTCATCTACAAAATCATAAGTAATGCAAGTTCCAGCATCAATAATTAATCTATTTTGATTCGGATATTGCAATGTAGCTCCACTAGCAAGTACCATTCTATCTATTCCTAATGTTTTTGGTGTAGCATACTTATTCTTAAACGGAAATCGATCTTCATTTGTCAAAAAACAAACACTTACATTATTATTAAAACTCAAAAACAATTCTTTTTCTACATTTCCAACTGATGCAACAACCAAACTTGTTACTTTTTCATAGTTTTTTAAAATTTTTTTAATTTTTATTTCAAGTTCATTCTTATCAAAAACAAAAAATTCCAAAACAGTATTATTCTCAAAAACAGCACCTTTAATACGTGTGTTACCAACATCGATTGTTAAAACCATAGTTACTTATTTACTGATGCGAAGATACGAATTGATTTTTTTCTAAAATTGTTTTGGAGAAACTAAAAAACATTCTATATTTGCACCCGCGTCAAGCACGGTACCTTAGCTCAGATGGTAGAGCAATGGACTGAAAATCCATGTGTCCCTGGTTCGATCCCTGGAGGTACCACAAAACCCACTCAAACGAGTGGGTTTTTTGTTTTTTCTTGATAAATAGAATTCTTTCTTTAAATTTACCTTGGATAATCTAAAAAACATTCTATATTTGCACCCGCAATAAGCACGGTACCTTAGCTCAGATGGTAGAGCAATGGACTGAAAATCCATGTGTCCCTGGTTCGATCCCTGGAGGTACCACAAAACCCACTCAAACGAGTGGGTTTTCTGTTTTTATCCCCTAGCTTATTGTTTTCTTACAACGATTTTGGTTTTTCTCTATTCACAAGATTGACGAGTTCCTTTGCATACTTCTTCTTTCTTCAGAAAGACAAGTTTTACCAATGTTTACGATAAATAAGTAAGCTTTTAAGAAAACCAATACAATCGACACCTTGATTTCCAAACTACTTTATGCATTTTACTTAGTCAGTTAAGCTATCATTTAAGCTCCATCCCTAAAAAAGGCGGCTTTCACTTTCTACCTCCTAATATTACTCACAAAAAAACAGGAAATAATAAATCAATTTGTTTTTGTTAAAAAAATATAAAATAATACGATTTTTATATTCTATTTTAGTAAAATAATAATCATATTGATTTTTACACAATACATCAATAGAATACGGATACATGAGTAATACATCTACAAAAGGAATCTGGAAAGTTATTTCAGCCTCCTCCATGGGAACAATGATCGAGTGGTACGATTTTTATATTTTTGGAAGTTTAGCTGTGGTAATCTCTACTAAATTTTTCCCATTAGACAATCCGACAGCATCTTTCTTAGCTACTTTAGCCACTTTTGCGGCAGGATTTGTTGTTAGGCCATTTGGAGCTTTATTCTTTGGACGCCTCGGGGATTTAATTGGAAGAAAATATACCTTTATGGCAACCTTGTTATTAATGGGATGCTCTACTTTTTTAATAGGATGTATTCCGAGCTATGAAACAATTGGTTACTTCGCTCCCATATTAGTCTTGATTTTACGCTTACTACAAGGTCTAGCTCTTGGTGGAGAATACGGAGGCGCCGCAACTTATGTAGCTGAACATGCCCCTGTAGGCCAACGTGGCTATTGGACATCATGGATTCAAACTACCGCAACGATTGGCCTTTTTATTTCTTTAATGGTCATATTAATTACAAAAAATTCTCTTTCAGCAGAATCATTTGATTCTTGGGGCTGGCGTGTTCCTTTTTGGGTATCTATTGTAATGGTCGGTGTTTCTTACTTAATTCGAAAAAACATGGACGAGTCTCCTGTTTTTGCTAAAGCAAAAAAAGAAGGAAGCATAAGTACAAACCCTCTAAAAGAAAGCTTCGGAAATAGATATAATCTAAAATTTGTTTTACTTGCTTTATTTGGCGCAACAATGGGTCAAGGTGTAGTTTGGTACACGGGACAATTTTACGCCATGAGTTTTATGAAAACAGTAATGAATATCGAATCTTCTCAAGTAGATGGCTTACTCGGTATTGCATTATTGCTTGGAACACCATTTTTTATCTTTTTTGGGTGGCTAAGTGATAAAATTGGAAGAAAATATATTATGATGGGTGGCATGTTACTTGCCATCTTGCTCTACAGACCGATTTACAAACAAATGTATGAAACTGTAAATCTTAACAATAAAAGCATTTCTAAAACATATAAAACTGAATCAAAAAATAATGACAAAAAAGAATATTACGTTATTACTAATAACGAGTATTCTGACGGCACCTTTGCCACTAAAAAACAAATAAATCATACTAAAACTGGGAAACCTGATTCAGAATTACAAACATCAATTACCATTAACTTTAATGATAAATGGACTTTGATTTTTCTAGTTTTTATTCAAGTTTTATTTGTCACAATGGTTTACGGCCCTATAGCAGCATTTTTAGTTGAAATGTTTCCGGCAAAAATCAGATATACATCCATGTCATTACCCTATCACGTTGGAAATGGAATCTTCGGGGGGTTACTTCCTGCGATATCAACTTATTTTGTAACCCATTCTAAAGAAGTTGGCAAAGCTGATTTTTACCTTGATGGACTCTGGTACCCAATCATTATATCTACGATATGCTTTGTTATCGGAATGATCTACATTGACAATAAAAGCAAAAACACTCACATATAATCCTTCAACGATGAACTTACTAAAACGAATATTGGGAATACTATGGATAATATTATCTATCGCTGCAGCTTACTTTTGCATTTTCGAATTTGGATTACCTAAACTTGTATCAGACAAACAAGAAGATATCGTCTTTGGAATTATAATTCTGTTTATTCTCACTCCGCTAATTGTTTTAGGACTAGGAGCATTTGGGTATTTTTCGTTGGTAGGAGAATACGACAAAAGAAAATAAACCTTTCTTTTTCTATTTCATCTATTTGAATTAAAACAAAAAAAAACTGCCTGTTATAACAACAGACAGCTTTTCACACTAACTAACCAATAATTTATTTTTTCAAGAACTTCAATACTTCTGTATTATTATTTTCATCTGTTGCTTTTACGAAATACAAACCTGAGTTTAGTTCACTAACAGAGTATTCTGAACTCAAATTTCCGTTACCTGTAAAACTCTTTACCAATTGTCCAGACAATGAATAAATGGCTACTTTTGAAACCAATGCATTCAAAGTAAAATAATCAGTTACTGGATTTGGATATAAAGTAATCCCGTTTGGTTTTTCGAAATCTTCTATAGCCAACAACGCTCTCTTATTTCCGTAAATTCGAAATTCTCCAGCTGGAATTATTATTGTCGCGACTACATTGGTAATATTAATCGATGTATTATCCATTAAATTATACCAAACACCTGCATATGGAAAACCCGTTGCTACAGCTTTATCTGTAACATCAAAATTTGCCAGAATCAACACATCTCTTAACTCGGTTGCTGGCAAAGTACTGTTTGTGATTTTTATATTTGGAGACAATGAATTTATATTCGATACTGTAGCTGTTCCTGAAAAAACAGGCTCAGTGGTTTTCATAGTAATCATTTTTGCCCAATCATTATATATTTTACTTCTACCAGAATTCCTTAACCAATCTCCTGTCCATTGCGGTTGCTGTTTAGTATCTAACTTACAATCTCCAGAAATTGTTCCCGACTCATCATTTACAACACCGTTTTTACATGCAAAAATAGAAGCGTCCCAACCCAAATCACCAAAATGCCATATCATTTTAGGACCAGGAATCAATAAAGACACCGCCCCAATAGCTGACATCCTAGACAATGCTACATTTAAATTCTTTACATTATGATTTACATTGTTACTATTACCATATTGAATGTTTTTATACATCAATCGTTCTTCATCATGACTCTCAGCATAACCCATTAATCGATTTGCTGTAAACCCACGACTACTGCTTGTCATCCTAGAAATATTGCTATCTGAATCATACCCCATTGATAATTGATTGTATGCTTGCATCATTTTACCCCACATCATAACGCCTTTACTTATAGGATCGGTAATTCTATAATTTGCCCATTCTTTTTCTTCAGCATCACTTCCCAAATGTTCAAAAATTGTATAATGTGTAGGATCAAATCCCCAAGAATAATCAGCATATAATTTTAGCACATCTACTCTATCTTGTTGTAACCTATTTGTACACGCTTCATCGCCTGCGGTACAATTTTGTGTAAATCCTTTGGTTAAATCCCAACGAAATCCATCAATTTTATATTCCTCAATCCAATGCTTAATTACTCTTTTTACATAATTCTGAGTTAAAGCCTTTTGATGATTAAAATCTTCCCCAACACTATAACTATGTTTTGCTACAGT
Source organism: Flavobacterium sp. 140616W15 (assembly GCF_003668995.1). Classification (NCBI taxonomy): domain Bacteria; kingdom Pseudomonadati; phylum Bacteroidota; class Flavobacteriia; order Flavobacteriales; family Flavobacteriaceae; genus Flavobacterium; species Flavobacterium sp. 140616W15. Next base: position 3,558,662 of record NZ_CP033068.1, read on the forward strand.
ATTAAAATAAGGATTATCTGCCGATGGCGAACCCCAGCCATCCTTATCTGGATCATTCATCCACATTCTTACCATTGGATTTCGACCAAAAACATGATTTAAAGCTACATCTAAAATAACCGCAATTCCGTTTTGATGACATAAATCAATAAATTCTTTAAGCTTATCCGAAGTTCCATAAAACTTATCTAAAGCCATATGAAAGGAAGTATTATACCCCCAGCTTTCATTGCCTTCAAATTCCATAACAGGCATTAGTTCGATAGCATTTACTTTTAAGTTTTTAAAATAATCTATCTTATCTATTAAACTTTGATAATTTCTGGCTGCATCAAAATCACGCACTAAAACTTCATAAACTACTAATTTCTCTTTTTCGGGTTTAACGAAATTTGCTACTTTCCAAGGATACGATACTTGCCCTGTTTTTAAAACAGTAACTTCACGCTCTTGCCCTACTGGATAAACAGGCATATTAGGATAAGTTGTAGATGGAATTCCTGGGTCATCAAAAGGAGATAAAACCAAAGTAGAATAAGGATCAGCAGTTTTTACTAAAGATGGTGAATTGGCAATTGGCGAATTAGCAACAACCCAATATTGATACGTATTATTTTCTCCCGAAACTAATCCTGTTATCTCTAGCCAGAACTTACCCGAAGTTGGGTCTTTTTTCATAGCATAAGAACTAGTAGGTGTCCAATTATTAAAACTTCCTGCCACATACACAAAATCTTTTAACGGAGCATCTAGAACTAGTGTTGCTTTTGTAACGTCAGTAGCATTATAATTTATCCCATCTACTAATCCCGCTGGCATCGCTGCCGATACAGCTCCAGGATTAACTATTGCCGTAAATTTTTTAACAATAGTTGTTCCGCTTTGGGTTATGCTTAATTCATAACTCTGATTTCCTATAATATTTACATGATTAAAGACATAACTCGAAGTACTAGCGTTCGAATTAATCACCACTCCATTTGATTTCAGATTATAACTTGCTAAACCATTTGTATTTGTTGCGCTAATATTCAAGCTTCCTCCGCTAGCAATAATAGTATTGCTGTTTTCTACAGGAGAAGCCAGACTTGCCTGAAAAACTCCTACATTGAGAAAAAAATCAGAACAAGATGGAGCAAGTTTTAATGTTTGAGAACCCGCAGCATTTCTAAATACAATTCCCATTTTAGCCGCTTCTGATTGTTGCAAACTTGTTAATCCGAAATATACGCTTGGTGTAATACTAATGCTCCATGTGCCATTTGGGTTTTTAGTCATTAAACCAACACCGTCATCGGCACCCCAATTCCCTTTTGCTGTTGCCCATGGATTTGCTTCTGAACCAATTCCTGAATGCATATATACTTTAGCAGGATTCGTCCCCATTTCATTACAAGTTGGTGAGACAAATGAAGCCGTAATAGTTATTGACTCATTCACCTGAAACACTGCAGGCGATACTGTTATTTGTTGTGCATTGACTACAGCAACAAAAAATAAAATCAAAAATAATTGTATAGTTCTTTTCATAATGTAGTTGGTTTGGTTGGTTAATTTTATAAAAAAGGGCTATCCGTAGATAGCCCTCATTAATTTCAATAAAAAATTACTATTGATTTGGAATCATTAAATAGCTTCCATCTAAATCATTAAAATAAATAACATATTTAGATTTAGCAACTGGTATGTTATCCCCAGTTCCTCCTCCAGAGAAAGGAGTTTTTCCTCCCCAAGAGACATCCCAGCTATCATTTGCTCTAAATTTAAGTCCACCATCATTCAATACAGTTACACCTAAACTCCAAATATGTCCGTTAAAAGTAGATTTCACCATTGGTGTAGATGAATCCCAACTACCTGGTGTACTATCTCCAATAATACCAACTGTATCATAAATCTTAGCAGCAGAAGCATTATAAGCAACCAACTCATAGGTTAACTTTTGCACATCCATTTTAAAGGTATAATAACCTGAAACTGGAATCACAAAACTAGCTGGATCTGGATCTGAATCTTTACCTCTGTAAGCTAAAGCCCCATCTGATCCACCATACATTGGAGCCCAACTACCTAAACTACTAATAGTCTTAAATGCACCTGCTTTAAAAAATCCTGTAAAAGTATATTCATTAGAGTTTGTTCCGCTTCTGAATAGAATTTGATTTCCTTTGTTATTATCCCAACCTGAAACAGTTGCATCACCCACTAAATACCAATCTGTAAAATTATAAACCACTCTTCCTGCATAAGGAGTCACACTAATCGTAATTAATGTTTTAGATATTTGAGGAACCCCTCCTGAAACACTAGATGCAATCTTTACATCAAACATTGAAGCAACTTCTGTTTGCGCTCCAAGATCAATAACAGCTTGATTCAAATCCTTAACAAGCACTGAAGCTTCTGTGATATTGTTTGTAGTTGCAATCGTTTTAGCTTCTTTAAAATCACCACCTTTTTTATCAATTAACAAAGTGTACCTTACCACTACGGTAGTCGAATATTCCGCTGCGGTCCAAGTAAATTTTCCAGCATCACTTGCAGCTTCATCAGCATCCAAGACAAACTCTTTTCCTGTTGCAGGACCAGTGATTTCAGGTGTAGTAACAGCTTCTACAATTGGTCTGTTATCTACAGCATCAGCATTACACGACACCGCCAATACACCAATAAATGCGATTAAAATTTTATATATATTTTTCATTTTACTGTTTTATAAAGGTGTTAGTATCCTAAATTTTGCTTCAATGTTGGGTTTGCTTGAATATTCCTTGCAGGAATAGGCATTAAATCTCTATAAGACTCAGTTGAACTACCATTTTCGGTTCCACCTTTCCATTGCCAAGTTTTAGATCCACCTGTAAATTTTCCAAAACGAATTAAATCAGTTCTTCTATGACATTCCCAAAACAACTCTCTTCCTCTTTCATCCAAAAGAAAATCAAGAGTTAACTCAGCATTTGAAATAGCTTTTGCGTTTGCTCTCTTTCTAATTTTATTTACATAATCTAAAGCTTTTACCATGTCCCCTGAAGATGCTCCTCTAACAGTAGCTTCCGCATACATTAAATAAACATCTGACAATCTAAACATAGGAAAATCTGTATCTGGAATATCAGGTCTTTGAGCTTTTGTACCATCAGAATTAACATTAATAAATTTAGTAACGGCATAACCATCAGTAAAAACTCCTACATTACTAATATCTAATGATTGACCATCTGTATAAAATGTTCCTCTTTCATCTGCTGTAGCATTTACATCAGGAAAAAGCTTAACAAACTCTCTACGGGCTCTGGTTCCTTCCCATCCACCGTCCATTCCTTGATCAGCGGCTACCATACTACCTCCAATAGAAGCATGAATAATAAAACTCATTCCTCCTCCAGTAGCTCTAATAGCGTTACCGTCTCCAATAATTGGAAAAATAAACTCCCTTTCAGCACCATTTCTGTCATTATTTGCTGAGAACAAATAACGGTACGGAACATCCGCAAATGTATATGCTGAGCCATTAATAATCTCATTACACAATACTGCTGCTTCATTATTTCTATCTACTCCTGTATACACTTTAGAATTCAAATAAATTTGTGCCAATAAAAATTTAGCAGCTGTCTTATCTATTCTCCCATATTCATTAGCTTTAGAATCAACTAAAGTCTTATCCATATCTTTTAACTCAGATTCAACAAAAGCGAAAACTTCTGCTCTAGTTTTTTGTACTGGATAAAATAATCCAACTGGATCTGCTTCAGTCGTGATTGGTACATTACCAAACAAGTCCATTAAATTATAGTATGAAAAAGCTCTTAAGAAACGAGCTTCTGCTCTAAAGGCAACAATTTCAGCTTTCAAATTAGCATCAACACCTCTAGCAGTTAATTTATCATCTGTAGTTTGTCTCAAAAACTCATTTGCAACACTAATTTCATAGAATGCTCTTGAAAATATTCCTGATAAAAATTCGTTAGCAGGTGACCAATTCTGAGTATTCAATGTTGGTAAATCTCCATCTGCCCAAGCAATAATAGCTTCGTCAGTTGGAAGTTCCTGAGTTACAAAAAGCAACCTTAGGTAGCTACTAAAATCTCCACCAAGTCCAGCAATATCTGGTTTACCATCTCCGTCATTACCTCCTACATATAGACCTGCGTATAATTTAGCCAATACTTGTTTGTAGGAAGTTGGATCTTTAAAGAAATCCTCAGATAAAAATTCATTTTTATCACGTGGCTTAACATCCAGATCACTCGTACACGAAACCAGTGCCATATTTACTCCTAAAATGAATAGGAAAAAATAAGATATATGTTTAAATGATATTTTCATTTTGTTTATTTTAAAATTTTATTTTTCAGTATAATTTTAGAAATTCGCATTTACCCCAAACAAGAAAGTTCTGGCTCTTGGATAAACGTTATTATCGATTCCATTAAATTTTTCAGGATCTAGACCATCATATTTTGTAAGAACAAAAACATTCTGAACTCCTAATGTAAATCTTAAAGAAGCTGCTTTTAATATTGATTTATCAAAAGTATATCCAACAGTAACATTATCCAGTTTTATAAAAGATGCATCTTTTACAAAGTAATCAGACAAATAACGTCTTGTCCCATTATCTTCATATGTAAATCCTGTATTAAAATAATCTGTACTTACATTAGACAAATCTGTTTGTCTTCTTAAACCTGCATCAGAAAATCCTAAATTAGAACTCACATTGTCAAAAATGTAGTTTCCTAAACTTGCTCTCCAGTTCATTGTAAAGTCAAACTTTTTGTAATTCAAAGTAGTGAAAAGTCCAAAAGTATAATCTGCTGTTGGTTTTTTATATCTATAACGATCTCCATCATCTATTTTTCCATCACCATTTCTATCTACATATGCCCCAGCAATTGGTCTTTTATTAGCATCGTATAATTGCTCAAATACTAAAAATGAATTTGGTGCAAATCCTACTGAATTAATTTGGATTTTGTTACCTCCTCCTCCTGCAATATTATCTCCTGATAGGTACCCTTGAAATCCTGAAACAGTCGTGCCTAAATCACTGATTTTTTGATCTAAATAAGTTGTATTAAAAGCAACATTCCACGTTAGGTTATCATTTTTAATAATGTCTGATTGAATATTAAACTCAATCCCTTTAGTTCTAACACTACCAACATTATATATTCCTGAGTTTCTTATATTCGCCCCATCTGGAACCAAAACTTCTGCCAATAAATCACTTGATTTTTTATCGAAATAGTTAATTGACCCTGTAATTTTATCATTAAAGAAACCGTAGTCAACACCTAAATTCATCTCCGTTAACTCTTCCCATTTAATATCTGGATTATACCCTTCAGGTCTTGCTGTTTTGTAAACAGTATTTCCAAAAAGATATTGAGAATTAATAGTTCCAAGTGTTACTCTTCGTAAATAATCATATTGAGCTGAGATATCCTGTTGACCAGTTGTACCGTATCCAAATCTTAATTTTAAACTTGAAATAGTTTCATTTTCTTTCAAGAAATCTTCTTCTGTAACATTCCATGCCAAAGCAGCTCCTCCAAAATTCCCCCATCTGTTTTCTTTAGAAAAACGAGAAGTTCCATCTCTTCTATAATTTAATGTTATTAAATAACGGCTATCATAATTTAAAATGAAACGACCAAAATAGGATTGTAAATTAACATCTGGATCAAGTACAGTTAAGACTTTAGGATTTGGCTGTCTAGTCTCTCCTGATTCGTATTTTTCTTTTGAAACATTTGGTAGTTATACCCTGCAGTTGCATCAAGTTTAAACTTTCCTAAATTCTTAGTATAATTAAAATAGGCGTTTAAGTTTTTATTTTGAAGAGACTCAGTATAGCTATTATAATTTCCATAATTTACCCACTTTCCAGAACTAAAAGCTTCTGGTTGATAACCTAAGACACTTTGTGTACTTTGTTCATTATAACCATTACTATCGAATCTATCAATACCAGCTTCTACGATAGCTTTCAAATCTTCAAGGAAATGAAATTTATAGTCTAGTCTAATATTTCCCCATTTTCTAGTAGAAGTAGCTCTCTTCTCTTCTTGATTTAATCTAGCAACAGGATTTCTTGCTGGCAATAATGGCAAATTCTCATTAGGCCCTAACCATTCGAAATAGCCTCCATAACGAGAACCTGCCTGATAAACTGATTGTGTAGGATCAAAACTAATTGCTCCACCAATAACTGCTCCTTCGTCTTGAAATCTATTTTTACCAAAAGATAAGTTTCCATTGATATCAATTTTTAAATGATTGTCGAATAAAACTGGATTTAACGATATCGATGTCGTAGTTCTTTCAAAAGAAGTATTCCTTAAGATCCCAGGATTATTAACATTACCAACAGATAATCTTACTGGTAATTTATTAAATAATGAACCACTTGCAGATATATTATTATTAGCCGTTAAAGCAGTATGAAAAATTTCATCTTGCCAATTTGTATTCGCAGTTCCCAATAATGCTTTTTGCGCAGGAGTACCTTTAGCATTTACCAAAGTTCTAAATTGATCTGCATTCATTACATCAACTGTATTTGCTACAGTATTAACACCTACCTGAGAGCTAAAATTAACTTTCACTCCGCCTTTAGTACCTTTTTTAGTAGTAATAACAATTACACCATTTGCTGCTCTAGAACCATAAATTGCAGCTGCAGAAGCATCTTTCAATACAGTAAAAGATTCAATATCGTTAGGATCTATTGTAGATAAAATACTAGTTGCCCCATTAGGAACGGCATTACTTAAAGGAAGACCATCTAAAACTATCAGAGGCTCATTAGAAGCTGTTAAAGAAGATCCTCCACGAATTCTAATATCCGCTTTAGCTCCTGGAGCACCACCTCCTGTAACGTTAACACCCGAAATACGACCACTAATTAAACTCTCTGGAGTTACGTTAATTCCTTTATTAAATTCTTTTGCAGAAATTTGCGATACAGATCCTGTAGCATCTTTTTTCTTAACAGTACCATAACCTACTTGTACTACAACTTCCTTAAGCTGATTTGCATCTTCATCTAAAGAAATACTCACTGTTTTTTGTCCATTAAAACTGATAGTAGAACTAACATATCCTATGAAGGAAGCGGTAATTTTATCACCACTCTTCAAATTAGTTAGCTTAAATTTCCCATCAAAATCTGTCGAAGTACCATTGGTACCACCTTGTACATTTACGTTTACCCCGGGAATTGGTTGCCCTGTTGCTTTGTCTAAAACAACACCCTCTAATGTGCTCTGAGCAAACACACTAAACGGAAGGAGTAAGAATAAAAATAACAACTTTTTATAAATTGCTTTCATACTTTTTGTTTAAATTAAAATTGAGTTTTGGTTTATTTATTAACTTTTATTTTTACTTCGAATCTCAAAATTAAGGATTTATTAACGTGCCCGACACATACCAATTTTTAATGGTTTACGAAAACGTGATAGTGTTGAAAACTTTCTATATAATATAAGTTTTTAGGCAGAATACTGTGATTTTTAAAAATAAATCATACCTTTATTATCAAAACAATTTTTTCCATATCAACAGTATGAAACGCAAAATAACTCTTAAACAGATTGCTAAGGAGCTTGACGTATCAATTTCTACCGTATCAAAATCACTACGAAACAGCCTGGAAATCGGAGAAGATACCCGATTAAAAGTTCAGGCTTTTGCCAAATTCTACAATTACAAACCTAACAATATAGCGCTCAGTTTAAAGAATCGTAAAACCAAAACAATTGGTATTATTATTCCCGAAATTGTGCATCATTTTTTCTCGACCGTTATTAATGGAGTAGAACAAGTAGCCAACGAAAATGGCTATAGTGTTATCATATGCTTATCTGATGATTCATTTGATAAAGAAGTACTTAATATGGAAATGCTAGCCAACGGAAGTATCGATGGCTTTATCATGTCTTTATCTAAAGAAACCCAATTTAAAGGAGATTTTCACCATATAACCGAGGTCATCAATCAAGGAATGCCAGTTGTTATGTTTGACCGAGTTACCAATGACATTTTATGCGACAAAGTGATCATCGATGACAAATCAGCAGCTTATGGAGCAGTACAGAGTTTAATCGATAAAGGCCGCAAAAAAATAGCCTTAGTTACTACTGTAGATTATGTTAGCGTTGGGAAACTAAGAACAGACGGATATACTAAAGCGCTACTAGATAACGACATTCCTTTTAACGAAGACCTTATCATAAAGATCGAAGATGTAGATACTTGCGAAATAATTATTAGTCAATTATTAGAAGACCGAGCAATAGATGCTGTCTTTGCAGTTAATGAACTTTTTGCCGTTACTATAATAAAAACCGCTAGTAAAATGGGGCTTCGAGTTCCCGAAGATTTAGCTGTGATTGCATTTACAGACGGAATCATCTCCAAATATTCAACTCCAACTATTACAACAGTAAGCCAAAGTGGCAACAAAATGGGGAATAAAGCTGCAAAAATGCTAATAGATCGTCTAGAATCAGAAACCGAAGAAGGAGAAGAGGAAGAGGAGAACTACAAAACTGAAGTCATTGAAACTCATCTTATAGAAAGAGAATCTACAGATTAATATTCTTACAATCCTAAATAAAAGAGCCCATTATTAATTTTAATGGGTTTTTTATTTGCTTCGTTAGAAAAATAATTTATAAATTTACGCCAGCTCAAAACTTTTACTTTTACTTCGAAAATTAAGTTAAGTTTTGATAAGCAAAGCGCTTATCGTACATTCATTAAATTACGATAATGGAAAAGCGTAAATTAAGTTTCTGGGAAATTTGGAACATGAGTTTCGGTTTCTTAGGAATACAAATGGGGTTTGCTTTACAAAATGCAAATGCCAGTAGAATTCTTCAGATTTTTGGTGCCGACGTACACGAACTTTCATGGTTTTGGATAATTGCTCCTTTAATGGGACTAATTGTTCAACCTATCATTGGTCATTATAGTGATAAAACATGGGGGAAATTTGGACGAAGAAAACCTTTTTTTCTTGTAGGTGCCATCCTAGCTTCAGTTGGATTAATATTAATGCCACAGGCAAACATTTTCATTTCCGTATTACCCGCATTATGGGTTGGAGCAGGAATGCTTATGATTATGGATGCTTCATTTAATATTGCCATGGAGCCATTTCGTGCTTTAGTGGGCGACAATTTAAGAACAGACCAGCGTACAGCAGGATTTAGTATTCAAACAGCACTTATTGGTTTTGGAGCCGTAATTGGTTCGGCATTACCATATGTGTTAACTAAATGGTTTGGAGTTTCTAATAGCAGCGTTCCCGGAAGCGTCCCATTAAACCTTACACTTTCCTTTATTTTAGGAGCTGTTGTTTTAATTGGATCTATCCTAGTAACCTTATTTACAACCAAAGAATATTCTCCCGAAGAACTAGAACTTTTTGAAGATCCTCAAAGTGAAATTGATATTCCTTCTGAAGAAAAATCAAAACTTACAGACATTTTTACAGACTTTGCAAAAATGCCAACCACTATGCGCCAGCTTAGTTGGGTACAGTTTTTCTCTTGGTTTGGACTTTTCGGTATGTGGGTATTTAGTACTCCAGCAATTGCACATCATATTTACGGACTACCATTAAACGACAATTCAAGCCAAACCTATCAAGATGCTGGGGATTGGGTTGGAATCCTTTTTGGAGTTTATAATCTTGTGTCGGCAATTATAGCCTTATTTTTTCTTCCAATGATCGCGAAGAAAATTGGTCGAAAATCAACTCATGCCCTTTCATTAGTTATTGGTGGAATAGGTTTGATCTCTATTTATTTCATGCCTGATGAAAACTGGGTTATCCTTTCGATGGTATTAATTGGTGTGGCTTGGGCTAGTATCCTAGCAATGCCATATGCAATTCTAGCAGGATCTATTGCTCCTAAAAAAATGGGGGTTTACATGGGGATTTTCAACTTCTTTATTGTAATTCCTCAAATAATAAATGCAATAATCGGAGGACCAATCGTAAAATACCTTTACAATGGTGATGCTATGTACGCCTTAATCACAAGTGGAGTCAGCTTTTTGATAGCCGCAGTTTTGGTGTATAAAGTAAAAGATGTAGATGACATAAAAGTCTAAAACTTACATCTAAGAACTTTCTCCTTCTGATGAAACAGAAGTGATTTCTTGACAATCAAAATTTAAATACTTTTTCGAAAGAATTACAAAATAAGCATATTATTAAATGAATACAAAAGCGTTTATATTCGACCTAGACGGCGTAATTGTTGACACAGCTAAATATCATTATTTGGCGTGGCAAAAAATTGCAAATGCATTAAACATTGACTTTACACACGAACACAACGAACTCTTAAAAGGAGTAAGTCGTGTACGTTCTCTAGATATCATCCTAGAATTAGGAAACATACAAGCTTCTCAAGAAGATAAAGACAAATGGCTCATCCAAAAAAATGAAGACTATCTGACTTATTTAGTAGATATGGATGAAAGTGAAATCCTTCCTGGAGTTTTACCTATTCTACAATTTTTAAAAGAAAAAAAACAAGCTATTGCATTAGGTTCAGCGAGTAAAAATGCTCGTCCGATACTCGAAAAAACAGGAATCATATCCTATTTCGATGTTATTGTTGATGGAAATGATGTTACAAATGCCAAACCAGACCCAGAAGTTTTCTTAAAAGCAGCTCGATTATTAAACATAAGCCCAGAAGACGCTATCGTATTTGAAGATTCAGTGGCAGGGGTTCAAGCAGCCAATATAGGAAAAATGACCAGTGTAGGGATTGGCTCAAAAACAGTCTTGCATGAAGCAAAATACATCTTTGAGGATTTTACCTTCATAGACCAAAATTTCATCGAATCATTAATCACAAAATAAATCAATCAAAAACAATTAATGAATTAGAAAATACTCAATTAGATAACTCACAAACTGCGTAATTATCTCATTTTCTAATTAACTAATTGCCAAATTTTAAAAACAATGAATCAAGATTATATAAAACCAGACAATTGGTCAATCATAGAAGAAGGCTTTGATGTCGAAAGAGTTAAATCATCTGAAAGCCTTTTCAGTATCGGAAACGGTGCTATGGGACAACGCGCTAATTTTGAAGAAAAATACTCAGGAGAAACTTTCCAAGGAAGTTATATTGCTGGAATCTATTATCCAGATAAAACAAAAGTGGGTTGGTGGAAAAACGGATATCCAAAATACTTTGCCAAAGTACTTAATGCTCCAAACTGGATTGGTATCAATATTGAAATTAACGAAGAAGCTTTCGATTTAAATTCTTGCACCGAAGTAAAAAACTTTCGTAGAGAATTAAACATGAAAGAAGGCTGGTACAATCGCTCATTTGAGGCAACATTAAAAAACGGAACAGAAATCGCTGTTAATGTACGTCGTTTTCTTTCTTTGAATCTGGATGAAGTTGGTATTATCAAATACGAAATTACCCCATTAAACAAAGACGCAAAAATTCTTTACAAACCGTATTTGGATGCTGGTGTTACCAATGAAGATGCCAACTGGGAAGAAAAATTCTGGGAGCCTCTTGAAGTAAAAAAAGCTACAAACGAAGCTTATGTAACAGCTCAGACTTACAAAACGCACTTTAAGGTTACAACTTTCATGCACAATAGTATTTTTGCTAATAACGAAAATATAAACATATCACCTTCTACCATAGATTCTTCGTCAGATAAAGTAGAATATACTTATGGTGTAATTATTGCAAAAGGGCAAACCTCATCTATACAAAAAATTGGTGGGTATACCGTTTCATTAAATCATACCAACACACTTGCTGCTGCCGAAAAAACAATTAAAGAAGCATTAAGCAAAGGGTACGACCAATTATTACAAGAACAAATTGATGCTTGGGCAAAAGTTTGGGAAATGTCAGACATTACCATCGAAGGTGATGTAAAAGCTCAACAAGGAATTCGTTTCAATATTTTTCAGTTAAACCAAACCTACTCAGGAAAAGACAATCGATTAAATATTGGACCAAAAGGTTTTACCGGAGAAAAATATGGTGGATCAACTTATTGGGATACCGAAGCATATTGCATTCCGTTTTACATGGCTACCAAAGACCAGCAAGTTGCCCGAAATTTATTGACATATCGTTACAACCAGTTGGACAAAGCTATTGAAAATGCTAAAGACAATTTAGGATTTAAAGATGGAGCTGCTTTATACCCAATGGTAACTATGAATGGTGAAGAATGCCATAACGAATGGGAAATCACACATGAAGAAATCCACAGAAATGGTGCGATCGCTTTTGCTATTTTTAATTACAACCGCTATACAGGAGATTACTCTTATATTCCCGAAAAAGGATTAGAAGTATTAATCGGAATTGCACGTTTCTGGCACCAAAGAGCCTCATTCTCAACAGACAAAAATCAATATGTAATTTTAGGAGTTACAGGTCCAAATGAATATGAAAATAATATCAATAATAATTTCTACACAAATTATGTTGCCAAATGGTGTATTGATTATGCCGTAGAACAAATTACAAAGGTTGCTACCGAATATCAAACTGACCATAAACGAATAATCGAAAAAGTACAACTTACTGAAAACGAAATTCAAGAATGGAAAAAAGTAGCCGGTAATATGTACTTCCCTTTCTCTAAAGAACTTAATGTTTATTTACAACAAGACGGATTCTTAGATAAAGATTTAGTTCCCGTAAAAGATTTGGATCGCTCACAGCGCCCTATAAACCAAAAATGGTCTTGGGATCGTGTATTGCGTTCACCATACATCAAACAAGCCGATGTTTTACAATGCTTTTACTTCTTCGAAGAACATTTTTCTAAAGAAGAACTATTGCGTAATTTTGAGTTTTACGAGTCGTTTACTGTACATGAAAGTTCACTTTCACCTTGCGTCCACTCCATTCAGGCGGCTGCTTTAGACAAAATGGATATGGCATATACATTTTACTTAAGAACGTCTCGTTTAGACTTAGACGATTATAACAAAGAGGTAGAAGAAGGTTGTCATATTACATCAATGGCAGGAACTTGGATGAGTATTGTAGAAGGTTTTGGAGGAATGCGTGTAAAAAACGACACTTTACATTTCTCTCCAAAAATCCCAAAAGAGTGGACAGGATATTCATTTAAAATCAACTTTAGAAATCAAATTCTAACTGTATCAATAAACCATAACGAAACAACGTTTTCTGTAGATGGAGACCATGAATTAGCCATTGTCGTTAATGGCCAAACCGTAGTAGCTAATAAATATGTAACAGCATAAATACTAGTATCTATATCTATTTTTATAACATTTTTTTAATTTAACAACATGAAGAATTTCATTTTCACAGCCTTCATTCTGGTTGCATTTTGTAACATTACAAGAGCACAACAACTAAAATCACCAGAAGGAAAATTTGTCATGGAGTTTTCGCTACAAAGCGATGGAACTCCAACTTACAATCTTAAATACAAAAACAAAGAGGTTGTAAAATCCAGTAAGTTGGGTCTTGAGCTTAAAGATGATAAAAAATCATTATTGAATGACTTTACGATTGTTGATACAAAAACAACAACTTTCGACGAAAACTGGAAACCAGTTTGGGGAGAAGTAGCTACGATTCGTAATCATTATAATGAATTAGCTGTTACATTAAACCAAAAAGGAACAGACAGACAATTATTAATCCGTTTTCGTTTGTTCAATGACGGACTTGGATTCCGTTATGAATTTCCAACACAAAAAAACCTTACGTATTTCGTAATCAAAGAAGAAAAGACACAATTTGCAATGACGGGTGACCATACTGCATTTTGGATTCCTGGTGATTATGACACACAAGAATACGATTACACAAAATCAAAATTATCAGAAATTCGTGGATTAGCTGAAAAAGCATATACAGCAAACGTTTCTCAAAAATCTTTTTCTCCAACAGGAGTACAGACTTCACTTATGCTAAAAACTGCCGATGGAATATATATCAATCTTCACGAAGCAGCATTAATTGATTATTCATGTATGCACCTGAATTTGGATGATAAAAACATGATATTCGAATCATGGTTGACTCCAGACGCAAAAGGAGACAAAGGGCATATGCAAGCGCCGAATCATTCTCCTTGGAGAACAATTATTGTTAGCGATGATGCAAGAGAAATTCTTGATTCAAAAATGACATTAAACTTAAACGATCCATGTAAAATTGAAGATACATCTTGGATAAAACCTGTTAAATATGTAGGTGTTTGGTGGGAAATGATTACAGGAAAAAGCTCTTGGTCATATACAAATGATTTTCCAACAGTACAACTTGGTGTAACAGATTTTTCAAAAGCAAAACCAAATGGCACGCACGGAGCAACTAATGCTAATGTAAAAAAATACATCGACTTTGCAGCCTTAAATGGTTTTGATGCAGTTTTAGTTGAAGGTTGGAATGAAGGCTGGGAAGACTGGTTTGGTCACTCAAAAGATTATGTTTTTGATTTCGTTACTCCTTACCCAGATTTCGACGTAAAAGGATTACATGCTTACGCAAAATCAAAAGGAGTAAAAATAATCATGCACCATGAAACTTCAGGTTCGGTTCGTAATTACGAGCGCCATATGGACAAAGCATACAAATTCATGAACGACAATGGATATGATGCAGTAAAAAGTGGTTACGTAGGAGATATTTTACCTAGAGGTGAAAATCATTACAGCCAATGGATTGTAAACCATTATCAATATGCGTTAGAAAAAGCAGCTGAATACAAAATTATGGTTAACGCTCACGAAGCAGTTCGCCCAACAGGTATTAGCAGAACATACCCTAACTTAATCGGTAACGAATCAGCAAGAGGAACAGAATACCAAGCATTTGGTGGATCTAAAGCAAATCACGTTACAGTTTTACCATTTACAAGATTAATTGGTGGACCAATGGATTATACTCCTGGTATTTTTGAAATGGATATCAGCAAACTTAATCCAGATAACAAATCACATGTAAATAGTACAATTGCAAATCAACTAGCATTATATGTTACTATGTACAGCCCATTACAAATGGCAGCAGACCTTCCTGAGCACTACAACAAATTTGCTGATGCTTTTCAATTCATCAAAGATGTTGCTATCGATTGGGATGAAAGTAAATACCTAGAAGCAGAACCAGGTGATTATATCACAGTCGCTCGTAAAGCAAAAGGTACCAACAACTGGTTTGTAGGTAACGTAAACGGAGATGTAAGCCGTACATCAAACATCAATTTTAACTTCCTTGAAAAAGGAAAGAAATACACAGCAACAATTTATGCTGATGCAAAAGATGCACATTACAAAACAAATCCACAAGCTTACACAATCAAAAAAATAGCGGTAACAAATAAATCAAAACTATCACAGTTATCAGTTCCAGGTGGTGGTTATGCAATTAGCATAATCGAAACTAAATAATTTTTAAAAAAGACAAGTAATTCTCTAAATTGCTTGTCTTTTTTTCAAAAGAGTCAAAATATTTTATCTCTCAGAGTTTTTACAAAACCTATAGAAAAATAAAAATCAACATAAATCTGGTTAATCTGTAAAAGTTGCGTGCTAAAAAAATTGCACCAAAAATAAGTTTTAAACAGACAAAGCCATTGAGTTGAGAACATCCCAACAAGATTTAAAAGTCTTGCAAAAAAAATCGATCTTGTTTTAATCGAATATAAAAAAACAAATTATGAGAATACCACTTCAAACAAACCAAACATTATATAGAATCCTCTTAGTGGTTCTATTATTTTCTGCTTCTGTAAAAGCGCAAATCCAGAAGACAGAACCTCCATTTTGGTATGCAGGCATGAACAATCCTGAACTTCAAATCATGTTCTACGGAAAAAACATTGCACAATATGAACCTTCTGTTTCTAACAATGTAGTCATTAAAGACATTAAAAAAACCGAAAACCCTAACTACATTTTCGTAACAATCGACACTAAAAACATACCTGCATCAGAGTTCGTTTTTTCATTTAAAAACAAAAACAAAGTTGCATACACACAAAAATACTCCTTAAAGAAAAGAAGAGAAAATTCTGCTCAACGCAAAAGTTTCGACGCATCAGATATGATGTACTTAATCATGCCTGATCGTTTTGCCAATGGAAACCCTAAAAACGATAGCGATGCTTCATTAGTAGAAAAAGCAAATCGCTCAATTCCTGGCGGACGTCATGGTGGTGATATCGAAGGAATCATCCAGAACTTAGATTATATTTCTTCTCTAGGAGCAACAGCAATCTGGAACACACCATTAAACGAAGACAACGACAAAGAACATTCGTATCATACGTATGCACAATCTGATGTTTACAAAATCGATGCGCGTTATGGAACAAATGAGGATTATGTTCGTTTATCTAATGAAATGCATAAAAGAGACATGAAGTTGGTTATGGATTACGTGACCAATCACTGGGGAATCACACATTGGATGATTAAAGATTTACCAACAAAATCTTGGATTAATCAATTTGAAAACTACACACAAACGCATCACAGACGTGAAGTAATTACTGATATTCACGCTTCAAAATTGGATAAAGAAGTTTGTATCGATGGATGGTTTGTTCCTTCAATGCCAGATCTAAATTTAAAGAACCCTCTAGTTGCAAAATACCTAACTCAAAACGCTATCTGGTGGATTGAATATGCAAATCTTGATGGATTCAGAGTAGACACTTACAATTATTCTGATCCTACAGCAATGGCAAATTGGGCAAAATCAGTAACAGATGAATATCCAAACTTTAATATTGTTGGAGAAATCTGGATGCACAATCAAGCCAATCTAGCCTATTGGCAAAAAGACAGTAAAATTGGTGCAATACAAAATTACAATTCAAATTTACCAAGTGTAATGGATTTTACCTTACACAATCAAATTGGGTCTGCATTTAATGAAGACGAAGCAACTTGGGACAATGGTATGATTAAATTTTACAATAATTTTGCATTAGATTATCTATATCCAAATACAAACAACATTATGGTTTTTGCAGAAAATCATGATACCAGTAGGATCAATGATCTTTACAAATATGACATCGCTAAATACAAATTGGTAATGACATTAATGGCAACCGTTCGTGGAATTCCGCAATTGTATTATGGTTCAGAAATTGGAATGGGTGGAGACAAAAGTCAAGGTGATGGCGGCATACGTCAAGATTTCCCTGGTGGATGGAACGGCGATCAAAACAATGCTTTTACTGCAGCAGGCAGAACAGCCAAACAATCTGAATATTTTGATTTCACATCAAAACTATTCAATTGGAGAAAAACAAATGAAGCGGTTCATTTCGGAAAAATGACACATTATATTCCAGAAAATAACACTTATGTTTATTTCAGATATACAGATGCTAAAACTGTAATGGTTGTTTTCAATAACAATGCAAAAGAGCAAACCATTAAAACAAATCGTTTTAAAGAAAACATCAAGAATTTTAAATCCGGAAAAGACATCCTTACAGGAAAAACATTCGATTTAACATCAGAAATTATTTTAGAACCAAAATCTGCAATAGTATTAGAACTGGAATAAAAAGGTAAGTTTTACATTCTTTGTAGCTAAACCACAATATATTTAGCCACAGATTATAATAATTAAACGGGTTTTTAAATCTGTTCAAGTCATCATAATCTGTGGCTATTCTTTTTTAAGTTATGAGTAAAATAAGTCCCAGCGGGACGTTATATTAATAGAAATTTATTAATCCCACTAATAGATTAACGTGTCTTTATGGTTCACTTTTAAAATCGACATCATTTTGTTTACTTTTGTAAAACTATGAGTGAAATTCTTAAAATAGCACATCGTGGCGCAAGAGGTTACGAACCCGAAAACACCTTAAAGGCATTCCAGAAAGCATTAGACTTACATGCTGATGGTATTGAACTAGATGTACACCTCAGTTCTGATGATCATATTATCGTAATTCACGATGAAACTATTGACAGGACTACTAACGGAAAAGGTTTTGTAAATACATTATCTTTGCAGGAATTAAGAGAGTTCCGAATAGAAAACAAACTACAGATTCCAACATTACCAGAAGTCTTTGATCTAGTAAACCAGCAATGTTTTATTAATATAGAATTAAAAGGTCAAGGAACTGCTGATGCTGTAGTTGCATTAATTGAATTATATGTTTCAGAAAAGAACTGGAATTACAATTCTTTTCTTGTATCCAGTTTTGAATGGGATTTTTTACAACGAATTAATAATCTAAATTCAGAAATTTCTATTGGTGTTTTAACCGAAACTGATATTCATTCGGCTATTACTTTTGCAGAAAGCATAAAAGCAAAAGCAATTCATCCCGATTTTAATTTGCTAAACAAAGAAAACGCAATACAAATAAAAGAAAAAGGCTTTCAGATTTTTCCTTGGACAATCAATGAAAAGGAGGATATTGCAAGAATAAAAGCATACAACATAAACGGGATTATTAGTGATTTTCCTGACAGAATATAAAACCAATTCTTATAATCTTTGTCAAAATTTAGAACTTTGACAAAAATACTTAGAGGTTAAAATAAAAATATGACTCAAAATTTTGATATAATAATAGTAGGTGGCGGTGCAGCAGGATTTTTTACAGCAATAAATATTGTAGAGAGAAACTCAAAATTAAAAGTCGCTATCTTAGAACGAGGATCTGAAGTACTTACAAAAGTTCGTATTTCAGGCGGAGGTCGTTGTAACGTAACGCATGCTTGTTTTGAACCCAATGAATTGGTTAAATTTTACCCGCGTGGTGAAAAAGAACTACGAGGCCCTTTTCATCAATTTTGTTCAGGAGATACTATCGAATGGTTCGAAAAACACGGAGTAGAACTAAAAATCGAAGATGATGGAAGAATGTTTCCTGTATCTAATTCTTCACAAACTATTATTGATTGTTTTTTAAAAGCTACTGCAAAATTAGGCATTACCGTTCTTACAGGACAAAGCGTACAATCTATCTTTAAAAAAGAAAACTTCTGGAAAGTCGAAACACAAAACCAGAATTACATTGCCGAGAAATTAATTTTGGCAACGGGAAGCAATCCTAAAATATGGGAAATGCTGCAAACTTTTGGTCATGCCATTGTTAGTCCTGTCCCTTCCCTATTTACCTTTAATATAAAAGACCCAAGAATAAAAGAATTGCCAGGTGTTGCTGCACAAGCAACTGTAAAAGTAAAAGGTACCAAACTAGAATCGACTGGCCCTTTATTAATTACCCATTGGGGAATGAGTGGCCCAGCAATCTTAAAACTTTCGGCCTGGGGAGCACGCATTTT
This sequence comes from Flavobacterium sp. 140616W15, assembly GCF_003668995.1. Classification (NCBI taxonomy): domain Bacteria; kingdom Pseudomonadati; phylum Bacteroidota; class Flavobacteriia; order Flavobacteriales; family Flavobacteriaceae; genus Flavobacterium; species Flavobacterium sp. 140616W15. Next base: position 3,578,010 of record NZ_CP033068.1, read on the forward strand.
GCATGACAAAAATTATCAGTTTACAATTTTTGTAAATTGGTTAAATGATATTGATACCGAAGATGCCGAAAAAATACTAAAAGAATTAAAACAAGAACATGCTAAAAAAGCTGTTTCTAAAAAATCCCCTTTTGACTTCCCAAACCGATTATGGGAAAGTTTAGTTTTAGCATCTACTATCGAAGCTGAAACCAAATGGGCTGATTTATCTAAAATTCAACTTCAGAATTTAGCGAATCAATTAACAAATGGAACTTTCCAAGTAAACGGAAAAAGCACTTTCAAGGAAGAATTTGTGACTGCAGGCGGAATTGATTTAAAAGAAATCAATTTTAAAACCATGGAAAGTAAATTACATGAAAAATTATATTTTGCTGGAGAAATTGTAAATATTGATGCAATTACAGGAGGCTTCAACTTTCAGAATGCATGGACAAGCGGTTTTATTGTAGCAAATTCTATTTAATATAATAAAGTAAGTATGAATACAGGTCATTACAGAAGAATTGATGATAGGATTAATGTTCTTAGAAAGATCATTTCGCCATTTCAAGATCAATTAAATGAAATGCGCAAAATAAATAAAGAAGAAGATTTTCTTTATTGGGATTCAGTATATGCTGACGATATGGAACACATTGTAGGAACTGTATTTATAGTCTTGCAAAATTATATTAATAGCAGCATTCATGATTTATATCCAAAATTAAAACAAATTCATGAGAAGTACTCTATTGACGAAAAGATAGACAATTCAAATATCTCTAGAATTGAATTAATTATTGCAATTGCAAATTTTTACAAACACAGAGATTCCCCTTCTGAATTACGCAAGAATACTATCAAACCATTTGACAATTTAAACATCCCTACAAAAGTAATATATGGACTAGGAAACGAAGACTTTTTCCATAAAACCGGATCTGACTCACCTGTTTACCAAGGCTTCAATTTTTTATCTGAGTACTGGGATTTTAATGAATTAATAAATATCGTCACAAAATGGCGAGAAAATTTATGGATTCAGGAAGAATTAAAATAAGTCATTATAAAATATAGTTTTTTCCTAAATCAATTAACAAGAGTTTACGAATTCTATAAGTTTTACTTAAGATAATTATAATAATTTTACTTTCAACTAATTAACCATACATGAAAGTAAAATTACTTACAACAATTTCGTTACTTACCTATCAACTTAGCATTTCTCAAACAGAAAAATTACTTCACGGAAAAGTTTTTTCCAACAACAATCCTCTTAAAGAAGTAGAAGTTATTAATAAAACAGCGAAAACCAGCACCAGAACAAATACTTTGGGAGAGTTTTCGATTCCGGTAAAAGTAAAAGATAGTCTGCTATTTTTCTCTAAAGATTACTTTTTTACAAGACTAAAAATAACTCAATCCGATATTGATAAAGATAATATTATTGTTAATATGGTTATCAAAGCCGAAGAATTAGATGAAGTAGTAATAACGACTATGAAATTTAATCCTGTAAAAATTTCTCAAAAAGATATAGACAATGTAAAACTCTATAAAGAAGTTGGATCTTTGCAAAAATATACTGGCGTTTACGACGGAACTATTCCAAATGGTATGGACTTCACCCGAATGGGAACTGGGCTTTTAAATTTATTTAAAAAAGATAAAGAGGAGCTCAAAAAGAAAACTTCGGAAACTGATTTCAAAAAACTTATAGCAAAATCAATTCCTTCAGATTTTTTCACCAAAGATTTAAACTTAAAACCCGAGGAAAAAGACCTTTTTATTGAATTTTGCGATGCTGATCCAAGATCTAAGAAACTTTTAGAGGACAATAATATATTAGCTACAATGGATTTTTTGTATGCAAAAAACGGAATGTTTAAAAAACTGTGAAAAAAGCTTTAAGTATTCAGTAACAGTCTCAGTTTCTTGATTGAGACTGAATAGCGCAACTGTAAACTAAAAACTGAATTAACAAGACTTTAGAAATTCCATAAGTTTTACTCAAGACAACTCTAATAATTTCACTTCTAACTTACTACTTATAGATGAAAACAAAATTACTTACTACAATTTCTTTATTTACCTGCCAACTTGGTGTTTCACAGACAGAAAAGCTCTTAAAAGGAAAAGTTTCATCAGAAACTACACTCCTGGAAAATGTAGAAATAATCAATAAAACATCTAAAACTAGTACTACTACAAATGAACAGGGAGAATTCGCGATTTTAGTAAATGTAAAAGACAGCTTAATATTTTTCTCCAATGATTATCTTTTTAAAAGGCTAAAAATAACTCAGGAAAATATTGAAATGAACAATCTTACTGTAAAGATGCTTCCAAAACCAGAAGAATTAAATGAAGTGGTTATTTTATCTAAAAAACTAAAACCGGTATTTATAACCAAAGAGGAAATCAAAGAAATTAAATTAAATAAATCCAGAGCCAAACTAGGGATGAAAATTGATGGCTATAAAGATGGCACAGCACCGATTGATCTTGGAACTGATTTTGTTCGTCTTGGTAAACAAATCTATAACATATTTAAAAAAGAAAAAGAAAGAAAAATCGAAACACCAAAAATAGATTTTATTCAACATGCAAAAACGACGTTGAATCCAGATTTTTTCACAAAAGACTTAAAACTAAATCCAGAAGAAAAGGAACTTTTTCTTGAATTTTGTGATGCAGACCCTAAGTCGATAAAAATCCTTGAACACAGTAATATTCTTTCTACAATGGATTTTTTATATACTAAAAACGAAGAATTTAAGAAAGTAAAAAGCAACGAAAATAAAAATTAATTCCAGTATTCAAAATAATATTATTCTGAATACTGAAACTGTAAACTTATTTATTAAGCCACCAAATACTAGCGTTTAAGATAGTTGCAAAACTTACCCAAAGCAAATAAGGAACAAGAAGGTATCCTGCGACTTTATTAATTTTAATAAACTTCAAAAGAGTTTCATAGATCATTAACCAGAGTACAAAAATTTCAATAAGTGCCAATAATGGATTCATCAACCCAAAAAATAAATACGACCACAAAGCATTCAGAGCTAATTGTATGGCAAAGAAAACCAATGCATTCTTAACTGCTTCTTTTTCATACTCAATTCGATCCCAAACTAATCCAGCCGCGACACCCATCAAAAGATAAAGTAAACTCCAAGCAGGCGCAAAAACCCAATTAGGAGGATTAAAACTTGGTTTAATCAAAGTGGGATACCAAGTATCAATACTAGATCTTGTCACTATTCCAGAAAAATACCCAATAGCAAGACAGGTAACAACAACCGCTAAAATTCGAGTGATTTTATTCATTTTATACTATATTTTTGAGTTAATAAAGGTAAACATTTTTATAGGCTATCAAAAAGTGCAAAAGGTATAATTCAAAAAAAGTATCTTTGCGTAAATTTTTTATTTTATGTTAACAGCAAACGATTTTATACCAAAAAAATATACTTCAGATATAACAAAAGGCAACTTCGAGTGGAGCGCACCAAGTAACATTGCTTTAGTAAAATATTGGGGTAAAAAAGACAATCAAATTCCGGCTAATCCGTCAGTTAGTTTCACATTAAACAACTGTAAAACGATTACTAAATTGAGTTTTTCAAAGAAAAACACTTCGACTCCGCTCAGTGAGACAAATGATGGCTTTTCATTCGATTTGCTTTTTGAAGGAAAACCAAAGGAAGACTTCAAACCTAAGATTCAGAAATTCCTAGAGCGTGTTTTTATCTATCTGCCTTTCTTAAAAGACTATCATTTTACAATAGACACTCAAAATACTTTCCCACATAGTTCCGGAATCGCCTCTTCGGCATCTGGAATGGCAGCTTTGGCAATGAATTTCATGAGCCTGGAAAAAACATTAAATCCAGAAATGACAGAAGAATACTTTTATCAAAAAGCTTCTTTCCTAGCACGTTTAGGATCAGGAAGCGCTTGCCGAAGTGTAAAAGGAAGTGTTGTTGTTTGGGGAAATCAAGCCAATATAAAAGGAAGCTCTGATTTATTTGGAGTAGAATTTCCAAATGCAATTCATAAAAACTTCAACAATTATCAAGATACTATTTTATTAGTTGATAAAGGCGAAAAACAAGTTTCGAGCACCGTGGGACATGATTTAATGCACAATCACCCTTATGCAGAAAGACGTTTTGCACAAGCCCATGAAAATCTAGATAAACTAATAACAATTTTTGAAAATGGAAATCTGGAGGAATTTATCAAAGTAGTCGAAAGTGAAGCATTAACACTGCATGCTATGATGATGACCTCTATGCCCTATTTTATACTAATGAAACCAAACACATTACAGATTATCAATGCAATTTGGAAATTTAGAGCCGAGACTAAAATCCCAGTTTGTTTTACGCTAGATGCAGGGGCAAATGTTCATGTTTTATATCCCGAAAACGTTACAGAGAAAGTACTGCAATTTATTCAAGACGAATTAGTTGTATTTTGCCAGAATGGTCAGTACCTTTGCGACAAAATTGGAGATGGTGCAATTGCATTATAATTTTACGTATCTTTAATTAAATTTTTAGATTATGGACATTCAATTAGAAAAACTCGAGTTAATAAAAATGTTAACCGAGATTGACAATCCTGAAATCATCGAGTCAATAAAAAAGATTCTGACGAAAGAAAAAAAAGATTGGTGGAATGATTTAACTGATCGGCAAAAAGAAGATATTACTCAAAGTGAATTAGAATTTGAAAAAGGAGAATTCACAAGCTTTGAAGATGTGATGAAAAAATACAGGTAGTGAATCTTAAAGTAAATATTTCAAAAACAGCTGAGAAAAATTTAGATTCTGTTTTAAATTTTATTGAAGCCAGATGGTCCAAAAAATCAAAAGAAACATTTTTATTGAAATTTCAAAAAGCAATTTCGATAATAAGTATGAATCCTGAAATTTTTCCAAAATCATCAGTAAATAAAAAATATCGAAAATGCGTTATAACAAAACAATCAAGTTTCTTGTATAGTTTTGGTTCAAATGAAATAAAGATTTACACCATTTTTGACACACGACAAGACCCAAATAAAATTAAGAAAGACATTAAATAAATATATGAAAGGACCATTATTTTACTCAAAAATATTACTTTTTGGAGAGTACGGAATAATCCGTGATTCAAAAGGACTTTCTATTCCTTATAATTTTTACAATGGCGCATTGAAGAGAACCGAAAATCCTTCGGCAGAAGCCATTGCCTCTAATTCAAGTTTACGCAAGTTTACATCATACCTTGAAACATTACAAGCAGAGCAACCAGAATTGGTAACTTTTGACTTAACTACTTTAAAGAATGATGTAGAAACTGGAATGTATTTTGATTCAAGTATCCCTCAAGGATATGGAGTTGGAAGTAGTGGAGCGCTTGTTGCAGCTATTTATGATAAATATGCTCAAAACAAAATCACAGTTTTAGAGAATTTAACTCGTGAAAAATTATTACAGCTAAAAACTATTTTCTCTCAAATGGAAAGTTTTTTCCATGGAAAAAGCTCTGGTTTAGACCCATTAAATAGCTACTTAAGCATTCCTATTTTAATCAATTCAAAAGATAACATCGAAGCAACTGGGATCCCGAATCAAAGTTTTGACGGGAAAGGTGCTGTATTTTTATTAGACTCAGGAATTGTTGGAGAAACTGCTCCTATGGTAAACATTTTCATGGAAAACTTGAAAGATAAAGGTTTCCGTACAATGCTAAAAAACCAATTTGTAAAATATACTGATGCTTGTGTAGAGAATTTTTTACATGGCGACATGAAGTCATTATTCAGTAATACCAAAAAATTATCAAAAGTAGTTTTGAATAATTTTAAACCAATGATTCCAGAACAATTTCATGGCATATGGCAAAATGGTATTGACACTAATGACTATTATTTAAAATTATGCGGTTCAGGTGGTGGCGGTTATATTCTTGGTTTTACACAAGATTTAGAGCGCGCTAAGCAATCGTTAAAAGACTACAAACTTGAAGTAGTTTACCAATTTTAAACACATTCAAATTCTATAATTTATAGAATCACATATAGTTACTTTTTTAGAGCCGATAAAATTCGGCTCTAAAAATCAAACAAACAAAATTCTTAATTTCAAATAGGAATTGACATCTTAAATCTTACTTTATTTCCGAATTTTCATCTCACGAAAACAGTAAAGGAATTTAAAAAAACAAAAGATTAAAAAAACTAACACATATTGACAACAAGAGTATTTTAGTATATTAATACCAAATGGACCTAAATTATATAGCGTCTTCTATTTACGCTGTAGAAAAGAAAACACAAAATAGATTACAGTATCATAAAAAAAGGATTTACTACAGATGATAAAATCAAGATAAAGTTCTTAAAGACTATTAAAAGATGTACTTTAGTCATTTTAAATACCGAAGTACAACTCTAACAACCTATAATAAAAGAAATGTTAAGCCGTCAGAATAAAATTTTAGCGATGAAAGTTATAAGTTTGTTCTCAGTAGTGAGAGGCTACAACATTCCTATTATAATATTAGCCCAATACTTATCTGCAATATTTATACTAGCTCCCGAAAAAAGAGCACTCGATATTTTATTAGACTTTCATTTGTTTTTAATTGTATTCGCATCGGCAATTACGATTGCATCAGGTTATATCATAAATAATTTTTACGACAGTCAGAAAGATTTAATTAATCGTCCAAACAAATCAATGTTGGATCGATTGGTAAGTCAAAAAACGAAGCTGAGTGTTTATTTCACGCTCAACTTCATTGCTGCATTAATGGCATTAATTGTTTCCTGGAGAGCTTTTTTATTCTTTTCTGTATATATTTTTCTGATTTGGTTTTACTCACATAAGATCAAAAAATTCCCATTGATAGGGAATCTTATGGCCGCACTATTAGCCGTTTTACCATTCTTTGCCATATTACTATATTTCTACAACCAAATTTCATTTAATGATTTAGAAAACCAAAGAGGTCATTTTGCAGTTATATTTGCTCATGCTATCTTTTTATTCTTATTACTACTAATACGTGAAATGATAAAGGATTTAGAGAATTTAAAAGGAGATTTGATTAACAACTACAAAACTATTCCGATTCTTTATGGTGAAAGAGCTTCAAAAAAATCATCACCTTTTTAACTTTCCTAACCATAGTCCCTGTATACATCTTAATCGAAATATATGACATTGGCTACATGGACATTTATTTTTATTCCTGCTTTATAATTTTAATATTTTTCTTACTATACCTATGGAAGTCAAATTCTAAAACACAATTTTTATTATTACACAATGTATTAAAATTTCTTATCGTTTCTGGTGTATTTTGCATTGTACTTATTAATCCAAGTGTTTTGTGGCACGGAAAAACTTTACTTTTAAAAATCTAATTACTTGAAAATTTTCAGCTTTTTTTGATAATTTTCATATTTAAAGCTAATAATAGTATTAAAAGCTAGTAATCTAACAACAATCAAGTTACTGCTATTAACCAATAATAAACTATCTTTGCACAAATTACAGGATTTATGAATAACAAGGAAGGCAATAATAAAGGAAAAGGGCCAAGAGCAAATAGTTCAAGACCCAACTCAAATAAGCCAAAACCTGCCATGCAAAAGCGTGCACAAGGGCCTAAAAAAGCGAAGCCGAATACTAAGATAGCGGAAGAAGCTGCTGAAAAAGCTACTAAAAAACCGAATCAAGCACCAAAAAGACAAAAGGCTGCTGATGAGATTCGTTTGAATAAATATATTGCTAATTCTGGCGCGTGTTCTCGTCGTGATGCAGATATTTACATCCAATCTGGAAATGTAAAAGTAAATGGCGTTCCTGTTACAGAAATGGGATACTTGGTTAAACCAGGTGATGTCGTTAATTTTGACGGAGCAGTTTTAACTCCAGAAAAGAAAGAATACATATTATTAAACAAGCCTAAAAACTTTACAACTGCTTTTGACGAAGGTCAAGAATTCCGTAATGTTTTAGAATTGGTTCGTGGTTCTACAAATGCCAAAATTGCTGCAGTAGGTAGAATGGACAAAAATACTACTGGTTTGTTGTTGTTTACAAATGATACTGATATGCTTCGTAAGTTTACTTTACCAAGCCAAAAATCATCTAAAATATACCAAGTTTCATTAGATAAAAACTTGAAATTTGAAGATTTAGAAAAAATAAACAAAGGGCTTGTTCTTGATGGACACCGTGTTTTTGTTGAAGATATAAGCTATATCGACAATGAACCAAAAAGCGAAATTGGGCTTAAATTACGTTCATCAAATGTAAAAGTCGTTCGTTCAATTTTTGAGCACTTTGATTACGATGTTTTACGTATCGACCGTGTAGCATTTGCAGGTTTAACCAAAAAGAATTTACCTAGAGGAAACTGGCGTATGCTAACAGAACAAGAAATTATCAATTTGAAGAACGTATAAAACTTCAAATTATACATAAACAGAAAATCCTATTTTACACATTTGTAAAATGGGATTTTTTTTTAGACTTCAATGAAAGTTGAAGTTTAAGAATTGCTATTTGAAAAAATATGGTTGAAAATGGAATTTGAAAACTTAGATTTGCTTTTCTCCTCGACAACTTCGTATGATGAAAATCCTAAGATAATTTTGATTCCGAGTGGAATGCTATTTAGAATACCTCTCTTTTGCTCTTCTAACGTAGATTGAAGACTCTCTTGTACTTGTTTTTTGAAATTGAAATAAGAAAAAACCAAAAGAGCAGAAAAATTTAATACTTCGCGGGCAGTTTCGCTCTTAATTCCTATTTCGTTAGAAACCATTTCAGTAATTCTTGATTTTTTATTATCAAAAATTCGTTTCAACAACTTATTCCCTTCGTTTTTATAACAATCATTGACAGATAATAATCGCCCTGACTCAAAATCTATTTCTTTATAAAATTCGGTAACCTCAACAATGTCAATTAACTCATTATATAAATCACCATCGTGTATTTTATTATGTGCTCCTATTAATATAGTTCCGATAGATGCATCAATTGCTTTAATTAATAAAGCATCATTTTCAAAGTAAAATTTATTCAGTTTAGAAACAACATTTGAAGAAATAAAACGCCTAAGTTCAATTTGTAGATTTGGATTCATGAATACTGGATTTCTTTAATTAAATAATTTTTATCGATTATAAATAATCGATAAAGTGTGGTATTTCATCGTTTATGTGATAAATATATATAAAATAATATCATATCCAAAAAAAACGTTAAAAAAAATTTAACATTAACCTCAAATAAACCATATAATGTATAAAAAACCCAATAATAGCCTTAACTGACTAAATATCAAGAATTTTAAAGAAATCACACTAATTTTAAAAAGAATGACAAATACTACATTTATTTCAAAATAATATAGCTTTTTTTTTACATTTATTAAACACAACAGGACATTAATGGATTTACTCTTATTAACTTTTATAAAAATAAAATAAGTATTAAAAACTGCATAATACAGTTTTACATGTCATTCATTAATACATTGACACTCAATGATGCAGACTGACAATAAATAAAAGTATCCTTTTAACAAAAAACTATAAAATCATATTTTTCAAAAGTAAGAAAGTAGCTTCTAAGCAAATTACGGAAATACGTATTTAAGAATAGTTAGTATTAGTATGTCTACTGAATCGACAGATAATTTTTAACAGTAACACCTCAAACAGAAACATTATAAAAGAGTACTATTAAAGAATAAAAATAACAACAGATTGTTACAACAAAATAAAGACAAATAAAAAAGCTATTTTAACTAATTTAAAACAGTTTAATACAAAATATATTATATTTTTATCCTTTTAAAACCAATTATATTCTAAATATCACTATGGCAATTAACTTACAGAAAGGGCAAAAAATAAACATTGGCTTATCAAAAATAACAATAGGTTTAGGTTGGGATCCAAACGAAGGAACAGGAAATGATTTTGACTTGGATGCATCCGCAATAATGATTAATTCAGATAGAAAACTTTTGGGTGAAGATTACTTTGTTTTTTATAATAATTTAAAATCTCCTGATGAATCATTAGAACATACCGGTGACGATCCTGATGGAAAAAGTAGTGATGGAGATGACGACGAAGCTATAAAAGTTGATTTAACTAAAATTGACCCAAGAGCTAATGAAATCTTATTTGTTGTAACAATTGAAGACTTTGAAAGAAGAAAACAAAACTTTGGCCAAGTAAGAAATTCATATATTAGAATAGTTGATAATGCAAGCGGAGAAGAAATTGCTAAATACGAATTGGACGAAGATTTCTCGATAGAAACAGGTGTAGAATTTGGAAGACTTTATAAAAAGAATGACCAATGGAAATTTGAAGCTTCTGGAATTGGATATAGAGCCGATTTAGGTTTCTTTTTAGAGAAATACTATTCAGGTGAAATCATTAAATAATGACTTTCTCAAAATCAAATCAATTCATTACTAATCCAAAACAAATTAGTATTTAAGAAGTATCATGAACTCTACTTAAAATTAATCTGTTGCTATCAAACTTGTAAACTTGAAAATAAATCATTCAAACCATAGTCATCTATCATTCGATTTATGGTTGACCCTCATAAAATCAAATCCTGAATTTAAAAGTAAAAGAAATCTATTATTTAAAGATTTTTTGATGTAGATTCTACAATCGAAAAAGTGAATGAGGTAGTTCGCTATTATGATGTTTTATGCAATAATATAAACGAAAGAACGGGATCCAATATTGATACTTATGAAATTTATTATTTAATCTTAAACGCATTAAATTTAGACATAAATAAGATCTCAACAGATAAATTAGAATTATTTTATAAAGAGACTGAATTATTATTCTTGAAATATAAACCAGAGCTTCTATATAAAAATATCCCAGCCCTTTTTGATGAAATTACTAAACAAGGAAAAACAATCAACTTACTTAGTAACACTGCTTTTATTAAAGGGAAAACATTGAGAAAAATATTATCTCATTATGAATTAGAAAATCATTTTAATTTTCAGATATACTCCGATGAAGTCGGAATTTCAAAGCCAAATAGTCAAATTTTTCAATTAGTATTTGACCAAGCAAATGAGATAAAAAAAACAACCAAAAAAGAAATACTGCATATTGGAGACAACATAGTAGCCGATTATAATGGAGCTATTAATTTTGGATTTGATGCACACCTATTAAAATTATAAAAGTGAATAAAAATTTTAGTTTACATAAAATTCTTGAAAAAGATAATTGCCCTTTTCAAGAAGGAGAATACAGCCGATTTAAATTTGGAGATAAAAGCTATGCAGAAAAATTTGCAAAAGAATTATTCGATGGCTTTACGGAACAATATGGTGAATTGATTTTATCAAACAAGGAAATAGTTATACTTCCAAGTCCATTTTTATCGATACCTACAGCTTCAAACTTTTTATGTTATTATTTCAAGAAACAACTCAACGCCTTTCTGTTTAAAAACAACAAAAAAGCATGTATTGAGTCAAAAATTTACAGAAATCAAACTTATGTTACTGATTATGGAAATTTAAATTTTGAAGAAAGAGTAAAATTAATCTCTAATGACACCTATTATATTGACAAAAATTTTATTGAAGGAAAACTTTGTATTTTCGTTGATGATATTAAGATCACAGGAAGCCATGAACATACTGTAAATAAAATACTAGATCAGTATAATGTAAATGGTGATTTTGTATTTGTTTATTTTGCTGAATTAATAAATAAAGAGATTCATCCAAACATAGAAAATCATTATAATTATTATTCTGTTAAGAATGTTGAAGACATCGTTAACATTATAAATAGCGATCATTTTCAATACAATACTAGAATAGTAAAGTATATATTAAGTCTCAACGAAGATGATTTTAGCTATTTAGCAAATAACATTTCGTTGCTAAAAAGTAATGATTTATTTCATCTAGCAATAAGTAATAACTACCACCAAATTTTAGAATACCAAAATAACATTAACGTAATAAAAATTGATTAAATTATGGCTATCAACTTACAAAAAGGGCAAAGAGAAAACATAAATGCCCCAAAATTTACAATTGGTTTAGGATGGGATACAAATAGTAGCTCGACAGGATCAGGATATGATCTTGATGCTTCTGTATTTGTATTAGGAGATAATAGAAAAATAATTTCTGACTCTCATTTTATATTTTATAATAATTTAAAATCACCAGACGAATCTGTTATTCATACAGGAGACAATTTAACTGGAGATGGAGATGGAGATGATGAGCAAATAAAAATTGATTTAACAAAAATTGATGCTGCTGTAAAAGAAATATGTATTGTCGTTACAATTCATGATGCTCAAAACAGAAAACAAAATTTTGGACAAGTTCGTAATTCATTTATTAGAATTGTAGATGATAGCAACAATACTGAAATGGTTAAATATGAATTAGAAGAAGACTTCTCTATAGAAACTGCAGTTGAGTTTGGTAGAATATACAATAAAGACGGACAATGGAAATTTGAAGCTATTGGTGCAGGAATGAAAGGTGGATTAGAAGATTACTTAAATAAATACAACTAAAAAATGGCTATAAATTTAGAAAAAGGACAACGTATCAATCTTGAAAAAAGCAACGGTACTAAATTACAAAACATTTGCGTAGGTGTAAATTGGGGAGCTATTGAGAAAAAAGGGCTTTTTGGAACAAAAAAAGAGCCTGTAGATCTAGATGCAAGTTGTGCCATTTATGACGAAAAGAAAAACCATATCGATTCTGTTAACTTTAGAAAACTACAATCTAATGATCAAGCTATTAAACACAGCGGTGATGATTTAACTGGAGATTTAAACGGTGATGACGGATTAGACAATGAAGTTATTACATTAGATTTTTCTAGAATATCACCTTCTGCAAACCATGTAGCTTTCTTTATAAATAGTTTTAGAGGACAAGATTTTAAAGATATTCCTTTTGCATCTATCAGAATATACGAAGGAACTCCAACAAGAGTTAACCAGGAATATGCTCGTTATGATATTGCAAACGATTCTTCTTTTGCTGGAAATGTATCAATGGTTCTTGGTGTTTTTTACAAAAGAAATGATGAATGGAAATTTAGTGCAATCGGAACACCTACAAGAGATAAAAAACTTGAAGAAACGATTCTTACTATCCAACAAAATCATTTATAAAAGACAACATGATAGACAATCAATTAGTTACTCAAGAAAACGTTGCCTTAATTGACAAAGATGGAAATGTAAACTTAGCTACAATTACTGAAACAGAAATTAACAGCTACAAATCAATCTCAAATCAATTAAATGAGAACGATGCCAATTCGATTTTAAATTACGGCGCTGACATTCAAAATGCTATTGCAAAACAAAGTGATACTTTCTTAACCAACGTTAGAACATACAACTCTGGAGAAGTAGGAACTTTGATTAATGATTTGTTAACTGAATTAAACTATGTAGATGTTGATCAGTTAGACCAAGGACCTGTTAAGCGATTTCTTTCAAAGATTCCAGTCCTTAATAAATTAGTTGTCGATGTAAAAAAATTATTCCAACAATACGATAAAATTACTGTAAACATTGACAAAATCAGTAATAAAGTAAAAGCTGGAATGATTAATTCTGTTAAAGATAATAGCGCACTTCAAACCATGTTTGATGGTAATGTCGCTCTTATCAAAGAAATGGAAAAACACGTTATTGCAGGACAAATTCGTTTTAAAGAACTAAACGAAGAACTTGCTGTGATGGAAGCTAACACGGCACAATATCAAGATTATCAAATTTCTGATAAAAGGAATTTCATAAACCGTCTAGACAAACGTTTGGCCGACATGAAAATTGTTCGTTTTATTATGTTGCAATCTCTAGCCCAAATACGTGTGGTTCAAAACAACAATACGTCTATTGCAGAAAAAGCACAATCTATCTTAACGACGACAATGCCTGTCTGGAAAAACCAGCTTACCCTAGCTGTTGCTCTACAAAGACAAAAACAAAATATTGAAATTCAGCGAAAAGTATCTGAAACAACAAATACTATTTTGCAGAAAAATGCCGAAATGCTGAAACAAAACAGCATTGAAGTAGCTAAAGAAAATGAAAACACAATTGTTTCTTTAGAAACGCTTAAAATGACAACCAAATCTTTAATAGATACTTTAACAGAAGTAAAACAAATTCACGAACAAGGTACTGAAACCAGAAGACAACTAGATGCTGGTTTGCAAAGTCTTGAAAGCGAATTAAAAAAAGGCGTCATAAGCTAATTGAATATAAGATAAGACCAACAAATGCAAGAGGAAGAGGAACGGTTCGTTCAAATAATAAAAGATAGTAACAGAAAACTTGTGATTTTAGAATTGTTATCCAATTTCTTTAATCACAAGGATCTTGTTGGTACCTTAATAAAAACAAAAATAATCCATACTCTTTTTCAAAACAACCGTTCATTAGACATTAATAAATTAGAACTATTTCACATACAGTTTACTAACAGCCTCATTGATTTGTTTCAAAAAATCAAGAAATCAAAAGAACAAAACTATCTTTTAATTTCAGATGAAATATATATTAATGATGACATTATTTCAAAACTAAAATCAGAAATAGAAGAAACTAAGTTTACGAATCAAATGCGGGTTCATTCGCAAAATATGTCTAAAAAGATTGAGGAATTATACAACATATTTGTAGCTGATAAATCTGCTTTATTTAATTGGAATGAGATTACGATTTTTTCTGAAAGCGTTCAATCTGAATATTACAGAGAAATAAGTATTGATCAATATGAACAGCTCACTCGCTACAACAAAAGCTTGTATGAAAACTCATTTGCGAAATTTGAAAAAAAATTATTAGGCAGATTAAACATTCTAAAGTTCAAAATTAAATTTTTGTGTGGATTAGTTTGTAATAACGAGACAATTGAAGTCTACGAATTTAGAGATTCTAATGACAAATTTATTTATGTTGCCAATGATAAATCTTTCTATTTTTTAAATAGTGAAAATTCTCAAGGAATAGATTTATCGAAAAATAATTCTGCAAAAGAAGAAATTGTAATTCAACTAACAACTAAAAATGCAGATTTGAATTTAGAGCTTAGTACAATCAAATCAATACTTCCAGAAACTGTTCAGGAAGTATTAAAAGATTACTTAGACAAGATCTCTTCTGTTGATTTCCTAGATGATTTGCAGAATGTGGATGAACAAACAAATATTTTAAAAACAATGTTAAACATTAATATTAATTAAAAGAATAAAATGGCAATTAATTTAGAAAAAGGGCAAAGACAAAGTATCGATGCACCAAAATTTACTGTTGGATTAGGATGGGATAGTAATTCTAGTAGTACTGGAGAAGGTTTTGACTTAGATGCATCAGTCTTTTTAGTTGGTGCTAATGGCAAACTTCCTTCTGACAACCACTTTGTATATTATAACAATCTAAAATCACCAGATCAGGCAGTAGTGCATACTGGAGATAATTTAACTGGTGATGGTGATGGAGATGATGAAAAAATACAAATTGATTTATCAAAAATTGCTCCAGAAGTTTCTGAAATTTCATTTGTAGTTACTATTCATCATGCAGATACAAAAAGACAAAACTTTGGTCAAATAAGAAATTCATTTATCCGAATTCTAGATCAATCGAATGTAGAATTAGTTAAATACGAATTAGACGAAGATTTCTCCATAGAAACTGCTGTTGAATTTGGAAGAATTTACAAAAGAAACGACGAGTGGAAATTTGAAGCTGTTGGCGTAGGAATGAAAGGTGGTTTACAAGATTATATAAATAAATACAATTAACAAGAAACACTAAAAAAACATGGCAATTAACTTAACCAAAGGACAAAAAATTGATCTAAGAAAATCAAGTGGTGAAACATTAACAAATTTCTGCGTTGGTGTAAACTGGGGAGCAATTGAAACAAAAGGATTCCTCGGATTATCAAAAAATGTAAAAGATGTAGACTTAGATTTGAGTTGTATTCTTATTGATGACCAAAACAAACTTTGTGACCATTTATATTCTCCTTTATACAGAATTGAAGCATTACAACAATTTGGTTTACCAAAAGGTAAATTATTAAGTGTTGATGGCGCTCTAAAACATACAGGTGATGATCTTGCTGGAGATACAGGTGGTGATGATGGATTAGATAATGAAATTATAACTGTCGATTTATCAAAAGTAGATTCAAAAGTTAACCAAATATTTTTCTTCTTGAACAATGCAGGAAATGAAGATTTTTCTCAAATCCCTTATGCAAAAATCAGAATGTACGAAGGTACTCCAACAAGAGTAGTTTCAGAGTTTGCGTCATATAATGTCTCTGCTGATAGACAATATGTAAACAAGCGTTCAATAATTATGGGGAAACTTTACAAACGAAATAATGAATGGAAATTTAGTGCAATTGGAGATCCTACTGAAGATACTTTCTTAGGACAAACAGTTCACAAGATTGTACAATCATACCTATAATAAAATCTAGTATTTTAGAGTACGAAAATGCATTATTTGCGTACAAGCGCATTCCATAATTAAAATTGTAAAGAAATTGAGTCTTCGCTCATCAAATGAGACAAGATCAATAATACACTTTAATTATGTTGTGATAACTTTATTAATTGGTTAGTGGAAAATTTTTCTCATGAGCCCCATTCCTATTATTGGGGCTCTTTATAATCACTTAATAAACAAAAGGCAAATACAAACACATACAATACCCAATACTATTTCATCCCTTAAAAGAAAAAAATGAGAAGACTTCCCGTATACTTATTGCTAGATACTTCAGGTTCAATGTCAGGAGAGCCAATTGAAGCTGTAAAGAATGGCGTTCAGATAATGATTAGTTCTTTGCGTCAAAATCCTCAAGCTATTGAAACCGCATTTTTAAGCATAATCACTTTTGATAGTACAGCTCAACAAATTGTGCCACTAACAGATTTAGCCTCTTTTCAGATGGTAGATATTAAAGCAACAGGAGTTACAGCTTTAGGAGAAGCTTTAAGATTAGTCGCTCATAAAATAGAAACTGAAGTTCAAAAAACAACTACCGAACAAAAGGGAGATTGGAAGCCTTTAGTTTTTATCATGACAGATGGAATCCCTACAGATAACTGGGAAAATGGCTTAAATGAATTTAAAAAATCAAAAGTAGCTTTTACAGTAGCATGTGCAGCAGGAAATGGTGCAGATACTAATGTTTTAAAGAAAATTACAGATAATGTAGTTAGTTTAGATACAGCAGACACTGCAACCATTGGTAAATTCTTTCAGTGGGTAACAGCTTCTATTGGCGTAAGTTCAACAAAACTAGAAGATTCAGGAAAGGAAATCACAAATTTCAAAGAATTACCTCCTCCTCCATCAGAACTTAATATTGTAGTTTAAATTCCTACTCTCGAAATACATCTAAAAAAGATTTTTAGAGTCTTCTTGAGCCAAACAGAATCATATAATACAAACAAGTGTTTCTACATAAAATAAACGTAGAACAAATTTAGTAATACAATTATTAAATCATTTTTTGCAAAAAATACGATGAGAAGACTACCAGTATATTTTTTATTAGACACTTCCGGTTCAATGTATGGAGAACCAATTCAGGCATTAAATAATGCTTTGAGTGGCATGATTAACACGTTGCGTTCAGACGCACAAGCTTTAGATTCGCTTTGGATTAGTATTATAACTTTTGATAGAGAAGTAAAAGAAATTACTCCCTTAACAGAGTTA
The DNA here is from genome assembly GCF_003668995.1 of Flavobacterium sp. 140616W15. Taxonomy (NCBI): domain Bacteria; kingdom Pseudomonadati; phylum Bacteroidota; class Flavobacteriia; order Flavobacteriales; family Flavobacteriaceae; genus Flavobacterium; species Flavobacterium sp. 140616W15. The sequence continues at coordinate 3,595,808 of NZ_CP033068.1, forward strand.
GTAAACTTTCAGCTTCCAGAGATAACCTGCCCCCAAAGTGGACCAACAAATACTGGAGCAGGACTTGAGTTTATAATTGAAAAAGTAAAAACAGATGTTATAAAAGGCTCACCAACTCAAAAAGGAGATTGGAAACCGTTACTCTTTGTATTCACAGACGGAAAACCATCAGACATACAACTTTATAGACAAAAAACACCCGAAATTAAAAACCTGAATTTTGGAGCAATTGTTGGTTGTGCAGCTGGTCATATGGCCAACGACGATATTTTAAAAGAACTAACAGATAATGTCGTTCATTTAGACTCTACAGATAGCTCAACTCTGAAACAATTTTTTAAATGGGTTTCTGAAACTATCGAACAAGGCAATAAAAGTCAGGGAACAGGAGAAAGTGTAGCTTTGCCTCCACCGCCAAGCGAAATAACTATCGTAATTTAATTTTTCTTTAAATGATAGATATAATATTTAAACTTTCAACTTCGATTATTGATGTAGCAAAATATGCAGATGAAGCCTATCATGAAGGAAAACCAGACATAGACTCAATAGTTTTAAACTCAACCGAAAGATTAGAACTCATGAATATAGATAGTCTTGTTGTATGTTATCAATCAATAATAGTAAATGATTTTACAATTAAGAAGATAGAACAACTTTTGATCGATAATTATCAAAAAGAGCATTTATACATAAGAGATATTATAACACGCAAGAACTGCATTTATATAAAAGCAATGCATGCTATTCCTTTTACAGATATAAATAAATGTTACGGGGCTACTTTTTCCATTAATTATATGGAGTCCAATAATTGTATCTCTGTTTATGGGATTAAAACAAAAAATACAGAAGAAGAAGTTTTTAAGCAAATTGCAAATGAATTAATAACTACCCTATCAAAATGACACTTATCAAACTTTTCATCCAAATCCTAATAATTGGTTTATTTTTATATTCTAAGTTGCTCCCTTATAAAGATAAATTAAGTCCACAATACAAAAAGATTTTTGACTTTTTCAATAGTATATTTTCGCCAATATTCAATTTTTTGAAAACCATCGTAAAGCCTTTTCAAGTTGGTATTGGATTATCAGTTGATATGACACAAATTGTACTTTTAATTATTTTTTTAATGCTACTAAATTTCCTTTAAAATGAGAAGATTACCTATATATTTTTTAATTGATATATCCGAATCAATGGTAGGAGAACCTATTCAACAAGTTGAAGAGGGGTTAGCTACAATCATTCAAGCTTTAAAAACGGACCCTCATGCTCTAGAAACTGTATTTGTTTCTATCATCGTTTTTGCTGGGCAACCTAAAACATTGGTCCCTTTACAAGAAATAGTTAGTTTTTACCCTCCTAAATTCCCAATTGGTAGCGGAACCTCATTAAGCAAAGGATTGGGGCATTTAATGCATGAATTGAGAACAAATATCGTTAAGACTACTTATGAAATGAAAGGCGATTGGAAACCAATTGTATTTTTATTTACAGATGGAGTTCCTACAGATGATAGTAAAGCGGCGATTAATGAATGGAAACTTAATTGGCAAAAAACAGCTAATCTAATTGCAATTTCTTTTGGAAACGAAACAGACACAAACCTTTTAGGTGAATTAACCGAAAACGTTTTACATTTTAAAAACACAAATGTTCAATCCTATAAAGAATTCTTTAAATGGGTTACAGATTCTATAAAGACAAGTAGTATAAGTGTCGAAAGCAACTCGACAGGATTCGAATTAGCAAAATTAGATGGAGAAACACTTTCAAAAATAGATTTAACAAAATCAGAACCAAATCGTCAGTATGTAGATGATAATTTTGTGGTGTTAAACGGAAAATGTCAAAATACCAAAAGACCTTATTTGATGAAATACCGCAAAACAATTGCTCCGTCAATTTATGCCGGTATCGAATTATCGTCTAAAAACTATAAGCTGGTCGGAGCATATCAAGTTGACAATTCTTATTTTGAACTAGCAGACACCACTAATTTTAGCAATAAAGTAAATACCGATGAACTCATAGGAGGTCCAACATGTCCTTGTTGTGGCAATCAGATAGCGTTTGCCGTTTGTGTTTGTAGCAAAATACATTGTATTGGTGACGAGGACATAAGTACTTGTCCGTGGTGTAACAATCAAGGAACTTATGGCGCTAGTGGCGAAGGTGGTTTTGATGTAAACAGAACGCAAGGATAATTTTTTCATGGAAGAAACAAAAAAATATGTCCAAGCTTTTTTATCACAAAATAAAATTGAAGTTCCAACAAGCAAACATTCTCTATTTGATGATTTTATTGCAAATGAAACAAACATTGAATCCGTAAAAATAATTAAAGAAAATCAACAGATGATTATGGCAAACTGGATGCTAAAAACTAGAATTGATGACATTATTCAACAATCGGTATTATTACCAAACGGTACGGTGAACAAAAATTATGAATCAGAAATTGACTTTATTAAATTAGGCTGGAACGATATTGTTTATTCAGAAATTAAAAACTTAGACGATACTGGACTTTCTTTTAACGATACTGAAAAGTTACTTCATGGAAATCCAAAAATAAGTGGTGATTTAAAAATAAAACTACTATTCAGAGTTGAAGGAGAGGAAGAAAATTCAACACTAAATGAAAAAACAATTACAGTAATTATAAATCCTGATCCAAAATCGTTGTGGAAAAACATTGAAAGCAACAAAACGGATCCTTTCTGGAAAGAAGACAACATTGCTTTTTCGGGAAAATTTTTAGACAAAAACATTGTTATAGCTTCTAAAAGAGGAAGAAGTCATGCAAATGTTGGCTCCTTTAGAGATGATGATTATGCTTTTAAAAACATCAATGAAACAGGTTGGTGCGTGCTGGCAGTTTCAGATGGTGCTGGTTCAGCAAATTTATCAAGACAAGGATCTAAATTGGCCTGCGATTTAGTGATTGAATATTTTGAACAAAATTTAACCCTAGAATATTTAAAAGAGTTTGATGAGACACTTTTAAATCATTATAACAAATCAGATGAAAGCACATCAAAAAAATAAGCCACTTTGTTTATAATACCTTGTCAAAGGGAGCCCACTATACACATAAAAAAATAGAGGAGTTTGCAATACAAAATGAAAAAGAGCTTAAAGATTTTCATTCGACTTTAATATTTACGTTAGTCAAAAAATATGATTTCGGGTACGCCATACTAACCTTTGGAGTTGGCGATTGTCCTATTGGTTTATTAAATAAAGATTTAACCGAAATAAAACTAATGAACTGGCTAGATGTTGGAGAATTTGGTGGAGGAACCAGATTTGTTACCATGCCAGAAATATTTCAAAGTGACAGGTTCTCGTCCCGATTTGGTTTCAAATTAGTTGATGATTTCTCTTATTTGATGTTAATGACAGATGGAATTTACGACCCTAAATTTATTGTTGAAGTTAATTTAGAAAAAATAACAAAGTGGAACGAATTTTTAGGAGATTTGCAAGGAAATAACGAAGATGGCCATAAGGTCGATTTTAATCCGGAAAATACCGAAATTGCAAACCAACTTTCGGCGTGGATGGATTTTTGGAGTCCAGGAAATCACGATGACAGAACCCTAGCTATAATTTACTAAATCATGAGTATAGTTACCGTAAAATCAATTAATGACCACACAAAATCATATCAATTTGTTGATAATGGTGAACCAATGCGTGGTGGTGTAAAAGATGTATATTTTAGTCCTGATAAAAAATATGTAGTTGCTATTTTTAGAGATAAATTAGACTTTAATCAAAAGGAAAGACTCCAAAAAATAACTAATTATTATTTGCCACAAATTCAAAACAAGGAAGCAGGCGATTATTATTTAAATGAAGTTTTTAGATGGCCAACAGATGTTATCGAATATAATAATCTAACTGGAATAATTGTTCCCGTTTACAATTCAAAATTCTTCTTCAAAAAAGGATACGCAACAAGCGATTTAATTCAAGGAAAAGAAAAAAATGGAAAATGGTTTGCTGGACCCAAATTCAGGAACCCACAATTTCCGCTTAGAGTTGCAAATTCAGAGTTAGGAGATTGGTTAAGTTACTTTCAGGTTTCGGTTAATTTAACTCGGGGAGTAAAAAAAATGCATGCCATGGGATTGGCGCATTCTGATTTATCATACAATAATGTACTAATAGATCCTATCGAAAAATCTGCCTGCATGATTGATCTAGACGGATTAGTAGTTCCAGGATTATTTCAGGCAGAAGTAATAGGCACTGCCGAATTTATTGCTCCCGAAGTACTAGCAACTAAACATCTAAATAAAACAGACCCAAACAGAAAATTACCAAACAGATTAACAGATCTGCATGCTTTGCCTGTGCTTATTTATATGTTTCTATTACATCGTCATCCATTAAAGGGAGGTAAAGTTCATGATTTAGACACCGAAAAAGATGATTTATTGTCTATGGGCGAAAAAGCAATGTTTATAGAACATCCTACAGACAATGCAAATAGACCAAAACTTAATCAAGTATCAAAATGGGATTTGCCTTGGGCAGATATCACCAAACTACCCTACACGATTACGGGGCCGTATCTAAAAACATTATTCGATAAAGTATTTATAGATGGATTACACAATCCGATGCAAAGACCAACGGCAGAAGAATGGGAAATAGCGTTGCTGAAAACATCCGATTTAATGCAGAAATGTCATAACACATCCTGCGAGCAAAAATGGTATGTTTTTGACAATACAAACACACCAAGATGCCCATTTTGTGGAACATCCCACAAAGGGACACTTCCTGTTTTAGACCTTTACTATCAAGCCCAAGAATCGGTATGGAAACCCGAAAATCATAGATTAATGGTTTATAACGATCAATACTTGTTTCAATGGCACGTTAATCGTAATATTGCCAGAAATGAAAAACTAACCGCAGAGCAGAAAATACCTGTGGGATATTTTACATTTCATGATGATAAATGGGTATTAGTCAATCAGAAACTAACCAATTTAAAAGATTTAACAGAAGACAAAGAAATTCCAATCGGTACAATGGTAGAGCTTACTGATGGAAAAAAACTACTCCTCTCGAGAGAAGAAGGAGGAAGAGTAATCGTAATTACAATGGCTAATAAATAAAAACAATTAAAAACAAAAATTAATTTAATAAACAACAAATGAACGAACATCCCATTTTCTCCGAACATCCTGGATTAATAGCAATTTTTGCAATCGCAGTAGTAATCATGCTATTACTAGATTTAGGAATTTTCAACAAAAAAAGTCATGTCGTAAGCAATAAAGAAGCTATTTCCTGGTCATTAGTTTGGATCAGTTTAGCAATGGGTTTTAGTGGTTTAGTTTACTATTACGCAGGTTCTGCTAAATTTTACGAATTTCAATCAGCGTATTGGATCGAGAAAGCACTTTCTGTAGACAACCTTTTTGTTTTTATACTTGTATTCAAGTTTTTTGATGTACCAAATACCAACAAACACAAAGTCTTATTTTGGGGTATTATTGGAGCATTGGTCCTAAGAGCTATATTTATATTCTCTGGAGCTTTTTTAATCGAATTAACTTATTTAAATAAACTTTTAAGCCTAGTTGGTGTAGAAGGATTTAAATACGACATTAACTTAATCATGACAGCCTTTGGATTGTTCTTAGTTTATGCTGGAATAAAATCATGGTCTGCAGGAAATGAGGACGAAGACGAAGATTACAACAATACAAGAGGAGCCAAATTAATTAGAAAATTCTTTAGCGTAAGCGATAAGTACGATGGAGATAAATTCTTTACATACGAAAACGGAAAAAAACTAGCAACACCTCTTTTAGTTGTAGTAGCAGTTATAGAATTTACAGATTTACTTTTTGCAGTAGATTCAATTCCAGCGATTTTTGCAATCTCAAGTGATCCATTTATTCTTTATACATCAAACATTTTTGCAATATTAGGACTAAGAGCATTATTCTTCCTACTTGATAATTTCATTCATTTGTTTAGTAAACTACAATACGGACTAGCAATAATCCTTGCTTTTATTGGAGTTAAAATGATTATCTCACCATTCTATCACATAGAATCTCTTTATTCATTAATTGTTATTGCTGGTGTTTTAGTAATATCTGTTATTCTTTCAGTAATGTTCCCAGAACCAAAAGAAGAAGCATAAAATCAATATTTAAAATACGAAAAAAGACCTCAATTGAGGTCTTTTTTTATGCATTATAGTTTGTGATTAATTATGTAATAGAAAGAAATAATGTTAGTCACTCATAAGCCTTTTTCATACGAAAAGAAAAAACAAATTTAGAAGCATATATGAGTGCAAGTACAAAATATGTCTTACGATTTTTGCTATTATAATATCTCCATAATTTTTTTATACAAACTAAACTTTAAAATCATGAGCGAAAATAAACTTCCGGAAGAAACAGAAATAAGACTAATAAATTTTTTCAATAATGCTATTGAACCCGAAGAAATGGCAAAAGTAATACGTCAAGTAAATTATGCGCTCTCTTTATGCTCAATGAGAAGATGCGAAACAACAGAGTCTCAAATAAGAATTATTGAAGATAATTTTTATTGGCTCAATAAATTAGCCGAAGCTTTAGATCCTTATTTGGATGTGGAGTGAATTCTTATAAAGCTTCAAGTTGTATTCTTTTTTTAAATTCCAAAAAGTTGAATTGCCTCCTGCTTTAGCTGGAGGAATTTTATTTAGCAAGAATCAAGGCTTTAGCCGAATAGATAAATTTGGCTAAAGCCTTTTTTTTACTTTCATTATAAACCTCCAGCTAAAGCAGGAGGCAATTCAAAAAAACTACTGAAACTTTTCTAAAGATTTTTTTAGAAACCAATAATGTATCAATGGAAAAGAAAAACAAAAAAATATTATTTATATCAGTCATTGGAATAATAGCAGGAACATTAATTAAATTACTAGGATATAAAACCTTAGGAGATACATTTCTTGGTCTTTCAACACTAATCTGGCTCATCATTATTATCCCTCTTATTTATAAATTTATGAATAGAAATCAGAAGACATAAATAATGCATGTCTGTTGTAATCAATTCAAAACAAAAAAGCTTCTGATCTCTCAGAAGCTTTTTAGTAGTCTTTTTGTGTAAATTTATAAAAATTAACACATGATTTCGTAAAAAAGTATTACTATTGTTTATTCAAAACAATATATATATGAAAAAAGCTATCTTTACTATCTTAAGTTACTCTTTATCTTTTTTTATTCTTTTAGTCTACTCTTGCAGTACTGAAGAAACGGTATCTAATCAAACCTTAGATGCTCAAACTTGGTTTAAAAAGTATGAAGCTGAAAGCCCAAATTTTGATTTATTCCAAAATTTAGAATACAATTGGAATCAAGCCAAAATAACAACCTCAGAAGACGGAACTGAAACCATTATTGTTCCTATTGTTGAGCGCAAAAAAAATATATCAGAAATTTGGAAACAAGAATTGTATATTTATAAATTAAGTGCAAACAATTACCAAGCTGTAGTCTTTGAGATATTTCCCGATAAAAATTCAAAAATGAGTAGTCAATCAATAGACGGTGGTAATTTTAATGGATACATTGGTTCTTGGGATTTGAAAAATGGTTTTATAAAAGCGGCTCAATTTGAAAACAACAAAGTTGTTCAAGAAGGAATAATAGCAATGTTATCATCTGCCAGTAACAATGAACAAAGCAAAATGGTAGCCGACCCTTGTTATTATTGTCCTGATGAAGAGGAACCAACTGGAGGTAGCGGTGGTTCTCCTGGAATACCGCTTAGAGAAGTTATAATTACATCTCCATCAGCACCACCATCGTTTCCTCCTATGACTTTTATCCCGCGTGGCCCCTCATACGGTGCGGTTGATCCACCTGAATATACAAATCCGCCTCGAGGTGGTGGTGGTGGTGGTGGTGGTTCAACGGTGAATACTGAAAACCCTTGCGACCAAATTAAAAAACAAAATACAAATGCTAATTTTAAATCCAAAATCGATGAACTAAGTAAGAAAACAAATCTAAAAAAAGAAACTGGTTATATGCAAAGCAAGAACGGACCACTTACGGCTCTAACAAATTTAAGTAGTGATTCAATGAGACTCCCATATGATGCTACTACCGTTGGTTATATGCATACCCATCTTGACGATTATGATTCTGGAACTGTAGATTTAGATGGTAATCCATTGTTAAATCAGCCTATTAAAATGTTTTCTCCTGCAGATGTACAATCTTTTATGATACTTTTGATGAATGCCAACAAAAATGGTATTCCTTTATCAGATATTTATGGAACTATGATTTCTAGTAAAGGGAATTATACCCTTCGACTTAAAGGGGGGTATAGCGATCTTAATCTAGGATTGATTTTTAACAAAGCATTAGATGATAAATATATGAAAACGATGGGGAAGAATAAAAGCTCTAGAGAGCTAGGCTTTTTAAAATTTATGAAAGAAAATGGTATCACTGGTATTTCGTTGTTTAAAATAGATAATGATGGTACTACTGCCCAGAAAACTCTAGATGCTAAAGATAAACTAACAACAACACCATGTCCATAACACTTAAAACAAATACGATGAAAAAGATAATTATTATAGGTGTTCTGATTGCATGCACCTTATCCTGCAAAGCACAATCAATTGTTCCAATAGAAAAGTTAGCGGAATACATGCGGGAAGAGAAAGATGTTCCTGAAAGTGTCACTTATTTAAAAGATGTAAATGGTATTCGGGACAATTATATAGGCACTTGGAAAGGAAATTATAATGGAAAAAATTATGAATTAGTTTTTAAAAAAAGAACCACCTCTGACGACAGAATAACTGAAGACGGATTAATAATGCGTTATTTAATTACAGATGCGAGCGGTGCTATTTTAGAAGATACTAGAGCAGAGCCAGATGATAGTCCCTATACTGCAAAAAGTTATTACTTCGCAAAAAACTATTTTGTTTTAACTTATGGAGGGCGTCAATATCAGTGTGGACAAGGGGGAGAACTATTTGTTCTGTTGACAAAAAAAACAAACAATACTGCTATAGAGCTGTTTCTTACTCCTAGACAAGATTTTATACTTGAACAAAATTGCCCCAATGGCGCAGCCCCACAATTATTTCCAAAAACCAAAATGACCTTAACCAAACAATAGATAACTTTAATTATCAATTTTAGTAATCAAAACAAAAGCAGTGTTTTTTGAAATACTGCTTTTCTGTTTTAAGGTTCTTCTTCTGAAGATGTTTCGTTAAGTTTAAAGACAAACTAACAACAACACCATGTCCATAACACTTAAAACAAATAAGATGAAAAAAATAATTATTATAAGTATTCTAGCTGTGTGTAGCTTTTCCTGCAAAGCACAATCGATTGTTGCAATTGAAAAATTAGCAGAATACATACGGGGAGATATTGGTATTCCTGAAAGTATCACTTATTTAAAAGATACAAATGGTATTCGAGATAAATATGTAGGTACTTGGAAAGGAAATTATAATGGCAAAAATTATGAATTGATATTTTCAAAAATTACTACTAAAATATCTCGTACTACCCAAGACGGATTAGCAATACGTTATTTAATTACAAATACGGGTGGTGCAGTTTTAGAAGATACCAGAACAGAGCCTGATGACAGCCCCTATACTGTGAATAGTTATTATTTTGGCAAAAGCTATTTTGTTTTAACTTATGGAGGGCGTCAATATCAATGTGGACAAAGGGGAGAATTATTTGTTATGTTACCAAAAAATACAAATAATACTACCATGGAACTGTTTCTTACTCCTAGTCAAGATTTTATACTTGAAGAAAATTGTCCCAATGGTCCAGCTCCACAATTATTTCCAAAAACCAAAATGAGCTTAACCAAACAGTAGATAACTTTAATTCTCAATTTTAGTAATCAAAACAAAAGCAGTGTTTTTTGAAATACTGCTTTTCTGTTTTAAGGTTCTTCTTCTGAAGATGTTTCGTTAAGTTTAAAGAAAAACTAACAACAACACCATGTCCTTAACACTTAAAACAAATATGATGAAAAAGATAATTATTATAGGTATGCTGATTGTATGTACCTTATCTTGCAAAGCACAAGTACTACCTGTTGAAAACGTGGTGAACTATGTAAATTCAAAAAACGGCATCCCTAAAAATATTACTTCTATTAAAGATGTAAATCATCTTTTAGATAAATTTATAGGTACTTGGAAAGGAACGTACGAGGGTAAAAATTACGAATTTAGAGTATTGAAAATCACAACTAAACCTGGTCGAATTACAGAGGAAAAACTTGTAATGCGTTATCTTATAACAAATAGTAATGGGACTGTGATTGAGGATACAAGGGCACTACCTGATTCTAGTCCTTATGTAATAGAAGGCTACTATCTTGACACTACTACTTACACTTTAATTTATGGTGGAAAAATTGCAAATTGCGGGCAAGCAGGAACTATATTTATTGATTTCTTACAAGGTAGTAATAATACAAAAATGACTTTATTCTTGTCTCCTGAACCGATGATTATCTCGCAAACTGGTTGTCCTAACGGAAGAGCAAAGCAAATTATACCTACAGTAAATCAAATGACATTATTAAAACAATAAAAGAAATGTATCTTATAAATTAAGTGCAAACAATTATCAAGTTGTAGTCTTTGAGATATTTCCAGATAAAAATTCAAAAGAAAGTAGTCAATCAATAGATGGTGGCGATTTTAATGGATATATTACTTTATATTTTTTAAATTGGCTTTTTGAATAAATTTGATAGATATAGCTACCAGGATATAAAATAAGATTTTGATTTATAGCCATGCCTTTTGATAGATTCTCTAATTTCCACCTCAAAGCCTCTTACGCTAAGATAATTTGGGTAATCATAAACTTCTTCAATTGCATATACAATTCCTGAATGTGGATAAATTCTATTTATTTTTTTTTGGTCTTTTATAGTAGTATTTTCATCTACTTTATCGTCAACGAAATCAAAGCTAATTGAGTTTTCTCCATTTTTCGCTTTCTCTATAATAGCGTTGTTTAAGATTTCATAAGACTTTAGATATGGGAACTTTGTCTCTCCAAAAGGGATAGATTTTTTTGCCAGTCTTGTGATTTTTTGTATTTCTTTAACCGTAATATCAAGCATGTTTTCAAATTTGTATTTAAGTAATCAATACAGTCTCATTACTAAAGAACATTTGGTCAACTACATTTTTATATTTTAGAATTTATTTATATCCTTCGCATTATCTTTTTTTACGGAATTTGTTTTTTCAGGCATAATTAATTTACTTCTTATTTCAATATAGATTGTGTAATTATTACTTTTAAGTGAAGATTGAAAAACAGCTGTTCTGTTTTTGTGTTCAATAAAATATCCAATTTGAATTTCTTTATATCTTAAATTCCATGTGCAAGCTACAAATTCATATGGTAGACCTATTATCTTTTTGTCATATTTATAACTTGCTCTAGTGTCAAAGAAAGATTCGCCTTTTCCCATTTCTTCAGGATGTTGTATGTGGAAAGTTCTATTTATATTTACTGGATTTCCATATTTCTTAGATATTATCGTTCTCAAATCATTCAGTTCTCTCTTGACTTTTTCTTGTGTTGTAATTTCATATTTACTCACAAGCATAAAGTAACACAAGCCTTTAACGGGCAAACTTTGATAAGTTTTTATTGTGTAATCTAAATCGTTTATTGAATATTCTTCATTTGATTTTATTTCATCATGTGTTCCGAAATAAAGATTATCAAAAGCATGCATTTTGATACTGTCTATTACTTTTTCATTTTTCGATTTAGTTTTTTTTGATTTTTTTACATTGTCATCGGTTGTTCTTTTCGGCAAATTACTTGGCTCATTTTTACAACTAACTAAAGTTAACCCAACTATGGTAATAAATGTTAAAATTTTAAAATAATCATTATTTTTTTTCTTGAGGAACATTAGTATTAGAGTTTTTTATGGTTTGATATCAAATTCAAATTATTTGCCATTTAGGCTTCTTATTTTGTAAGGTTGATAGGAGTTTTTCGGTTTATTAAAAATTTGAATAGCTGAAGCTTAATCCGATAGCGGAAATTCTTTCCGTGCCCACTATAATAAGACACAATACAAATGTTATCTATAAAACAACCCGATAGACGAATATGATCGGTCTTTTTTATTATTCTTTTTTTAAGTTGCTCTTATTTTTGAAAAAGATTTAATCAAAGACTTCCGATAACACGGAAATTCTTTCTGTGCCCGCTACAACAAATATACGAGCAATCTGAATAGTGTTGTATAATTAATCAATACTATATGATTTAAAGAAAACATATTCTCCTTTGTCATTTTTTTTATAAACACAATACTTTGAAGTTTTTGCTATTTTCGAAATAGAATCTCCTACCTTAATATCAATATCATCCACCACACTTACACTAATCTCCAAATCATTGGGCAAATAATATTCTACAACTTTTTTTGAGGATCACTAGAACCTATGATCTTAGAATTAATTTCATTGATGCAAAAATTATCTCTCTTTCTTTTACCAATTAAATAAAAAACCGAATAAAAAACAATAACTAATACTATCGGATAGAGCCTCCATATTTCTTTTAATTTCATAATATTAATATTTAGATTCATAAAACCTCTCGATTTCTCTTTCACTGGATGACAAAATCGTCTAGGAAGTCATCCAATTCAAAAACAAAACATCTCAAAACCAACAATTCACTAGCGTAAAGACATAAAAAAAACCCTAATTATTTAAAAATAATTAGGGTTAGTAGTAAGTAGTGCGGATAATAGAAGTCACACCCTATATTTCATCACATTAATTCAAGATTAAAACAAACGTATAAATACAATAAAATCAGGAGTTAATAGCATTATTAATTTAAATGAATTTATTTAAATTAGCATTCATTAATTAAATTCAGGGTAGTTATTAGGGGAATTAAACATTATTCCTATCTTTGATTAAAAAGATATATTATGGCAACTGGTAAATTTAGATTGAAGACCAATAATGATTGGAACACTATATTTTTTAGATTTAAACAAGGAAATAAATTTGATATTGAAACCTCAATTGGCATTCAAGTGCCTAAAGGAAGATGGAGTGATGTAAAACAAGAAATTCTATCCACAAAGGAAATAAACTACAAAACCATCAATGTTAAACTAAAAGAATTTGAAGCGTACATCAGAAAGGAATACGAGAATACTAAAATAATAAATGAATCAACTATTATAAATAGTAAGTGGTTAAAGGAAAAAATAGACACATTTTTTAATCGCGAAACTGAAAATAAAACAGCTAATGAAAAGCTTTTTTTTTCAAATTTCATAGGTTCATTTATTGAAGAAGCTAAAACTAAAAGAACTAAAAGAGGTACTCCTGTAAAACCAAGAACAATTCAGTATTACAATACCACTTTAAACAAAATAACTACTTTTGAATCTTTTGCAGGGTATAGACTTAAACTTACAGATATTGACTTAAACTTTCATGAAAAGTTCATAGATTACCTTGAAAAAGAAGAGTTCTTAATAAATAATACCATTGGAGGTTTTATTGATACAATAAAGTTGTTTTGTGGGAATGCCGACAAAAAGGAACTAAATGTTTGCAAAGATTATAAATTGACCGAATTCTACTCTCCTTCAAATAAAACTAAAGATATTTATTTAAAAGACTCTGAAATAGACTTAATTTACAATACAAAATTCGAACAGGATTATCTTGACAATACTAAAGACTGGTTTATCATTGGAGTAAGAACAGGTTTTAGAATCTCTGATTTTTTAAAGTTAGAAAAAGAAAATCTAGATAATGGATTTATTTATAAAAACACCCATAAAACTGAATTCCCTGTTATAATTCCTATCCATGAACAGGTTCAAGAAATTTTAGACAAGAGAAATGGGGAGTTTCCGAGAAAAATAAGCGATCAAAAATTTAATGAATACATAAAGAAAGTATCAGAGATTGCAGGATTAACAGAGTTAACAGAAGGTGCAAAAAAGGTAACATTTGAAGTTATTAAAGATGGTAAAAAGAAAAACATAAGCAGAAAAAAATTCGGAAAATACCCAAAACACGAACTTGTTACCTCACATGCCTGTAGAAGGTCGTTTGCAACCAATTTATATGGAAAAATAGACACTCTTACTATTATGAAGATAACTGGACATAAGAGTGAGAAAATTTTCTTAGACTACATTAAAATCACACCTAAAGAATATGCTGAAAAACTGAAAGCTTTTTGGAAAAATAACAGCTTATAAACTGATATTTTAATTTAAAATTAAGTCTACAAGCTGATAAAAAATAAATTTTATCAATCTATAAACTGATAAATATTTTGTTTTTTTAAACTTATAGACTTAAATTTGTATGTTAATTTTAAGTTTTAACTTATGAAAGATAAAAAAAGGGTATTACTAATAGAGCAATTAGATACAAAACTGTCTTGTTTTATGGCAGTTGATGAAGTCGCCTTGCCTTCTACTGGGTGGATAAAATCCATTAGAACAGTTTTAAAAATGTCGCTTCGTCAACTAGGGAATAGAATGAACATTAGCCCACAAAGTGTTGGAGATATGGAAAAAAGAGAGGCAAATGGTACTATTACATTAAATACACTAAGAGAATTAGCCATTGGTTTAGATATGAAGCTGGTTTATGGTTTTATACCAAATAAAGGTTCAATTGATGAAATGATTGAAGAACGAGCTTTAGAAATTGCAAAAGAAATTGTAGGACGCACACACGTAACAATGACTTTAGAAAACCAACAAAATTCAACTGATAGAATCGAAAAGGCAATTGCACAAAAAACAGAAGAAATAAAACAAGAAATGCCTAAATATTTATGGGATTGAAAATAGAGTATATTAATGGTCAAACCCCTTTGAGTGAAGAAGAATTAGAAGGATTAAAAATTCCTTCTATTTCAACTCGAGGCGAATTAGATGAATTTGAGCAACTCAATATAGAAAAGGCAATTGAATGGACAATGCGTTTAAAAATTAAACCTGAACAATTATTTTCAGAAAAATTTATAACTGATTTGCATAAAAAAATGTACAGTGATGTTTGGAAATGGGCAGGAAATTTCAGAAGATCTGAAAAAAATATAGGAATCAAGAGTTACAAAATAGGCACAGAATTAAAACAATTACTAGACGATGTTTTGTACTGGTTTCAAAATGACACATATTCTAAAGAAGAAATTGCCATTAGATTCAAACATAGATTAGTAAGTATTCATTGTTTTCCTAACGGAAACGGAAGGCACTCTAGGCTAATGGCTGATTTGATTTTAGATAAATTGTTCAATGAAAATTATTTTACTTGGGGCAAAAGTAATCTAGTTAAGGCAAATGAAATAAGAGAGAAGTATATAAAATCGCTAAGAGAAGCTGATAATCAAAATTATGAGCCATTAATTCTATTTGCAAAATCATAAAGTATCCAAACTTTTTTTAATAAGGCAGACGAATAAAACTTTACAAAACAACTGGAACGTATAATTTATGATTTTCAGAAAATTATATGTGCACTAAACGCTTTTGGAAAAATAACAACATTTAAAACCAAACCAACATCCACATCATAAAACCACTAAATTCAAACAATTGCATTTAATAAGTTTATGTAAATTGAATTTGAAAACACATCACTATTATTATATATACCACAATCAACAAATACTGTTTTTAGTATGGTAAACAGTAAATTAGCCAACAATAAAAAAGCCATTTAACTTAAAAATTAAAAAACTCTTTTGGTTCGATTTCTAATGCGTTGGCTATTTTAATAAGTGTTTTAAGCGTTACTGAAACTTCAGCTCTTTCAATTCTTCCAATAGAGGTCTTAGGCATATTACATAAATCAGCGAGATTTTGTTGGGATACCTTTTTACGTTCTCTTAAGTGTCGGATATGAATCCCTACTCTTATTGTATATTCTTCCTCTGAAATCATATTTCAAAGGTCAAAACAAATATTTTTTAATTAGGTCACATTTAAGCGACCATTTTATTATATTTGAAAAAAAATAACAAAATACGGAAACCCGTGAAACAATGTAAATTATACTTATTATTATTGTAATTAAATTCTAAAATATGAAAAAATTAATCTTTACTTTTACAATTCTACTCTTTATTTCTTGCTCATCTTCTGATTCTGAGGACAATTCATCTAAATCAGACTTTAATCCCCCTTCATGGATTCAAGGAACTTGGAAACAACAAACCGACCTCTCTACTGGTGTTGGATTTAAATTTAGCAGTAATGATTTTTGCTCTACAATTTCATCTACGCAACAGTGTCAAAAGGGATTAGTTGATTTAGCTAGAAGTGGCGGTATTATTGTTAAAGTTACCGAAACTATTTCGGATAAATATTATAGCGTAGAAATCAGCTACTCAGTAGGACAAACTATTACTTATTCATTCAAAAAAAATTCTGCAACTAAAATACAATGGACAGAAGTTCCAGACGCAATATTTTTAAAACAGTAACCCAAACCAACTAAATAATGGAAAATTATTACAAAATACTAGACATAAATCCTTTAGCTAGCTTTACTGATATAAAAAAAGCTTACCGAACCTTAGCAGTAAAATATCATCCCGATAAATCCAAAAATGAAGAAACAACAAAATTATTCATTACAATCACAGAGGCTTATGAAGTTTTAAAGGATTCAGACAAAAGAAAAGAATACGATATACTTTATAGAAATATATTTGAGAAAAAATCAACCACAACAGAACAATACAAAGCTACTGAGGAGACATGGAAAGCCCACGGAGAGTTTAAAGCTAAACAATATGCCTCTATGGGATATGAAGAATTCGCTAAAAGGGCTTTTGACGAAATATTAATAGCCAAAAAATACACTTTAAATTTTGCAGGTATAGCCTTTTGTATCTTTGCTGTTTTTACAACCCCTACAGCTTTTTCAATAGACCCTATGCTAGGAATCTGGTGTTTAATTTTGTATTCCGTTTTAGGAACAATACTATACAAAAGAACAGCCAAAGATTACAAAGATGATAGAGCTAAAAAATTTAACTCATAAATTTCATGATAATGAAAGCTAAATTCAATAGCACAAACGTAAATTTCCCTATATTCGACTATCTAACACACTCATATAAAAAAAATCACTTAACAATATTATTTTTATGTTTTACAGCCTATGCAACTGCACAAAATTATATGTCAACCCCTTACAGAATTCAAGAACCAAGCTCTTCCATTAATATACCATTAATTAAAAAAGCATTAGAGAAGCGACAAAGAGATTATGATAATTCTCGAAAAATTAGTTGCTATGATTGGATGCTATTTTTAATGAATAATGCAGATTCAAGTGATTACATTTCAATTAAATCATCGACTATGCTATCAGGAGTTAGATACTACTTTTACAAGAATACTGGATACGTTATAGTATATGTAAAAGATAACAGCTACGACTTTAATGATTCAGATGATAATGCTTACGTTTATTGCAATATTAATGAATTAAGATGGCAAACTTTTGTACAATTTGGAACGACTAATTCATGGGGCGAGTCATTCCATTCTTACATAGAAAATTTTAAATGTGATTGCAAATAACATTTAAAGGCTCCTAAAATTAAATTTTTTTTAATATCAACGCGTTAAAAAAGAAGGCTAAAAAAACTACCCCCTATCTTTTCTTCCTTTTTTATAAAAAGAAGCTTAGAACACTTAAAAACACGTCTTAAACCCAGTCCTTACTCTTTATAACAGGCACAAATCCCAACTCGGCTGTTAAAGTAGTTTTTACAAACTCATCTACAAGGTTTAAATTTGACTCAGTTGTACAAATACAATCGTGCAAAGTAAAAAACGGCACTTTTTTAAACTTGTTTTTCAATCTTCGTGCAACAATTTTTAGCATAAAATATGATTCAGTTTGCAACATCAAATGTGAAAAATCTTCATGATGTCTTTCCTTAATCTTACTTACGAATTCAAAAATAGTTGGATACAAACTTTTAAAAGCCATTTCTTCATATAAAAACATTTTGTTTTTAGCATTTAGCATTTTTAATATCACATCTTTGGCATAGTCTTTTGTCACTTTTTCAGGATATGATTTTCGACCATAGTTCTTGTAACTATCTTGTGGGAAGTAATATTCTTCATATTGCCATTGATGATAAGTACTTATATAAGTTGAATTATCAAAAGTATGTTCTACTTTATAAAACTCCTCTAATTTGGAAATAAAACTACTGTAAAAACCTCCCGATAAAATCTTACTTCCAAAATCTTGAATCTCTTTATTATCAATACTTACAGCTTCTTTTGAGAATATATAATGATAATAGAAAGATTTAGTATTATTAATTACTTTATCTAATAGAGAATTAGAATTCCTATAATTGCTAATAAGATAAAACAGAAAAGTAGGAACTGATGCTGAAATATCAATCTCTGAAATTATCTCCCCGTCGTATCTCAAAAACGGTCTGAATTCTTTTGAAAATCCTGTAATGTTAGAATGAAATCGTCCGTCTGTTTTGGAGTTGTGACTCATATAATAAGTTCCGTTTTGTATTCTTAGAATCTTAAAAGCATCTACAAGATAATTTTTCATATTTCCTTTTTCCTCAAGTAAATCGGAATTATGATTTAACGCATCTTGAAACTGAATTGTTAATCTTTTGGAGTCAAAATATTCGGTTAAAAAATTAAAATTTTTCTCAACTTCAGGTTTTAGTATTAACTTATTTTTGTTGTTTAATTTCTTAACCAATAACCTATCTGTTACCACATACGGCTCTAATTGCTCCCAATAGTAAAACGGTCTGAATCGATAACCATAACATTTCCCTTCTGAATAATCATCTCTTTCCAAAACATTACCAATGCAAGGAAAGTTTTCACATAAATAACGAATATGAAAACGGTAACTTTTATTATAACTTTCTAGTATTTTTGAAGATAATCGATTGTAACTATTGTACAAGTTAGTGTCGCCATATTTTTCAATTCTACTTGCCATTTGTTCTAATACAAAATGAATTAATAAATAAGCAAAATCAATATTAAAATCTTTAATTGTACGGCTTTCATATTCTGGCGGGAACTGCTTCACTCGTTCTTCAATATTTATGTTTTTTAGTTTTAATATGATGTATTCTGTCATTGTCTGTAGTTGAAAAAAGACATAGCGAAGCCCTGATGTGTAAGAACATCGCTAATGTCATTGTGATTAAATGGATTTATTTAGGCAGATTTGCCAATGGAGTTTAACCTCTATGCGACGGATTTCAATTTATCCATCACATCGTTTTTTAGATAATAGACTTTTGAGCCTATTTTTTTTGCTACAAGGATATTTTGTTTATTCCAATGAAATAAAGTCGTTAAACTTACCCCTAAAAGCTTTGAAGTTTCACTCCTTGAAATAATTCTATTTTCTTCTTTTTCAGGCTGTAAATTCATCAAACTGATAACTTTTTTTAGCTCTAATGAAACTGCTTCTGAAATAAGGTTTGCTAAATCTGTTTTGGTCAGATCAATTAATCGAATGTTGTTTTCTGTCATTTGTATTTATTGTTAAATATTATTCTACAAATGTCATAATAAAGAGTAAGGTGTAAAACGGTGGAGTTTGTGGAGTATAGGATTTCTAATTAATGAGGTTTAATTTCATTAAAATAGTATTTACATTTTTATTAGTGCGTTCTTTAAATGGATAATAACTCGACTGTACATTATTCCGATTTGTATGATTATTTTCAAAGGTTTTAATTTTCATTTCAGTTACATCTTCACAATTACTTTTAGAAAAACAATTTAATAATTTTGCAATTTCCGAACCTGTTTTAAATTCCGTTTCTGCGAGGTGGCTAATTAAGCCTATTTTAAAACAAAAATTGTAATATTGAGTAGCAACTGTAATAATATCGTATTTAATATCTGTTGACTTTAAGTGAATTCGAAAAATGGTTGCTACAATAGACTGCTGCTTTTCTACCTCAGGATATTTTTCTTGTAAAACTTTATAAAAACCGCATTCAGTCAATTTTTCTATTGCTTCAGATAAAAATTCAGCTTTTGAGGTTGCTTCAGTTTTAAATTTTAAAATTAAATCTGTTTTCAAATTAATATCCAATTTTTTCAAATTCCTTGAAAATTCAGTCTCATGATATTCCTCAACATAATAAAAAGAGAATTCTTTTTTTATTTTTTCAATAAAACTCTCTTTTCTTTCATAAACGACATCCATTACTTCTGTAATCAATGTATTATGCTTTATGCTCTTATAAGATACAATGACAAAATCATTTTCATCGAAACGATTTAACAAATCTAAATTACTCTTCTCCCATTTTTTAATTAACGTAAAATTTATAAGGTGTTTTATATTTTCAATTTTATCAATGTTTGTAGATATAAATTCAGGTATAAGTTTTAAAATTTCATTCTCAATATCTATTAACTTGTGCTTGGCGACATCCTTAAAATCATTTTTATAGGTTATAAAATCTTCATAATTTAATTTTTGAAATTTCCAGGTTTTCATATCATCAGATAATTCACAGGCATAATGATAAAAGTCATTTTCATCGTAGTTGTTGTTTATTCTGTCTTGGAAATTAAATTGGGACAAAGACAACCTAATTTCATCAATTGCATATGTACAATCAAGTTCTTTATCGTAAATTGGATTCTCAAAAGTTATTGTAACAATCTGACCTTCTAGTATTGGTTCTAAACTATAAAGACTGAATATATCATAGTCATTAATATATTCCAGAAGCAAATCATTATTATTTATATTTGAATACTTATTTCTAATACTATTATCAAGCGTTACCATCTTTTGTAACTCAAAACATTGAGGGAGTAAATCAAAATATTCGCTTTTAAGCTGATTGTATGTTTTAGAATATGATTCTAAATAGCTACTGCTAACCAATTTTATAAAATCATTTGAATTTGGAATCAAAGACTTTAGATAATCCTCTGATTTAATTAAGTTTTCAATTTTATTTTTGAAATATTTATTAAATTTTAAATCAGAATTTGAATTTTCTAATGTATTCTCAATTTCTTTTACAAAACTCTTTTCTTGATTTAATAGCAATTTGCCTAATTCACTCTTAAAAACATCTAAATCAATATTGCTTAGTAAATAAGCATAATCAATATTGTGAATTAAATTAGTTTTAGATATGATATTACACTTTATTCCTGTTAATAATTCCTCTGTTGATAATTCCAAAAAAAAACTTTCTTCTCCTTCATTATCAGAAAATTTATTTCTAAATCTCATTGATTCAAGAATAACTTTTTTACTCAATTTAAATTCATATAAATGTTCCATAAAATCATCATCTAAAAATTCAATATCTGGCGTATAAATTTTTTGAATGTCTTCAATTGAATTTAAAATGTAATTCATAATTAGGGATGTAATAAAATAAATATTAATTGTTCTGTTCTTCTAACACAAAGTTATTATATAGTAGTTATTTCAAAAATACAACTTTTTGGAAAAAAAATTAAATTTATACCCCTCTCTTATTAGTCTTGTCTCTTAGACTTAGGGTTAAAAATTGTTTTTTTACGGGCACCCCCCTTTTTTTATAGGGAAACATAAACCATCACAATAAAATGATTTACGCAGAGATTCAAACAAACACATTTACCTAAATACGGAAAAACTAAATTCCAAAACATCTTTATTGTTCTAAGTCAAAATGTACAGAAGTAGATTAAAATGATTACAAAAGAGGCTATTTAACTACTTTTAACATATTACATAAATCTAATTCAATTACATAAAAATAGATTCACTTTAGTTACCCAAGGTAAAACGGGGTTGTTTTTAGGGGAATAAAAAGAAACAAAAAACCCTATTTACTTGAATTTCAAATAAATAGGGATAGTAAGTAGTGCGGATAATAGGACTCGAACCTACACGCCTTGCGGCACCAGATCCTAAGTCTGGCATGTCTACCAATTTCACCATATCCGCTCAATTGTGGGTGCAAAGATAGTCATAACTTTGACATTACAAAGCATTTTTGAAAAAAAATATTAATTCTATTTTTCGTATTTTTGAAATTCTATAAAAATCAATTTAAATGGACACTATAAAAGCATACGTTCAAGAACACAAAGAACGCTTTATCAATGAGTTAATAGAATTATTAAAAATTCCTTCAGTAAGTGCAGATACAGCATACTCACAAGACGTAATTGACACATCCGAGGCAGTAAAGGCAAGTTTAGAGAAAGCGGGATGCGATTTTGTCGAAATTTGCGACACTCCGGGTTACCCAATTGTATATGGAGAGAAAATAATCGACCCAAATTTACCTACCGTATTAGTTTACGGACATTATGATGTTCAGCCACCAGATCCGATCGAGCTATGGACATCTCCACCATTTGAACCAGTTATTAAAAAAACAGAAATTCACCCAGAAGGAGCCATTTTTGCTCGTGGTGCTTGCGATGACAAAGGACAAATGTACATGCACGTAAAAGCATTAGAATATATGGTACAAAGCAACACTTTGCCTTGTAACGTAAAATTCATGATAGAAGGTGAAGAAGAAGTAGGATCTAAAAGTTTAGGATGGTTTGTAGAGCGCAATCAAGAAAAACTAAAAAATGATGTGATCTTAATTTCTGACACAGGAATGATTTCAAATCAGCAACCATCAATAACAACAGGATTACGTGGCTTAAGCTATGTAGAAGTTGAAGTTACTGGACCAAACCGCGATTTGCACTCTGGTTTATACGGAGGAGCAGTTGCAAACCCAATTAATATACTTGCTAAAATGATTGCTTCACTTCATGATGAAGACAACCATATTACCATTCCAGGATTCTATGATAACGTACAAGAATTATCACTAGAAGAAAGAGCCGAAATGGCAAAAGCACCATTTAGCTTAGAGAAATACAAAAAAGCATTAGACTTAAATGATGTTTACGGCGAAAAAGGATACGTAACAAACGAACGCAACTCTATTAGACCAACACTTGATGTAAACGGAATTTGGGGCGGATACACAGGCGAAGGAGCAAAAACTGTTATTGCTAGTAAAGCTTTCGCAAAAATATCTATGCGTTTGGTTCCAAATCAAGATTGGGAGCACATTACAGAGTTATTCACAAAACACTTTACAAGCATTGCCCCTGCTGGCGTAACTGTAAAAGTAACTCCTCATCATGGTGGTCAAGGATACGTAACACCTATTGACAGCATTGGTTACAAAGCAGCAAATATGGCGTATACCGAAACTTTTGGAGTTCCTGCAATTCCAGTTCGTTCAGGAGGGAGTATTCCGATTGTGGCTTTATTCGAAAAAGAATTAAAAAGCAAAACAATCCTAATGGGATTCGGACTAGACAGCGATGCAATTCACTCACCAAACGAACATTTTGGAATCTTCAATTACCTAAAAGGAATCGAAACTATTCCGTTATTCTATAAATATTTTGTAGAATTATCTAAAAAATAAGCTAATGACAAAGTGAAAATTTACCGCAAAGAACGCTCCGTTTTTTCGCTAAGTTCACAAAGCTTTCCTAAATATTTTTAAAACCTGTTAGGTATAAAAATCCAAAATCCGTTCAGTAATGAGCGGATTTTTTTATGGCATCCATACTAACGTGAGCGCAATATTATTAAGTTAAGCTTTTTGGACTAAATTTTTTCTCGCCAAGTCGCCAAGTTTAAATATGATTTCTTTGCGATTTTGCGCCTTTGTGAGAGATTTATTCTGCAAAACATTGCAACTGTTTCCTTAATTTAATGCATTGAACGTGAACACGGGGATTAGCGTCAGCAAAAAAAATACTCGTCACCATTAAAACGCACTGCGGTGCGCCTCTACAGAAAACCTTTGTCCCTTTGACTCTAAAACCTTTTAACTCCTAAAAATCAAAATATTAAAAAATAATTTGCATATTAAAATTTTAACTCTACATTTGTAGAACATAATCTATAAACGTAGAACGATATGAATCGCAAGATAATTCTCTTAATACTACTTTTATCCTGTTTAGGCTGTAAGCCAGAACAGATCAATCAAAAAATCGACAAGAAAAAGAAGGCAAATGGATTGATACGTATACACAAGACAAAACTCAGTACAAATCAATTGAATATTACAAAAACAACGAGCCCACTAAGAAATGGAAATCATACATAAATGGTAAATTACATAAAACAGAGAAATATAAAAACGGAATCTGTTATACGAAGAACTATTATGAAAACGGAAAAATCGAATCAAAAGGAAAAACAAAAATAGATTACGATTCAAAATTAGCACATTGGTATTATTTCGGAGATTGGAAGTATTATTCAAACAAAGGAAAATATGTAGCTACAAAAGAATACTTTGAAGGAAAATTGATGTCAGAACGATTCAATCCTTAAGAACAACATAATAAACAAAAACAAAATGCAACTAACCAACTCAGAAGAACAATTAATGCAACACCTTTGGCAACTAAAAAAGGCATTCATGAAGGATTTACTCGAAGCATATCCTGACCCAAAGCCAGCAACAACAACAGTTGCTACTTTGCTAAAGAGAATGATTGATAAAAAATTCGTTGCTTACAACGAATTTGGAAACTCAAGAGAATATTATCCATTAGTAAAAAAAACAGACTACTTTTCTAAACACGTAAACGGATTGATTAGTAATTTCTTCAACAATTCGGCATCACAATTTGCTTCATTCTTTACAACCGAAACCAACTTATCAACTTCGGAATTAGAAGAACTCAAAAAAATAATTGACTCACAAATTCAAAAAAAGAAAAAATGATAACGTACATCCTAAAATCGTCAGTACTGCTTCTTATCTTGTTTGTAGTATATAAATTATGGCTAGAGAACGAAAAAATGTTTCGTTTTAATCGCGTTTATTTATTAGGCAGTTTGCTGTTTAGCTTGATTATTCCGTTGCAGCTATTCTCCTTTGATACAAAAATAGCAAAGGCAATAAACAGCATCCAATTACCAGAAATGGTACTTAACAACAATTTACAAAACCCGAACACTTTTAACAATAATCAAACAATAATTTACGGAATATCAGGACTGTATCTTTTCATAGTTCTATTATTAACTATTCGTTTTGTATTGAATTTATACGCGTTTCACAAAAAAATAAAATACAACGAGTCGCTAATCATCAATAACCAAAAAGCAGTTTTGATACAGGAATCCATCTTACCACATTCGTTTTTAAATACCATTTTTATAAACGAAAATGACCTGAAAAACGATTTAATTGATCCGCAACTAATTACTCATGAGACGGCTCATATAGAACAAAAACATTCCTTCGACATCATCTTTATCGAGCTAATCCAAATTCTATTATGGTTTAATCCAATCATTTTACTTTACAAAAAAGCAATCAAATTAAACCATGAATTCCTAGCCGATGAAGCGGTAATAACTCAATTAGACTCTGTTTCTTATTACCAAAATTTATTACTAAAAATGGCTTCAAACCAAAGTCAGATTGCTCTTGCAAGTGCTATTAATTTTCAAATAACCAAAAAACGACTACTTATGATGACAAAACAAGAATCCCGATTAAGAATACTATTAAAAACGGCTGCAGTAGGCTTTGTATTCGCTATGTTATTTTTCGCTTTTAGCAATACTACAATTGCACAAGGAAACAACAGAAAAGCAGAAAATGAACCTCAAAAATTTCTTTCTAATTCAATTCAAGACACAACACAACCAGAATATCCGGGTGGAATAAACGAATTTTACAAATTCATTGGAAAGAATTTCAAAGTTCCAGAAGAGGTTACAAAAAACAAAATCAAAGGTAAAGTGTACATACAATTCTTTGTTGAAAGGGACGGCTCATTATCCGATTTTACAATCAAACAAGATTTAGGCTACGGCTTAGGCGATGAAGCTATTCGTGTAATAAAACTTTCTCCTAAATGGAAACCAGGTACAATAAATAACGAACCCGCAAAAGTAATGTACGATTTACCAATAACAGTTCAATCAGCACCAGAATAAATAAACTGATTTTAATTAGAGAATGATTCTAAAAAAAAACATAGCATTTCTCTATTGAAAACATAAAATAGTGAAAAATAAAAAAATCCGCTTCTGTTCTAGAAGCGGATCAAATAAAAAAAACTAAAAAAAATTCTAAAAAAAATTTTCAAAAAAGGTTAACTAAGAAGTTTATCAGGATTGTATCCAAAATAAGGCATTGCCTGCTCATGAAATACAACACCATATTCTTCTAATTCTTTTAAAATAGGCAAATACACTTCTTTATTTATCGGTAATTGAACCCCAGGAGTTGTAATCTTGCCATTTAATATCAATAAGGTAGCCATAGCAACAGGCAATCCTACCGTTTTAGCCATTGCCGTATAGGTTTGATCATCACCAATACAAACCATTTTGGAATCTATTTGCGTGTCAACACCATTTAATACATATCCAAATTTGTGATACATTACAATCATATCTTTATCATGAGGTTGCAATGTCCAATTATCCGAAAGTATTTTTTCTAATATTTGAGCAGGAGTAGCCTCTTTTAATCCAACAAATTTATTAGGATTAAACAAGTCAAGCTCAACAAGCTTATCCCACATAATATCATCTTGATCTATTTTAAGAATCAAACGCATTTTTATCTCAACAGAATCTGTAGGATGATAAGGTAAAAAAGAATTCACAAACTGACGATAACTCATTGTCTCAGAATTCTCCATAACATAACTATCATCGGTCATTCCTAATTGCACAAACATATTCCATGCTTTAGAGAATCCAACACGTCTAATCGTTCCACGGTATAAAGTAAGAATATCTTCAAGACCGTAAATCGTTCTATATTTTAAGGAATCTCTATTAGAATATGCTTCAAATTTACCGTAGCCCTCTACTTCTAAAAATTCGGTTCTACGAAACAAATTACAATACGGAATGTATTTATACGTTCCTTCCTGAATAAATTTAGCGGCACCACCCTGCCCTGCCAAAACAACATTTCGGGGAGCCCAAGTAAATTTATAATTCCACAAGTTATTATCTGATTCAGGAGCTACAAGTCCGCCACAAAAAGATTCGAACAACAGCATATTACCACCTTTCTCTCTAATTTCATCAATTACTTTCATGGCACTCATATGATCAATACCAGGATCTAGTCCAATTTCATTCATAAAAATCAGATTATTGGCTTTTGCCTCCTTATCTAATTCCTGCATGGCGTCACTTATATATGATGCTGTAACCATATGTTTTTTATAAAGCAAACAATCTCTAGCAACTTCTATATGCAAATGAGCGGGCAACATCGATACAACAATGTTTGCTTGCTGTATAGCCAGTCTTCGCTGTTCTTTATCAAAAATATCTAGTGCAATAGGAGTAGCATTAGGATGACCATTCGTTTTCTTTTCGGCAAGTGCCAAAGACAAATCTCCTATAATAAGATGCAGGTTTTCTTTTTCGGACTTATCTAATAAATACCGTATTAATGACGATGCCGATCTACCTGCTCCAATGACCAAAACTACTCTCATATTTTACATATATAACACAAACATACAATATTGTTATATTCATAACAATAAAATAATGTTAAAATATTGAACTAAATATTATTTTAAACCAAAAATAAGCAGAATTTATCTTTTTAAAAACAACATAAATTTTTTCAAAAAGTTCTCTTAATTTTTTTCAAATTGAAAGTATTAAGCCTATTTTTGTAAAGACTAATCTATTTTTGTGATGAATAAAAAAATAATTGCAACGGCTGCTTTTTTAGGAATGATAGCTATCATTTTAGGAGCATTTGGAGCACATGCTCTAAAAAAAGTTTTATCTGTAGAGGAGTTAGTTACCTTTGAAACTGGGGTTCGCTACCAAATGTATCATGCCTTCTTTTTGTTTTTTGTAGCTACACGAAAAGAACTTTCTCAAAAAACGCTTAAAGTTATTTATAATCTGGCTGTGGCTGGAGTGTTATTATTTTCAGGTTCTATTTACCTACTAGCGACGAATAACCTTACATCTTTCGACTTTAAAATTATAGGATTCGTAACTCCAATAGGCGGACTCCTATTAATTCTTGCCTGGAGCGTTCTTTTTGTTAAAATTATTAAACAAAAGTCATAAAATTAGTTATATAAATCTATATCTAAAATATAATATCTAATTTTACAGTCTATAAAATAAAACACAACAACTTAAAAAATTTATGGACAATCAAACGTTATCTACGCAATCGATTTCGCTAAATGAGTTAGGGATTAAAAATGCAACAATACATTATCAGTTATCGGCTGACGAATTACACAACATCACGATACAGTCTGGTCAAGGTGTAGAGGACTCAACGGGTGCATTAGCAATTAATACTGGTACATTTACAGGACGTTCGCCTCAAGATCGTTTTATTGTAAAAGATAGTATTACTGAAGACCAAGTATGGTGGGGAAAAGTAAATATCCCTTTTGAACCAGCTGCCTTCGAAAAATTATATGACAAAGTCACTCAATACCTTTCTAACAAAGAAGTATTTGTTAGAGATTCATATGTTTGCTCTGATCCTAATTACAGATTAAATGTACGTGTTGTAACTGAAACAGCATGGTCTAATTTATTCTGCTACAATATGTTTCTGAGACCAGAAGCAAGTGAGCTAGCAAACTTTACTCCTGAATGGACAGTAATTTGTGCTCCAAGCTTCATGGCTGATCCAGCTGTAGACGGAACAAGACAAAGCAATTTTGCAATCTTAGATTTCACAAAAAAAATAGCTCTTATTGGCGGAACGGGTTATACTGGGGAGATGAAAAAAGGAATTTTTTCAGCTTTAAATTTCATCTTGCCTGTATTTAAAAACACATTACCAATGCATTGTAGTGCTAATGTTGGTAAAGATGGAGATACAGCTATTTTCTTTGGTTTATCAGGAACAGGAAAAACAACCTTATCTGCTGATCCAGACCGTAAATTAATCGGAGACGACGAACATGGCTGGACAAATGAAAATACGGTATTCAATTTTGAAGGTGGTTGTTACGCTAAAGTAATTAACCTAACTGAGGAAAACGAACCAGACATTTTTAGAGCTATTAAAAGAGGAGCCTTACTAGAAAATGTTGTTTTCAAACCAGGTACAAATGTGGTAGATTTTGATGATATCTCAATTACACCAAATACAAGAGTTAGTTACCCTATTACCCATATTGACAATATTCAACCAGGTTCAATAGGTAAAAACCCTAAAAATATTTTCTTCTTAACAGCAGATTCATTTGGTATTTTGCCTCCTATCTCGAGACTTACTCCAGGGCAAGCTGCTTACCATTTTATTTCTGGATATACTGCTAAAGTTGCTGGTACAGAAGCAGGTATAGACGAACCTCAACCAAACTTTTCAGCTTGTTTTGGAGCGCCATTTATGCCGTTACACCCAACACGTTATGCAGAAATGTTGAGTAAAAAATGAAAGATGCCAATGTAAAAGTTTGGCTTATTAATACAGGATGGACTGGTGGAGCATACGGAACAGGAACACGTATGAAACTAAAATATACTCGTGCTATGATTACTGCCGCTTTAAACGGAGAATTAGACAACGTAGCATACGAAAATCATGTTGTTTTTGGAATTGCAAAACCACAAACATGTCCTAATGTACCTAACGAAATCTTAAATCCTAGAAATACTTGGGCAGATCCAAAATTATACGATATTAAAGCAGTAGAATTAGCAGAGAAATTCAAAGCTAATTTTGCAAAATTTGAAGAGTTTGCTAATGCCGAGATTATGGCAGGAGCACCATTAGCATAATAAAAGTCTTACTTACTAATTCAAAAAAGAAAGAGCTGTTCAATTGAACAGCTCTTTTTGTATTTATACTCGGTTTTAATATCAGTTTTCAGTCGCAGTTTTTAGTATCAGTATACAGCCAGTCTTCACTCTCAGTGTACTCACTACTTTTAAACAGCAAGCTGTAACTTAAGTGTAACGGAAAACTGAAACTGCAACTAAATATTTATTTCTTCACTTGCTCATCAATACGTTTCTGCACAGAATCCCAGCTATAATAATGAAAAGTCATTCCGTTACTCATTGCCACAAAAAGACCATTTTTATAAGGGCCTTCTAAATTTACATTCGTCACATCGGCACCATCACACTCTATTGTCGAAGTAGGTATTTCAGCAAGCAAAGGATAACTATTTAAATCACCATTAGCTCCCTCACGTGGATAAACCATGAAAGTATTTGCTTGTTGGTTAGAAACCAAAATATATCCTGTTGTTGCCGTTTTTTTATAAATAGCAATTCCTTCATTGTCTGCTTTAAAATCACCTTTACCAAAAACAGCAAGTTCAACATCGCTATGATTACTCGCTGGATCGGCTACGTATTTTCTAATTCCAAATTGTTCATCGCAATAATAAACTACGCCTAGCTCATTATCTACAGCAATAGCTTCTATTTCTTTTTTACCACTATAAGAGCCGAATTTACGAACCACTTTCCCACCAACTACTCCGTTTCCTGCATCAGATAACTCATATTGCCACAAATAGCTCCCCGATGGTCCTGATTTTCTTCCTACAATAGCAAATATCGCATGATCACTAGGTCGGGTGTACAATGCAATTCCCATTGGATCACGTAACAACTCGCCATCAAATACAGAAATCCCTCCATTGTCTATAGGCTTTAAATCCGGTAAGCTAAAAACTCTGATTTTATTACTTTCTCTTTCGGTAGTAACTGCCACATCAACTTTTTTCCCATTAATAAGTAAACCATAAGCTATATCAACATTGTTTGGTCTTTTTAATGTTTCAGATTTAACTAAGATTTTACCATTTAAATCAAAAGCATACAATGCTCCATCGGTATCTTTATCTGTACCTACAATAATACTTTTTGATGGATCTGTAGGATGAATCCAAATTGACGGATCATCAGTATCATGCGGAAGTGGTTGTGTTACAACTATTGGTTTTAAGGCATCTTTACGAACAGGGGCTAAGTTGCTTCCACAAGAAATCAAAAAAGCACTCGCTATGAGTAGTATAAATTTATTTTTCATGTTATTGTTGTTTTTAAAAGAATTGACAGGAATGCATTATTCCTGTCAATCATCACTAAATTCATTGTAATTATATATTAAAAATCAAATTTCAATCCGAAATTGTAACGCGCTTGGTAATATTCTACCTGCTTAGTATGCGATTTTACACCTTGGTAATAACGTAACGGCTGATTAGTTAAGTTATTTGCTTCTGCAAAAACACGAATCTTTGGTGTAATTTTAAATGAAGCATTTGCATCTACAAAAAACTGCTTATCATAATAACTATCATTGTAATCATTTGATCCTAATTCATCTAAATAATCTGAAGTAAAGTTAGTCGAAACTCTTGCCGAAAAACGCTTATTCTCCCATGATAATGAACCATTAAACATATGTGGAGCTGTTCCCGGAAGACTTATATTACGTCTTTCATTTCCTTCGGCATCAGCAATACCTTTGGCAGTTGATTTTGTATAGGTATAATTTAAATAAATCCCAAATCCTTTCAAGAATGGACTTGTAAAGAAATCCAATTGGCGTTGCAATGCCACTTCAAATCCATAAACATCAACATTATCACCGTTTCTTTGTTGGATAAGTGTCCAATTATCAGTTGCAGGAATTGGGTTTTGTTGGTTAGGAAAGTCCGTTGCAAATTTTGCTGTCGTGTATTGATTATCACTATAGGTATAGATAAAATCATTTAAGTTTTTATAGAAAAACCCTCCTGAAATCAAACCAACTGATTTAAAATAATTCTCGGCCATGAAATCATAATTATATGAATAGGTCGCTTTAAGATCTGGATTACCTGCTAAGATTTGAGAATCGGTAGCAATATTATTAATATATGGAGCCAATGCATAATAATCAGGTCGTGCCAATGCTGTTGTCGCAGCAGCTCTTAACACCAAGTCTTTAGTAGCATTATATTTAAACGAAATTCCAGGCATTACGTTTGTGTATGAATTAGTCGTATTAATCTGTCCTTCTAATGCTTCTTCATCCAAAACACGATTCCCAGTATAATCAATATGCGTGTTCTCTACACGGAAACCTAAAATCATAGATAGTTTATCATTAAAATCCTGATCCCATCTTACGTAAGCCGCATAAATATTTTCTTTGGCTTTATAATTTACAGTCAAAAATTCAGCAGGATTAAGCTCTTTATTAAATAAAGCAGGGTTATTTAAATCTAAACCTCCTAAATAAGAACTGGAAACAAATGTACCTGGTACATACTTGCTACCCGCATTAAAATCGGCCCCATCATAATAGCTAGTTCCAACATCAGCAAGAGTTCCCATTCCACTTAATGGCTCATAAGAGTAAAAAATATTATCTCTCGATTTATCTTTCATACGTAATCTAAGTCCCGTTCTCAATCTTCCTTTTTCTGAAGGGATTATTGTAAAAGGGAATCGAATATTTACTTTAGCTCCAAATTCACTCTCTTTAGTTTCATTAGTGTTTTCGGTTGCTGAATCAAATTTAAATTTATTTAAAGCTTCTCCAGTTGTTGTAACCAAAGGAAATTCCATATCCGACAAATCCTGAGCTGTGTTCAATCCTTTCTGACGGTATTCAATATAACGCTCTTGCGGACGGTACTCTCTTGCACTAGAATAATTTGCAGACCAATCTAAATCTAAATTAGAATTTATCAAATGCTCTCCACGTAATGCATAATTCTGTACACGTTGATCTTCAAGTCTTCGGTTTTTATTACGATTATCGTCAACTCCTCCTTTTGTCTGGCGCTTTACTCTTCCTGTAAAACCCGAAATTTCTTCGCCATTGTAAATAGGTTTTATATCGTCATAAGTAGTTCGATAGCGATTTTCTCTATCATCTCTCCAATTGTAAATTGCATTAGCAAAAATAGCATTGTTGTCATCAAATTTATAATCTAAGGCAATAGCTCCACTTCTGCGAATACGTTGCACATCATATTTTCTAATTTCGGATTTGCTTAAATACTCATTTCCAAATTTGTCTTTCGTCCAAACAGCCTCCATGTTATCGGAGCCGTAATCTACATTATTATAAGAACCACTTACCACAGCACCAAGTTTATCATCAAGAAAACGGTTACCATATACTAATCCTGCTGTATAAATAGCTTTATCCCTAATTGGTGCATAACCACCCGCAACTGTTGCTGAGATTCTTTCGCCATTTGGTGTTGCTCTAGTGATCAAATTGACTGAACCTCCAATAGCATCGGCATCCATATCAGGAGTAAGCGTTTTGTTTACTTCAATTGTCGAGATCATGTCTGATGGAATAAGATCCATTTGTACATTTCTATTATCACCTTCGGCTGATGGAATACGATCTCCATTTAAAGTTACTGAGTTTAATGAAGGAGCCAAACCTCTAATAATTATATTCCTAGCTTCGCCTTGGTCGTTCTGCATGGTAATTCCAGGCACACGTTTTAAGGCATCACCAACATTTGCATCTGGGAAACGCCCCATTTGGTCAGCCGAAATAACATTACCGATGTTCTTATTCGTTTTTTGTTGGTTTAACGCTTTTGCTTGCCCTTTTAAGATATCTCCAACAACAACTTCATTCAATTCTGTTCCTGACGATTTAAGCGCAAAATCTATCACTGCATTCTTACCATCAGCAACAACGACATCTTGGATATTCTCTGTATATCCCATATATTTAACTCTAACTTGATAAGATCCTGACATTACATTCAGCAATTCATATCTTCCGTTGTAATCAGAAACAGTGTACTTATTCTGACCAACAATTTCAATCATTGCTCCTGGCAAAGGCAATTTATCATCTGCATCTAACACTTTTCCAGAAACAATTCCTTTTTGGGCATAACCAACTAAGGTTATTAAAAATAGAACTAATACTAAACAATTTTTTTTCATCTTGGTTTTGGTTGTTTTACTACGGTGCTAAACTAGTTTCTGCATATTAACTCTACCACCTAAAAAATTTAACATAACGTTATGCTTCTACTTTTTAAACTAGATTTTTTCACTTTAAAATAATACCAACCCTCAAAAAGATTGAGTAAAATTAACATTACTCCTATTTAAAAATGCTATAAAAGAGCTATTGTAAACACCAAAAACAATACTCTAATCAAAAACATATCAACTATTTATCTCTTTATTAATTTTTTGGCGTTAAATTTGCCTTATCAATCAATCAAAAACAATCAATCATGTTGAAACAATTTTTTATCCTTTGCTCTGGAGCAGATAAAAATCTCCTCGAGGACTGTTCAGAAAGTGAACAAACCAAGTATGTCGGTATTGGAGCTACCGTTTTTTTTACTGCAGTAATGGCATTTATCGCTAGTGCTTATGCCCTATTTACTGTTTTCGACTCTGTATATCCAGCAATGCTTTTCGGATTTGTTTGGAGTTTACTTATTTTTAATCTTGACCGTTTTATTGTATCTACAATAAAAAAAAGAGACCGTGTTTGGGATGAATTCCTTCAAGCAACACCCCGAATTATTCTGGCAGTTATTATAGCAATAGTAATTTCAAAACCTTTAGAAATCAAAATTTTTGAAAAGGAGATCAACACCGTTTTATTAAAAGAGAAAAATGCAATGGCTCTTGCCAATAAAAAAGAAGTTGGTAATTATTATAAATCCGATTTAGATAAGAACAAAGCTGAAATCGCTGGATTAAAATCGGATATCCTTAACAAAGAGAAAGAAGTAAACGCATTATATTCCACTTACATTACCGAAGCCGAAGGAACAGCTGGTTCAAAACGTTTAGGTAAAGGTCCCGTTTATAAAGAGAAACGTGACAAACATGATACTGCATTAAAGGAATATGCAACTTTGAAAGCTCAGAATGAGGTAAAAATAGCCGAAAAAGAAAAAGCTGCGCTGGTACTGCAAGCTGATGTAGACAAAAAAGTATCAGAAACTCAGCCTATCATTGATGGTTTTGATGGTTTAATGGCACGAATAAATGCTCTGAACAAGCTTCCTTGGGTTCCTTCTTTCTTTATTATGCTATTGTTTCTAGCAATCGAAACATCACCGATTATAGCCAAATTATTAGCTCCAAGAGGAGAATATGATTTTAAGCAAGAAGAACTTGAAACGGCATTAAAAGCTACTCTGGAGCAAAACAAATACCAACGTAGTTTATTAGTAAAAACTAGTGCTGCAATGCATGATAAAGTTTATGCCGATATTGCCGAAGATAAAGACATCTACAACTTACAGCGACAAAAAGCAAAAGAATTACTCGAATTACAAGCGCATCGCTTTGTAGAAAAACAGAAAGCGACTCTATAAGTCTTAAAGTTTAAAAGTCGAAGGTCTTAAAGTGACCAATATTATTTAAAAGAAAAAGTCGAAAATAGAAACTTTACTATTTTCGACTTTTTTATTTATAACCTAAATGGCTTTAAGACTTTTGACTTTAGGACATTCAGACTTACTTACATATAACTCAAGATCTCTTTTTTGAATGCATCATACTCTCCTTGCATAATCAATCCGTTGTCTAATAACTTCTTGTAATTCTGTAATTTTTCAAAAAGCTCATCTTGAGACATATCACTTAATCTTCTTTCGCCTGCTACAAATGAAGTTTCGTGAATTGGTTCGTTATAAACTGGTGTCGCTGGTATAATTTCAGCATAGTTTGTAACTTCTTCTGTTTCGATTTCTTCTACTTCTTCCTCTTCTATTGCCTCAACTTCTTCAGGCTCTGTAACCTCAGCAACTGGAGCAGTTGCAAGAATTGGATTTTTAAGTATATCTAGCTGTTCTTTTGCGTAAGTAAAAATTTTTCTTGCTTGAATTTTAGGAATATAATCTATAGAAAACTGAATATCAGTTTTGGTAGAAAAAGAAAACTCTGACCCCAGAATGTTTTCTTTTACAAATGTACCAACGATATCATCCCAAGTATAATCAGTAAAATCCATCGAAAGACCTAAGTTTTTAGGCTTACATATTATAATTCTTTTGTTTGTTACAACAATACTATCAGGAAAAACAGTGATTGCCGGTTTTTTCTGAACTGCAATATATCCAATCTCTTCACCTCTCATCAATAAATCATTGAGCTTAGAAGTAATTTTTTCAATCGCTTTTGGGTCTTGTTCTTCGTTTAAAAACTTTTTAAATTGTTCTTTCATATTTTATAAGTTGCTAAGTTACAAAGTAACTGAGTTGCTAGTTTTTTGTCTTACGTTACAAATGTAATGCCTAATTTTTTAATTCAATAATTTCATTCTGAATTTTCTTCGTCAAACTTTTGAAAACCAAATCATACGAATGATCTATCAGTTCTTTTATAAAAGCAGTAGGCAAATCTCCATTCATCGTAATAGTATTCCAATGTACTTTACTCATATGATACCCCGGCTTTATATCATCGTATTCGGCACGTAATTCCTGAGCACGCTCTGGATCACATTTTAAATTTACCGAAGGAATCTCTTTTTCCCATTGGGTTAAAGATGATAATGCAAACATTTTTCCACCAACTTTAAACACCAATGTTTCTTCATCAAAAGGAAAATGTTCTGTGGCTCCTTTTTTAGAAAGACAATATTCATAATACGTTTCTAAATTCATATCATTTCTTATTTACCAATTTCACCTAAATGTGTGTACTTAAAACCTGTTTCATACTTTAATCCATAACCAAAAATTCGGTCCATAGAAGCATGAGAAAATAAAATAACTCCAACAAGTTGTAGTGCTTCTAACTTTAAATAGCAACCTAAAATATAAACAAAAACAGCAATTCCTCTATGATGAAATACATTATATAAAAAAGCACCAACTTTAGCATTAATTGCATAACCAAGCATGGAGAAATCGGGTGCTAATATCCAAACCAGAAACCACCACCACTGATAATCTAATTGACCAAACAAATATATTCCGAGAACAAATAGACCTAACTCTTCTAGTTTTATAACTGTTTTCATAATACTACTTTTTCCATCATTTTCTCTGGGCTTTTTAATGCAGTAAATCCAAACTTGTTATATAAGAAATGAGCATCTGTAGTTGCTAATCTCCATATTTTAACATCTTTTAATGCTGGCTCATTTATCATTCTTTCAATTAGAATTGACGAATAACCTTTACCCCGATGTTCTTCGGTAATAAAAACATCCATTACATAAGCAAAAACCACATAATCGGTAATTACGCGGGCAAAGCCAATTTGTTTATTATCCAGAAAAATTCCAAAACAAAACGAATGATCAATCGTAATCTGAACTTCATCCATGGTACGGCCTGCAGCCCAATAAATATCTTTTAAGAAATGCTGAATAAACGGAACATCTAATTTATTCTTATCAGTGCTGACTGTAATCATATTTTATACAAAATTGGTTTGCTTGGGCTTGCGTCATTTTCAAACGAAGCTATCTGCAAATTCAGTATATACCTCCCATCTTTTATTTCGTCATCAACATAAATCATTTCGGTAATTGTAGCATTTAATCTTGCATCAGCATTAAGCTTATTTACATCTTTTACATTCCAAAACCCTTTATGTGCCAAAAGTTTTCCTTCATCATGCTCTTTATCTACACTTGGTAAATCAATTAGTAAATGCTGAATTCCGCTTTCGCGAATAAAGATCGCAGCCTCTTCCGACAAATAAGGCGGATTTGTATTTGAATATTTTGCTGCTTTTTTAGTTTTTTGATTTGGAAACGTTCTGATTATTATTGCTTCGATTGTCACACCGAGCGGATCCCGATAGCTATCGGGAGATGTGCTCATGGCTTTTCGAACTTGCTCTTTAGTAATAACAAGATCTTCGCCTTGAGGTTCTGGTTCAATCGAAATCAATTCCGCCAAAAAGAAAAATGTTTTTAGAGAATCATTAATGCTATAAAATTCTCGTGTAATATGCCCCAAGCATTCGGTGTGTGTACCATGCCCATGCGGATTAAAGAAAATATTATTAAAGTTGGTAGATGATTTCCCTTCTGAAACTTTTCCTATCCAATCACCAAAAACCACGGGTTCGATTACTGGCTTTTCGATATACCAAGCAATTGGGTTTTCATCTGTATTTGTAAGCGGAATCGAAATATCGATAGGTTTTGATAAGTCGATTTCGAATTCATTATTAATTTTTGCTTTCATATTCTTAAGCATATGTTTTTTTAACCGCACAGAGCGCAAAGATCTACGCTATGAACGCAAAGAAAATAAACCTAGCGAACTTTGCAGTTGAACTTATCATTCAAATTTAATCAATGCTTCGGGATTTGCAATATTTGTTGGATTACTATTGATATAATTAATTACATTCTCAAAAGCTTTCTCAAAATAGAGTTCGTAGCTATTTTTCTCAACATAACCTATGTGAGGTGTACAAACAACATTTGGCATATTTAGCAATTCAAAATCTACATCATAAATAGGCTCTTCTTCGTAAACATCTATTCCTGCAAATCCAGGTTTTCCTTTTTTAAGTGACTTTAATAAGGCTCCTTTTTCTATTAATTCGGCTCTTGCAGTATTTATTAAAGCTGCGTTTGGTTTCATCAAATCTAAATCGGCTTCTTTTACAATCCCGAAGGTACTTTCATTAAGTCTAAGATGTAATGTGATAATATCACTTTGGGAGAAGAATTCTTCTTTAGAATCTGCTTTCTGATATCCATCAGCAACAGCCTGATTTCTTGAATTTTCACTTCCCCAAACTAAAACCGTTGCTCCAAATACATTTGCATATTTAGCTATTTGTTGGCCTATTTTTCCATACCCCCAAATACCTATTGTTTTGCCTCGAATAGTAGAACCAATATTAGTTTGCCATTTTCCTTCTTTCATTGCCTGAATAGCTTGAGGAATCTGACGAACTGTATTCATGATTAATGCCCACGCAAGTTCAGATGGAGCTACAGGCGAACCAATTCCCTCAGCAACAGCAACGTTATATTTTGTACAAGCAGCAATATCAAGGTGATTGGATTTTTTTCCTGTTTGGCTAATCAATTTCAATTTAGGTAATCTGGAAAGCAGGTCGGCTGAAATTTCTGTTCTTTCCCTAATTAAAACAATAATTTCGGAGTCTTTTAATAACTCGGCTAACTTTAAATTGTCTTTCTCGGTATGATTCAGAATAGTAACATCCAATCCTTTCAACATTTTGAAAGATTCTAGTTTTGTAACCGCATTTTGGTAATCATCTAATATGGTAATTCTCATCATCTTATTATTTTACCGCAAGGTTCGCAAAGATTTTAATTTGTGCTAATTCGTGGCTGACTTTTTTAAATCCATTTAATCCTTTATCCCGATAGCTATCGGGAGTGGCTAAAAAAAAAATATTCTTATAACAAAGTTAACCTTTGCGAACCTTGCGGTTATCCCCCTCTTAATCTTAATTTAAATAAAATAAATCTGACGCAATCCCATCAGTCAGGAATTTTCCTTTTGCGGTTGGTCTTAAAATATTATTCTCGATATAAACCAATTCATCATTTAGAAACTTTTCTGCTTGTTTTTTTAGATAAACTAGATAATCTGTTCCAAATTCTTTCTCGATTCTATCTAATGAAACTCCCCAAATGGTTCGCAATCCAGTCATAATATATTCGTTATAACGGTCTGAAACCGAAAGAACTTCTACTTCATTTGGCAATTTATTATCCTGAATTGATTTAAGATAAAGAGAATTATTCGAGATATTCCAACTTCTGGAAACACCATCATAACTATGTGCCGAAGGCCCGACTCCAATATATTTTCTCCCCAACCAATATGCCGAATTATTTTTAGAAAAATAATTCTCTTTTCCGAAATTTGATAATTCGTAATGAATAAAACCGTTTGCTTCAAGGGTTTCTACCAAAATCATAAAATGAGCCGACGCCACTTCATCATTTGGTTTAGCAACTTTTCCTGTTTGTATTAATTTACTCAAAGCAGTTTTGGGTTCTACCGTCAATGCATAACTCGAAATATGTGGGATTCCGAAACTCAATGCTGTTTCTATATTATGTTTCCATTTTTCGTTGCTCATTCCTGGAACTCCGTATATCAAATCCAAAGAAATATTATCGAAGTATTTAGTTGCTTCTTCCAGACATTTCTTGGCTTCCTCTGAATTATGAGCACGATTCATCATCTTTAAATCATCTTCAAAAAAAGACTGAATTCCAATACTCAAGCGATTTATCGGACTTTTTGATAACTCAAAAATTCGTTCTGCAGATAAATCATCTGGGTTTGCTTCGAGTGTAATTTCAGGATTATCTACAACTTTATAATTCTTATAAACTTCAGAAATTAAAAAGTTAATTTCATCATTTGTCAATACCGAAGGAGTTCCGCCACCAAAATAAATGGTTTCAATTTGATTGTCAATTCGAGTTGAATCGGGAAATTCAAGCTCGTTTTTCCGCATAGCAATTTCTTTGGCAATAGCCAAAACCATATCTTCTTTCTTCTTCATTGAAGTCGAAAAATGAAAATCGCAATAATTACAAGCCTGCTTGCAGAACGGTATGTGAATATATATTCCTGACATAATTTTTAATTAGAGAATTTGTCAATTAGATAATGAGATAATTCTTGTTTATGAGAGCATTTTAATTTCATAAATAACATACTGATTTAAATTATTTTAAAATCGATACATTACCTAATTATCTAATTGACTCATCTTCTAATTAGCTCATTTCTTAACTCGTTCCTCATTTTGTTTTACAAATGCATCCCAACCTGTGTAACTCTTTGTTCCGATTACTTTTCCTGAGTTGAAAAAATGACAAACGGCAGCTGCCAAACCATCGGTACTATCTAAGTTTTTAGGTAATTCTTTTAATCCTAAAAGCTGTTGAAGCATTTTGGCAACTTGTTCTTTACTAGCATTTCCGTTTCCGGTAATTGCCATTTTTATTTTTTTAGGCTCATATTCTGTTATCGGAATATCTCTCGAAAGTCCTGCTGCCATTGCAACTCCTTGAGCTCTTCCTAACTTAAGCATCGATTGAACGTTTTTACCAAAGAAAGGTGCTTCAATTGCAATTTCATCCGGATTATGCGTTTCGATTAATTCGATGGTACGTTCAAAAATGATTTTTAGTTTCTGATAATGATTGTCATATTTGGACAATTGCAATTCGTTGAGTTGCAAAAATTCCATTTTTTTATTGACAATTTTTATCAATCCAAAACCCATAATAGTTGTTCCTGGGTCGATTCCTAATATGATGCGTTCTTTTGTCATTATTTTTTGTTGCGCTAAGTTTCACAAACTTGACTCAGAGAGCCACTAAGAATTATTTATCCTCATTTAAATCTTTGCGTTTCTTCGTGATTTTCTTTGTGAGTCTTTGCGAAATAGCTTTTTTACAATAGTTTTTCCTTTACTTTGCAGCATGATTTCAATTCCTCACAAAGCTAAACAATTCCTTGTTCTTGTAGTCAAACTTTTGATTGTAGGTGGCGCATTTTACTTTATTTATAATCAACTGGCGCAAAATGACAAACTCGACTGGCAAAAGTTTATCGTTTTGTTCAAAAAGAACCAATCGGTTTGGGGGATTGCATTCATTTTATTGTTCAGCGTTTTAAATCGGTATTTCGAAATCTTAAAATGGCAAAATCTTGCTCAGGTTATCCATAAAATATCAGTTTCTGAAGCTACAAAACAAGTTCTTGGCGCTCTAACGGCTGGACTTTTTACACCAAACGGTATTGGAGAATATGCTGGAAAAGCATTGTTTTTTGATAAAAAAGACACTAAAAAAGTGGTGTTTTTAAACCTAATCTGCAACGGAATACAAATGGTACTAACTGTTATATTTGGCATTTTTGGTTTGATGTATTTTAACTCTAAGTACAATGTAATTACGCCAACAACGGTTCTATTACTTTTTGGAGCTCTTATAGTTTTATTTCTAGTGGTTTTTGTATTAAAGAAAATCACTATCAAAGGATATTCTATCGAGAAACTAATTCATAAGATTAACGAAATTCCAAAATCAATTCATCAGAAAAACATCCTTTTAGGAATTTACCGTTACCTTGTTTTTTCACATCAATATTATTTTCTTTTTCTCGCTTTTGATGTCGACTTGCCTTACATCACACTAATAGCAACAATCTCTTCAGTTTATTTCTTAGCTTCGTCTTTACCTACTTTTCAATTTTTAGATTTTGCTGTAAAAGGAAGTGTCGCCGTTTATTTCTTTGGAATTCTTGGGGTAAACGAATGGATTGTGATTTTTATATCTACTCTGATGTGGTTCTTAAATGTAGTTTTACCTGTGGTTATTGGAAGTTATTATGTTTTAAATTTTAAAGCCAAAACTGCTAAATAATGACAATTCTATATGCGATCATATTTCTCTATTGTCTTGTTATTGCTTCGCTTAGTTATGGTTTCACCAAAATTAAAAAATATCAATCTAGCGAATTACCTCCTAAAACACGTTTTACGATTGTAGTTCCTTTTAGAAACGAAGTAGAAAATCTACCCATTCTATTAAAGAGTATTTCAGCATTAAATTACCCAATAGAATTCTTCGAAGTAATTTTAGTTGATGATGATTCTGAAGAATCGTTTTGTATTCTTTCTCAGAAATTTAATATTCAAATCATGAAAAACATTCGTGTTTCGAATTCTCCTAAAAAAGATGCGATCACAACAGCAATGCAACATGCCACGAATGAATGGATTATTACAACCGATGCTGATTGTATTGTTCCTAAAAACTGGTTACAAACTCTAGATAATTACATTCAGCTTCATGATGTTTCGATGATTGCTGGAGCAGTGACATATGAATGCGATAAATCTTTTTTGCATCATTTTCAGCAATTGGATTTAACGAGCTTACAAGGCGCAACAATTGGAAGCTTTGGTCTAAATAACGGTTTTATGTGCAATGGTGCTAATTTTGCCTACACCAAATCATTATTTCAAAAACTAAATGGATTTGATGGAAATAATAAAATTGCCAGCGGAGATGATGTTTTTTTATTACAAAAAGCAATTGCATCATTTCCTAAGCAGGTACATTATTTAAAATCAGAGACTAATATCATAATTACAAAACCTACTTCTGATTGGAGAAGCTTATTTCATCAACGAATTCGTTGGGCGGCTAAAACTGGTTCCTATCAAAGTATGTTTGGAAAATCATTAGGCATTATTGTTTTCTTTGCTAATTTGAGTTTGGTCATAACCTGGATTTCATTCTTGACTTTACAGATAAACTACACTAATCTATTAAGCATTCTAATCCTGAAATTTATTCTGGACTCAGTATTACTTTACCAAACCAATTCTTTTTTGACTAATAAGCAAATGCGGCATTTTATTCTATCAAACTTATGGTATCCTTTTTTTA
Source organism: Flavobacterium sp. 140616W15 (assembly GCF_003668995.1). NCBI lineage: Bacteria > Pseudomonadati > Bacteroidota > Flavobacteriia > Flavobacteriales > Flavobacteriaceae > Flavobacterium > Flavobacterium sp. 140616W15. The sequence goes on from NZ_CP033068.1 coordinate 3,639,352, forward strand.
GTACTAGTGTCGCCATATATAGCCTATTAGGAAGTTATAAATGGAAAGGAAGACAATTCTCTAAATAATATTCTGATGAAAATGACTCTAGCCTTGATGGTAGTGGCATCCTTTTTATGGCTTTTTTTGCCATAATAAAGATATAGCGGACAGCAGGAATAGCTTCAAAAATTAATACTATTCTACTTTTAGAATTACTGGTAATATAAATTGAGTTTTTACAGGAATTCCGCGTTTAATGGCTGGATTAACTTTAGGAAAATCAACTAAACGTGCACGCAAAATACTATCGATCTTTACGGTATCGTAAGCCACTGAATCTTTTGGAAATTGTGGTTCGAATTTCATTGTAGCATTTGGGAAAATTGTCACTTTTACTTCAATAGTGTCCAGTTCCGGATAAAGAATTGCAAGTGTATCGCTGCTTAGTTTTTGTTGAATGAGCTGTGTCATTATCTCGAAAAAACACTGCTGGCGCTGCTTTTTATTTTCAATTTTCTCACACTCAACCACCGATGGAAACTCATCGACTTCTTTCCAATTAATTGACTTTAGTTCTTTTTGCAATAATTCTTTTTCAGAAGGCACCTGCTTCTCAAAGTATTGACAAGAGTTAAACAAAAATATTACTAATAAAAAAGAAAATTGCTTCAAGGGTTTTATTTTGAATTGAACTATAATTTATAAAAATACAACTATTTTTTTTGAGAAGCTTTGAATAACAAATAATCCTCATAACTTTCTGAAAGCCATTGTTCTTTGTTTTTTGCTGCTACTTCTTTTTGAGCAGGATACAGACTTGATAATCGGTCTGAAAAAGTGGCAATCTGAACTGTATAATTATAAAACTGTGTTTTAGTTAAAATAACATCAGGGTTGCTTTTATCTTTAAAGAAATCAAAAAAAAGTGCATCAAAATCCTTCATTGAAAAATTTAATACTTTTTTCTTATTACTTTTATAAATGCTATCCTGTAGTAGTCGATCGTCTATTGAAAGTTTTTTAGTTTGCGCATATGTAGTTGTATTGATTAAAAAAATCAAGAAACAAAACAACATTAATTGCAAAATTCTAGGCATAGATGAATTTACTAAAAGCTTGTATGCGCAAAATTACAAAAAAATTATATGGATTCACTATTATTGTTACTCGGTTTTATATGTATGATTATTGGTATTTTAGGCAGTTTTCTACCTGTTTTGCCTGGAATAAGTTTAAGTTGGCTAGGCTTATTGTTGCTGTATTTAACAAAAGCTGTCCCGATGAATTATTGGGTTTTAGGAATTACGCTGACAATCACAATTATCATTTCTATTTTGAATTACATCATACCTGCCAAAGGTACCAAGAGATTTGGAGGAAGCTCTTACGGTATTTGGGGAACTAATATTGGTTTAGTTGTAGGGATCTTTGCCCCGATTCCTTTTGGATTCATTATCGGCCCATTTTTAGGTGCCTTTATTGGAGAATTACTATACGATTACAAAGATCATAATCGCGCCTTAAAAGCAGCTACGGGTTCATTTATTGGCTTCTTAGCTTCGAGTTTTATAAACTTTATGCTTTGTATTATATTCTTTGGTTTGTTCCTTACAGTTGTATGGCAAAATCGTGTTGGATTATTTTAAATTTAAAAACTATTCCAAACCCTATTTTTAAACACATCAAATGTTTGTTTTAGATGCTGATTAATCCCTAAAAGAATTACCACAATTAGCAACCCATACCCGACAAGAGTAAAAATCTCCATATTAGATAACAAAATAGATTGCTTGGTTACTGAACCTAAAATTTGTTTCATTGCCAAAAGATTAGCTTCATCAGGATTAAAACCTTTGCCAATAAAACCTTGAGCTGTTTGTGCAATTCGGCTTTGTGTTTCAGGATTTTCGGGTGCTATAAACTGAGTTAGCTTTGTAAAATGTGATTTCTGGAAAAACTTCTCCGCATTTTGCATGATACAAAAACCTATCGTGCTTCCCCAAAAACGGCCAGAAACTCCTATTGCTCCAGAATATGGCGCTAAGCCTGTAGGAACCGACGACATTGTAAACAAAACCAACGGTACAAATAAAACTCCAACTGCAACCCCCTGTAAAACATATGGAATTGCCATTGCTGATAAGGAGATATCAGGTACAAAAAGAAACGTAAACCACAAATGAAATACAGCTAGAATAAAGAATCCAAGCATAAAAATATATTTGGACGCGACAGTTTTTGCTAAAAAAACAGCAGCCAAGACCATTCCAATTATATTCCCTATCACATTTAGAAACTGAATATGCGCTACACGTGATGGCTCCCAATTCCAGACACTAAACATCGTGCTATGACAAATATTAAGTGTTGCTCTACCTATATAAAAAAGAAAAAACAAAAGAAAACCTATTCGTAGATTAGCATATCTAAAAACATTTAAATCAAAACAAGGTCGTTTTACATGCAACTGTCTAAAAATAAATAAGCCAGTCGAGATTAGTGATGCAATTAATGCAAATCGGATTTCGAAAGATTCAAACCAATATTTTTTCTCTGCATAGACAAAGAAATATGCTCCGCATAATATAGCTATCAGTAATAAAACAAAGCTCGTCCAGTCTATCTGATACAATGGAATTTTTCGATGAAGACGGCTATCATTAAAGGTTATCATTATCAGTAAAACACAAATAATCTGAAACAATGCTGAACCATACGCCATATATTTCCAATCGTAATTCTCCAAAAGCCAAACAGCAATATTCATTATAAAAGGCGACGACAACAACAATGCTCCATAATTGAATGTGAATCCAATTATAATTGCATTTTTAGATTTAAATCGGGTGATTAATAGTTGCCTCAACGGAACACCTGGTAATGCCATTAAGAAACCCTCTGCCATTCTTATCATAATAAACAACGAAAAGTTCTTGACATAAGCCGACAACATTATAGTAAAAGCAACCAAACAAAATACTGCAATTAAGTATTTTTTTGTTGGGAAAAATTTAGAGAATCGGCTCTCTATTAATATTGTAGCAAGCAAAGTTCCATAAGTTACACACATCGAAAATTGCAAATCCTCTGGCTCGATATCTAAAAAACTGGATGCATAAGTAACATTCGAAGAATAAACCCCCAACAAAATCATAGAATGTAACATGCAAAAAAACAAGATTACAATGATTGCCCAATTTGGAACCCATGACTTAAAAACGCTTGTATTATCTAACATTATGTTATTTGTGTTCTGCTACAACAGTTATATTCATTCCGGCACGAAGGAAGTCAGCTTGTTCACTTGTGTCTTTTAACTTTATTCTCACTGGGATTCTTTGCTCTATCTTTATAAAGTTTCCTGTGGCATTATCTGGAGGCAATAATGAAAATCGTGCACCACTTGCAGGCGATAGCGAAGATATTATCCCTACGAATTCTTTATCATTAAGCGCATCTGCATGAATTTCAACTTCCTGACCAATGGTTAAAAACTGCACTTGAGTTTCTTTAAAGTTTGCTGTAATCCATTTTTCTTTACTAACCATCGATAATAAAGTCTGCCCTTCTTTTATCATCTGCCCTGGCTGAATTGTTTTTTTAGCAACCCATCCATCATAAGGAGCAGTAATTACGGTGTACGAAAGAAACAAAGCCGCATTATCTGCCAAAGCTTGTTTAGACTGAATTACTGTTTGCGCAGTCGGAACATTTGCTGCAGCTTGAGATGTATTTAAAGTTGATGTTTCGATTCGGTTATTCATTTCTTGATAATGAGCCTGTGCCGATTCGTAATCTGCCTTCACTTTCTCTAGTTGTTGCTCTGTTGCAGCTTCTTCTTTTACTAAAGCTTTATATCGTTGGTATTCTAATTGTGTTTTCCAAAGATTTGTTTTTGCTGCAGCCAATTGAGACTTCCCAATTGTAGTTGCGCTTGCAGTTGTTGCCACATTTTTTTCGACAACAAGACTATTTTTTTTGGCACTTTCTACATCTGCCAAAGCCACATCTAATCTTGATTTATATTCACGATTATCAATAACCAACAGCGTATCTCCCTTATGAACAAATTGGTTTTCTTCATAACGAACCTCTTGAACATAACCCGTAATTCTAGACATAATAGGCGTAACATATTGCTCAACCTGAGCATCATTAGTTTCTTCGTGGTTTTTATTAAAAACATAAAACCAAATTCCCAAAACGATTCCGCTTAAAACCAGCACGCATGCAATAACAGTTATCAATGTATGAAACGACTTATTAGCTCTTGTTTCATTTTTAATCTTTACCATAAAATTTTATTCTCTTTTTAAAATTTAATTATTTAATAATCCTGCTGTATGAAGCAATTCATAATGTTTCATCTCGGCATCAATTCTGGTCGCGATTTTATTAAATTTTGCCTGCAACAAAGCATTGTCTGCATCAACCATTTCGGTTATTAAAACCAATTGATTCAGGTATTTTAACTTCACAATGCGATAATTCTCGGTCGCTAATTCTAATGCTTTATCGACAACTTTAATCTTCTCAGTAATTTCCTGATATTGAGTATGATTTCTAAATAATTCATCCTGAACTTTATTCTTTACAATTTCCGATTGCGTTTTCTGCCATTCCACCTTCGAATTTGCAATATGTACTTTGGTCTTATTTTTATACAATCCCGACAAACTGAATGTTGCTTCAATTCCTACCTGCCCTAAACTATACAAATATGGATTTGGTGGGAAAAACATATAATTAGGATATTTAAAATTATAATCTCCAAAAAAGTTTATTGTCGGATAGTAATTCCCTTTTGCTAATTTTAGTTCCGTCTTCTTGATTTCAATTTCTTGATGTGCAATTCGCATCTCTTCATTTTGAAGCGTATTGTTTAAATAGAAACTATAATTATCCAACTTGGCATTCTCATTTAAACTTGTAGTTGTATCAATAGTAATTTCTTGCTCTTCTGGCAACTGAAGAATTGTTTTTAACTCGTGAAGTGCAATTTTGATGTTTTTCGAATTTGTCAAAGCATTTAATTCACGATCCGAAAGCTGAAGTTCGGCTCTTAAGACTTCATTTTTTGTAATTGTCCCGTGGTTTTTCAAAGACTGAACTTCTTTTAGTCGACTTTGCTCCTCTTTAATATTCTCTTCTATAATTTTTTGAAGCTCCATCATTTTCTGAATCCCCAAATAAGTAGCAATTACTTCTAGCTGAATATCGCTTTCCGTTTTTTCGCTTTTTACCAAAGCTATTTTACTTTCCTGATTGGCAATTTCTATAGCATTGTTTATTTTATTCCCTGCATACAAAGGCACTTTAATAGTGGTACCCACATTATACATTTCAGGAATAGTATGCGTTACTTCTTTATCTTTTAAAAACCCACCTTTAAACTCTGTTAAGTTTGTAACACGAGAATAAGAAGTATTAAAATCTATTTCTGGCAAACGAAGTTCTTTGGTTTCTTTTATATTCTCTTTAGAAATATCTACCTCAATACGAGATTTAAGAATATTTTTGTTGTTTTCTTTTGCAATTTTTATTGCTTGTTGTAATGAAATCGGATTGCTCTCCTGCGCTTGTAGTGCAGTTACTCCTTGAAAAATAAGGATTAAAACCAAATTTTTAGAGAAATAACGTAATGTCGAAAACCTTTTTTTAAGGAACATGAATGTAGTGTGATTTATTCACTGCAAAGTTCTTTCATTTTATAATTGCCTGATAATTCTAAAAAGTCAATAACATATTCATTTCGGACAAATTTTAACAATTGAAAATCAGCTAAATCGAAGGAAATCGTTATAGTTAAGTGAATTAAACACATTGTAACAAAGAAAAATTTGATGAACTATCTAATGAAGATTATAAACAAAAAAGCTAATTCAGAGCAAAACCAGCATGCTTCCTATGTTATACTTCCCATTTTATAATTAATTAAAATTATGCTCTCGCAGATTCAGCAGATTCAGCAGATTTAGCAGATTTAGCAGATAAAAAAATGATAAATTATTTAGAAATATAAAATTCGCATTAAAAAGAACAAACAAAATCCTTTTATAGACTCAAAAAAAATCTGCCGAATCTGCTAAATCTGCGTGAAAACATTTTACTCGTACAGATTTCGTTGAAAAAATTAACATCAAATAAGTAAATTACCTTTTACAACTTCCCTTTTCTTAAAATGTTTTCTCCTTTAAGATAGTCTGAAGGTCGTTGTCCCAAAATTTTAAAAAATGTATTGCTAAATGTAGGCACACTTGTGTAGCCTACCTCTTCTGCGACTTCTTTTACTGATAATCTTCTATCGAGCAACAATTCAATTGCTTTCAATATTCTTCTAATAGTATAATATTGAATAAAAGACATTCCTAGATCTTTCTGAAACAAACGGTATAAAGATTTCTCACTATACCCAAATTGATGAGCTACCTCAGCAAATAGAATTGTCTCTCCTAGATTGTTTTCGATATACCGCAAAATTTTACCTAAACGAGGATCTTTTGGCAAAGGTAACTCTAAAGGCAAATTGGTTAAACAAATCTGAGGCAATATCGCTTTGATAGCTTTTGCAATTGCAAAATTTGGAGTTCCTTTTTTAAGATCACCATTCCACTGATTGGTAAAAAGCATCATTTGAAGCAATAAATTATTAACGGGATAGATACCTTCATTTTGATAGAAAGGGTCTTCTTCTTTTTCTACAGGAAAATAGAGGTTCCGCATCATCACATTTTCAGACTTTGGATGAATACTATGTTCAATTCCACTAGGAATCCATATAAAATGCCGTGCAGGTAAGAAATAAGTCTTAGTTTCTGTTGTTACAAAAACCACATCCCCTTCTGCATAAAGAAATTGCGCCTTAGTGTGTTTATGGGTAGGAACAAACAATTCCCCCATCAAATCATGATGACAGTAAATACTCTTTTTATCAGCATCAACTTTTTAATGTAATACTGATCTAATTTATGTTTTGACTGCTCCATTGAAGTAAGTGAATATCAGCGACTATATTGTGATATATAAATATAATGAAGAAAATTTAAAAGAAGCGAAAGGTATTAAAATAAAAAAGCCTTTCCGTTAAGAAAGGCTTTCCCCAATATTGCGGTCTGGACGGGACTCGAACCCGCGACCCCATGCGTGACAGGCATGTATTCTAACCAACTGAACTACCAAACCTACTGCGTTTATTGTGGTGCAAAACTACAACAGAAGTTCTGATTCTACAAGCTTTTTCGTGTTTTTTAAACAAAAAAAACATTATTTTTTTAATGCGTTGATTTCTATTAAAATAGAAAAACGAAAAAAGCTACAACTTCAAACAATTCTAACCAGAATGAGTAATCTAAGAAGAGTTAAACTCTTTTATACTTATAATTGGAATAAACTTATCGGATAAAAAATTAGAATTTAAGGTTTATACGAAAATTTACCGCAAAGTGCATAAAGTTAAAAAACGCAAAGGTTCGCAAAGCTATTGATTGAACTTTACAAACCTTTATGTATCCCGATAGCTATCGGGACTGCAGTCTTTGCCACTAATTCTTTTTCCACACAAATACTCATCCATCTTAACCAAAAAATCCACAAAACTTAATAAATCAAGCTTTGTGGACTTTGCGTATCCCGATAACTATCGGGACTGCGCCCTTTGCGGTTAATTTTCAGGTTAGACACCTAAACCAAAATGGGCTTAAATCAAAAAAGCCATCCACAAAAGTGGAAAGCTTTTCATTGGTCTAACTACTAAACCCGGTCAGCTTACAAGGCCGACCAAACAACACAACTAATCTTAGATACCGTATTTGGGCAAAAAAGCCTTTCTATAAAGAAAGGCTTTTCCCAATATTGCGGTCTGGACGGGACTCGAACCCGCGACCCCATGCGTGACAGGCATGTATTCTAACCAACTGAACTACCAAACCTCTGCGTTATTGCGGTTGCAAAGATAGTATAGAATTTCGTTTCTGCAAGCCTTTTTGTAAATTATTTTAAATTATTTTTCGACTTATTAGCCAAAGTTTTGTTTTTCAACCAAATAAGTAGTTAATATTTTTTCAAAATTTTCACCTACTGCAACAGGAACGTACTTAATTCGGTTTTGCGCACAGGTTAAAGCCAATCTTTTGAAATAGCTTTCTACCTCTTTTTCATATTCCACTTTCACATTATCTGCAAAAACAGCTACTTCCTCACCAGTTTCCAAATCTATAAATTTACGTGGCGCATTATCAAAATCAAATTTAACCTCTGTTTCCTTATCTATCACATGAAACAAGACCACTTTATGCTTATTGTGCTTAAGATGCTGTAGTGCATTAAACAACAGTTCTTCATTTTCTGACTGAAACATATCCGTAAAAAGAATAATCATCGAACGTCGATGGATTTTCTCTGCTATCTGATGCAAATAGGTAATTGTATCCGTTTTTTTACTTGTCTTAGGTTTCTCCAGAAGCTCTTCTAATTTATTAAGCAACATTCTATGATGGCGATCACTTCCCTTTTCAGGTGCATAATACTCATAACTATCCGAAAACACACTCAAGCCTACTGCATCTCGTTGTTTCTTTAAGATATTCATCAAAACTGCGGATGCTAAAACAGAAAAGCCTATTTTATTTTCATAAAAAGATTGACCTGAATTTAAATCCGGGTAATGCATCGATGCCGAGTTATCTATAATTAAATGACAACGCAAATTGGTTTCTTCTTCAAATCGCTTTGCATACAATCGATCTGTCTTAGCAAACAGCTTCCAATCGATATGCTTTGTACTTTCGCCAACATTATACACCTTATGCTCTGCAAATTCCGCTGAAAAACCATGAAACGGACTTTTATGCATTCCCGAAATGAAACCTTCCACAACTTGGTTAGCCAACATCTCAAGATGCTGAAAACTAGAAATCTTCTCTATTTGCGATTCAATCTTCATTCGGTTTATTTTTTTATTTTTTGTGCACGGTACAAATCATCCGTAGCTTGCAATAACTTTCTCTTTAATATTGGGCTAAAGCTAGGATTTTCTTTCAAGAATGTTTCTACTACATCATAAGCATACCTTAACGAATATCTTCCAACTGTACCATTAAGCCAATCTTTCGGAAAAAATATATCTCCTGTACGCTGAATTTCTGTAACTAAATCCAAACAAAAACGAAGATGCTTTTTAGCACTTTCCTGGCGTAACGGATGGTGAATATTTGCTAAAGCCGACGAAACCCAAGTTTCTTTTTCTCTGTTTTTATCCTCCTTTAAAGACAACATAAATGCATCCCTAACAGAATCATCTTTTGACAGGGAAGGAAGTAAAAACTCAAATCTCTTTTGCTTATCTGGATTACTAATAGCCAACTTTGCTTTACTTAGAATTTCATCTGCGTTTTGATGTTTAAATATAGCCAAATTCATAGCTATACCCGTATAATCATCTTCATTTAATTTTAAATTAGTGATAACATCTTCTTTATTCCATATTCGGTATAATTTTTCTTTTCCTGAATCTGAATAAGCAATAGAACTAAACAATCCAAATAGCGTCTTTTTGATGTTTTTTGGCAAATCCAATTGCAAGCGCTGATAAACAACTTCTTCAAGTTGTTTCTGACCCGTATTTTGCTCTTTTTCTGTTAGAAATTTCCAGAAAATAGTACTCAACTGATTTGACAAAATCTTAATAACTAATTCATTTTGTTCTACTTTAATTCCTTCAAGACAAGATTCGAATACTTTTTCAGGCACAACAACACCCGCTAACATATTCTCATAAAGATTAATATAGCTATATGCTCTCGCTACCTCATCTTTTATTGCTGAAATATAATCTAAACTATTTACATCTACTGGAAAAACACCATATCCAAAACCATTATAATTGTATATAATTGTAGTCGGCTTAGACAAGCCTAAAACATTTTCTACTTTGGTCACCCTATCCTTCACCGAAACCTTAATCACCTTAACTCCATTAGGATACACTAATCCGATATCAAATTTTTGCGGCCAAAGATTCTTAGATTTATCTTCCGCCTGTTGCTCAATTTCAAAATTCTTTATATTGTTTTTAGAATCATATTCGATATGACTAGTTAGAATTGGTCTTCCTGATTTATTAACCCATACATCACTCCATTTTTTCATATCTAATGGAGTTTCTGCATCCAGAATTTCAACTAAATTCTCCCAGTTTGCATTATCATTTGCATACTTCTGAATATATTTCTGAATACCTTTTCTAAACGCCTCCTCACCCATTGAAACCTCTAACTGACGCATCATGATTGGCGCTTTGTTATAAATAATGCTCCCATAAAGCGATCCTGCATTTTTAAGATTTCCCAATTTTTGTTTGATCGGATGCGTTCCTGCAGATCGATCTTCTGCATAGGCACTAGGATAATGAGCCGTTAAAAGCTGCAAACCATGATTTACTTTTGGAAAAATTGGATTCATAATTTTATCTGCCATGAAATTTGCAAAAACCTCTTTCATCCAAACATCATCAAACCACTTCATAGTTACCAAATCACCAAACCACATATGAGCCGTTTCATGAGCAATCAATTTAGCTCGATTTAGCTTTTCACTATCAGTAGCACTATTATCCAAAAACAAAGATGATTCTCTATATTGTATAACCCCTACATGTTCCATTCCTCCATATTGAAACACAGGAATTGAAGCAAAGTCTAATTTTTGAAACGGAAACAGGTACTGCGTATAGTTCTCCAAAAAATTCAAAGACTGCCGATGCAAATTAAAGATTGTATCTGTACTAGCTTTTATCTTATCAGGATTATTCTCCCTATACAGCATTGTCATTTGTCTATTGCCACTCGGATTTTCACTAACACGTTTAAACTCTCCAGCTACAAACGAAAACAAATAGGTACTCATTTTATCCGACTTTCCAAACTTATAAGTAACTACATCTCCACCTTCGATTTTCTCTTTTACTGAGCCACCTGCCAAAACCGCCCAATCTTTTGGAACAGTAAGAGTAAGCACGTAAGTTGCCTTAATATTGGGTTGATCAAAACAAGGAAACAATGTACTAGCTCTGTCTGGCACTAATAATGTATAAAGAAAATCATCATTCCTATTCAATGACAAATCCCCTGCTATAAAAGCAATTTCAATTTTATTATCACCCAATACCAAATTCTTTTCAGAAATAACAATATGCTCCTTCTCATGTACAAGAGCTATATTTTTACCGTTTACAAGAATTGTCATTAAATTTTGTGATTTCTCATTAAAATCCAAATACAACGGTCTACTTAAATCAGACAATTTAAACTCCACAACAAGATTTGAAACAATTTCTTTTGCCTTTTTATCAGGAATCACAAATGATAAATTATAAGATACGTCAGCAATTTGTTGTTTTCTAAAAATTGCTAATTCCTCCGAAACTCCTCTTTCTAATAAAAAATCATTCTTTTTTACAGACTGAGACCAACAAGAACCAGACAAAACAAAGAAACCAAGGAGGCAATAAATAATTTTCATTTTAAAATAGGTATTCATATTCGTTAAAAATAAAAAAAGGTTTGACTTTCGCCAAACCTTTTCTATATAAATTAATAATCGGAATCGATTACAATAATGCGTCTAAACTATCTGCGTAAGTTTGTTTCGGAGCAACTCCTACTTGTTTACCTACTACTTCACCGTTATGAAAAACCAAAACAGTTGGAATATTACGTACACCGTATTTTGCAGCAAATTCTTGGTTTGCATCTACATCTACTTTTCCTACTACTACTTTTCCAGCATATTCATTGCTTAACTCATCAATGATTGGACCAACCATTCTACAAGGTCCACACCATGCTGCCCAAAAGTCAACCATAACTGGTTTATCTGATTTCAAAACTACTTCTTCAAAAGTAGCGTCTGTTATTGCTAAAGCCATTTTCTTTTTTGTTTAAAGTTTAACCCTCAGACATCTCTTCGGGGGACAATTTTTAATGAGTTTCGAACTCGAGTACAAATTTAGAAATTTAAAATCAATTCCCCTCAATTTATAAATTAGTTTTCATTATAAACGCATTGCAAATATTTATACTTCCTTTCATTTATGACAGTTTTCGAAGCCCTCTTCCTGCTATTCACTATATCTTTTACAGCTTAAAGAAAGCTGCAAAAGGATGTCGTTTCTATCAGGGCTAACCAAATGTTAGTAAAATCTTCTTTTTTCAAACAAATACAAATAAAAAAAGGACATTCTTTCGAATATCCTCTTTTCTAAAAACTAAAAAAGTAAAAAATATTATAGGCTATATTTAAGACCTAAAGTTAAGCCCAATCCACTAATACCAACATAAGAACTTAGCTCGTCCATTGCCTCATTAGGTCTAGTAGTGTCAGTTTTATCTGTTGTAGCTGTGTTCGGATTAAACAAAGGATTATTAGAATTAACATCTAATCTATCTCTGTAATTTGTATGAATCTGTGCCGTAGTTCTTGTTGCTAAAGCATCTTGACCATTTATTGTAAACTCCGTAGTTTCTTTTGTTTTTCCGTGTACTGTAAAGTTACGGTACTCTAATTCTGCAAAAACAGAAATATTTTTTCCTAATTTATACGATGTCCCTAAAGCTGCAAGAAATCCAACTGTTGGATTTGGTTTTACCTTATCAACACTACGAATTGCTACCGAAGTAGTTAAACTGGTTGGTTTAATAGCATCTGTAGTTATCTCTAAATCTCCATGAATCGGCACCAAAATACCAACTTTTGTATACGGTTCAAAACCTTTGTGTTCTCCTAAAAACAACACCAAAGCAGGCGCTAAATCAAACGCAGTGATTTGACCTACTGATTTAAAATTTACAATTTGAGTAGTCGCAGAACTAGCCAAATCAATTGTTGTTTGCGCCATTGTCTTATCATTACTAGTATAATAATTTACTCCTAGCTCAACTCCTAAACGAGCATTAAATCTATACCCAGCTGTAATACCTGTTCTAAAACCTTCACCAAAAGAGCCTGTAACACTTTCTTCCGAAACTAATTTCCCTCCTACGTACGTTCTATCCAAAGGAAGATTACCTCCTACAGTTGGAAATTCAGTTGCAGCAGTTTGCAAGAAATAAGATCCGCCTAATTTAAAATACCAACTTTCCGGTTTTTCTGCTTTTTCAGTTTGAGCTACCATTGTCATAGAACAAACCATCATTCCTAATAAAAAAAGACTCTTTTTCATAATTTTTTTCTTAAATAATTTATACAGTGTAAAATATTTTAACAGAATGTTCTCTTTTGCTCTGGGGCAATTGGAGCGCAATCGTTGTAATTAGCAACAATGATACTAAAAAATTAGTATGCATGCATAATTATACCGTTAAAAAAATACATTATTTAAAAATTTAACTATAAAACTTTAATTTAACTTGAAATTTATCTGCATTTTCTCTAATTCTTGCAATAGTTCAGTACAGATATTTACTTTCAACCTCCTACTTGGCATAGTCAATTTAGTAACTACGTTTATTTCCTCAACCTCAGTAACTTCTGCCGTTTTTGTGCTCATAACATCATCTCCATCCTGATCATCGCCTTCATCTACAAAAACTGCATCATCAGCTTCTTCAAACTCAGACGTAGTTTCAACTTGAACCAAACGCTTTATTTTCTCTAATTCCATGATTTCAAAAGTCACCGTATTATCTCCTTTATTTTCGCTAAATAAATGGCTCAACTTATGAATAAATTCTTCCTGTAAATCTTTTATATTTAATAACAAAATCAGTTTTTTAGCAAAAGCATCTAAAATATCTTGCAATTGTCTAATTTCTACAAACTGCAATCTTGGATCTGATTTTTTTCCAGTATCATGATTAACCCATCCGTCTTTAATTAATACTTTCAGAAAAGCAAAATTATTCTGAATCAGGAAATGCCTAAATTTCAAGTATTCTTCTCCAAAAATTTTAAATTCATAACTTTCATCATATCCTTCTAAATTAAATATCGCCCAACCTTTTCCATTTTTTGCCACACGATGTTGTACGTTATTTATAATTCCTGCAAAATTCAGGTTTTTACCTACATATTCATTCATGCTTTTCAACGCTTCCAACCTAGCATTACAGAAGTATTTCATCTCAAATCTAAAATCATCAAGAGGATGCCCCGAAATATAAATTCCCACAACTTCTTTTTCTTTAGCTAGCTTTTCCATCGTACTCCAGTCTTCACAAGGAGGAACAATAGGCTCAGCAATTTGCACTTCGCTTGTTTCTCCAAACAAACTTACCTGCGATGAATTTTCATTTTCTTGAAACTTTGATCCATAACGAATTGCTTTTTCATAAAAAGTAATTCCGTCACCATCATCATGAAAATATTGCGCTCTGGTAGTTCCTTCAAACGAGTCAAAACCACCTGCAAGTGCTAAATTTTCGATTGCCTTTTTATTGGCTGCACGCAAATCTATTCGCTTAGCCAAATCAAAAATCGATTTATATCTTCCGTCTTTTCTTTTTTCAACAATTGTTGCCACAGCTCCGGAACCAACTCCTTTAATAGCCCCCATCCCAAAACGTACTGCATATTCATCATTAACCGTAAACTTATAAAACGACTCGTTTACATCTGGTCCTAAAACCTGTAATCCCATTCGTTTGCATTCTTCCATAAAAAATGATACTTGTTTAATATCATTCATATTATTAGAAAGAACCGCAGCCATATATTCTGCTGGATAATGTGCTTTTAGATAGGCTGTCTGATACGCAATCCACGCATAGCAAGTCGAGTGCGATTTATTAAAGGCGTAACTCGCAAATGCTTCCCAGTCTTTCCAAATCTTCTCCAAAACCTTAGCATCATGACCTTTTTTTGCAGCTTGTTCTACAAATTTAGGTTTCATTTTATCTAGTACGTCTTTTTGTTTCTTACCCATCGCCTTACGCAAAACGTCGGCCTCACCCTTAGTAAAGTCAGCCAGCGATTGCGACAAAAGCATTACCTGCTCTTGGTAAACTGTAATTCCGTATGTTTCTCCTAAATATTCTTCACAGGCATCTAAATCGTATTTAATTTCCTCTTCGCCATTTTTCCTTCTTACGAAAGACGGGATATATTCTAAAGGCCCCGGACGATACAAGGCATTCATTGCAATTAAATCTCCAAAAACCGTCGGCTTAAGATCTTTCATGTATTTCTGCATCCCAGGCGACTCATACTGGAAGATTCCAACTGTTTCCCCTCTCTGGAAAAGCGCATACGTTTCAACATCATCAATAGGGAAAGTATCTGGATCCAGATCAATTCCGTTTCTATATTTCACCAGTTTAACGGTATCTTTTATCAAGGTAAGGGTCTTCAGACCCAAGAAGTCCATCTTCAGCAATCCTGCACTTTCTGCAACCGAGTTATCAAACTGCGTTACATATAAATCAGAATCTTTTGCCGTGGTAACAGGAACGAAATTCGTAATGTCCGATGGTGTAATGATTACCCCACAGGCGTGAATTCCGGTATTTCGCATCGATCCTTCAAGGATTTTTGCTTGTTGAATTGTTTCACCAGCCAAATCATCTTCATTGGCAATAGCAATCAATTCTTTTACATTATCAAATTCATCTGAACGAAGCGCTTTTTTAACCTCCTCTTCACTTTCAGAAATAAAACGCGCCAAATTCCATTTAGACGGCATCATTCCCGGAATCAATTTTGCAATTCTATCAGCTTCAAACAATGGTAAATCAAGCACACGAGCCGTATCACGAATTGCTGATTTGGTTGCCATTTTACCATAGGTAATAATTTGCGCAACCTGATTCTGTCCGTATTTATTAATTACATAATCCATAACACGACCACGACCCTCGTCATCAAAATCGATATCAATATCGGGCATGGATACACGATCCGGATTAAGGAAACGCTCAAAAAGCAAATCGTACTTAATAGGGTCAATATTGGTAATTCCTAAACAATACGCTACTGCAGATCCGGCTGCAGATCCACGACCAGGTCCTACCGAAACGTCCATATTTCTAGCTTCGGCGATAAAATCCTGAACGATCAAGAAATAACCTGGATATCCAGAATTCGAAATCGTTAATAACTCAAAGTCTAAACGTTCCTGAATAGATTCTGTAATTTCGCCATATCTTCTTTCCGCACCAACCATTGTAAGGTGTCGTAAATATTTATTTTCACCACGAACTCCACCATCAGCTTCATCCTCAACAACTACAAACTCCTCTGGAATATCAAATTTAGGAAGCAATACATCACGATAAAGCGAATAAATCTCGACCTTATCTACAATCTCCTGGATGTTAATAATCGAATCAGGCAAATCAGCAAAGAGTTTTTTCATCTCATCTCCCGACTTGTAATAGTACTCCTGATTTGGTAATCCGTAACGATATCCTCGACCACGACCAATTGGTGTAGCTTGTTTTTCACCATCTTTTACACACAGTAAAATATCGTGCGCATTGGCATCTTCTTTATTTAAATAATAGGTGTTATTTGTTGCAATTAGTTTAACATCGTGCTTTCTGGCAAATTCTATCAGGGTTTTATTAACTCGATTTTCATCTTCCTGATTATGGCGCATAATCTCCAAATAAAAATCATCTCCAAATTGTTCTTTCCACCATATCAGAGCTTCTTCGGCTTGGTTTTCACCAACGTTTAGGATTTTACTCGGAATTTCTCCGTATAAATTCCCTGACAACACCATGATATCTTCTTTGTACTTTTCTACAACTGCCCTATCTATCCTAGGAACATAATAAAATCCTTGTGTAAAAGCAATCGACGACATTTTAGCCAAATTGTGATACCCTTTTTTATTTTTGGCTAATAATACAATCTGATTTCCGTTGTCCTTTTTACTTTTATCTAAGTGATTGTCGCAGATATTAAATTCACAACCTACTATTGGTTTTATTTCTGTTTCTGTTGGCTCTTCACCAGCTTCAACCAAAGCTTTATTTTTACCTGATGCTGCTTTATTATGATTCATTACGGCACTCACAAAGTGAAAAGCCCCCATCATATTTCCTGTATCTGTCATAGCAACAGCTGGCATACCATTTTTGGCTGTAGCCGAAACGATATTTCCAATTCCTATAGTCGATTGTAAAACTGAAAACTGGGTATGATTATGCAAATGCGAATATTTCGCTGTTTTAAAACCTTCTAAATCTGACTCTGAAACTGTTGCTTGCTTATCATCCGATTCTAAAGCTCTTAATTGCTCTCTAATTTTATCAGAAGCGGCTTTTAAATTGATATGTTTTAAACCAATAAGCTTAATCTCCTGTGGATTTTTATTCTGGAATTCTCCAAAATAGTCCTTCGGAACATCTAATTCTTCTTTTGTAAAAACTTCTCTTCTAATTAACTCTAAAAAACAACGTGTAGTTGCCTCAACATCGGCAGTTGCATTGTGCGCTTCTGCAAATGGCTTATTAAAAAGATAACTATGTAATTCGGTTAATGTAGGCAATTTAAATCTTCCTCCACGACCACCAGGTAGTTGCAATAACGAAGCGGTAACCTCAGTACAAGTATCCAAAACTGGCATAGTACTCATAGGCGAATCAACACCCATTCGGTGAAACTCTGCCCCCATAATATTAACATCAAAACCTAAATTTTGACCTACAATAAATTTAGTTTTGCTTAAAGCAATATTAAATTTCTCTAACACTTCTTCCAATGAAATCCCATTGGCTTCAGCCAATTCAGTAGAAATCCCGTGAATACGCTCTGCATCATAAGGGATATTAAACCCTTCTGGTTTTACCAAATAGTCTTGATGTTCGATGAGTTTCCCCATATCGTCATGCAACTGCCATGCAATTTGTATACAACGAGGCCAGTTATCAGAATCGGTTATTGGAGCATCCCAACGTTTTGGTAATCCAGTAGTTTCGGTATCGAATATTAAATACATAGTTTTCTTTAAAAGACAATTTTTAAAATTCCAAAATCTAAATTTCACCGCACATAATCTACTGATATAATGCATTATAAGAAAAAGCGAACTATAAAATAGAGGAAGTTCAAATTTAGTCTTTTTTTAAACAAACTAGCTAGTGAATTTTGTTAAGAATAGAACATATTTTATTCCTTGGCTTTTGCACAAACCATCAAAGAAATTGCCAAATAAGGAATATCTTTCAAAATAAAAAAGTCTGTTACAGGAAAACCTTCAACCATTTTAAAAACGCCTGGAGTTGTAATTAGGAAACTTAAAGTTGTAATAAATATAACAGCCGAAGTTGCTCCTGCGTAGATTCCGATTTTTCTATAAAATAAAGAAAACAATAGCCCAACCCCAGTAAAGACTTCAAAAACTCCAATAACATTAGAAACAACTTGTACCGACATTACTTTATACATCCAACCCATAGCAAAATGATTTTCGACTAAACCTTTTATTGCTCCAGCTTCAACAGCAGTAAATTTAAAAAGACCAACCCAGATTAAAATAATTACCGTTCCTAAAACACCTAATGTGTAAGCAATTTGATTCAAGTTCATAATTTTATATTTTTTATTATTAGAAACCTCAATATTAAGTCCTTATTCATTAAGCAAATGTCAGCTAACTGTCATTACTTCTCATTTTACATTTCACATTAGTATTCTCTTTTATTTTCATTCCAAAAGAAAAAAATTTTTTCTTTTGGATGCCGTAGTATTTGAACAACAAATACATCTACAAAAACCTCAGTTTATTGATTTTAAAAAGACACCTTATTACTAATTAAAAAAAGAGAAACAAGCTTATAATCATAACGATTTACCCTTATAAAAAACACATAAAAAGCCTTAAAATCAACATAATAGAATAAAAACACTAAATTATAAATATCAAAAACTATTAGAAGATTTTCAATTAAAAAAGAAAACAAAAAAAGAAAACAAAACACAAGTACAAAACCAAAAAACCACAAAACCAATTGGCTAGCAATGAGTAAAACAGTTTGGGTATCGTATATAATCAAATAAGCTAATTCTTGCTTTTGTTTCTTTTTCTAATTTTGTTATCCTCTTATAATTACATGGAAATTACAATTAAAAAATAGTTAAAAATGAGTACTACATTATTCGACAAAGTATGGGATTCGCACGTAGTGCGCAAAATTGAAGATGGACCAGATGTGTTTTTCATTGACCGTCATTTCATTCATGAAGTTACAAGTCCTGTTGCTTTTTTAGGATTAAAATCCAGAGGCATCTCGGTTTTATACCCAGAACGCACTTTTGCAACTGCCGATCACAACACACCAACTATAAATCAACATTTACCCGTACAAGATGCTCTGTCTGCCAACCAGTTAAAAGCTCTGGAAGATAATGCAGCTGAATATGGAATTTCTCATTGGGGACTAGGTCACCAAAAAAATGGAATTGTTCACGTTGTAGGTCCTGAAAATGGAATTACACTACCTGGCGCAACTATTGTTTGTGGAGATTCACACACTTCTACTCACGGTGCTTTTGGAGCAATTGCATTTGGAATTGGAACTTCAGAGGTTGAAATGGTATTATCTACACAATGTATCATGCAGCCGAAGCCAAAGAAAATGCGAATTAACGTAAATGGCGAGTTAAGTAAAGGTGTTGGTCCAAAAGATGTTGCTCTTTATATTATTGCTCAATTAACTACTTCTGGAGGTACTGGATATTTTGTCGAATACGCTGGAGATGTTTTTGAGAATATGTCTATGGAAGGCCGTATGACTGTTTGTAATTTAAGTATCGAAATGGGTGCTCGTGGAGGGATGATTGCTCCCGACCAAAAAACATTCGATTTCCTTGAAGGAAGATTATTTGCTCCAAAAGGAGAAGCTTGGGATAAAGCTGTTGCTTATTGGAAAACCTTAAAAACTGATGCTGATGCTGTTTTTGATGCTGAATTAAACATCAATGCCTCAGATATTGAACCTATGATTACTTATGGTACTAATCCAGGAATGGGAATTGGTATCTCTGCAACTATTCCGAACGCCAATCAAGTAGAAGGCGGCGAGGAAACATATAAAAAATCTTTGGCTTATATGGGCTTTCATGAAAATGATGTAATGATTGGAAAACCAATCGACTTTGTTTTCTTAGGAAGTTGTACTAATGGCCGTATCGAAGATTTTAGAGCCTTTACAGAAATTGTAAAAGGACGTAAAAAAGCTGATAATGTAACCGCTTGGTTAGTTCCTGGCTCTCATGTTGTTGAAGCACAAATTAAAGAAGAAGGTCTTTTAGATATCTTAACTGAAGCTGGTTTTGTATTACGTCAGCCAGGTTGTTCAGCATGTTTAGCTATGAACGACGATAAGGTTCCTGCTGGAAAATACGCAGTAAGCACTTCCAACAGAAACTTTGAAGGTCGTCAAGGTCCCGGTTCAAGAACACTTTTAGCTAGTCCGATTATGGCAGCAGCAGCGGCTGTAACAGGAAAACTGACAGACCCTAGAGAATTATTTTAATTCTCGCTATACGCTTTAAGCTATAGGCTTTAAGCAAAAAAACTATACAAAATAAACGCTGTGCAAAAAGCTTAAAGCATAAGGCTTATAGCCTAAAGCAGAAAACAGTCTAAAGCAAAAAACAATGGCATACGATAAATTTAATATACTTACTAGTAGTGCAGTGCCGCTACCAATTGAAAACGTTGATACTGACCAAATCATCCCGGCTCGTTTCTTAAAAGCTACAAAACGTGAAGGTTTTGGAGACAATCTTTTTAGAGACTGGAGATATAATGGAGACGACACTCCAAAGACAGACTTCGTTTTAAACGATTCAACTTATAGCGGAAAAATTCTTGTTGGTGGAAAAAACTTTGGTTCTGGATCCTCT
This sequence comes from Flavobacterium sp. 140616W15, assembly GCF_003668995.1. Lineage (NCBI taxonomy): Bacteria > Pseudomonadati > Bacteroidota > Flavobacteriia > Flavobacteriales > Flavobacteriaceae > Flavobacterium > Flavobacterium sp. 140616W15. Next base: position 3,660,181 of record NZ_CP033068.1, read on the forward strand.
AGAGAACATGCTGCTTGGGCTGTTTATGATTACGGATTTCGCGCTGTAGTATCAAGCTTCTTTGCTGACATCTTTAAAGGTAACTGCTTAAATATCGGAGTTCTTCCTGTACAAGTTAGCCCAGAATTTGCTGATACTATTTTTAAAGCTATCGAAGCTGATCCTAAAACAGAATTAGAAATTAATCTTCCTCAACAAACGATTACTTTATTGACAACAGGACAAAAAGAATCTTTTGACATCAATGGATACAAAAAGAATAACATGATTAATGGCTTTGACGACATTGATTACCTGCAAAACACAAAAGGAGACATCGTAACTTTTGCCGATAAGCTTCCTTATTAATACTACAAATAGAAAGCAGTTATATAAGTTTAAGCTTTAGGGCTGAACTCAGTAACTGCTTTTATGATTTTTATTTCAAACCACTTATACGATTTCAAACAAAGAAATAGGTATTAGCACCAAGTTTACAATGGAAAAAAGAAAAATTGAAATAATGGATACGACACTCCGTGATGGAGAACAAACATCAGGAGTGTCTTTTTCTGCTGCAGAAAAACTAACCATTGCACAATTACTGTTAGAAGAATTAAATATTGATCGAATAGAAATCGCTTCGGCACGTGTTAGCGAAGGTGAATTTCAAGGTGTAAAAGGCATCATGTCTTGGGCAGAGGAAAAAGAATACACCAACAGAATCGAAGTTTTGACTTTTGTTGACGGAGGACTTTCTATTGAATGGATGAAAAAATCGGGAGCTAAGGTTCAGAATTTATTAACCAAAGGATCCTTAAATCACCTAACGCATCAATTAAAAAAAACACCTGAACAGCATTTTTCTGAAATCGCAGAAACTATTGCATTGGCAAAACAAAACAATATTGAAACTAATGTTTACTTAGAAGACTGGAGCAACGGAATGCGCAATTCTCCTGAATATGTTTTTCAATATTTAGATTTTTTAGTACAGCAACCCGTAAAAAGAATCTTGCTTCCGGACACTCTTGGCGTATTAATCCCATCTCAAGCTTTTGAATTCATTTCAAAAATCACAGCAAGATATCCTAATATCCATTTTGATTTTCATGCTCATAACGATTACGACTTAAGTGTTGCTAACGTTATGGAAGCTATAAAAGCTGGTATTAAAGGTCTTCACGTCACTGTAAACGGAATGGGTGAACGTGCAGGAAACGCACCACTCGAAAGTACCGTAGCAGTAATCAATGATTATTTACCTGAAGTAAGCATTAACATAAAAGAAACCTCTTTATACTCTGTTAGCAAATTAGTTGAGACATTTACAGGATACAGAATCCCTGCCAACAAGCCAATTGTTGGAGACAATGTATTTACCCAAACAGCAGGAATTCATGCTGATGGGGATAATAAAAACAACTTATATTTTAATGATTTACTTCCAGAACGTTTTGGAAGAAAACGTAAATACGCTCTCGGAAAAACCTCCGGAAAAGCCAATATCGAAAAAAACCTTCAGGAATTAGGACTAAAACTAAATCAAGAGGATTTAAAACTGGTTACCCAACGTATTATCGAATTGGGAGACAAAAAAGAAACGGTCACCAAAGAGGACTTACCATATATCATTTCTGACGTTTTAGACAGTCATACCTATCAAGACAAAATTACAATACAGTCTTACGTATTAATGCACTCGAAAGGAACACGTCCATCATCAACATTAAGTTTAAATCTTGATGGAGAAATCATAGAAGAACACGCACAGGGTGATGGTCAGTTTGATGCCTTCATGAATGCATTGACAAAAATCTACAAAAGCAAAAAAATGACTTTACCAAAGTTGATTGATTATGCCGTTCGAATCCCACCAGGAAGTAGTTCTGACGCTTTATGCGAAACTATCATAACCTGGACAGATAACGGAAAGGAATTTAAAACCAGAGGATTAGATTCTGATCAAACAGTTGCTGCGATTATTGCTACTCAAAAAATGCTTAATGTAGCTAATTAAAGAAGGGACAAAGGTTTCCAATCTTTGTCATTTTAGCTTTAGCCTTTGAACCTTAACAACAAAATATTATAAATAAAATCTCTGACTTACTAAGATGAAACTTAGATTCTTAGAAATTCAGAATCATAGAAACTTAAAAAAAAATGAAATTTAACATCGCCCTTTTAGCAGGAGACGGAATTGGCCCTGAGGTAATTAATGAAGCTGTAAAATTATCTGATGCTATTGCAAAAAAATTCAATCATGAAATAACATGGACACCAGCACTTACAGGTGCTTGCGCAATTGACGCTGTTGGAGTTCCTTATCCTGATGAGACTCACGACATTTGTATGAAAGCAGATGCGGTTTTATTTGGAGCAATTGGTCATCCAAAATATGATAACGATCCTAGCGCTCCCGTTCGACCTGAACAAGGTTTATTGCTAATGCGTAAAAAACTAGGTTTATTCGCTAATGTTCGACCAACATTTACTTTCCCTTCATTAATAGACAATTCACCTCTAAAAAGAGAAAGAATTGAAGGAACTGACTTAGTTTTCTTAAGAGAATTAACTGGAGGTATTTACTTTGGAGAAAAAGGCAGAAAAGACAATGGAGAAACTGCTTACGATAATTGTGTTTATACTAGAGCTGAAGTACAACGTTTGGCTAAAAAAGGTTTCGAGTTAGCAATGACTCGTAGCAAAAAATTATGTTGCGTAGATAAAGCAAACGTACTTGAAACATCACGCTTATGGAGAGAAACGGTACAAGCAATGGAAAAAGATTACCCTGAAGTAACTGTTTCTTATGAATTTGTTGATGCTGTTGCAATGCGATTAGTACAATGGCCAAACTCATATGATGTATTGATTACCGAAAATTTATTTGGAGATATTTTAACTGATGAAGCATCGGTAATTTCAGGTTCAATGGGATTAATGCCTTCTGCATCTGTTGGAGAACATACTTCATTATATGAGCCAATACATGGCTCATATCCACAAGCAACCGGATTAAATATTGCCAATCCACTAGCTACTGTATTATCTGCAGCTATGATGTTTGAAGATGCTTTCGGACTGAAAGACGAAGCAGAAGCAATTAGAGCGGTTGTTAACAAATCACTCGAACAAGGAATCGTTACTGAGGACTTAGCCCCAAAAGGAACCAAAGCATACAAGACCAGCGAAGTTGGAGATTGGTTAGTTGCAAACTTATAACATCTATTTTGTTTAAAGTTTCATAACGTAGAATTTGAAACAAATAAAACTTAAAGCAAAATTCTATAACGCAAAAAAGGTGTCAAAATATTGACACCTTTTTTTATATCTTAGAAAAAAATATTAATATCCTCCTCTGTTTCCACCTCCACGGTTGTCTCCACCACGGTTGTTTCCACCATAACCACCACGAGAATCATTTCCTCCACGGTTGTTATTAAAACTTCTTCTTTCGCCTTCTGGTTTTGGCTCAGATTTGTTTACAACGATTGCACGTCCTTGAACAGTAGCTCCGTTCAATTCGTCAATCGCTTTTTGAGCCTCATCATCATTTGTCATTTCAACAAAACCGAATCCTTTACTTCTTCCAGTAAATTTATCAGTAATGATTTTAACTGAATCAACTGCTCCGTAAGCCTCGAAAGACTCTCTTAAATCTGCTTCCTCAATACTGAATGGAAGGCTTCCAACAAAAATATTCATATGTACTTATTTATAATATGCAACAAATGTAATCTTATTTTTTTCTAATCTACTATAAATTAGCTTATTTATGTTTTTATTATCAATAAAAAAAAGTAAGAAGACTCTCAAATACTTTTTTCATAACTTTTAAAATTATCTAATCAGATGAATTAGTCAAAGTAACTGGTACTTTATAAAAAACTCCTTCTTTAAAACGAGCCGATTTTTCGACTGCCATAATATCTTTATTGTCTGGTGCTACAAATGTAAAAGTTCCTGAAATAGTATTCATTTCTTTATTATACTGAGTAATAACTATCTGACCACTTCCTAATTCCTTTCCCGTTTTATATAAAACTCCTTTTTTTGACAATGTACTTGTATAGGTAGCAGTAGAAATATCATCAATGCCTAAAACATAAGTCTGGACTTCTGCCAAAGCAGTTTGCAAAATAACACTCTCACTACCCAAATTACCTATAATAATAAGCTTACCATCACTGTCAATGCTTGCACTAAAATTCGCAGCTCTCCAAAAAACATTATCCTTTAGAGTTTGAAAAGCAGGATTATTAGACACCACCTCTTCCTTGTCGCAAGAAACAAACAACACGAATAAAGACAGTAAAAAGACCCATTTTCTCATAATTCTATTAAAATTTCAGCAAAATTATTAATTAAAAAACAAAATCATCAAATAGCACTCTTAAAAGAAGCATAAAAAACCGACTAATTAGGCACTTAAATTTTTAATCATAAATAAGAAATTGTAATTCAGAATAAAATTATATCTTTGCACCCTTAATTAACAGAGGTCGAGTACCTCAAAATTTAATCATACGATTATGTCAGTAAAAATTAGATTACAAAGACACGGTAAAAAAGGAAAACCTTTTTACTGGGTTGTAGCTGCAGATGCACGCTCAAAAAGAGATGGTAAATACTTAGAGAAAATTGGTACTTACAATCCAAACACAAACCCAGCAACTATCGACTTAAACCTTGATAGTGCAGTTAAATGGTTAAACAACGGTGCGCAACCAACTGATACTGCTAAAGCAATTCTTTCTTACAAAGGAGCTTTGTTGAAACATCACCTTGAAGGTGGTATTCGCAAAGGTGCTTTAACTCAAGAGCAAGCTGATGCAAAATTAGCTGCTTGGTTAGAAGCTAAAGCTGGAAAAGTTGATGCTAAGAAAGATGGTTTAACAAAAGCGCAAGCTGATGCTAAAGCTAAAGCTTTCAAAGCTGAACAAGATGTAAACGCAAAACGTTTAGCTGCTGCTGCAAAAGCTGAAGCTGACGCTATAGCTGCTGCTACACCTGCTACAGAAGAAGTTGCTGAAGAAGCTCCTGCTGCTGAAGAAAATAACGAAACAACTGAAGCATAATTATAATTAGCGGGAATGCGTAAAGAAGAATGTTTTTATTTAGGTAAAATCGCTAAAAAATTTAGTTTCAAAGGTGAAGTCTTGGCTTATCTAGACACAGACGAACCTGAGTTATACGAAAACTTGGAATCAGTGTTTGTCGAATGCGACAAACACTTGGTTCCTTTTTTTATTGAAACTAGTTCATTACACAAAAACGATTTCTTAAGAATTCGTTTTGAAGATATGACCACCGAGGAAGATGCTGATGCCATTATAGGCAACGCAATTTACCTTCCTTTAAGTATGTTACCAAAACTTACTGGTAACAAATTTTATTTCCACGAAGTTATCGGATTTGAAATAGAAGACCAACGCTTAGGTATTTTTGGAAAAATAGCTTCCGTAAACGACACTACAGCACAACCTCTTTTTGAAGTTATTAATGGCGAAGTAGAAATGTTAATCCCCATGATTGATCATTTCTTGGTAAAAATAGATCGTGACAACAAAAAAGTTATCATGAATTTACCTGAAGGCTTAGTTGAAATGTACCTATAGAGAAGTATTCAGTTCTCTTTTTTAAATATTCAGTTTTTTTCAGCGAAATCAAAAATCGTTAATCTACAATCATAACTCATTATGTTTCAATTCAAGCAATTTTCTATTCAACAAGATAAAACTGCTATGAAGGTTGGCACTGATGGAGTTTTATTAGGCGCATGGACTCCTATAACCAATCATCCTTTTAGCATCTTAGATATTGGAGCCGGAACAGGTCTTATTGCTTTAATGCTAGCTCAAAGAACAACTGCTGAACAAATTGATGCTTTAGAGATTGACGAAACTGCTTACGAACAAGCGGTAGACAATTTTGAGAATGCTCCTTGGAACGACAGACTATTCTGCTATCATGCTGGACTAGATGAATTCATGGAGGAACCAGAAGATGAATATGACATTATCGTTTCGAATCCACCTTTCTATAGTGAAGATTACAAAACTGATAATGAACAGAGAGATTTAGCCCGTTTTCAAGACGCTATGCCTTTTGAAGATTTAATTGAAGCAGCCGATTTGTTACTTTCAGAAAACGGTATCTTTTCAGTAATTACTCCATTTAAAGAAGAAGATAGGTTTATTACGCTAGCGAAAGAATTCGAATTATTTCCATTCAAAATTACGCGAGTGAAAGGAACACCCACAAGCGACATAAAACGTAGTTTATTAGCCTTTAATCGCATTGAAAAGACAACTATCTCTATCGACGAGTTAATTATCGAAACAGAAAGACATGTTTATACTCCAGAATATATCGAATTAACTAAGGACTTTTATTTAAAGATGTAAATAAAAAGAGAGAAAGAGAACTTCCTCTCTAGTATCTTTTTAAAAACTTTTTTTGGCAACACCAGTTTCCAGGATATCTCTTCGGATAAACACCAAAACCACAAGCCTCAACAGAATAGACACAATAACCTGTTTGTTCGGAATATGTCCAATCTCCTACTGCTCCTCCGTTAATTAATTTTTGTTCGCTTTTGGTTAATTTCTGTGTACCCTCTAAGTTTAAAATGCTTTTTAACATAATTTAGATTTTATAGTTTCGTTAATAACCCAACCACTTAAAGACATTTGAGTCTTATGTCTAATCTCGCGCAAGAATATTTTAAATCTATTTTCAAGCTCAAACAAATTATCAGCTTTAAACAGAATAGTATCTTCAAATAACTTTTTCAAACAAACACATGGAATATTAAAAAAACCAAAATGAAAGATAACAATATAACTACGTAAAAGATAGACACATAACTAAAAACAACAAACATAAGGAGTCAATTTTGTTAAATTTTCAACCCAAGATTTCACTGATTTAAAACAGACAAAAAATCAATACAACTAAATTCTAATTCTGTCTAAAAAGACTTTTAAATTGATATAGTATTCTTTCTAGCAATCGAAGATCTTCAGTTACAATTTCAGCATTTCCTTTCATTTCCTGCTGGAAAGGAATCTTCTTATTATATGATGTTTCTAATCCCTTAGTGAGTGAGATATCCAACAATAGATCTCCATCTTTATCTGGAATAAGTGAAATATTTTTAACCTTACCTCTGATGACACCAAATTCCCTATCTGGAAAATTAAATAATCGAATATTAACTTGTTGTCCTAATTTAATTTTCCCTGAATTCTGAGCCTTCGCTTTGGCTTTGCCAATATATCCTTTTTCGGTATCTGGAATAATCGAAAAAACATTCTCCCCCGAAGTAATTGTTTGATTCTCTGTCCATACTTGTAAAAAAGTAACAACACCTGGAATTGATGATCTTAATGTATAAGCCAACTCCCAATCTTTGATTCCTTTTTTTAACTGATAATAAGATTGCATTAAGCTACGCTCTAAATTCACTTCTTCTTTGGTTCCGCTTATTCTCGTACCCTGACTTGATCTAGAGTTTTCTATAAGTGCCGATTTCAACTGCGATATCGATGAAAGCAGCCCTTTATAATTCTTATCTGCCTGAAGATAACTTATCTTTTTATTTTCCAGATCCTGTGTCGAAATAACTCCTTTTGAATATAAAGCTTCGAAACGGCTTACATCATTCTTTTGGAGTTGCAATTCGCTTTCATTAATGCTTTTTTGTTGTTGCAAAATAGCTAATCGCTCTTTAATTTGAGTATGCTCAGACTTTTGAGCATTATTTTCTACTTGAAAAGGCTGTAAGTTTTCATTAAGCTTCCAGGCTGCATAATCTTTTTGAAATACTCCATAAGCACTTTCTAACTCACCAAACTGCATATTATTTAACAGAGCAAAAGGAAACTCTTTATTTCTGTCATTTATATTAAAATTATCTACTGTGTTCTTTAAAATAAAGACGTCTTTATAATTTGCTGCATTTTCAATAATTGCAAGTGGTGTATTTTTTGCCACTTTTTCTTTATCTTTTACTAAAATCGCTTCGATTCTACCTGTAGTTTTTCCCACTAATTTCTCAGGTGGTATAGATGTAGTTATACTTATCTCTGTGCTTACTACATCTGGATATTTAAGAAACCAGGAAACAAAAAATAACATACATATTATAGCAAAGATTAAAACCGTTCCCCATCGTATCATCCAATGTGGCACTCGAGTAAGAATATCTTGCACTTCTTCGCTTCTTAATTCAAATTTTGTGTTGTCTTCTGCCATGTTTTAATTTCCTAATTGCAATTGATTACGAACCAATTCAAAATAATTCCCTTTTTGTTCTACTAATGCTGAATGACTTCCAATTTCGATAATCTTTCCTTTGTCTAGAACAACAATCTGATCAGCATTCATTACTGTACTTAATCTGTGTGCAATTACCACAACCGTTTTGTCTTTGAAAAAAATATCTAATTTTCCCATTATAGCTTTTTCATTATTGGCATCTAATGCTGAAGTTGCCTCATCAAAAAATAACATTTCTGGATTTTTATAAACCGCCCTTGCAATTAATAATCGTTGTTTTTGCCCTGTACTCATACCAACACCTTCTGACCCTATCTTGGTATTATAACCAAGTGGCAAACTAGAGATATATTCTTTTATGTTGGCCACATCTGCAGCATACATCAATCGTTCTTTATCTATTTTATCAACTCCAATTGCTATATTATTAGCAATTGTATCACTAAAAATAAACCCTTCTTGCATAACTGCTCCGATGTTATTACGCCATGCTTTTTGCGAAATATTTTTAAGTTGGGTATTCCCTAAATTAATTTCGCCATTATTAGGCTCATAGAATTTTAGCAATAACTTCATTAAAGTAGTTTTTCCGCTTCCACTGACACCTACAATAGCAGTTACTTTGTGCGCAGGAATAATTAGGTTTAGACTATCTAAAACTGGAATATCTGAACCTAAATATCGATACGACAACTCTTTGATGATTATATCACTATCTTGTGGAACATCTTGTGTCTGATGCTCTTCTTGTTGCACCTCATCTTCTTTATCATGGATTTCGGATAAACGAGCTAATGATATTTTTGCATCTTGTACTTCTCGTACAAACTCAATAAGTTGGGTAATGGGTCCATTTAAACTTCCTACAATAGAACTTATAGCCAACATCATCCCAAGTGTAATCTGACCATCGATTACCAATTTTGCCGAAAGGAAAATTATAAAAATATTCTTTAATTCATTAATAACTGATGACCCTATTGTTTGTGTTTGCTCTAAAACCAATCCTTTTATAGAAACACGAAACAGCCTTGCCTGTACATATTCCCACCCCATCTTTTTTGCTTTTCGGCATTATGCAGTTTTATTTCCTGCATTCCGTTTATAAGTTCCATAACTTTACTTTGCTCCTGACTAACCTCAGAAAATCGCTTATAATCAAGTTCTTCTCTTCGTTTTAAGAATAAGGTTATCCATCCGAAATACAATATACTTCCCGCAAAAAACACTAAGAATATCTGAAGATTATAATAAGCCAAAACGCCACCCATTATAATCATATTGATTACTGAGAACAATACATTTAACGATGAAGTGGTAAGAATTCTTTCTATACGACGATGGTCGTTTATTCGTTGCATGATATCTCCTGTCATCCTCACATCAAAAAATGAGATTGGCAAATTCATTAACTTAATGAAGAAATCCGAAATTAAAGAGATATTTATTCGTGTGGATAAATGCAATAATATCCAACTCCTTATAAGTTCCAATCCTGTCCTTCCTGCAAAAAGAAAGAGTTGCGCAAACAGAATTAAATAAATAAAATGTATGTTTTGATTTTGTATTCCAACATCGACAATACTCTGGGTAAGAAAAGGAAAAATAAGCTGCAACAAACTACTCGCTAGCAAACTTATACTCAACTGAATTAAAAACGATTTATATCGTAAAACATATTGCGATAACAATCCAAATCCTAAGCCTTTTTTATCTTCTTTATCAAAGTCTGATTGAAAAAAGCGCGGAGTAGCCTCTAACAATAAAGCGATTCCTTCTTGTGTAGAATTATCTGCATTATTTCCTATCCAAAATTTAATAAAGTCTTTCTGATTATATTCTATCAATCCAAAGGCTGGATCTGAAATATAATAAACCCCTTTTTTTATTTTATAAAGGACAACATAATGTTCTTTGTTCCAATGCAAGACACAAGGCAACGGAGCTTCTTCTAAACTTTGCACATTCAGCTTTACCCCTAAAGTTCTAAAGCCAATTTTCTCAGCTGCATCGCTTAAAAATAACAAATTACTCCCTTCTCGTGTGGTCTCACTATAATCACGTAGCTCTTGGATATTTATGGACTTTCCATAATACTTGGCTATAATTTTCAAACAGGTAGGTCCGCAGTCCTTAAAATCTGCTTGTATATAATTTGGGAATTTTTTCAATTTTAAATCTTGTTTTACAAGGACAATATAGCATTTTTTTTCACAACCTAATATAAAATAATAAAGAGGAAATTACATCCTCTTTATCATCTTTTCCAATAAGAATAAACTAACTCTTAACAAATTATAATTTTATTTTAGAAATATATTTAACAACAAACTCCTAAAACATTTATGACTCGTCGTTTAAATTAAAACCTTGATCAAGTCCTTTACTTAAGGCTCAATCGGTGGATCTATAAGCTCTATACGACAAGGAGGCGCACAAGATCTATGATATCTTTTACATGTATTTGTAGAAGGATCAATACAATCCATCAAACCTCCTTGAATACTTTTTTGCTCATTTTTAGTTAATTTCTGAGCTCCTTCTAAATTTAAAATAGCTTTTAACATAATAAAATAACTTTTAGAATTAATTAATAAAAACATCAATATTTCCTACAACGAGCATAATTTTCAAAAAACAATCTTGCTAAAATAAACAGTACATCCTTTGATTTTTTTGCTCATTACTATATTAGTTTTCTCTAAACCCGTTTGAATATCCTAACAGGAATTAACTTAAGCGTTCAACGCTTTAACACAATGTAGTGAAAACTAAACTTGGCATTCAATATACCTACAATCAGGATATGCAATACCATCTTCAGGACAACAAACCTCCCAGTTTGTTTGCCCTCCTTGAATACTTTTTTGCTCATTTTCGGTTAATTCTTGAGCACCTTTTATTTTTGAAATATTCTTTAACATGATATATCTATTAGAATTGAACAAATTGAATTAACAAGGCACACAACGCCATTCTAATTCACCCTCTACTAATACTTTACGTGCGCAAAATCCAGTTTCGCAAATAGGAGCGCCACCTGCACTAATCATTTTTTGTTCATTTTTGGTTAGCTTATGAGCTCCTTCTAAGTTTAAAATTGTTTTTAACATGATATATAATTTTAGGTTAATACTACACTATAGTGACTAGAACTAGACACTTATATTCTTATTTATTACAACATACATGCAGTTCCTCTTGGTACGCACACACATTCTACATCTGGACAACAAAGAATAACACATGCACCTCCATTAACAACTTTTTGCTCATTTTTAGTTAACTCTTGAGCGCCTTTTAGATTTAAAATACTTTTCAACATAATTGATTTTTTTTTAAAATATGATTATTTAAAACTTACTTTTATTTTGTTTTCAACTACTTTATTGTCCATTACAAGGAACACATCTCCCCATAGCGTTATCCGCCCAACAATATTCTACACCACCAACTGGCGCACAAGTATCCTTAGGTTTTTCAGTACCTCCTTTAATTGCCTTTTGTTCAATCTTCGTTACTTTTTGAACTCCTTTTAGATTTAAAATATCTTTTAGCATAATTTATTATTTTGGGATTAGTTACTGCTCCATTCTCTTTTAACTGAATCGAAGCTATTTAACGACTATTTAAAAAAATTAAATACAAAGATCAGATGGTCTTCTGCATGGCCCTCCTTCAAAATATTGACATGTACCACTTGGACAAAATTTACCTGGTTCAGGAACCCATCCGCCGTTAATATCCTTTTGCTCATTTTTAGTTAATTCCTGAGCACCTTTTAATTTTAAAATTGATTTTAACATAACTGATATTTTTAAAATTTGATTAATATTTTACTATTTTTAAGGATATTTTAATTAAATAATAAGAGATTATGATTAATTAAAACTATCATTTAAATTATAATTTCCTAACAAGGAGCCATCATAATTGAACATTGATTATCTCCAATATACATCGGTCTATAATTACGATTATATCTCATGCAAGATTCTTCATCTAGATTTAGGATAACATAAGAATTACATTCTCCGTCTGGCGGAATTTGCCCACCATTAATCTCTTTTTGCGCATTTTTAGCTATTCTTTGAACTCCTTCTAAATTTAAAATATTCTTTAACATAATTTGGTTTTTGATTTTGTTAATACTTTGACTTATTTGAAAACATTTGAAATTTAAGATTCTATTTAATTACATAAATTCCTAAATTTCCATGCAAACAGTATTTGGTGGAGCACATACACATATATTCTGATTTGGACAGCATACGATACTTTCTCCAGCTTGACATGTTTTAGCACCTCCATTAATAGATTTTTGCTCATTTGCAGTCAATACTTGAGCTCCTTTTAATTTTAAAATTGATTTTAACATGATTTGGTTTTTTGATTTTGTTATTACTTCAATCATTTTAAGACACTTGAAGCTTGTGTCTATATTTAAAAACTAAGACATAAAAAGTAAACCTATGTCTAGTCTGAGATGATTAACACTCGGCATAACTATTTGGCCTACAAATCTCATTAAACTTACAATCAGATACACATTTACTTCCTGTTGGACATGAACCATCAAGGTTACAAGCTCTACCTCCATGAAAAGTTTTTTGCTCACTTCTTGTTAATTCTTGTACTCCTGCTAAATTTAAAATGGTTTTTAACATAATGTTTTTTTTGAATTTGTTAATATTTCTAATCATTTTAAGACAAATAAAGCTATGTCATTACTTGTAAGAATTCCATAAGCATTTTTACATATACACTAAAGAATCCCTCTCTATTGTTTCGTTGTTTTCTAAAATATCATTAATAAAATATTTCAGTTCACTTAATTCATATTCACTTGGATATAGCCTTGTGTTTAAAATTTTTACTGGTGTATAATTAAATTCATTTTGTGAACACCAATCATATTGCTCTTGAATTTGCTGATTAACTTTCATAGAAATGGAATCGACAGTCCATTTTTTTAGCCATAGCTCCAATCCCATTTTTTTTATGTGCCAATCAGATATTGCCTCTACAATATTTTCCTGATTAACATTATTAATCATTAACAACCTCTCTACAACAACTTTATAAGGGTTTTGATTATTATCAGGGTTAATATTAAAAAGCACATTTAAAGATATTTTCTCTGGAAATTTCCAAATTAATTCAAATGCTTCTTGAAAGGCCTTATGGCAATGTCCACAACTCGGACTTATTATTATAGAAATTTTCGCTGTAGCATTACTATTACCAAAATGTATTCCTTCTAATTTATCGAACCCTTCTAGCGTAGTAATCTCTTTAGATAAGAATTCAAAGAGAGTAAAGTTCCTTCTAAACTTAGTTAAGTTCTTTACCGATTCCTCTGCTTTTAATCTAGCTTCAATAACGGGTTTTACCACAGACCATAATGACGAAACAACGATTAGAGAAAATAAATATTGAAAAAGATTAGTCAATGTGAAATTCAGTCTAAAGCCAGATTCAAAAGCCCATACTATTCCTTGAATTATCATTAAAGCAGAAATAGACAAACACAATACACACCATTTTTTTACTTGAAATTTCTGAACCCAAATAGAATATACAATCACTGGCAAAGCCATTAAACTAAGAAAACCAACAAGAAAAGAATTTGTTGATCCTATTAATATTGCTAGTACTGAAGTCATAAAAAAGAGTAACGGTAAATCAGAAAAGCCAAACCATTTATTAGCCCCTTCATTGTCTGATTTAATAACCGATTCACAAGAAGTACTTGGATTAATATTACACAACTTAGAAACAATCTGATTATCGATACCAAATTTTTCTTGAACAATAAAAACACTAATTAACAATCCTAACAAGGATGTAATTAAAAGACCATAGTCATATATTTTATAATCATTATAGAAACTAGACAACACAATTAATGCTAAAAACAAAATACCGTATTTTAACCACTTAGGGTTTTCACTTACGATTTTTTCTTCTTGAGCTTCATTTGCCTCTATTGCCAATACCACACCATTCCAACCCTCTGAAAAATCATCAATCGCTAATGTAACTCTCTTTCCTTTTTCTGTTTCAATCACAACAGAAGATTCTGTTTTATCAACCAGAACTAGATCATTATTAAAAATTGCTAGAAAAGAATTAGGTAATTCATTCAATTGTTCTTTTGGAACTTTTATAACAATATTATCTATTGATAATGTATTTAATGAATCTGTAATAGCAAAAAGACTTGGATAGTTGGGATGCGAAAGGAACAGATCCTCGAACTCCTTTTTAGCGTTTAAAAAATTATTCAATTCAAGGTACTTGTCAACTAATTTAATCATGGTGATAATCTTAATTATTACGAAAAGGAACATCACAAATATTACTAATCTTTCAGATAAAAAAAGTTAAATTTTCAATTTTATAAAAAAAATGAATACATAATTTATAAATAGTTAAGCATTTTAAACACGCTTAATTAAATATAAATCAGATATTTACAGAAATCAAAAACGAGAAAACATTACCAAAACTACAATCCAAATTATCACAATAGCTTTTACCTAATTTTGATATTCTAACAAATAAACATATGAAAAAGTCTGCCTTAACATTGAACGATTTTAAAAAAAATGAACTTCCGAAAAAACATTACAAAATGGTTATTGGAGGTGAAGAACCAATAACAGATCCTACTACAGATCCTAAAATGATAGCAAGTATTATCCCGCCAGGAACAGTGAGACCTCCTGGTCAAACTTAGTAGAGGAATAAATTAGAAACTACAGTTTTACCCTCAGAATTCTGTAGTTTCTAGTTTTTTAGTAAACTGAGTTGGTGTTACTCCAGTTCTTTTACTAAAGGATTTTGTAAAAGAAACAGCATTTTTAAAACCTACACTCTCGGCAAGCGCCTGAGTTGAATATTTTCTATATTTTGGATTCGCTATTAATTCGTTGATAACATAATTAATCTTTAATTCATTTGAATATTCACTAAAAGTTTTACCAAATCTCCAATTGAACATCGAACATCCACTAAATAATCCGAATGGAGTACATCTAGCTCCCATTCTAATCACATATTTTGCCAAAGAAAGAATTAGACTCTTTGAAACTTCTAAAGAATCATTATTAATAATTTTTAACATTTCTTGGTGTAATTCAGGAGATGCTATACAAATAGCCTCAGAAACATCTTCATTGTTAAGCAAATACTTTTGTAAGATTTTCGATTTCTGACAGTGATAGATATGACGTTCTAAGTATAAAATGATTAAACGCCTTGTAATATATTGTATCCTTCAAAATGCAATCAATTAGTTTTGAGTTAAAATCCAGTTTATTATATATTTTTCAGCATGTTTATTAATTGCATAAACATTCTGACTCATTGACTTTAATTCATCATGATTTAAATAATGATTTAGCCCATCAAATACTTTTATCCCAATTTTTGAATTATGAAATGATTTTAATAAATCAATGTTCGCATTTGGCTCAACCTGTTTGTCAGCGTCTCCAATAACGTACAACATAGGAATTTCAATATTTTTATATGTAGATTCATTATTGGTCCTCAATGCGTCCATATATGATGGAGAACTAATATACCACCCAAACTGCTTTTCTTTGAACCCAGATTTCTTTAAGGATTTCTTAATTGTTTTTCTTAATTCATCAATATCCAATGTAGCATTTTCTTCAATTACTTGATCAATATTATCCATCACTAAATATTTAGTTTCGTCGTCAGAATATAGGAGATTTTTTTCTTGTTTGTTAAATCCTGTTTTAATTTGATACTTAAAAAATGCTCCATATTTCTGAATAGGAACTGCCCACTGAAGCAAAAAATCAACTTTTATTCCTTTTTCGATAGCACCAATAGCAATCATACCTCCTTCACTATGACCAATCAATCCAATTTTTTTGTTTTTCAAGTTTTCATTTTGTTGCAGGGTCTTAATTAAATAATATAAATCCCAAGACTTACTTGTAATTCCGTTTCTAGCACCATACTTACCTTCTGATTTACCAAGACCTTTTTCATCATATCTAAAAACAGCAATGTTATTCTTTAGCATTTCCTCTGCTAATTTAAAGTGACAATTTCTTGTATCTTTCCCTGATCCTGGAACAATGACAACAACTTTATTAAAATCCGCTAAGGGAGTTATCAATGAACCTCTTAAGACAAAATGATCCTTTTCTTGAAAAGAAGAGATGTCATAATATCTATAATTTTCCTTTTCTTCAAGCTCCTTTTCATAAGAAAAGCTTACCTGCGCAGAACAATTGCATGAAATTATGCAAATTATAACAACAAATTTTTTTAACATTTTATTAATTATATAATGAAAATTACTAAATTTTTACGTGGAGTTTTAATTAGATCAAAATGACTTAAAGTCGTTCTAGGATCAACACTTACTTTTCCTATTATGTTATCAAAATAACTCCCATGGATTTTACTTTCACAACTTCTTCCTTTTTTGTTTTCTCTCTAAAACTTCAATAACGAAATCAATAAGCAAAAACAATGCTGTTCACAGGATGATTTTCAATTGGCTTAACAACTTATCTTAAGAATGGATTTAGCCGTGACTCCCCTTATTCTATATCCCATACTAACTTAAAAATTTAAAAGCACTATCCCAGTAGTTTGCATTACGACAAAAAATCTTTTACCTCATGACCTGTCACTCTAAATAGTATGCATTCATCATCTTTCACATGACGATCAGTTATAGTTTTAACATTTGAAATCTTCTATTTTTATAATAAAATCTCACATATTAATTCTAAAAATTTTAAAGATATCTTATGGTTTCATATACCCATTCTCTAGGCAAAGTTTATTTAAATTTTTAGATAATATTTTATAACAACTAAAAATTGAATTATTATTTTTCCTTAGAAATATCATAAAAATTAAACAATTATAATTAATGACTTCAAACCATACTGACAATGCTTAATTCTTCACAAATATTATTATTTTAGAAATGCAAAAAAAATCATTACTCTCACAATTTATAAATTGCATTTAAAAAAAACAACACATTCGCCCTTAAAACACACATTACCAACAACTAAACTCAATAACAATAAAATAAAAAAAAACATTTATTTTTATCAGATATTAAGAAACCTTTTCGCCTTCCAATTTTTTACTAAACTGAGTAGGTGTTATACCTGTCCTTTTGCTAAATGATTTCGTAAAAGAAATAGCATTTTTAAAACCTACGCTTTCGGCCAGCGCCTGAGTTGAATATTTTCTATATTTTGGATTAGTTATTAATTCGTTGATAACATAATTAATCTTTAATTCATTTGAATATTCACTAAAAGTTTTACCAAACCTCTTATTGACAACATAAGATAAATAACTGGTGTTTGTCTTAATTTTCTTAGCTACAGATTGTTGAGTAAAATCTGAACTTAGATAATAAAACTTCTTTTCTAACTGTTTTAATTTTTCGAATATTTCTTCTTCCTTCTCTAAATCTAAATTCATTTTAGCAACCATTTTAGGTACACTATCTATAACGACTTCAGTCTCATTTATTACTTCTGGAATTGTATTATTCAACTCTAATCTTTGTTTATACTCTTCGATTAAAGCATTTACTTTTCTGTCTGTTTCTCTTTTTTTCTTAATACTTTTTACGTACAAAACAACCAAAACAATCACCAGTCCTACAAGAATAAAAATCATCAAATTCCAAAATCTAATTTTATTCCGATTTTTAAACTGAAGCTCTTCCATCTCTTTTTTGACATTCACATTACCCAATCGAAAATTAACTTCTAAAGCTTCATTATCAATTTTTGACTGAATGGTCTCGAACTTATCAAAGTATTTTTCAGAATATTTTAATGCTTCTTGAGGTTCATTTTTGATGGTATAAATCTTGGCTAAATAATAATTAGAGTTAATATAATACAAGTCATCTACCTTGGTAAGGTTATATATAGAATCTACTTTTTTGAAAAAATACAATGACTTATCGTATTCTTTTGTTTCAAAGAATAAACTTCCCAGATTGTAACTAGCAGAAAATAACTCGGGAAGTAATTTATTCTCTTCACTAAACAACAAGACATCGTAATATATCTTTTCGGCATTAGCCAAATCATGCTTCATAAAATAAATATTCCCTAAACTCATTTTAGAATTTAGTTTTGTATTTAAATAGTTATTAGAATATAAAATTGCTTTTGTGTAGTACTGTTTTGCTGAATCTAAAAGCTTCGGATTAGAATAATTTTTCCCGTAAGCCTTCTCAAAGGCTCGTCCTAAATTAAAATTAATATTACTCTTGTAGTTTGTGAATTTTTCTTCCGAAAATGAATATTTAATCTTATCTGTTATTTTATTTGACTCTTTGAGAGATAAAATTGCCGATTTATAATTACCTACTTCTATATTAATTAATGAAATATTCATGTAGAATTTGACCATTCGTATTAAATCATTCTCCTTCTTAGCAATATTTAAACCTTTTTCAAATTTATCAAAAGCGGCTTTTAGATTGTTTTTCCTCCAATCTATAAGTCCTCCATAATTTAATAGATCACTATTCAATATCCTTTTTTCTTTTGACTGCTTTAGTTTTCCTAAAAACACAAAAGCTTGCTGGTAATACTGATTTGATTTAACACTATCTCCTTTAATTTGAAACAAATATGCTTTGGCTCCACTTGCAAAACCTTTATGTAAATAGTTACTCGATTTCTCTATTTTATTTACAAAAACAAGAGCACTATCTGCATTAGAATTTGCATATAACCTCACTTTATCTTGTAATAAAACATATTTTTTATTGCTTAATTCCGAATTTTTCTGAGAAAAAACGGCACTTGTAATAAAAAGAAATAGGAGGCATTTAACAAATTTCATTAACTTTTTAGTTTTGAATTATTCCAAATTTAGTGCAATAATACCAATAAGCAAATAATAATTTACACCAGAAAATATAAAATAATCACAATTTTATTCTGATTATTATTTATAAATCTGTAAAAAATATAACAATTTACTTTTGTTTTGTTATATCTATATTGTGTAAATTTGTTTTTGAAAAAAAACATAAATTATGAAACCAGACCTATTTCAAGCACCAGATTATTATAACCTAGACGACTTATTAAACGACGAACATAAACTCGTAAGAGATTCAGCCCGAGCATGGGTAAAAAGAGAAGTATCTCCTATTATCGAAGAGTTTGCGCAAAAAGCAGAATTCCCAAAACAAATCATAAAAGGCTTAGGAGAAATAGGTGGTTTCGGCCCTTATATACCTGTAGAATATGGTGGAGCAGGACTAGATCAAATTTCTTACGGTTTAATTATGCAAGAAATTGAACGTGGTGATTCAGGAGTTCGTTCAACTTCATCTGTTCAATCATCATTAGTAATGTATCCTATTTGGAAATACGGAAACGAAGAGCAAAGAATGAAATATTTACCTAAGCTTGCCACTGGTGAATTTATCGGTTGTTTTGGATTAACGGAGCCTAATCATGGTTCTGACCCTGGAAGTATGATTACCAACTTCAAAGACATGGGAGACCATTACTTATTAAACGGAGCAAAAATGTGGATATCAAATGCTCCATTTGCTGATATCGCTGTAGTTTGGGCTAAAAACGAGGACGGTAGAATACATGGTTTAATTGTTGAACGTGGCATGGAAGGATTTACAACGCCAGAAACTCACAATAAATGGTCACTTCGAGCATCATCTACTGGAGAATTAATATTTGACAATGTAAAAATCCCAAAAGAAAACCTATTACCAAATAAATCTGGATTAGGAGCTCCTTTAGGATGCTTAGATTCGGCTCGTTACGGAATCGCTTGGGGTGCAATTGGCGCCGCAATGGATTGTTATGATACAGCCCTAAGATATGCCAAAGAAAGAATCCAATTCGATAAACCAATAGCAGGAACTCAATTACAACAAAAGAAATTAGCCGAGATGATTACTGAAATCACAAAAGCACAATTACTAACTTGGCGTTTGGGAGTTTTAAGAAATGAAGGAAGAGCAACAACTGCTCAAATTTCGATGGCAAAAAGAAATAATGTTGACATGGCAATAAACATCGCTCGCGAAGCCAGACAAATATTAGGCGGAATGGGAATTACTGGCGAATATTCAATCATGCGCCACATGATGAACCTAGAAAGTGTCATTACCTATGAAGGAACTCATGACATCCATTTATTAATTACTGGAATGGATATTACTGGGATTCCTGCTTTTAAATAGAAATCATCTATTAAAAAATATATAAAATCAATTCAAAAGCTTCTTGTTACCAAGAAGCTTTTTTATATTTGTAAAAAATTACAGCATGAATATTGAGACTATAAACAATAGCATTCAACCTCAAAAAGACCTACTACTACAACACCCTTTATATAAAAAAATTCAAAGTATTGATGACTTACATTCCTTTCTGGAAAGTCATGTATATGCAGTTTGGGACTTTATGTCTTTACTAAAAGCATTACAATCAAAACTTACTTGTACAACAACACCTTGGTTTGCCAGTAAAAATCCCGAAACAAGATACCTAATCAATGAAATTGTTTTGGCAGAAGAAACTGATTTAAGTATTGATGGCCGTCGCCTAAGTCACTACGAAATGTATCTTGAAGCAATGGAAGATTGTGGAGCAAGTACAAAAAGTATCGAAGGTTTTCTAAATGAAGTAAACTCTTTACAAAATATATTTGTCGCAATTAAACAAAGTCAATTACACCCTAATATTAAAGCCTTCTTAGACTTTACTTTTAGAGTAATTGAAGAAGGTAAACCACACGAAATTGCCGCAGCTTTTACTTTTGGAAGAGAAGATTTGATTCCAAATATGTTTACTGCAATTTTAAGAAATTTTCAAGAAAACTTTCCTGACACAGATTTAAGCAAGCTTATATATTATTTTGAAAGACATATTGAACTTGACGCAGATGAACATGGCCCTATGGCAATGAAAATGATTACTGATTTATGTGAAAACGATCCGAAAAAATGGTCTGAAGTTCAAGAAATATCTATCCTCTCTCTAGAGAAAAGAATTGGATTGTGGAATGCTATTGAAGAAGAAATTAGCATAAAAATTGAAATGGTGTAAAAACCAAAATAGTATTTTTAGCGTAAGTATTATTGAGAACTACGAATATCTTAATAACCCTATTATGAAAAATGCATTCAAAATAATACTTACACTTTTAATAGCAATCCCTACGATTAGCTGTGATTCTGAAAGCGAAACACCTAAAACACCTACAGCTATTGTCCCACCTGTTATTACAACACCACCTCTCGTTGCAAAAACAATAAATTATTTAGCCCTTGGCGATAGCTATACCATTGGTCAAAGCGTATGCGAAACTTGTAACTATCCTGAACAATTACAACGCAACCTGTCGAATACATACCCAACAACATCTTTTTCGCTAAAAATCATTGCAAAAACAGGCTGGACAACCTCCAACTTATTGTCGGCTATTAAGACTGAGAATCCAAGCTCAAATTACGATTTAGTAACATTATTAATAGGAGTTAACAATCAATTTCAAAATACCCCTTTTTCTGTATACGAAAAGGAATTCCCTGAATTGGTAAGCAAAGCTGTTTTTTTAGCAAAGGAAGAAAAATCTAATGTTATCGTTATTTCTATACCCGACTATGCTTACACTCCTTTTGGGCAATCGCCATTATCTGATAACAAAAAAATCTCATTAGAAATAGACAAATACAATGCGTTTGCAGAAAATTATTGCAAAACCAATAACATCCAATTTGTCAATATAACTGATATTACGCGACAAGGGTTATCCAATCCTAGTTTAGTTACTCAAGACGGATTACATCCTTCAGAATCTGCATACACCTTATTTGTTGAACGCATATTGCCTATAGCAAAACTTGCTATAAATTAAAAAGGCGAGAAAAATTTTCTCGCCTTTTTAATTATTTTTTAATATTCTGGGGCCAATTCTAGCTCTAACCCTTCTAAACTTTCTGTTATTGGAATTTGACATCCCAAACGACTATTAGGCTTAACATAAAAAGCTTCTGAAAGCATCGCCTCTTCTTCATCTCCCATTTCTGGCAATTCTACATCATTTAGTACATAACACTGACAAGATGCACACATCGCCATTCCGCCACAAGTTCCTTCTACAGGAAGCTCATAAGCCTTACACAGCTCCATTACATTCATTGCCATATCAGTTGGAGCCTGAAGTTCATGAACAACTCCTTCTCTATCTTTGATCTTTATTAATACATCCATTTTTAAATTATCCGAATTTTGATTATTAACGCATTTTAAGAAAACAAAAATACATTATCTTTTCAAAATACTAATTGCTACGTTTAAAAGAAAATGCATATTCTTTCGAATTATCCTTTAACTGCATTTTTAATCCTATAATATTGTCTTTATTAAGTATTGTAGCCAATGCAACAACCGAAAAATAATCATTTCCGTTCTGAAAAATAAGAGTACCTTCATACGTAGCATTAACAATACCCTGTTTATCTGTTGTTGATCTTATTTTTCGAGGATGTGAAAACTCTGCACTTGTATAACTTTGTTTGTTTCTAAACTTGGCTCTTCCTTCTGAGAGGTTATACAAAAAGTCATAACTAGTAATTCTGAAACTAGCTTCATCAGATTCAGATGTAGGCGAAATAACTATCTGACCCGTAAATTTAAAGTCAGACCATTCTTCATATTCATTAACCCAAGCTTTATCTACATATAGATTTTCACTGATTTGTTCCGCATAAGTAGAAGAAGTAAAAATTAACAGAACTATTAGTTTAAAATAATTATTCATAAATATTAAGGTTTGAGGTTATAGCGCAAATTTAAGTTAAATTTTTACTAAATACCACTGAAAACCTTCTAATTCTTAACACTTTTTTTTACCAAAACTAACTTAATCTGTTATTTAAATGATTATTCGTTAATTTAAACATCATTTTCTTATTAATTAATTTAATTTCAAAATGAAAACAACCTCATTTTGTAGATATACCACTAAACTTCAAAAATAGCTATACAAATGCTAAAACATTCACATTAACACTAGTGATTACCTAAGATAAACCAAAAAAAAGAAAATCATTTTAACTATAGAAAACCACTACAATTACATAATATTTACCACAGTTTCTATCTGTGGAGCAAATTTTTTGATTGTAGTTTCTACTCCTGCTTTAAGTGTCATTTGATTTACACTACAGCTTGTGCAGGCTCCTTCAAGACGAACCTTAACATGTTTATCATCTTCTATAGAGACCAATGTTATATCTCCACCGTCTGAATTCAAAAATGGTCTGATTTCATCTAGAGCTTTTAAAACATTGCTTGTTAATTCTTCTGTTGTCATAATTTTAATATTCAATTAGAGAAAGAGGCAATTAAAAAATGTGTCAATTAGATAATTAGAAGAATTATAAATCAAAAAGGCTAAACTCTCTAATTTTACAAAACTGCTAATTATCTAATATCTTAATTATCTAATTTTTCTCATTATCTAAATTATCTAATTTATTTTTTCTTTACTGCAGAACATCCTGCCATTGTTGTAATTTTTATTGCTTCGGTAGCAGGCAAACTTTCATTACGATTTACCACTTCTTGCACAACGTTTCTAGTAATCTCCTCAAAAACAGTTTCGATAGCTGATGCTGTTTGTAGAGCCGCAGGTCGACCGTAATCCCCAGCCTCACGAATAGACTGTACAATTGGAACTTCTCCTAAAAACGGGACACCTAAATCTTCTGCTAAATTCTTAGCTCCTTCTTTTCCAAAGATATAATATTTATTTTCAGGTAATTCCTCTGGTGTAAAATAAGCCATATTTTCTATAATCCCTAAAACAGGCACATTGATGTTATCTTGCATAAACATCGAAACTCCTTTTTTAGCATCTGCTAAAGCTACAGCTTGCGGAGTACTTACTACAACCGCTCCAGTTATAGGAAGTGATTGCATGATTGAAAGATGAATATCTCCAGTTCCTGGAGGTAAATCAATTAACATAAAGTCTAATTCTCCCCAATCAGCATCAAAAATCATCTGATTTAAAGCTTTAGAAGCCATTGGACCTCTCCATATTACTGCTTGACTTGGCGCAGTAAAAAATCCAATAGAAAGTATTTTAACTTCATAACTTTCAATAGGCTTCATTTTTGACTTTCCATCAACTAAAATTGAAACTGGTTTTTCCGCTTCTACATCAAACATAATTGGCATAGATGGCCCATAGATATCAGCATCTAATACTCCAACTGAAAAACCCATCTTAGCTAATGTAACAGCTAAATTTGCTGTTACTGTCGATTTACCAACTCCTCCTTTTCCAGAGGCTACAGCAATAATATTTTTAATACCTGGTATTGCACGACCTTTAATTTCGTTTTTCTCAGGTGTTTCAACTTTAATATTTACTTTAATTTTTGCATCTGCAGAAACTAACTCATGAATTGTTTTTTTAACATCGTCCTCTGCACGTTTTTTTATGTGCATCGCTGGTGTGTGCAAAACTAAATCAACTACAACCTCGTCACCAAAAGTTATAACATTTGCAACTGCTCCACTTTCAACCATATTCTTGCCTTCTCCAGCTATAGTAATCGTCTCTAAAGCTTTAAGGATTTCTTTTCTGTCTAATTTCATTTTAACTTACTATTTTCTATTGACAATAATCGCTTCAAAAACTATATTAATTTAAACCGATTTCGGATTACAAAGATAACTGATTAAGTTCTTATTCTAACGGTTTTAAATTGGATTTATTGATAGGTTAATCGTTTGAAGTTATTGCTAAATCATTTTTCACGAATAATAAAACATTTCACTAACAAGAGATTTATTTTTTTCAAATTGCAAAATCAAGTATTCAATGATATATAAATATAATATTATTAAATATAGCAATTAAATTTTCCCTACCTTTATTAATACATTGAGTGCCAGACTTTTTTTTAACATGTCACCGTATTAATCAAATAATTATGAGAAAAATTACTTTATTATCCGCAATCCTAATGTTGGCATTTCCCTTGACTTCATTTAACTCCAACAAAAAACATATTTTATTTAATGAGTACCCTCCATTTTTTAATATTCATAAAGAGACTAATAACAGCAAAACAATCACCGGAATTAACAATGCTACAATTGCCTCTTTCTTTAAAAACTACCCCAAATTCAGCACTTATCAATCTGATGTAGATCAGCTTTATAAAAGTCGAAATTATAAAATGATATGGTATGACAATAATGAACTTATAGAATTTGCTCATTTGTTATATCAAAAAGTAAACATGCTTGAAAAAGAAGGAGTAAAATCGACTGTACCATACAGAGATCAAATTGATTTTATTTTTAACGAAACCGAAGCCAATAAGCCTTCACAATCCGACACAGAATTATTACTAACCTCTTTATATGTCTTTTACACTAACAAAGTCTATGAAGGACTTGATGCAAAACAAGTTCAGAATTTAGGATGGTTTTTACCCAAAAAAAGCATCTCTTATGACAAATTATTAGATTCTTTATTAGTTGATCCGAAGTTATTAGATAAAGGAAAAATAGGCTTATTTAGTCAATATTATAAATTACGTGATGTTTTAGACAAATACCGTAAAATTCAAAAAACCAATGATTGGGAACCAATAACTATGGATCCATCAATACAAATACTAAAACCTCTTGATAGTTCAAAAACTATTGGACAAATCAGACATCGTTTAGTGGTTCTTGGAGATTTAAAACAAGACTCCAAAAGAAATGTATACGACCAAGAACTAATGGATGCTGTTTTAAATTATAAAAGAAAATATGGTTTAGCATTAAATTACAAAATTGATGCGGAACAAATTAGTCAGATGAATGAGCCTATCGAGGACCGCATAAGAACAATTATGCTAAATATGGAACGTTGCCGATGGATTCCTGCAGAATTAGAAAAAGGTAAAGAATATGTAATGGTAAATATTCCTTCTTACCATTTAGTTTATGTAAAAAACGGAGCTTACGAATTGGTTTCGGATGTTTTTGTTGGATCTAGACTTAACAAAACAGTAATTTTTAGCAGCAAAATGGACCGAATCGTATTTAGCCCCTATTGGACAGTTCCGCAGAGTATTGTCAAAAATGAGCTAAGGTCTTTAATAGCTTCTGATAAGAATTATTTAAAAGACCACAACATGGAGTGGTTCAACGGTACTATCAGGCAAAAGCCAGGGCCAAATAATTCTTTAGGATTAGTAAAATTCCTGTTTCCGAACCCAAATGACATCTACATGCATGATACTCCTGCCAAAAGTTTATTTCTTGCTCAAGACAGAGCTTTTAGTCATGGTTGTATAAATGTTCAAAAAGCAAAAGACCTTGCAGTTGCCATCCTGAAAGATTATCCAGACTGGCCTATTGATCGTATTGATAATGCTATGAGTGGAGAAAAAGAAACTGTTTGCATGCTAAAAAACAAAATACCTGTTTATATTGGATACTTTACGGCTTGGGTAAATGATGCAGGCGAAATCAGTTTTTACAAAGATGTATATGATAGAGATAGTAGTTTATCCTCACTATTGTTTCCTGACAAAACAGTTAACTAACAATTCATCAAGCTAAAACATAGTTTACAAATAATTACACTTTACCAATTATTCTATATTATTTGGTTCAAAAAAAGACCCGACCAGCGATTACACTGTCGGGTCTGGAACCAAAACTCAATTCTAATTAATTGCTCAGATTAATTATTCGTATTTAAGATATTTAAGTATATCTATCTTAGTTATTTGATATGCTTTTGCCAAAACGATTACCAAAGTTAACAAAAGCAACACAACCAATGCAACAATAAATGGCAAGAATGAAACATCAATCCTAAAAGCAAAATTCTCTAACCATTTATTAAGTAAAAAATAGGCAGGAAAAATTCCTATTACAAAGCCTATAAGGCAAAAAAGCACATATTGTTTCGACAATTCTTTAAGTAAAGCATCTGTTTCTGCGCCAAGTGTTTTTCTGATTGCAATTTCTTTCAACCTTCTTTCCATTGAAAATGATGCTAATGCAAATAAACCGAAAATCGCAATAATAATCACAATAACATTAAGTACAAAAAACAAATTTTTCTGTTTTATCTGCTCATTATATGTTTTTGCAAATGCCTTATCTACAAACTGATAATTAAAAGGATAATCAGGATTGATATTCTTTTGCCAGTAAGTCTCTAATTTAGACAATGTTTCAGTCAAGTTCTCAGGTGAAACTTTTACATATATATTCTCTAAATTATCCCATTTTAAGGTTTTAATATTAACAAAAACCATCGGTGGAACTTTATTTTTAAAACCTAGAATATGAAAATCTTTTACCACACCTACAATTTTAAATTTTAAATTTCCATCTTTATTTCCCCAACCAGAACTAATTACCGTATTTATGGGGTTTTTAAGATTTAACATCTTAGCACAAGTTTCGTTTATCAACCAATTATTTATTGTATCTGATGCATATTGAGGCGATAAATCTCGTCCTTGACTCATCTTAATTTTCATCATTTCAAGAAAACCAAAATCCATTGTTACATTTTGAGGTTGAACAAAAATGCCATTGTGCTTAAATCCTGAACTTGAATTCGCTCCTTGACCAAAGGAACCCGCAAAAGTAGAAACATGTTTAACGCCGGTTATTTTCATCAATTCATCTCTGGTCGTAAAATACTTTTCTAATCTTTTTTCTTGGTCTTTATAATTAAATGAAATACTAATTACTTGACTTCCGCTGAAACCTAAATCTTTATTCATCATATAACTTACTTGAGAATAAACAACTAATGCTCCTATGATAAAAAAGGCTGCAATTGTAAACTGAAAAATCAACATCGAATTCCTAATCCAGATACCACTTTTACTCCTTGAAAAATTCCCTCTTAAAACTTTTAATGTTTCAAAATTAGCTACATAAACCGCAGGAAATATACCCGCCAGAATAATTACAATAACAAAAATAATGATGATTTGCAGATAAAATTCAGCCCCGTGCATCGCAAGTGTTTTACCCAAAAAGTCATTAAAAAAAGGCAAAGAAAGCTCTACAATTGCTAACGCCAAAAGAATAGCGAAAACAACAATTATTGCCGTTTCGAATATAAACTGCCAGATAATTTGAGATTTATTTGCTCCAACAATTTTTCGTACACCAACTTCTTTAGCTCGTTTAATTGCTGATGCTGTTGCTAAATTAATATAGTTTACTAAGGATAATGCCAAAATAAGTCCAGACAAACCTACCATAATATACAATAACTGCAAATCCCCTCTGCCTTCTGGATAACTCCCTCCAATCCTAGAACCTATACCATAAAGTCGAGCCTCTTTTAGCTGATCCAAAATAATAGTAATAACTCCATTATCTTTCACATATTGCTCAACAGTCTGTCCATTTTCTTTCGCATCTTTCATTGTTCGGTTAACGAAATCCACATGTTGCATTTTCTTTAAAACACTTGCGGCATCTGTTCCTTTTTTCACCTTTATACAAAGCGAATGACTAAAGTTCCCCCAATGATCCATTTCATACTCTTTCAAAAGCCCTCCGAAAACATAATTAGGTTCAACAGAAGATGGTCTCATGATTTTATAAACTGCTTTTACAATAAAAACATTTCCATCCTTGACAAGAGTTTTCCCTATAGGATCTTCATTTTTAAAAACCACTTTTGCTTCGTCTTCCGAAATGGCAACACTATTTTTCTCTTTAAGAATATCTTTTTTAGCACCTTTAACAATTGGAAATGGAAATATTTCAAAAAAATCGTAATCAGCAACTATGATTTTTTTACCCATCCATTTTTGATTGTTATATTTGAGTATATCTTCATAATACCAACTATCAAAAAAAGTAATATTTTCAATTTCAGGAATTGTAGCCTTACATGTTACTCCAAAGGGAACTGGACTTGAATTCCATATATTCTCTGTTGCGCCATCTATACTATTAAGAACCTGATATACATTTTCCTTCTCAGGATTCCATTGATCATACGAATTCTCATTGTTCCAATATAAAATTGCAAAAATAACTCCTGCAATTCCTATGCTTAATCCTAATACATTTAAAAACGAAAACAGTTTGTTTTGCTTTAAATGATAAACAAATATTTTTATCCAGTTAAATATCATCTTATTTATGATTTAGTTTGATTGATTGATTGATTTAAAATGTTTTATAAAAACAATGTTTTACAAAATTCTATCACTACTATAATTACTATTGTTATCAATTTTATCATGATTTCTATACTTTAAAAACATCTACATTTCTTTGATTTAATTTTTCCGAAAAAATAATCCCATCTTTCATGTGAATTGTTTTTTGAGAAAAAGATGCGTCGTAATCTGAATGCGTTACCATAAGTATTGTTGCTCCTTTGGCATGCAGATCAGTTAAAAGCTCCATAACTTCGTTACCATTTTTACTATCTAAGTTTCCTGTTGGCTCATCTGCCAAAATAATCTTAGGATCGTTTACTAAAGCTCTTGCAACTGCAACACGTTGTTGCTGTCCTCCTGAAAGCTGTTGCGGAAAATGTTTTAATCGATGAGAAATATTTAACTTCTCTGCAATTGCTTCTACTTTTTGTTTTCTATCAGACACCTTCACATTATTGTAAATTAAAGGCAACTCTATATTATCATAAACTGATAGCTCATCGATAAGATTAAAATTTTGAAAAATAAATCCAATATTTTCTTTACGTACACTAGCTCTTCCTTTTTCTTTAAGTCCAACCATTTCGTTATCCAATAATTTATAACTTCCACCGCTTGCACTATCCAAAAGCCCGATTATATTAAGCAAAGTAGATTTTCCACAACCCGAAGGCCCCATTATTGTTAAGAAATCACCTTTTTTTATCTTTAAATTAATTCCGCTTAACGCTGCTGTTTCTACTTCTTCCGTTCTAAAAACTCTAGTTAAATCTTGTATTGTTATCATATCTTTTAAAATATTTGTTGTTATTGATTGTATTTTTTGATTGATGATTGAATGTTATATTTTATAAAATGTAAACTGAGATTGAATGCTAGTTTACTTCGAACGTATCGAAAGCTCTTCCATATCTTTATAATCTAGATAAGAAGATACTATGACTTTTTCACCTTCTTTTAACCCGCTTAAAACTTCATAATATGAAGGATTTTCTCTTCCTAATTTTATTGTTCTTTTCTCTGCTTTATTTCCGTTTACAACAAAAATCCATTTTCCTGCTGTCTCCTGATTAAAGCTTCCTTTTGGCAAAACAAGGATTTTATTTCTTTCAGATAAAATTAATTTTATTCCAAAACTTAATCCATCCTGTAAAGCAATTTTATCTTTAGAAATAAAATTTAATTCAACGGAAAAATGACCGCTTTTAACCTCTGGAATTACCTTTGTCACAATTACTTCTAAAGTTTTCCCCTGATAATCAACTTGCCCTTTTAGTCCTTCGCGCATTTTTTCTAAATAAAATTCATCTACTTCAGCTACCAATTTATAACCTTGTCTAGAATCTATTCTACCGATACTTTCTCCCGCTTGAAATGTCTTTCCTAAAACGGGTTGAAATGAAGTTAACCTTCCTGATTCTGGCGCCGTTATTAAAAAGTTCTTTTTATTATTCCTTAAAATATCCAAACTCTTTTCCATCGTTTGAATCGAACGATTGATTTGTGAAATCTGCAATTGATTCGTTTGTTTCTCCTTTTGAATACTTTGTTGAATTGTTTTTCTTCGTTCATCCTGAAAACGCAAACTTTCTTTAAATGCATTCCAATCATTTCTAGAAATCACATCTTTATCATACAATTTCGAATTCATATCGTACAAACGTTTTGCATCATTATAATCATGCTCTATCGCAACTAGATCTTTAGTCAAATTCAGCTCTTGATTTCTAATATTTAATTTCCCAGTATTCAGATTATTGATCTGCTCTATGATTGCTGTTTCTTGTGTAAGATAATTAAGTTCAGTATTCGGATTATACAATCGAGCCAATGATTGCCCTTTAATAACTGTTGCTCCATTTTCAACAAATATTTCCTTAACTGATCCTCCTTCAGTTACATTGACCAACATCACATTCAAAGGTTCAACTTTTGCCTGAAAAACCATAAAATCTTCAAAGAAATCTGTTTCGACCGTTTTTATAATCAATTCATCTCCCTTCACATTAAGGGTTCTTTTTTTGTTAAAAGAAAAAAAGACTACAATTGCCAATGCTAAAAAAGCTCCGATTCCTATTGCCAGATACCTAATTTTTTTACTTTTACGAGGAATTACTTTATCCATGTGTTCTAATAATTTACTGATTACCAATAGGTAAATATTGTGCCAAAAGAATTAAAATCTATAAAGTGTTGATTTATAAAGCAGTTTCAAAACCATCAAAAAAAAGCAGTGTTCGATAATGAACAGTTGACCGTTCATAACCGAACATAAAAACATATCATGCGAAAAAAACAAGCCAATATATTAGTTGTCGATGATCAGGAAGAAATTCTTTTTTCAGTAAAAATGATTCTAAAAAAACAGTTTGAATCTATTTTTACTACAAACGACCCAAAAAAAATCATCTCTCTTTTATCCGAAAATCCAATTGATGTTGTTTTATTAGACATGAATTATCGTATTGGTTTTGAAGATGGCCGCGAAGGAATTCATTGGCTAAAAGAAATTAAGTTATTATCTCCACAAACCGTTGTTATTTTGATGACTGGTTTTGGAAAAATAGAAACTGCTGTAGAAGGCATAAAAATAGGTGCCTTTGATTATGTTTTAAAACCTTGGAACAATGAAAAACTATTAACGACAATTGACAATGCGGTTAATGAAAGTCGAAAAAAATCAAAGAAAATAATCGTAAAAACCGAAGAAAAAAGATATTTCACCGGAACTTCTGATAAAATAAAGCGAGCGTATACAATTGCCGATAAAGTTGCTAAAACAGATGCCAACGTACTAATTTTAGGAGAAAACGGAACTGGTAAATTTGTTTTCGCACAACATATCCATCAAAATTCGCAACGAAAAGACAGCCCTTTTGTTCATGTAGATTTAGGCTCTTTAAGCGATAATTTATTCGAAAGCGAACTATTTGGTTATACCAAAGGAGCTTTTACAGACGCACAAACCGATACTCCAGGACGATTTGAAACTGCTTCAGAGGGAACTATTTTTCTAGACGAAATAGGAAATATCCCTTTGCACTTACAAGCGAAGCTATTGCACGTTTTACAAACCAAATCGGTTACACGCTTAGGCGAAAGTAAAGCCAGACCTCTAAACGTACGCATAATAGCGGCTACTAATAGCGATATCAAAGCCGAAGTAATAAACAAAACATTTCGTGAAGATTTATTGTATCGCATCAATACCATGGAAATTACTTTGCCAGCTTTGCGCGAGCGAAAAGACGACATTGTACCAATGGCTGAATATCTTCTTAATCAAATTGGAGAAAAATACAATCAACCTGATATAGTTTTTGATGATAACGTTGCCAAGTATTTAGAAAAATATCCTTGGAAAGGAAACGTACGTGAGATGGAAAACAAAATTGAAAGAGCTTTAATTCTATCCGAAAATAATATCATTACTGTAAATGATTTAGACATTCTTGATTTTGAAGACATTCTGATTGATGACGAAAATCCTTTATCTGAGATGGAGAAAAATGCTATTGAAAAATCTTTACTTAAGAACAACAGAAACATTAGCAAAACTGCCGAAGAACTAGGATTATCCAGAGCTTCTCTTTACCGAAGAATTGAAAAATATGGTTTAAAAAATATCGAATAATGAAAAACTGGAAATTTTACAACCTCTTATTTTTACGTGTTTTTATTGTTATAATCATCCTTTTTAGTTCGTTGTATCTTGCACAAAAGGAACTGTACCACAATAGCATATTGGTAGGTGTTGCTCTTATTATTGCTCTAATAGAAATGTATTCTTTTATCAAAGCAAAAACGAGCTTTTATGACAAAACAATTCTCTCTATTCTTCAAAATGACTACTCGACCAATTTTCCTAAAGAAGAAAAAAAGGCAGTTTCAAGAACCTCGCTCTATTATATGATACTTTAAAAGAAAAGCAACAAGAACAAACATCAAAAGAATTAATTTATCGTTCTATTTTAAACAATATAGATACTGCCACTTTAATTCTGGAAAAAGATAATAACGATTGGAATATCTTCTTAATGAATGATTATTTCTCTTCCCTATTTAATGTACCCAAAGTAAGTCATTGGAGTTACCTTAAAAATCACCTTCCATCATTGTGCGACGAAATTGAAAACACTCATTTTAGCGAATTAAAAACAGCTATCAGCGTTAAGATTGAGCAACAGGATTTACAAACTTTTACGCTCCAGACCTCGCTTACAAAATCATTAAATAAAGAATACTTTATTATCTTGCTAGACAGCATACAGCGTGTTATTGACAAAAAAGAAAAAGAAGCCTGGATTACCTTAATGAAGGTTATCTCACACGAATTAATGAATTCCTTAACTCCAATTCGTTCGCTTTCGCAAAATTTACTTCAAATAATTGATCAGGAAAAGCTTGAAGAAGATGATTTTGAGGACATCAAAAATAGTATATCGACTATTATAAACCGTAGTGATCATTTACAGGTTTTCGTAGAAAATTATCGAAAACTAACTATGTTGCCTACTCCAAATAAAATCCCAACATCGATTAATTCTCTTTTTACTGATTGTTTAAAAATCATGTCGCCAATTTTAAAGGAACAAGGAATTGAATTGATAAACAGTATCAACAGTTCCCGTAACATCCTCATTGATAAAAGTCAAATGGAACAAGTTATTATCAACTTGATTACCAATAGTATTTTTGCTTTAAAAGAAAGACAAGAGAAAAAAATATTCTTATCGGCATTGACCGAAAACAATCGTTTTTTTATTACAATATCCGACACTGGGAAAGGAATTGACCCTGAAATAAGAAATAAAATATTCCTTCCCTTTTTTACAACCCGAAAAGAAGGTGCAGGAATAGGGCTTACGCTTTCAAAGAATATTATTGAAGCTCACGGTGGCTATTTAACCTACCAAGCCGATGAAAACAGAACGAATTTTGTGATTTGCCTGATTACATCCTAAAAACGGTTTGAAGTCACAGTTTGAAGTCACAATCACAATCACAACCTGAAATTTGAAACTTAAAACTTGAAACAAAAATAAACAGTCGCAGTTTACGGTCTCAGTCGAAAACCTGAAACTTAAAATTATTCGCAAAAAAATTTTAACTGGAAACTGGAACTGAAAACTGAATTCATCACATTTTAAATAGACTAAATCTCTATTGCTGGTTGCCAAAAATGCTTTTCAAAATCTACAATCTGATTGTCTTTGACTTCGATACCTTCATTTTCGAGTAATTGCTGCATTAGGTTGGTTCCGTCAAAATGATGTTTGCCACTTAACAATCCTTTTCTATTTACTACACGATGCGCAGGTACATCATCCCTATTATAGCAAGCATTCATTGCCCAACCTACCATTCTTGCTGAACGTGCAGTTCCTAAAGCCTTTGCAATAGCACCATACGATGTTACTTTCCCGTACGGAATCTGTCTTGCAATTACATATACCCTTTCGAAAAAATTATCCTCTGCCATGGCTTTATTTTTAAGTAAAAACTAAGCGAAATAATATCGTATAATATTAAAAAGTGTGATTATCGAAATCACCCCTGTAATGCTTCCGATAATGATATTCATGTTCTTAAGTATATAATCTGTTTTTTGCTCTATCTTTTGAAAAAAAGCAATGTAGCAGTAAAAAACGGTAAACGATCCCAAAACTGATCCCGTTACAAACACAGATATAAAATAGTTTTCGAACAAAAACAATTTATAGGAAGCCAGTGTTACACTAACAAAGACATAATACGGAATTGGAAAAAAATTAAGCCCTGAAAGTAA
The DNA here is from genome assembly GCF_003668995.1 of Flavobacterium sp. 140616W15. Taxonomy (NCBI): domain Bacteria; kingdom Pseudomonadati; phylum Bacteroidota; class Flavobacteriia; order Flavobacteriales; family Flavobacteriaceae; genus Flavobacterium; species Flavobacterium sp. 140616W15. The sequence continues at coordinate 3,695,484 of NZ_CP033068.1, forward strand.
CATTCCTAAAAAGAAACGACTTTTCTTGCTGTTATTTTTAATCTTGTTTTTCTTTTTCTTAGGCTCTTTTGCAATCCAAAGAAAATAGATCGTTAGAATAGCAAAGATTATAAAACCAATTTCGCGCAATAAGATTACAACATCTGGTCGCTGATCAATAATTCTTGCCGATAAAATCGCCAAATATACTTGACAGAAAATAATAAGTACTGCTCCAACAACAAACCACAAGGCATTTTTTCTCCCTTCTTTTAAATTCACTTTAGCTGCCGTCATGTTTATTAGTCCTGGTGGAATAATACCAATAAAAGCCGTAATAAAACCTAAAATTAAAGGGATAATAAATGTCATGCGCTACGTATCATGTATTAAAAAATGGGCATTGGGAATTTTAAAAAAGAACTACGCTTTAATCTTAAAACGAATATACGTAATTGCCTTATTAATTTCTAAGTATTGCTTCTCATAAAACGTTTGAAAAGCAGTTACCTCTTCTGGACTTCCCTCATTTACGTACACATTATGGTTTGCATACAAAACCTCATGACCTTCTCCATGTAACAACCCTAAGGTGTAACCATGCATAAATTCACTATCTGTTTTTAAATTGACAACACCATCTTTTTAAGGATTTTTTTATACAACTGTAAAAATTCCGAATTAGTCATTCGATGCTTGGTACGCTTGTATTTTATTTGAGGATCTGGAAAAGTAATCCAGATTTCATCTACTTCATTTTCGGCAAAAATATGGTTTATCAATTCGATTTGAGTACGAATAAAAGCAACATTATGCAAACCTGTTTCTACAGCAGTCTTAGCACCACGCCAGAAACGAGCTCCTTTAATATCGATTCCAACAAAATTTTTGTTTGGATATCTCTCTGCTAATCCTACAGAATATTCTCCTTTTCCACAACCTAATTCAAGTACCAACGGATTATCATTCTTAAAGAAGTCTGTATTCCATTTCCCTTTTAGCGGAAATAAATCGCCTACAACTTCTTCTCTCGTTGGTTGAAAAACGTTATCAAATGTTTCGTTCTCCTTGAATCTCTTTAGTTTATTTTTACTTCCCACTTTTTTACAAATATTTCGGCAAAATTAAGGAATATATACGAATGAAACGCATCGGATTTCAAAAATGAAAAAAACCACATCGAATGGCTTTTTTCTACAAAAACATTTGATGTGGTTTTCTTTATAAAATCACCTAATTAAACAGCACTTTTCATTTTAGGCTCTAGCGTTTCATCGTGTTGAGATAAGTCCAATCCGATGTGCTCTGATTCTTCTGACACACGCATTGGGATAATTAGATTTGTTACCTTAAATAGTAAATAAGCTCCGAAGAAAGTAAATATCGATACCAAGACCAATGCCATCATATGATGTGCAAAAACCATCCATCCGCCGTGAAGCAAACTTGCTTTTTCGCCATGTGCAAAAATTGCAGTAAGAATCATTCCCATAATCCCTCCCACTCCATGACAAGCAAAAACATCTAGAGTATCATCTATTTTCTTCAAGAAAGTAGCATTTACCACCATATTTGAAACTAGTGCAGCACTGAATCCAAAAAACATACTTTCTGGGACGGATATAAATCCGGCTGCTGGAGTAATCGAAACCAATCCTACTACTGCTCCAATACACGCTCCTAAAGCTGATACTTTTCGCCCGTTTATTCTATCAAAAAATACCCACGTTAACATTGCCGCTGCAGATGCTGTTGTTGTGGTAGCAAAAGCCATTGCCGCTACACCATTTGCTGCCAAAGCTGAACCTGCATTAAAACCAAACCAGCCAAACCACAGCATTCCTGTTCCTAATAATACAAAAGGAATATTGGTCGGTATATGTCGGCTATTTTTTCTTTTTCCTAATACAAGAACTCCTGCTAGTGCTGCAAAACCAGCGCTCATATGAACAACTGTTCCTCCTGCAAAATCTTTAACTCCAAAATAAGTTCCTAAAATCCCTGTAGGATACCAAACAGCATGACATAAAGGAGCATAAATAAATATGGTAAACAAACAGATAAAAAGAAGGTACGAGATAAACCGAACGCGCTCTGCGAATGAACCTGTAATAATTGCTGGCGCTATAACTGCAAATTTCATTTGGAATAAGGCAAACAACATAAACGGAATCGTATTTGCTAATTGCTTATGAGGCAAAACACCCACATAATCCATAAAGGCAAATGTTGTTGGATTTCCTACGAAGCTATAAAAATTTCCTCCTGAATGAATTCCTATTGGCTCACCAAAAGCAAGACTAAAACCAACTACAACCCACAAAAGTGTTACTACGCCAAGGCAAATAAAACTTTGAAGCATCGTTGATATTACATTCTTTTTTCCAACCATTCCTCCATAAAAAAAGGAAAGCCCAGGAGTCATAATCAAAACCAGGCAACAAGAGGTAAGCATCCAAGCAACATCGGCAGGAACAATATGATCTGTGGTTCCAAATTCTGAAAGGACATAATCAGTTCCGCTAACTGTTGGCCAAAATGCACCCGTTATAGATACGATACTTATAATGACAAAGGAAATAACCCACCACTTTTCTGTTTTCATTTTCAAAATACTTTACTTTAACCCCATTTTTATAGGGGTCAAAGTTATAAAAAAACAAGTATTTTACTTTTTAAAGGCTAAAAAATAGCGGGCTATCATTAAATTATAATCAATATTGCAATTTTGAAAGCTTTTTATTGCCAGTATCCCATTTTGAGGTTCAAATTAATATATCAAATTAGCAATCCTATTATAACGAAATTAGAACCTTTGTTTTTAAAAGACTAAAAACAAAGTCTTTACTTACTTTTTCTTTAATTTAGTAATTAGAACATCCTCAATTGGAGCCTTAATTTTAATAATTTCATCCACATTGTCGTTTGGAATCGTCATAGACAAAACATAATGCTTTACTTTCCATTCTTTCCCCACTTTTACCATAACACCCGATCCGCGACAAATTTTCATTTGAGTATCTAGCAATTCATCAAACCAAGCTGTTTTTCCTGTTGCATCAAAAAAGACATGACGTTCTAATGCTGTAAAATTCCACGCTTTCCCTCTATCAAAAAAAGGCTTCGCCCATACTTTAAAATCGGCTTTGTTCCAATTTTCGGTTGCATCTGTTCCGATAAAAATCGCATCATCGGCCATTAAAGAAAAATAAGGTTCAAAACTAGCATCGGCTGCAGCTTTATGCCAAGCATCAAGAGTTTTATTGATTTTATCGACCTCAACAGTTTGTGCTTGCGCAAAAGAGGTAATGAATAAAAGAAGTAAAATTGATTTTTTCATAGTATTTGGTTAGTTGTTTTTTTAAAGCAGAAATATAGTAAATATGTGGCTAAAAAAGGTACTGAGGTTCTAAGTCACAAAGGTTCAAAGATTTTGCTGTAGAATACGCATAAAAAAGGTACTGAGGTACTAAGTTACAAAGGTTCAAAGGTCTTTTTAAAACCATATAAGAAATAGTAGTTCATATATAAATATGGCGTAAACTTAAATGCTCTTACATTACTTACATGCTTAAACCTCTTTTATTATTTAAAAAAAGGCACTGAGGTACTAAGCAACAAAGGCTCAAAGGTTTTTACACAGGAGTACTAACTGAAAAATTAACCAAAAAGAGCATAAAACTTTGCGCTCTTTGCGTAAATCCTTGTGGCCTTTGCGGTAAAAAGGCTAGCTAAAAACTTGTTTTAACAACGAATGATTTATAAAATCAATCAAAAACGAGTATATTTGAGAACTTTAAAATTACTCAACCATGAATTCGAAAATCTTTATAAGCTCGTTAATCATTTCTTCAATCCTTTTTATCTCTTGCAAAAAAGGATTAGAACCTCAAGAAAGCACTCCTGCGTCTGAATTGGTAAAACTAGGATTGGCGCAAGACACGACAAAAGCAAATTCGGCAGTTCAAACACCAGCACCAGCAGCAAATCCAAACACTGTAATGGGTGCCACTGGAGGAATTAATCCTGCTCACGGACAACCTGGTCACCGTTGCGACATTGAAGTTGGAGCTCCTTTAAACTCTGCAGCCCCTGCACAAGCAACACAAACAACTACTCAAACTCAAACAGCTCCTACAACAACTGTAGTGACAAATACAGCAACTGCTCAACCAACAACCACTACAGCCAAAGGAATGAATCCTCCTCACGGACAAAAAGGACATCGTTGTGATATTGCTGTAGGTGCACCATTAAATTCTGCAGCTCCAAAAACAACTACTCAACAAACACAATCTGAATCGGGTACGGTTAGTCAACAAATGGCTATTCCGCTTCCTGCTCCAAATACCGATGTTACTGCTCCTGGAATGAATCCGCCACACGGACAAGAAGGCCACCGTTGTGATATTGCTGTAGGTGCAGCATTACCAAAATCATAAAGTATCGATCATAATCGACCTCATATAAAGCAAAAACCCGAATACACAATATGTATTCGGGTTTTCTCTTTTTAATCTAAATCTATTTTTATTCGATTTCGAAAATTGCCTGAATTTCAACTGCCGAATTTATCGGTAACGAAACTGCTCCAACTGTCGCTCTTGCATGCTTTCCTTTTTCTCCAAAAACCAATGCTGTTAAATTAGAAGCCGAATTCATAAGACCTGCATGTTGTGTATATTCAGGTGTTGTATTAAAATATCCTGTTAACTGAACACATTGTTTTACTTTGTTCAAATCACCTCCGCAAGCTACTTTTAATACCGCAATAACATTAAGCATGGTTTGATACGTTGCTTCTTTGGCTTGTTCGTCTGTAACTGTTGCACCCACTTTACCTGGATTTAATATCTTACCATCTTTTAATGCAACTTGATTGATGTACACTTTATTATTCGAAATGGTAAAGGGTACGTAATTCCCAACTGGCATAGGAGCTTCAGGAATCACAATATTATTATCTTTTAATACTTTATTCACATCAAAACCTACTTTTTCTGCTGGAGTTAGTTTGAGCATTTTAGCGCTTTCTGTGTTTTTTAAGCCCGAAGCTACTCTTGCCAAAGCTTTACCTTGTTCTTTTGCCAAATTCAATTCGCTAGCCGAAGGTCTTGTTCCTGTTGATCCAGCCAATGAAGTTGCTCCAAAAGGAGTATTTCCTTGTGGAACTGTTTTATCCAAAGTAGCTGTTCCCATAATTCCTGTAGGTACAATTACCATTCCGTGTGAGGCAAGGATGTTCCAAAAAGACAAAATTGCCGCTTCTTTTCCTGCTCCCGATCCAGCCGACATAAAAACAGTTGCTGGTTTTCCTTCTAAAACTCTTGAAGTCCAAATTGGAATACTTTTGCTAAAAAAGTAATTCATATCGGCACTGATGTTTGCAAAATGAACTGGGCTACCAAAAGCGATTCCATCGTAATTAGCCAATTCTTCGATTGTTGCCACTGGCAATTTCTCTACCTCAGCAGTTAATTTTTCTTTTGGATTTATCGAAGCAACTCTTTTTATTGTTGCTTTTGTATTTGGATACTCCTGAATTCCCTCTGCCATAGCTTTAGCCATTTTATATGTTCCTCCGCTCTGAGAATGGATAAGAACCAAAACAGTAGTCTCAGGTGTTTTAACTTGCGCATTTGCACCAAAACCTATAAAAATTACGGTTAATAATGCGAGTAATTGCTTTTTCATGAATTTATTTTAAATGATTTATTATTCGATACCCAAATCAATTCGCTTGTCCTTTTATCAAAAACAAGCGACTTATTTTGGGGCTACAAAATTACTTCTTACAACAGCGAAAAGCGTTATTATTATCTTAATTTTATTTTTGGGATTTTAGAGATTCACAAAAACCCACAGAGTCACACAAAGATTCATGTAGAAAAGAATCGGCTTAATCCGCAAAATCTGCGTGAAACAAAATATAAATACCTAAAAACATATAGTTA